>NZ_MWSJ01000019.1 GCF_002237755.1 Lysinibacillus sp. KCTC 33748 | reverse complement strand
TGTTTCTCGACAATTCAAGTATATATAAATCGGTGAATCTGTGCTTTTTTTATGCGTGGAATTGTGCGAATACCCCAAAAAATATTATAGAACCTTTAAACCAACTCGACACAAAAACGCCCCTTTAGATAATCATATCCAAAGGGGCAAAGCTTCGCGAGTTTATTTTAAACACCGCATCTTTTTTATAAACGGTTTATAGGCCACATTTTAACTGTGCTGCACAGTTTGTACATGTATTACAGCCACCGATTTCTTCTACAGTTCCTTTACGGCATACAGGACAAGTATTCCCTACATCCGAACCAATAACTGTTGTCGATTCTAATGCTTGAATCGTATCTACTAATACAACTGGACGCTTCGTTGGTACTTCTACTAAATCTTCCTCAAATGACAGTTGATCCATATCATTTTCTTCAGCCTTTAGTGTCAGTACTTGTGAATCACGGCTACCATCTACATAGACCGTACCACCTTTAGCGCCACCATTATATAAACGCTCGTATACTTTTTCAACCTGTTGTACTGTATAACCTTTTGGTGCGTTTACAGTTTTTGAAATAGATGAATCAATCCATTTTTGGATGATACATTGTACATCAGCATGTGCCTCTGGTTTTAACTCCATCGCCGTAACGAACCAATCAGGAAGGTTATTCTCATCTACTTCCGGATGACGTTCTAAATATTCATGTACGATTTCTGCTTTTACCTCGATGAATTTACCTAGGCGACCAGAACGGTAATAGGTGAATGAGAAGTATGGCTCAAGACCTGTTGCCACGCCAACCATTGTACCAGTCGAACCAGTTGGAGCTACTGTTAGTAAATGTGAGTTGCGAATACCTGTTGCTAAAATTTGCTCTTTAATATGCGCAGGCATTTTTTGCATAAAGCCAGTTTCAGTGAATGCTTTACGTAAACGTGCTGTCTCTTCCTCTGTTGCTCCTACAAGGAATGGAAAGCTGTCGCGTTCTTTAGCAAGTTCTGTGGAAGCTTCATAAGCAGTCTCAGCAATCGTTTTAAAGATTTCATCAACTAGCTCATTACCTGCTTCTGAGCCATATTCTTTCTCACAATAAATTAGTAAGTCCGCTAAGCCCATTACGCCTAAGCCAACACGACGCTCTCCTAGAGCTTGTACACGGTTTTCTTCTAAGAAGTATGGTGTAGCATCAATTACATTATCTTGCATACGAACACCAACACGAACTGTTTCACGAAGTGCTTCGAAATCAATCGTTTGATCTTCTTTATTCGCAAACTGCGCTAAGTTCACAGCTGCTAAGTTACACACAGAATATGGTGCGAGTGGTTGTTCCAATTATTGTTATCCTAAAGGCTTTTTATCCTCTAGTTCTTACAGTTCAATTCCTGTAAGTTCAGCATACATTTTCATTACACACTTTTTTCATAAACCTAAGTAGTTCTTTTCTTCCTCTATCTCCCCCAAAGATTGATTTCGAAATTACTCTAAAATCTTTAACTCCAAATTCTTGATAAATGCTTTCGATTAATGGTTGGAGAGTTGATTTTATTTGATTAAAGGGGGTTGCAGTTATAATTTCTTGATTGTCGATTGCCCATTTAATTACTGTCTGTTTAATTTCTTGATGAATTTTTGCTCGCTTTTCAACATAAGTTTGTGTGGCAACTTGAATATTTGAACTTCCAGCGCATGATTGAGTACAAAACCATTTGGATGAAGAAACAATAACTTCAAACTTGCTCCCACAACTTTTACAGATTCTTTGTTCCCTAGGTTTCTTTTGCTTACCCTTTTGAGCCAAGCCAGATTTTCTTAAACCTTCAATCATTCTTGCTTTCGCCGGACTATTAGATTCCCACAATCGCTTTGTATGCTGTCCAATTATTTTTTTAGTATGCTCATTATGTTGTTGATTGAAATGAGCATTGAACTTACCATAATTAGCTTTGTTTATTGTTGTATTTTTTGATTCTATCCATTCTGTTATCGTTGAAGTTAACGAAAATGGTACAAGTTTATACATTTCGAGCAATTCTTCATAAGAAATTAATTCGCAATTAATATCATAAGTTGTCTCAATAACCTTTAAAGCTTCTAGAGCTTTTTCTTTCGCCGTAATATCGCGAGACTTAATTTCAACAATCTTTATAATATCACCGTTATCATTATAGAAGAAAAAATCAGGTTTATAAAATTTGAATCCAATATTAAATACTTTGTCTTCATAGCCCCAAGAAATTGAATGATAATCTAGAAATTTGGCATATGCATACTCATATGAACTTCTTAAATAGTATGATTTATAAAAACCTGCATAACCTCTGTTCATTTGATTACAGCCTTTCTCTAATTAGGCCAGTCTATTGTTATGTGTAATGTTGCGGTCTCGTGCCCGGGTTATAGTCTACTAAGTAGGATCACCGGGTATGCGTTGCCCCTGACTGAAGTTTTACCTTTAGCCTTCGGTTCGGATTAGCATCTCAGCCTTCCCGCTTTATCCCGCAATTTTTAACGTGAGGCGAAGTCCACCACACGGATTAGTCGCTACAACGCTTTGACCATAAGCTTTTGCGTTAGTCATGTCATTGGCGTTGTCGATGAAGAAAATACCTGGCTCTGCAGAGTACGTTGCACAAACGTTGATTAAATTCCATAATTCCTGTGCTTTAATCGTACGGTATGTGCGTACTTTATAGCCCATTTTCTCCCATTCGCGCACGTCTCCAACTTTATGCCACTCACTGTTGTAAATAGCCATTTCTTCTTTTGTATATTCTTCAACAGCTGGGAAACGAAGCTCGAATTCAGCGTCATTTTCAACTGCTTCCATAAATTCTTTTGTTAATGTTACAGAAATATTTGCACCAGTTAAAAACTCTGGATTGTGAACAGTATAAGTACCGCCATCGCGTAGTTTGTTTTCCGCTTCGCGAATAATAGCTGTATCAAAACCACCTAAGCCTTCGATACCTTTATAGTTAACAATACCTTGGTACATAGCTTCCTCTTGAGTTGAAAGAGGTTTAAAGTTTAATTTTTCTTTTGCTAGACGAATAATTGTTTTATCCGTTGTATTTTCGATTAGGTATCGTAGAATACGTGGATTTTGCATTTTCGAAATAATAAATTCCACGATATCAGGATGCCAATCTGCCAGCATAATCATTTGTGCTCCCATTTTTTGTTACAGAAAAATAATGAATTTAATTTTTCTGGTATGGTCATTTCTGCCATACTCTTATGCTTTCACATAAGATCAGACTATATCATCAAAGAATACTGTTCTTTGTCTCGTGCCTCATAAGAGCGTCACCGCCTAATATGATTTACTTCTTTCATACTTTGCCAAGCTTAGAAAGTTTCAATAGTCGTTGAACGTTCATCTACGTTTCCATAGACGCTTCGCTGCTGATTGCCCAATCTTTTCTTTTTTCAAGCATTCACGCCTAACTTCACAGTTTACGTTGTAGCAAGAAAAGCTCTCAGGGTGTTCCAGCAATTCACGAGATTACGTCGCCGAGTCTTAACGACGGGAACCACCTTGTTCGACAAGATGAGTCAGTTTCGCAATATCATCTAACCATGATACAGAGCCAGATGATTTACCATTTACACCACGAGCTAAAGTGTTACGTGGACGCAATGTTGAACCATTTGTCCCTACACCACCACCGCGGCTCATAATTTCCATCACTTGCTTACGGTGATCACTTATTCCTTCACGTGAATCTGCTACAAATGGCATTACGTAACAGTTGAAGAAAGTTACATCCGTTTCAGATCCAGCTCCATAAATAACTCGTCCAGCTGGAATGAATTTTAATGAAACTAGTTGCTCATAAAACTTCTCAAACCATTCTTGGCGTTTCTCTTGTGTTTTTTCAACAGCAGCAAGCCCTGTTGCATTTCGTTTTGCGATTTGTTCATAAAATATTTCAAGAGGCTTTTCTAGCACGTCAATTGAACGCGTAATCACACCCGTTTCTTGCTCTTTCGGATCATCTATAGCACTACGGTAATCTTCCTCAATCAAAATTTCTGCTGTTTTTGTAGACATATCAAGCTTTTGGATTGTCCCTAAACCACGTGCAGGGAATTTTGGATCTGCCTTCACTGTTAATACGACGAAATCACCGGCTTTTAACGTTTTCTTTTCCGTATCTTTAAACGAGTAGCGATCGATCATTACAAGTCTTGATACACCTTTATGCGTAATGTGCATATCAGGTGTTACGGGATGAACCTGTGGAAATTGTTCAATATCTTTGTTTAACTGTTCAAATTTGTTTACTTCGGGTTGATGATTTGTGAGTACCATCGTTTTGCCTCCCTTATTTTCTGCTTTACAAATATAAATACACAATATCATGTGTCGTTAAACACTACATATTGTGTATGTTTCTTAAAAAAAGATACTATATATAGTTTTTTAATTCAACTCTTGCAATTTCGAACAGAATGCGAACTGCTTGTTACTACAAGGGTTGAACGCTAAAAAAATATTTTTCTTATACCATTTTTTATTTTTTGAAGTTCCAATCATCACATGCATATTTTTTTTCTTCTAGTGCATGTACATATTCTAATTGCTCCTCAGAAAGTGTAAATGGTTTTAAATCAATTTGCAACGATTTTGCAAAACCATCTCTAAAAGCTGTCACACATTGTGCAATAGTCACAGGTTCTTTAACAAGGTTATTGATAGCAACCGCTTTTTCAGGCATCTTTCTACGCATACGTGCCTTCGCCTCTTCACTTGAAAAATTGAAGACAGATAATAATTTTTCTTGATCTAAATCAAGTAAAATAGCTCCGTGCTGTAAAATAACACCTTTTTGACGAGTTTGTGCACTACCTGCCACTTTTTTACCTTCTACTACAAGCTCATACCAGCTTGGCGCATCAAAGCAAACTGCACTTTTAGGTTTCTTTAAGTCCGCTCTTTGTTCTTCAGTATTAGGAACACTAAAATAAGCATCCATACCTAGATTATGAAACCCTTGCAATATCCCTTCACTTAACACTCTATATGCCTCTGTCACTGATTCAGGCATATCTGGATAGCTTTCTGAAACAATGACACTATATGTCAATTCATGTTCATGTAAAACGGCTCTACCACCTGTTGGACGACGAACAAAGCCTAGCCCTTGTTCTCGCACCGCCTCTAAATTGATATCTCTTTTCGCTTGTTGAAAATAGCCAATCGAAAGAGTTGCTGGCTCCCACTCATAAAAACGAATAACCGGTGGAATTAAACCTTCACTATGCCAATCAAGTAATGCTTCGTCTAATGCCATATTAAAAGATGGGCTACATTTCCCTGAATTTAGAAAATACCAAGTTGTCATATTTTCATCTCCTACAATTAATCATTTATGCCTCGGCATAAATGCGTCGGGAATCGGCTTTGTGCTTGCACAAAGAAATCCTTTTCGATTCCGTGACATCCGCCGGAGGCTTTACCTTTTGCGAATGTGTACAAAATAAGGCTCATCCCTATAGCGAGTGGTTGATTTCCGTTCCGGCCGGGCTCTTTCTCTGGGGACGACCGATGAGCCGCTTGGGCCAACAGGATGTTGGTCACGAAGGCGTTATCACAGGATGTGATGCTCTTAGCCTTCGTTCCCCTATCGCTAATCCCCGAGGAGTCGCCCTGCCTTCACTCCAATCAACCTATATATCGCATACGTTTTAGCAAATGCCATCCTACTCATGGTGATGAGCCAAAAATTAATGTTTCTCAAAATTTTGACACTCTGCGTTTAGTTCTATTCTTTATTGAAGTATCATCCACCCAAATCTAAAAATGGAGTAGCATGATTCTGTGACATTTCACTAATAACATCCATACATATAGATAGATTAATTCTAGCCACAATCTAATTAATTTTATCAAACTCATTGGACTATCGCTAGCGCATCTTTTATAATAATAAAGAAGATAGAAAGGGGTAAGAAATTTTGTTAAACATACTTATCACAATCGGTGTTATTTTAGTAGTCGTAATTGCATATATCGGTATCAATGCCCTACGACTAAAAAAAGCCGTAACAAACCTAACACAAGAACAATTTATTGAAGGCTATCGTAAAGCGCAGCTTATCGACGTACGTGAGCAAAAAGAATTTGATGCAGGTCACATTCTTGGTGCACGTAATGTTCCTTCAACAACTCTACGTCAACGTCACAAAGAAATTCGCCCAGATTTACCAGTATATTTATACTGTCAAAATACAGGCCGTAGCGCACGTGCTGCTCTATTTCTTAAAAAACGTGGCTACAACCAAATTTACCAACTTCAAGGCGGCTTCCGTACTTGGACAGGTAAAATAAAGTCTAAAAAATAATTTCAAAAAGTCGTTAAGGCATAAGTGACTACTATAAATAAATATACTCGCGAAATCTAAGGTAATTTATTTATATATACCTATCTCACTTTGTTTTAAACAGGAAGAAACCATCTCAAATGACTATGAGATGGTTTACTTTTTGCAAAAAATTCTGAGTTTCTACTATATTATATTTATTGTTTAACGTCTGACAACTTATTGAACAGAAAAAAGTAGCGCGTGCGGCAATATACTGCTCACATCACATTCAACTTCCTTTATCAAAGTTCTAGCTGCTTCCCTCACTCGTCCCTCGCCTTTTTTAACCTTTATACCAAACATTAAATATTATCCCTATTTTAACGTATGTCTAAAAATACTATTTTTCGTGTAATTTTTACCTAGACGAACTCCAATCTTCTTTTTTTCTGAAAAAGACAGAAATTTACCCTTGAATATTTATGGTAGCACTGATAGGATGTATAATATCTTAAAATAATGTCATCAAGACATACAATACAAGCTATGAATGCTATGGATAAAACTATAGCAGGAGCAGTTCTGGAGAGAGCGCATTTTGCGTCGCCGAAGGGTTCACTATCTCAGGCAAAAGGACAGAGGAGTAATATTAACTTTCATCATGAAAGCTATACCACACGAATGTTTTCTTTTTTACATACAACATTCGCTATGGGTATTTGTTATTCTGTCGTTTACGAGACTAGTGTCACTACTAGTCTCTTTTTTATTTCCAGTCATAGTTTTTACGTATCTTTGAGGGGGAGCAACGTGGAACAACAACAACAATTAAAACGCGAATTAAAAAATCGCCATGTGCAGCTCATTGCGATTGGCGGAACAATCGGTACTGGTTTATTTTTAGGCTCCGGTAAAGCCATTGCTTTAGCAGGACCTTCCATCATCTTCGCCTATCTAATTGTCGGAACTGCCTTATTTTTCGTCATGCGGGCGTTAGGTGAACTGTTATTATCGAATGCTGGCTATACATCATTTACTGATTTTGCATCCGAATACATAGGACCTTGGGCAGGTTACATTACCGGTTGGACATACTGGTTCTGCTGGATTATGACCGCTATGGCAGATATTATTGCTGTCGGCGTTTATGTACAATATTGGTTTGACATTCCACAATGGGTGCCTGCAATTGGCTGTTTAGTCCTGTTGCTAATGTTGAATCTATTAACTGTAAAACTATTTGGCGAACTAGAATTTTGGTTTGCACTTATAAAAGTCATTACAATTGTTGCACTGATTGTGATTGGACTATTCATGATATTTACAGGCTTTCAAACAGGTGCTGGCACAGTTTCCGTTGAAAATCTTTGGGCATATGGCGGGTTATTCCCGAATGGTATACACGGGTTCCTAATGGCATTCCAAATGGTTGTTTTCGCTTTTGTTGGTGTCGAGCTAGTAGGTGTTTCCGCTGCTGAAACGGCCGATCCTAAAAAGAATATTCCTTCTGCCATTAACAAAATTCCATTACGCATTTTATTATTCTACGTAGGGGCGCTATTTGTTATTTTATGCATTAATCCTTGGCATGAAATGTCTGCCTCTAGTAGTCCATTTGTACAAGTATTTACACTAGCTGGTATTCCAATTGCTGCAGGGATTATTAATTTTGTCGTTCTAACATCTGCTGCCTCGGCTGGTAATAGTGGTTTATTTTCTACAAGCCGCATGCTCTTTAATCTTGGAAACAACAAGCAAGCTTCACCAACATTTGCAAAGCTCAATAAAAACAGTGTACCAAGTAACGCACTTGTTGTATCTGCAATTGTTGTATCCGTAGGTGCATTACTAAGTAAATTAATGCCTGAAAACGCCTTTAGTGTTGTGACAACGATTAGTGCCATTTGCTTTATCTGGGTATGGAGTATTATATTAATCTCTCATATCATCTATAAACGTAAAAATCGTGCTCTTCATGAAGCATCAATTTTCAAGGCACCTTTCACACCGTTCGTGAACTATTTAGTACTTGCCTTCTTTGCATTTCTATTAGTAGTAATGTTCATTTCAGAGGCAACTCGTACGGCATTACTATTGACACCAATTTGGTTTATATTGCTGCTAATTCTTTATAAGAAAAAAAGAAAGTAATACGCTAAATTATATTGTCCTGGATAGTGACACTTTAAGCAAAGTGAAGCTATTCAGGGCTTTTTTTATTACAAATTAACGGCATTTTCTTGGCGGATGTTTAGAAAGCCGCGGAAAGAAGTAAAAAAGATGACTTCATTTACTGAAGTCATCTTTCTTTTATTGATTAAAAAATATTCATATTCCATTCGGTAGCGATATGCTTAAGTAAATTCACGCCAGCTACGCTGTTCCCGATGTCATCAATTGCTGGTCCATATATGCCAATACCGCTCCCAGCAGGAAAAGGTGAATCTAAGCCTGCATGACTTGGTACAGCCGCCAATATCGCTCCGGAAACACCACTTTTAGCGGGTAACCCGATAAATGCAGCAAATTTACCAGAAGCATTATACATACCACAAGTAACCATCAATGCCTTTGCTAATTTTGCTACTTGCTTAGGAAAAAGTTGTGTTTTTGTTAGAGGATGATAGCCATCATTGGCAATTACTAAACCAATCATTGCTAAATCTGAAACATTTACTTCAATCGCACATTGTTTTAAATAAACCTCCAATGCTTCCTCTACAGGACAGTCTAAAAAGCCAGAATCCATTAAATAATAGGCTAATGACCGATTTCGATTTGCTGTTTGCCACTCAGATTGATAAACCTCTTCATTCACCTTTAATTCCTTGCCAACCATTTGCTCTAAAAAATTAAGGATTTTTGAAACCTTTTCTTGCGGAGAATTTCCGTCAAGCATAGAGGATACTGTAATGGCTCCAGCATTAATCATTGGATTAAAAGGTTTCCCAGGCTGATGGCTTTCTAGACGAATGATTGAATTGAAGGTGTCACCTGTAGGTTCAACATCAACTCGTTCTAAAACATAAGGTAATCCTCGTTCCATACACGCTAAAATAAATGTAACGACCTTTGAAACACTTTGCAGCGTAAATAGTTCAGTTGTCTCTCCGGCTTTCATTTCGTCATTATTAGTACCGATAATCGAAATCGCCAATTGATTTGGATCTTTTTCAGCTAAAGCAGGAATATAACTTGCACATTGCCCCTCTTTAGCAAAAGGACGAAACTGTTCCACCCATTCTGCCGCAAGTTGATTATTATTATGATTGTTATGTTCTGTCGGCATTTTCTAATCTCCTTTCAAAAAACGGCATTTTACGCCAATAACTACTCAATAAGTACACTTAACTAAGAAAAAACTTAATAATAGGCAAAAACAGAGTCTCCATAGTTTACCCTACGAAGACTCTTTTTGGTATAACTTTTTTAAAATTTTGGAGGCATTTTACCTTCTGGAATTAGTGAAACATAAGTCTCCCCATCCAGACGTTCCTTCCATTCTTTTTTAGCTTCTTCAATCAGTGCTGGATTATCAATTAGATCCACAGCAGTGCAAGCCATAATTTTTGCTGCCTGCAACATCCCCTTATGTGCTATTGGCATAACACCCTGTGATACAACCTGCCAAGTATGAAGTGGTGTACCTAGTGCCATACATACAGTTGTACATTGAACAGTTGGGACATTCCAGCTTACATCTCCAACGTCCGTTGATCCACCTAATATAAATTCAGGTAGGACACTTGGGATGTGGTCAGCAATAACTTTACCTTGTAACTGCATAGCATCATCTTTTTTTAGACCTACTAATGCTGATGCCTGAATTTCAGGCGTAAATGTATTAAAAATAGCTTGGGCATGCTGTTCATCTTCTCCTGTATAAGTAGGCATTCCTAAATCAATTATTTGTTTTTGCATCGCACCATAAAGTGTTTTATTTGGAATAAGATTGGACGCTGCTCCCTCAAAGGCGATTTCTAACGATGTTTCAGTCATCAATGTTGCACCTTTAGCAATATTTTCAACACGTTGATAAATCTCTTGTACTTGATGCTTTTTAGGTGCTCTAATTAAGTATGTCACCTCTGCATACGGTTGAACGACATTTGGAGATGATCCCCCTGTGTTTGTAACCGCATAATGCACACGCGCTTCTGGAATGATATGTTCGCGTAAATAGTTCACCCGATACGAAAAACATATACATTTCTAAAAAATGTAAACAGCTCTACTGTGACACAACTTATATCTTTCGAATTTCGTTTTGTGTCTTCCTTATTCTCCGAGTCTGGTTTCGCAAAAAAGCTACTGCCATTTGGTATGACTCTCCAAAGGCTTAAATTCCGCAGTATCGTAGCGTACACATCTAAGGTTTAGTTTTTAGTTAAACTCCTTAGATTGAATAATTTGCTAAATTAATGCTTGCATTCAAATCTTTATCCAGATCATTGTTTTTCATCTTGACATGGTGTACTGACTCGACAATAACCAATTACCAACTTTTGTTTAGCAAATTTCTCAATGGACATTAACTCCATGTGTACCACCTCTCTTTCACTATGATAAAATCACATTACCCTGTTTAGAGAGGTTGTTAACATTTTTATAGTTGTATATATTTTTCTTGTTCACACGAAGGCGCAACCCTTCATGCAGTCTTTCTCTCACGAGTAGACCTCTTATGCTTTCACATAAGCGCAGACTATATCTTCATCTTATCTTCTAATAAGAGCCACATTTTTCTTCCGCCATTCGCTTGCGGTTTTACTCTCCCTCAAGGAGATAGTCGTTGAACGTCTTCCATGTCTCATAAGAGACTTAGGACTTTCGCTGCTAAACATCCATTGCCAAAGCACTTAGCGCCACCGTTTTCCGTTGTCACGATGATCTTTTACGGACACTGAGTGATTTTTTTTCAGCTTATGCCATCCTTGTTGTTTTTTCTGCTTTCACACCGTTACGTCTGCCGTTTCCAGCTCCGCGTTGGTCACAAGGCTTTAGGAGTTAAAAGCAATTAACGTGGAGTTCGCACCAATTGCTTGATACGAAGGGTATTCTGTTATAAATTTATGCTTCTATACAGATTTGTATAGTTTTGTCTGAATTTATCGTAACAGTTTAGTTACCCAACATTCATAAGTTCAACTGCATCTAATGCACTTCGTCCTAAATGTGGCGCTGCTGCTGCATGTGCACTTTTTCCCGTAAACTTAAACGTAACTGCATAGTTTGCAAGAGAGGTGCAAGTCATTACAGTCGTAAAAGTACCAGGATGCCAAGATATTGCAATATCGACATCATCAAAAATACCAGCCTTCGCCATATAAGCTTTCCCTGAACCATTCTCCTCTGCAGGACAACCGTAGAAACGAATTGTCGCTGATTGATTATTTTGCTCTAAATAATCTTTCACCGCAACAGCCGCGGAGAACGCTCCTGTACCTAATAAGTTATGCCCACAACCATGGCCACTTTCTCCGTCCTCTAATGGTTCGAAATGAGTAGCCCCACCTTTTTGACTCAAACCAGGCAGTGCATCATATTCACCGAGAAAGGCAATAACCGGCTTTCCAGATCCATACGTTCCTACTAGTGCTGTATCAAGGCCTGCAATGCCAAGTTCTGTTGCAAAGCCCTCTTTTTCTAAAGCTGCCTTCATATATTGAACAGATTTCTTTTCTTGAAAGTGAAGTTCAGGTACTGCCCAAATAGCATCACTTAATTGAATACTAGCATCCCTTTTTGACTCGACTAATGAAGAAATTTTTTCATGTACACTCATCTTTTTATACCCCCTATTATGAATTCAAAAGACTTCCTTTTTGATCATTTAACGTTAAAAGCGAAATAATACAAATAACTGCAAATCCAATTAACATCCAAAATGCTGCATCGAAGGAACCGTTAAAAGCATCTACCATAAAGCCGATTGCCATCGGTGTTACAAATCCAGCTAATTGCCCGCCTGTATTAGCAACTCCCATTGCGGAACCTGTAATAGAAGAAGGTAATTTCTTTAACACAATGGCAGGTAGTAATGTAATAACAAATGCAATAAATAAAGTAACGACCGTTTGATAAGTAATAAACATCGTTACCGACTCCGCTGTAAACATGAAGTACAATAAAATACCAATTAATCCACAAGAAATTGAACCTAAGATTTTGTCCATTCCTCGTGGTAACTTATCAATGAGATAACCACTTCCATAAATACCGATAATAGTAGTGATAGCTGGAATTGTTTGCGCCCAACCAATCGACATTAAATCGAGTCCACGATTTTTTTGAAGGTATGTTGGAATCCAAGAAACTAATCCCCAGTTCACCGCATAAATACAGAAATAAGCAATCATTAAATTCCACATAAGCGGCGTCTTAAAAAGTTCCTTAAAGTTTACTTTCGTAGAAGTATTTTCTTTACCATAACTACTTTCCACTACTTCCTCTTGTGGAAGTTTTATATATTTCCAATATAAAAATGCAATAATGGCTCCGATCGCACCAATGACAACAAACATCGTACGCCAGCCAATTGTTCCTAACAAATAAGCTGCGAGTAAAGGTACGATTAACGAAACAATGCCTCCAGAGGAAAGCATAATTGACATCGCTCGCCCTCGTTCTTCCCTCGGAAAAATCGTCGCAATAATTTTAGAGCTCGATGGTTGGAATCCACCTTCCCCAATACCAAATAAAAATCGAATGATAATCATCGCAACTAAAGACCAAGCTATTGCCGTCAAACCTGTGAATATCGACCACATATGAATAAGCTCGGAAAACTACAGAATTGATTTTTATGAAATACTTTATAAAGCTAATGTTTTTGGCGTTTTTTTAATTACCGTTAATATCTATGTAAGAAAACAAAAGAAAAGAAAAGAATGTATTTGGGGAACTTTGTGGGGAACATTTATTAAATCTAAATGAATCTATGGGCAGGTACTGTTTAACAGATAACTTATTACAGTTGTCTGTTTTTTTGTATGTACACCGAAGGTACAATTCCCTAAAATGGTAATTACAAGGAGGTTTTGTAGAATGAAAAAAATAATATACTTAATAACACTTTTAGCACTATTACTCGTAGCATGTGGAAAAGATGAAAAAAGTTTTAACTTCACTGTTGATGAATACGAGTCTACTTTGAAAAGCATAATTGATAAAAATAAAGGTAATTCTTTTATTGAGATGAAATCCAAAACATTAGTTGACGATAACTATCAAATCGAGCTAGCGAAAGGTATTACAATCGTTGTAAAAGTAAACGATGATAATAAAGTAACTTCTGTGTATGGTACAGCGTCATCTGATGCATTATTAGTCTACAACAAAGAATTAAAAATTGCTTACCTAGCATTAATTAAGAGTGTTGATGGCAGCCTTGGAACAATTCAACAGTTTACAGTATTTGAGAAGCTAGGTATCACAGGGGATAGTAAAATGCTAGATCATTCAGGAACTTATAATCTTAATGATGTTTCTTATGTATTTAAGGGAGACATTGAAAATAATACGCTTATCTTAAAAGCAGAACCAAAATAAGTCACTCAAATGAGTGCTTTTTTTATTATATACTTTCCAACAATCACTTAATAAAATAGTTATAATGAAAAGTGTCGAATAATTAGAGTTACGAGAAAATACGTTCTAGATCAAACTGTAGGGTTTAGTAAGTAAAATTATTAATAATACCGTTACGGCGAAATAAAATTATTAAGGAGTAAAAAAATGAATACAGTTTCTTATAAACACTTTCGAAGTGAGCTAAGACGTTTAGAAAGATTATATTTATTAACAATATATTCTTATGAAGAAAATTCAAAAAAAGTAAAAATAGATTTAGAGGAAGGAAACGTAAAATTAGGGGATGAATTATGGTATAAGGATAAAATTATTTCAAGGTCTCCTAGAGAATTGGAGAAAAACTTGTCAGTTAATTATCCTTTTATGTTAAGAGAATCGCTTCTTATACGTATAGTTTCAATTATAGAAATTTATTTCCAAGATGTCTTAAAAGAAATTAGTATCTTGAACAAGAATCCCTTTAAAGATCCTAGAGTCAAAGAATTAAAAGTTGCTAGCATTTTAGAATTTACATTAGATGATTTAGAAAAAATAAAAGAGGAAATTGTAGAAGAAAAAATCCGAAAAGTTGTTTTAGGTGGTATATCGAGTATTTACAAATTTATCGAAAATACTTTAAAGGTTAATTTTGATTCTAAGATTATAAATTTAATCACGTTAGAAAAATTATTTGATAATAGGCATTTATTAGTACATGCTGGCGGTAAAATTGATAGTGTTTATTTAAAAAAATATCAGATGGGTAATAAATATTTAAATAAAAAGTTATGTATAGACGAAGAATATTTTCTAAACTCTTTGAACGAAATTTCTCAACTTATTCTTGATTTAGATGAAAAAATAATTTCGAAATTTGATTTTAAAATGCTTAAAGAAAAACAAGTAAGTGAAACTGAAGTTTTAAGATATTATGAAATTCAATTCAAATCTTCATCAAATGCTGAACTTTTTCTATCTGAAGGCTATAGATTTGGTTTTACAAAGACCTTTAGTTTTAGTGATATAGCAGAAAAAGAAATAGAAATTATTGATGAAAATAAATTTATATATAGATTAAAATTAAGCGGAGAAAAGGAAATCGTAGGTACATATCTAGGTGTCATGAGACATAAAAGTAGAAAAGGTGAAATAGTATCAGTGAATAAACTATAGATCGTTTAATGTAAGGGATTTATTTTTAAAAGGAACCCTTCTTAACTAACAATTGGTAAAGACTAAGCTCACATTCACATGTGAATGCTAGGTCTTTACCTATACCTTTTAATTATTAATTATCGTTTTCGTCTTTGTTGGATGGTAATATATAATCCTACTAAACGATCAGTGGTCATTGCTCCACTTTGTAAATCCTTCAAATGTGAAGCTTGAATAATACCATCCTTTACAGCCCGTGCGATATAATTTTCAGCCTCTGTTTTCAGAGTTGGTGAACCTGGATTCCAATTTGTCATTTTAATTTCCTCCTTTTTGTCTTCCACAATTAATTGAACTTTCATTTTGCTGTTGCTTGGTACGATTACTTGTCCTTCAAGCTTGTAACCTTTAGGAATACCCCAACTTGACTTAACTTCAAAGTGAGGCCGGTCAATGTTCCCTATCCAATCACCGCCCCATGTAATACCTAGCTTACGTGCGATAGCACCAATTCGATTGAGCGTTGTCACATCATATAACGTTTGTGGAGGACCAACTGCGATATCCCACGCTAGACGTGACTTGTGATTACTGTTTAAAGTCCATGTAACAATTTGTCCTGATCGTGTTCGCCCTTGTGCATATAGGTAATTTTGGCGTTCCTGGGAGCGATATGTTTCAGTAATGAAGATGTTCTTAATACCTGCTTTAAAGCATTCTTGGAACAATAATCGGCATGCTGTTTGTGCAGATGGTAAAAGTTCTGCAAGATCTCGACATGTAGTTGTTACGCTTGTCATTATTTATTCGCCTCCTCTTTCGACTTCAACTCTTTGTCAACGTCTTTCCCAGCTAATTCATTGAGAACTTCATTCGTAAATTTCTTTTCTGATTGATTCTCAATGACTTTTAATTTTTCAGCTAACTGTTGAGGCACCAATACGTCAAGTTGCGCCATGTTTTCTACAATTGACAAAGCCTCGTTTGCTATATAAAAAAGTACCGTCGCAAATGTGAGTGTCCCATTTAACGACAGTACTTGATCGATTATGTTTGCTGTAATGATAACGATTAGAATCAATAACTTACGAGCATACCCGAATAACGATTTACGGCTCCACAGGTTACCGTTTTTAATGGCTTTAAAAATACCAGTAATAATGTCTATTCCCATTAACAAAAGCAATAGGTGTAAAAATTTCACTCCACCAAATAAATATAAATGCGCTACTTCTAAATAATCCAAATCCATTCCTCCCATAATGTCACTCCTTATTTTTGCATAATAAAAGCCCTCCATTCTGTGGAAGGCATGTTTTAATTCTTTTTTTATTTTCTTCTTATCGCGAGGAAATTATCTATAGCTTCTAATATAGCTAGCGTAAAAGTAAACAGTAATATTTTTTTATCCAATACAAGTTGCAAATCTCCATTATTTTTTGTAATTTTTATATTCGGTATAAAGCTTAAGACAGTTTCAACACCATATATATTACAAGCTAAAATTATAGCTAAACATACGTAAAAAACAAACTTAGTAAATCTAACTAAAAATTGCATTATTAACCCTCCTAATCTTTTTTTACCTATCATAAACAGATTAAGAGTTTTTAACTACCTTTCAAATGCGCTATAATGGCTTACCTATTTTTCACCAATAAAAATAACGCTAAGCTTCGCTCGCGTTTCTCTTAAAACATATTTGCATACTCACTCCATGACAGTACATTTAGTTCTTCTTGCTTTGAATATAGATAATCAAGCATGTTTTTAAACTTTTCTGTTGGATAATTCATCTCCTCTGTATTTACATCTTCTACTTTATGAAGTAGGAAAATCACCGTTGCCCCTGTTTCTATTACATAATCAATCGCAGTTATAAATGTGTTTTCTTCTACATTGTTATATAGAATGACCGTTTTAAGCAGATGTGGTTGAATTGGTGGAAGAATTTCATATTCTTCTCTTATTGACCTTCCTAATTTATAGTTTTTCATGACCTCTAAAACGTCATTATTATAACCGCCATAAGGATACGCTACAAAATCAGCAGTTCTGGAAAATCCATTGGATATTAACCATTCCCTACAAACGTCCAATTCTGCCTGAATACGATTTATTGACAATGTTGATAAATCTTGATGTGTAACAGTGTGATTAAACAAATCCCACCCATAATTATATAACTCTTTTAATTGTGCTAAATTCATATATCCCGTTGTACCTACTGAACCACTAATGACACCGACTGATCCAACGAATCCTCTAGCCAACATAAGGGGAAAAGCGTTCGTATATTGAGAAATAAAACCATCATCAAAGTGAAGCAATACATTTCCTTTTGATTTTCTGTTGATGTAGATTCCATCAAATACGACAAATGTATGATCGCCAGTAACACTAATTTGTAATGTTGTAATAGTATTATTAAGACTTTCATTTCCAACAACATTCAATTTAGAAAGAGGTATCATGACCTCATTCCATCCACTAATCACTTTCCATTTTGTCGTTTTCCAAGAAAGATAGCTGGCCATATTATCAACTGAAGATAATCTCAATTCAATATTAGAAAGCTTGTTCACATCTTCTACGTAGAATCGTATCATCATTGTTTTGGTTTTTGATAAGTTAAATTGTACTGATCTTAGTCTACTCGCTGATGTAGTATTGGCATCATTTGTAGTTACTTTGACAGATGACTGTCCGACTTTAACATGTTCTGTATCTTGTGAAACTACTCCATACCACAATAGCCATCTTGAGAAGTCTGTCATTAATCTTCCCTGGTTAATGGTTTCTTTAGACTGTAGATTTCCCGATGTAATAGCTGCAAATCCACCCTTGTCACCATCCCAATATTGCGGTATGACTGCGCCAACTGCATCACGAATCAGCTTCTTTTTTGTAAAATCAACACCTTCACCACCTGGTATTATAAAAGTTTGCTTTACATCATCCCAATACTGACTAGGTATAGGGCTTCCAGATGCATCACGGATTAACTTTACTTGATTAAATTTTGTCACATTATCACCTTCTGTAGTTTGTTAATGGCATCCGTTTGCATTTTATTTGTGTAATCTTTAATTTAAATCGAGGATAGTCTCTACCTTCGTCTATTGTCCATACCGTATCAAAATCCCATCCTTCGAATGTTGATTGTGTTTGCATTTCTGTAGTTGTATGTGCTTCGGTGTGAGTTTCTGTTACTTGCTTCCAGAAATTTGACCATACTTCACCTGTTATAGGTTGTGCCCTATAATAAGGTTTTGGCCACCATGAAGGAGGACCTGTACCATTCCATTCAGGCTCCCAATAATCACGATCTTTATCGGATTGGTATTTGTAATTTACATATAATTTATTATCCGTACCTCTTATAAACATTCCTTCAACATAATTTAAATCGCTAGTCCACCCCCGCATAGTAACACCTAACGATACATCACAATAACAGGAAATTATTTCAGCACCGTAATTTTCGGAAAAAACATACAACTGGTTCTTACTGCGTGACGAATAGTTATAAATCTCTACACTTGTATAACAATTCTCAACATTACCACTATATAGAACGTAAGCAAATGTACCAGCCAATATATACATATCATCTGGCTTATTTTCATCTTGTACGCCACTAATTTTTCCTGTAACATAACAATCTTTTATAACAGCATTGGAATAGCAGACAAATCCCCCAGCATGTCCTGCTGTTATATCTACATTAGCAGAGCATTTATTTATTATGGTCCCTGTACCAGCTGAACTTACTAGACCACCTGTATTACTGCGTACATTTGTGCATTCAATTTTACCTGTTACATGGCAATTGGTAATTGTACAATCGTTTGTTTGTGATACTAAAATAGCTATCCAGCTATATAACGTGTTAGTAATATACGCATTTTCCATCGTGATATTTAAAAGTGTTGCTTCTATTGCTGAGCTGATAAAAGCTGGACCTTCAATATCTTCAGTGATTGTTAAATTACTTATCGAATATCCACCACCATCATAAGTACCACAAAACGCTTTACCTTGACCACCTATTGGTAACCATTCAGCACCTGATAAATCGATATCCGCCACTTGTTTATAATAATACTTAGGGTTTTCATTATTTTTATTCCTCACATCGATAAGGTCTTGTACAGTTTTAATTAAAAATGGGTTATCTTTTGTACCAGTTCCACCACTAAACATCATCCCCCTCTCCTTCTTCTTCAGTTCCCTCTTGACACATGGCTTGTACACTTATATCTACATTTCCGCTTTCCAAGCCTATCAAATTAATTTTAACGCCTATATATTTCTCTTCTGCATCTTTCATTAATTCCCATTGTGCTGCTATTGGCTCTGCTTGCTCTACCTGGCCAATCCCCGTAGTCACACTAATTACTTCATCATAGGAAGTTGTAAAAAGAAATTCAGCCCCTTCACTATCTGCTGATACAGTTTCTGACTCTAAATAATACGTTGGTCCAAGTAAACCAGGGTCAACAATCTCATCATTTTGTGCTGTAAATCTAATAGCATACCAAGCTTGCCTGTGCTTTGATGAGTCAAATTCTGATGGTGGTTTTTCAAGAATGCTAATAACCATGTACATCACGTTTCTACGCGGGAAAGTCCAATCCTTGATACTCTCGTATGACCTGACAGTTCTTATACCTTTACTGTTGTAAGTACGTATACTAACGTAATAAGAACGATATTTTCTTAATAACTTCAAGCGTAATCCATTATGTTCGAGTAATGCTTTATAAAATATTTCTGCTTGAATAGCATTTAATGAAGGACTAGCAGGTACTGACACACCATTTAATTGTAAACAATTCACTTCTCCAATACGTAACTCGAAAAGAGGTTCAAATGGTATCTTTTCGAAAGCAACTCCATACATCACATTCTTATGAACAGTTGGATCAAATTGTGAATTTGGAACTTCTGAAATAGAAATTAATAAGTATTCTGCACCTTCACGCGGTAGTTTCCAATTGGGCAACTGATCTCTTATCGTTTCGTAATCGTACACAAATGGAACACCATCGGAGCCGAACATCACAATATTTATTTTATAATTACTATATTCAGGCCTTAATGATAATTTAATACCTCCGTACTCTTGCATCAGGTGATATTTTAACTTGACAGAAAAATCATCAAGCTCTAGATTTTCCCCTTCTGTGTCAATTAATAAGCTACTGTTGCCTAACATGTTGTTCTTACCAATTTTAAATTCACGTAACGGGGCAATATAAACTTTATTGAATTTCACTGCATAATCTCTTACTTTATGAATCTCTGGATTAAGTTGTTCGAGAGGCACTTCACTTATGGTAATACTGATTGCTTGCATTTTAGGTTTTGGAAATGTCCAGTTACTCATGACATCAGCTATTTTCTCAAGTTTGTATTCTTCATATTGATTGTCCTCATACCATTCACTAATGTACACGTGGTACTCACTGTATTGTGGCTTAACCTTTAAAGACATACCTTTTAGTTCACCTTGGATATAATAATCAATAGAGGTAGATATATTGTCAGGTAAGATTTCTTCCTCGCCAAGTTCGATTCCATCAAGAGCCATACAATTGATTTTGCCCATTTGCCAGCTCTGCAAAAAGTAATTTAAGGTAGGGTCTTCTTTCTCTTCATATCCCTTATCTTCATTCATGACATTCACAATATCACGTATAACTTGCCCTACATCCAACTTCGGTACTTCTTTAAATAAAGGATTATAGCGTTTACCTACGATACGTTCCGTTGCATCAATGGCTAAATCTGTATCAACCATGCGAACGGTATCCCCTAACTCAGCTGAAGCAATTTCTTGCTGTTGAGAGCCAGACATTTTACTAAAATCGATAATGTCTACTTCATGTGCATATTCAAACGAAAAATTTTCATCCAAATCAATTTTTTGCGTAATCGATTGAATGTTTTTCCCTACCTCTAACTTAAGGTTTTTATTGGCACCACGTCTGTTATGAATCGTAATGACAAACTTGTTATATTCAACTTCTAACCCATTTTGGCGTGCAAATTCATTAATGCGACTCCTACCACCTTTAGCGCTTGGCCTATAGTAATAATAACCGCCTGCTAAATCAATAATCTGAAATCGGTTCATGCCCCAGCATTGTGAAATGATACTCCGTGGTGAACCCTCATAAAATTCTTCTTCATCTTCTGCTACAAATGGCGCTTCCGATGGATTATTTAACACATAACTTACATGCTCAAGCATCAGCTTAATTGCTTTACTTCGATCACGCTGCTTGTCTACACCCGCAATAATAAAATAATCCCCATCCATTTCCACTAAATTAGGGTAGTGTAAAAAAGAGGGGAATATATTTTCAGCCATCTGTATGTCAGCAGTGTATTGGTCATTGATGACTTCATAAATCTCTGCATTAATAACATTTTCAAGCGTACCGATAAGCGATAGATTGCTATGATTTAAAACTTTAATATCGTAACTCATACAGCCACCATATCAGGTGAACAACGGAACGTTGCCCAAAATAACCCGTCATCCACGATACGCTCAAAATCTTCACTAGAAATAAACTTGGCCATATATGCCCACTTTGAATCTTCATCAAAAATTAATCGCTCTTTCTGTGATGATTTAAAATAACCACGTAAAGCCCGACAAGCATCATAATAGGTTTGACCTGGCAACGGTGTAAGTAGGAATTGTATGCGAATTTCAATATCACTTTCACTATCATCAGCCACTACTACACTGCCGCTAACCTTCGGTAATTTAATAAACGAATCACTAAATTCACCAAAAAGGGGCCTTTCGGTGTCCATAACCTCAAGCCCCAATTGTGAACAATGTATTCCTTTAAATGTGATGTCACACATTCTATTTCCCCTTTCGATCACGTTGCTGCTGCTCATAAATTTGACGTGTAATTTTCTTAACATCAGCTTCTTCGCGAATAATAAATTGTGCGCCTTCTAACATGCGTTCATAATTATTATGAATTATTTGTGGTTCTTGTCGTCCTCCACCCGCTGCATCAAATATTGCTTTACCAATTGCACCTAACACTCGCTCATTAAGAGGTAAAACGGCTTCTGGACCAGCTTCTCCTACCCCGTGCAATCTATTTCCTGTATTAATCAACGTTGGCTTATTAAATACGCCACCTTTTGCATGCCATTGAATATCGATTTTAGGAAGCCCTTCACCGAACCAATCTAATGGATTGATAGAGCCCTTAATACTAAATTTAGGCTTCTTGAGCTTTGGCCAATTAAAATCAAATTTAAAGAATCCCTTTATAGCATCTATTGCTTTTTTAACGGCATCCTTTGCTTTGTTTATTGGTGTCTTAATGGCTGAATAAATAGAATCCCATTTTTCTTTGACCTTCCCAAGCAAATCACCGAATGAAAAGAATCCTTTGATTTTGTCGACAACAGTCTTAGCAACATCGGAAATTTTTGACCAGATATTCGAAAAGAAGTTAGAGACACCTGTAAAAATTTCAACTGTCTTACGTTTTATTGCGTCCCAGTTTTCGACAATCGTTTTTACTAATATGCCAACTGGTCCCGTAACGACAGCAAGGATGGTTTTCCAGTTTTCCTTCAGGAAGTCGACTATAGCGCCACCAGCTTTTTTAAAAACGCCAACAATAAAATCCCATAAATCTGTGAAGAATTCTGCTATAGAATCCCAGTTTTCAATAATTAACGGAACGGCTATGGTTAACGCTGTGACCGCGATACCAATCGGTCCTGTTAAAGCACCAAAAGCAAGTCTTAAAGCTGGTAATACTTTCGAGGCTAAATTAGTAATGACAGGAATGAGTTTACCTAAAATCGAGGCAAAGCCAGCACCACCCTTTCCACCACCAAATAAGGTGGTTATGGTGTATACTGCTGGGCTGAGTGCGGTAAATGCACCTACTAATGTGCCAATAGCACCGACAATAGCTACAATGGTAGACGTTAACACTGGGTTTTCTTTTGCGAAACTAGCAATACTCGATATTACATCGGCAATAACACCTAACAACGGTTCAAGTGCTTCTTTTACATCTGATACAGCTTGTCTCAACTCTGTCATTGGATCAGCATTGACTTGCTCCGCCATTTTGTTAATTTCTGCTTGACCATCCGCAACACTAATCTGTCCATTAGCCACATCATCTAGCACACTAACAATTGCCTCGCCCTGGTCTTCCCACATAGTCCCGAAAATTTCAACGCCAATCGTTTCACGTAAAGTAGCATCTTCGATTTGGGATAACCATTGTGCCATTTCAGAAAATGCCTTTGAACCTTCTTCGCCACCTTTTGCAATTGCTTTCCCCCATCCCTCTAACTGAGAGAATAAGGCTTGTACAGCAGCACTGTCAGGAGGGTCCTTCGCTATCGCTAACTTTTCGGCATTCATAGCTTTAAATGAATCTAATTCAGCTTTGTGCGCTTCTCTTACAGCATCCATTTCATCACTTAATCTCTCATTAAGTGCTTCTTTACGATTAGTATGTTCCTCTTGAAGTGCCGATAATTTCTCCTGATTCACTTCTCGTAACGCATCAATCTGTGCCTTATTAGATTCACTAAGTACCTTTAATTCCTCTTGTTTGCGTTGTTGAAAAGCTTCTTTTTGAGCGTTATGCCGTTCTTGCAAGGCTGCTTTTTCGGCTGCTTGCATTTCTTTTAATGCATTTTTCCGCTCATCAAATCCACTTTTTAACGATTCTTTTTCGTTTGCAATTTGCTCCGAAAGTTGCTCTTTTCGAGTCTCAGTCTCTGTTTTAAGCGCTTCTTTTTTAGAATCCGATGCTTCTTTTACTGAATCCTTTTGACCTTTTAAAACTTCAATTTGTTCTTTGCGATCTTCTCTGATTTTTTCAAGACGTAACTGTTCTTCAAAATTGCGTAATTCTCGCATTGCATTCTGGCGATCAGCGTTCGTTTTCGCATTATTTACACGTAAGTTTAGTTCAGCACGTTTCTGTGCGTTCTCTTGTTTCTTAATGGCTTTATCTTCAGCTTCGGTTTTAGCATTTAATGCATCTATTTTATTGTCTAAGGCTTTTAACTGATTATATTTTTCTTCATCAATGAGCTTCATTCGCTCTTTGTATTCTTTGTCTATGAGCTTTATTTTTGCTTGAGAGTTTTTCTCAAAAATTTTCAGCTCTTCTTGTTGCGCCTTTTCTAACTGACGTAACTGTTCTTGCTGATTTTTAGTTAATGTCTCAGTTTCAGCAGTTAATCTCTTTTCCAATGCTTTTTGTTGCTGTTCATAGCTTTTAACCGTGGCATCATAATTAGCACTTAATTTCTTTTCAAGTGCTTTCTGTTGTTGGTCATAACTCTTCGATACAGCATCATACTCTTTTTGAAGCAGTTTATCTAAAGATTTTTGTTGTTGAGCATGACCCTTGGAGATGGACTTCTCTCGATTACTTAGCGATTTTGCTAGGGCATCTTCTTGTTTAGAAAAGTTGGCTTCCATCGCGGAAAGTTGCTCATCTGACATTTTTTGTGTATCCCCAACAACATCACGAATGGCGTCTTTCATGGATTCTTTCAATCCGTTGCCCATTTCAACAGCGCGAATACGTCCTTCTTTCAAGCCATCTAGCAAGTTATCGATATTCCAGCTTTTTTCTTGAGCAGCTCTCGCTAAGATGGTTTCAATCTCCTTAGCATTGTAGCCCGCTCGTTTCAGCTGTCCGCCATATTCGCTGATAATATCAAGCTGTTCAGGAGGGAAACCGATTTTCAATAAACGACTAATTAAGTTGGTTGCCTCGATATTGGATATACCAAGCGCTTTGCCAACTTCGTTCGTTTCTTGAATCAGTTCAGTAAAATCGATCCCACTATATGCTCGGGTAATGACAGCTGCACCATTTACAACTTCTTGATTAGCCTCATCTGTAGCATCTTTATTTAAAGCCCATTGCCTACGAACTCCTTCGAGTGAGGCTTCTCCATCAACACCGTACGCTTCTACATCTCGCACAGCCTGTCTAACGGTTTCCCTTGATGATTCAGGTACATCAAAAGAAATCTTAATAGATGTATCCAAACTAGCGCTTTCTAATGCTGCTGATACTGCTGTGCCTACGCCAATAGCCGCAGTCGCTGCACCTGCCATAGACTTTAAACTATCCGCAAGACCATTCACTTCTTGTTCGGCTTCATTTGCTTCTTGTCCCAATCGAGCTAAATCTTGTCGAACTTGTTCAACAGAAGAACCGCTGTCTAACGATCGAATGGATGCTCGCAACTCTGTTATATCACGACCTGCATTTAATGATGAGCGTGCGATTTTATCGAATGCAGTATCTAATTGTTTTGCACTGGCAGAACTATTTTGGATAGCTCTTGTTAAATCTCGCCCCAATAAATCAGAAAAATCACCAACCGATTGGCCAGTGACTGAAAATAAATTTTGTAATTGTCGTAAAGACTCCGTTTGATCAGCCTGAGCTTGCTTAGCACGTTGTAATGCTTGTTCTGTTCCTGTTATGGCATTGGCTGCTTGTTGTTCAGCAATTTGATTACGCTTAAGCTGTTCCTCTAGTTTTTTGGCTTCCTCTGAATTTTCACCCCATAGATTTTTTGCACGTGCTAAAGTTGCTGTGGTTTCTTCTGTTTTACGCTTTGCCACTTCATAAATTTGTTGTAAACCACTCATTTTCGCCTCTAACTTTTCAGTCTCAGAAGCATTGTGTTTCATCTGTTCTTGTTGGAGCTTCATCTGTTGACGTAATGATGTGGTTTCTTTGTTCATTTCCGTCATTGATTTATTAAATTCTTGGTTAAATGCCTTGAAGGTTATTTTGACTTCGTTGTTATTGTTAGCCATATACTCACTCTCCTATCAGGCTATTACTCCATCCATCAAATGCCAGTTTATTTGCATAAATACGCTCTACTGTTGCGATTGGAGCATGCCAAAAGGTTTCGGGGTCGATGCCTGCTATTAATACGTAGAGTGTGTAAAGGTCCTCCACATGCTTGATGACTAGCTTTGGTGGTGTTGTTTTTTTTTGGATTTTTTCGTTTGTTTGTGTAAAGCTTTAGCAAATTCATTCGATTCACTCATTAATCCAACAATCAAATTAGCATAAAGTTGGATTGTATCTGTTAATGAATAATGGTACATTTCTAAAAATTCATCAAAGGATAATCCAAGATTTTTATTGGCGCCAATTGCAGCTAAATAAATAACAGCAATTAATTTTTGCTCATCAAAAGCATTTAATAATTCAAGAGAAGCTTCTTCATCAGATTGAGTAATAAGCGTTTCAAGTCCCTTTATTTTCAGTAAATCTTCAAACAGACTCGATTCTAACAAGCCTGTATCATAACCTTTTTTCACGGCAGCGTTTGTTAAAAAGGCTGGGTGTATTTTCTTGTTAACAAATCGCTTTTCAAATTCACCATCAACCTCTACAACTTCTACCTCTTTTAACTCTACCTTTTGAATTTCCATGTGATTCTCCTCCATCTATTCAAAAATAAAACACCTCCAATTCGGAGGCTTTGGTTTGGATTAAAGCTTGATTAAAAGTAATTCTAGTAAATGAAAAGAAAGCATATTGAATAAAGATTGTTCAACATGCTTTCTTTTTTGGCAATTTAGTATTAAGTTTTTTATAAAAAAGTTTGAGGGTTTTTAGCAGCTCTTTTTCAACTAAAGCACCCCGTTAGCCATCCATGAAGCGCAAAAATCTGCTCTTCACCACAGAAAATGAAAGATGATTAAGTTCTTTCATGGGAGTTGAAGTAATCTAACGCTTTTTTTTGCAAATAATAAAAGCAATAAATCACTTGCATATTATTCATTTAACTGATAAAAAATCTATGGGAATTTACGAATCTATTTGTAACCGTAAACTACTTACTTTGCCTTTGGAATTTCTTCATAAGACTTTCAATTAGTGGTAACCTTATAAACTTTGGTAAAAATCGTACTAACCCTTGAAAAATAATACTATTCGTCATTCCTGGTAATAAGGAAGTCTTAACTCCAAGAGAACTAAGAGTCAAAATAGCGACTTTTTCGGGTTCCATAAGGCCGGGTGTATTAATTCCTGAACGTTCTTGAAATTTAGTATTCATTGCTCCGGGACATACGGTTAAAACATCAACATTGTACTTTTTTAACTCTTGCGATATAGTTTCCCCAAAGTTTAACAGTGCTGCTTTACCTGCTGAGTAAACACTCCATAATGGCACAGAGGTATAAGCAACTGCAGAAGAAACTAAAATGACTCCACCCCGACCACGTTTAACCATCTCATTAACAAAAAAATGTGTAAGTGCCATAGGGGTTTTTAATATGGTTTCAAGCAGTTTACTTTGATTCTCCCAATCTTCACAATGAAATTCCCCAGTAATGCTATAACCGGCATTGTTGATCAATAACCCTACCTCTAATGGTCGAGTCACTTTTTTAATTTCAGAAATAGAATCTGAAGTTGATAAATCCGTCGCAATTGTTTTGACTTGAACATGATATTGATTCCTGATCATTTCTTTGGTTTGTAAAAGAGTCCTCTCGTCACGTGCAACTAATACTAAATGAACCCCCTTTTCTGCTAATAAGTGAGCAAATTGATATCCCGTTCCTGATGTAGCACCAGTTATAACTGCCCATGGACCATATTTTTTTATAAAATCATCCAATATAACACCTCCTGAGTAAATACTCAACATAGTTCAAAAATTCCCCACTCCATTTATCTCCTTCTCCTTTAAAGACGGTACCACTGTTATCATTATTACAAGATGCTAACAGTAACGAGAAACTCATAAAGTATTAAATCGAAAACCACCTTTACTAATTTTCCCAATAAATATATAAGTTCTCCTAAGAATAAATAAATCCTTCTTCAACTATTCTGCTTCGTTAGTTTAAGTAAATTTCTTCACATTCTTTTTTACAAACCTACAATAGGCGGTGCTCATTAAGGTGTATCTGGTTCAGTTTTTTCAACTAATTTTCGTGTGAAGTTTGTATGCCAAGTTTCTGTAATTTCTGGTTCTTCTAACTCAGCTGTAATCGCCTCATAGTAGAATTGGCCATGTGCATCAGCAACTGCACTAAATGCTAGTTCAAGCATCGCTAACTCTTCTTGGGACGTATCAATGTTGATGGTAAAACCACCCGCATTAGATGCTTTAGGGAATGCGATTAATTTTGTAAGGTCCTCAAATTCATCTACCACATCAGCTGTAAATACAAAGTCTTTACCTAATGAATTAGAGCCATAACTATAGATACCAGGCTTTAAATCCTCATTAGATAAACCGAAATAGTCACGTAATACTTGTACAGGTACATGGGCACTAACTGTTACATTTAGCTTTAATGTAACGGTTTTCTCCGCAATTGTTGCACGACCACATTTTTTCGATAATACGGTTGTCTCAGGTTCAGATGCAATCGTACCCACACAACCAAATTTTGTACCTGGTTCTTGTTGGTTTCCTTTCATAAATTGAATCGATGCGTTTTTGATATTCCACGCATCAAATTGCTCAATTACTTGTTTTGTCATTATAAGCCCTCCTCTATTAATTCTTCTAATGCGCCATGTAATTTCTCTAAAATTTTAGGCGTTGATTTCTGTAATGAACGATCACTAAAATGCTGTGCCCAGGGATTCGATGGTCCTCGACCTTCATCAGGGAAAACCAAGTAACCAAAACTACCTTTTTTATTGGCAGCTCCTCCCTTTGTTTTCACAACAAACCCCAAATTATGGTCCTCACTTGTTGACCAATTACTTTCTTTCGCGTGTCTCTTATTAGCAACATTTGAAACGGGTAAAAGATTGGACATTTCTTTTGTAGCAATCGCAATAGCATCCGTGTGTAGTACCTGGTTAATGGCTTTCTCAGCTCGACCGGGTAACGCCTTAATTTTTTCTTCCAAAGATGTTAAATCGTTAAATTCAACTAGTGACCTCATAATTCAACACACCCAGTCACAATTTTACGTTGATACAAAAATACAACTCTATCAACATAGTTATCCGTATCTTTTCTTTTTAATCTTTGTTTTTGAGTACGTTTCAAAGACATGCGAGGTAAGTTAGAAAGTTCTGTAATAATATCAATCGTACGTTCGTCAATGTCGTCACGGTTTTCTGAATAGTAATAGATAACTACATCTTGACTGATAGACTTATTATCATCATTTTTATTCATGTCACCTGTTTCATAAACAAAGAAATGATAGTTCTTTTTCTTAAACTGAGTTTCTTCATCCTCTGCTAGATCATCCTCAAAAACAGGAATATCAAAGGTGTTTAACGCTGTAAGTAAAGCGTCAATCTGTTCCTGCATCTTGATTTTCGATTTGCTCATGTGCTCCCACCTCCTGCAAATAAAAATAGAGATACATCTTTTCACGGTCACTATCTACCTTTATGACATCGTACTCTATGCCTTCTACAATGACTTTCAATTTACTTTTATCAAATTTGCGTAATTGAGGAGGACAGAGCGTGCGAATTTTCAAGCTTAAAACAGCACTTAATACTTTTGCCATTTCATAATCTTCATCACGACACGACATTTCTTGATAAGCAAGCCGACCCATTGGAACAAATTTTTCACCGATTCGTTTTCTCTTCGCGGACCGCCCAGTTTCCTTTGTGCCATATTGAATATAACCATCGTTTAAAACATCACGGATCTTCTTGTTCACCATCAACAGCCCTCTTCTCTAAGGCGACATGTAGTATTAGACGCTTGAGTTCATCTGCAAAATTCTTCTCAAATTCATCCGCTGCATTATTGTAAACATAACGACAACGCTCGAGGAGTAGCTCTGTTTCCCATTGATCCAATTCAAAAGAAAAAGCCTTACTCGTTAATTTTTCTAAGTAAGACTTTGCTCTATTAATGATACGTTCTAATTCAGCATCTTCATCATCCCAAGTAATTCGTAAACGACCTTTTAATTCTTTAAGTAATTCAGGCATGGTTATACACCGCTTTTTAATGCATTTTCAGCTTCAATAGCTTCCTCTTTACCTTTTACTTTAGTGCCGTTAGAAAGCTCATAATAGCCTTTTCCTGTGTGCTTTGGAAACTCTGACACTTGTTCTCTCGGTTCTTCCTGCTCGTTAACCGTAACTTCTGCTAGATAGATTTTTTTGTACTTAGGATGCACACCCGTTAAAAAGTACACACGTTCCTCAGCTGCCGTAAAGCCATCAGCTGGATATGTGTCACCAGCTTTATATATATGGCCATTGTGTTCAAGCGCTTTAAATAGATTTACTACTTTTGCTGTAATCATGTTCATTTCCCTCCCAATTTAATTAAGGTGTGTCTGGTGTATTTGTAGTGGCTGTGTTGTTGATAGCCATATTTGTAATATCAAATACGATGAACGAATCATTATCAAGTGGACGACCATTTGTTAATTGACGAGTTAAATATAAACGTTGATCTTCAATTAAGCGTAATACGTCAGTAGATTCTAATTTTGTTTCACCAGCTACCCCCATGAAATAATCTTTCGGTTTACCGGATATCATTGTATTCAATGGGACAGCTGGCGATTGAATGATTTCCAAACCAGGAATAGCAAAATTATTATGTGTCCAGGAACCGTCATCGCGTTGCTTTGCCCCATACGCAAATAATTTTGTCGCATAATCGAACGGGTTAATGATTAATGATACGCCCGTATAACTACGAGTACCGCCTTTTGTTGTTGGTGCCAAGATTTTTTCACCGATTTCTTGCGGTGTGAAAACATTCAAAGTTACTTTAGCCTTATCTGGATATGCGCCATCCACAATAGCACCTGCTAAATTTTTAATCATACCGATTGGTTGTTTTTTACCGGTCCCTTTAACAATGACATTTTCTAACTCTGTTGAAATAACTTCTGTTAAAAATGCACGTACATAACGATCTAACCATTCAGGTCCAAGTTCGAACATTGCTTTGCAGACAACTAAAAAGCCAGAAAGTTTATACATACCTTGCTCAATTGTTTCAAATCCGTGGTCAACCATTTCTTTGATTTCATCGCACACATCTCCCCAGAAGGCTGTTGTGGCCCCTTCTTTACGCACTACCCATTGCGTAGTTGCACCGACGCGCTGAAAATTAACGCGAGACAATAATGGATGGTCCATTGCTAAATCTTCGAATACGCGTTCATATACAGTTGGTGGTACAAATGTAGCTACACCGTCAAATGATTGCACATCAATTGCAGCGTTATAAAATTTCTTTTCCTCTGTCGTCAATGTACGTATGCCTCGTGATGCTAATACAGCATTGTCCCATTGTTGCTCGTTTGCACGATTGGCCTCGCGAATTGTCGTGTTCATTAAATCTTGGAAATGTAGCATATTACTTTCATAATTTTCAACAATTCGAGCTGCAACTTCGTTCGGATCAGCACTTTCAAATGCTGCTTTTAGAGCAGCCACTTGAGCTTCTTTATTTTCGATAACTTTTGGTTCATTATCTAAATTTTTAATACCTGTCATATAAATGACCTCCTATTTTTGAGTAAAATAAAAACGCCTACTCATCTGAGTTGCGTTGGAAATTTGTTAAAATATTTTGTTTTGGCGCTGGCTCTTGTTTAAATCGAGCAAGAACGCTATTTTTAAATGCTTCTGCATCTGTTTTGGTTTTGTCGTCATCGGCTAAGTCTTTCACAATTGAAGTTGAGGCGAAGCCAATTGCAAAAGCTTCATCAGCAGTAAACCATGTCTCATTATTGACCATCTGCTCGATTTCTTCACGCTCTACTATTGCCTTCGTCATATATATGTCTACCAAAGATTTATCGAGCTTAGATAATAACTCAGCTTCTTTTTCTAAATCTTTTTTAGTTCCCCAAATACCTGTAGATGCTTCGTGAATCATCAACATTGAGCCTGTATTCATTACAAGTTCATCCGCTGCCATCGCTATAATAGATGCTGCAGAACATGCCCAACCATCTACAATGATTTTTACTTTGGCATCGTGGTCCTTTAAGCGATTGTAAATAGTGATACCGTCAAAAGCATCGCCACCAGGACTGTTAATACGGACCGTAATGTTTTCAGTCGTTACATCTTTTAATAAGGCGTCAATGTCACTTGCTGATATAGAGTCGTACCACCAGCTTTCACCGATGTCGCCATAGATGACAATTTCAGTTGTGGATGCGTTAATATTTTTCGCTGAAAGTTGTTTTTTAATTTCCGGGATTTGTTCAGCATATTGTTGATTTTTAAATTGCTTAAAACGATTTTTCATTTTAAGTTTCACCTCCTTTTAGTGCAGTCTCTGCATCTTGATAATTCTTCGTAACATGTCGCTTATCTGCAATTTCATCATCAATTGTTTCGTGGCCAAGCTCACTTAAAATATCATTAATTGTATAAACCCCAATCGCAAACATTTTGTCAAAGGCTGTAGCCAATTGTACAATGTCTGTAATTTTGATTTTTGACGTATCTATTTTCAAATATGTTCGGTTCAAATATTCATCTTTTGAATAGGACTTGCGATTGAATTCATCTTCCATCATTTCAGCAGGTGGATTCAGTGCAAACATAATAAAGTTATCAGTCTGTTTATCGATGTCAGCCAAATCGCCTTTAAGTAGTCCGCGCGGCACATGAAATGCCATCGCTACATAATTAAAAATATCATCCACTAGGTTACTTATATCTCGACTATCTATTGTTAAACCTGTTTTTGAATCTGACATATCTTCAATTTCAAAACCCTCTTGTAGTTGGAAAGCCACACTTTTCTTGTCTGGATCAAACCAATTCTTCAATTGATTTTCAAACATGTCATCAATCGCCTCTTGCGCTTCGTCATCCTGCGGTCTTAAAAAATCACCTTTAATTAATACTCGCTTATTATTTTTTAGCTTGTAATAACTTTTAGCCGCCTCAATCATTTTCCCATGTGATTCGTATAATTCATTGATCACTGACAATATTTTTGTATCTGTAAGTTTTAAACGAATAACTTCGGATTCTGAATACTTTCTATCAAGTGTCAAATCACCTATTTGGATACCTGAATATACGTTTTCACAGAAGGCGTATTCTTTAACATTAAAGCTATCAGCTATATAAAAATTGTCATTTTCCATGATGATTAAGCTTTCACCTTCATAAATGAGTTTTCGAATAGCTTTATGGAAAAATGCAGTTGCATTTTGATTTTGATTAGGCTGCACATTTAAAGCATAATACATGTTTCCTCTGTTCAATTCCCCTTCTTTATAGGTTTTTATTTCACATCGCGACAAAGCGTTTGCGATAAGATTCACACATATTTCTACAGCTAATTTTTTGTAATAATACTCAGCTGATAACTCATAATAGCAATCTTTCAAACTCTCTAATTTACCTTTTTTAAAAAATCGTTTAATCCATTGCCACATTTCTAATTTCACCTCCTAGTAGCTATAAGTTTTAATAGCCCGTTTAACATTTTCTTTCGTAATAATTTTAGTGGCGAGTAGTTCATCAGCTCTCCACATACCTGTAACAAAACAGTCAAATCCGTCTGTCTTCCTTCGAATTGGCTCTTTCTTTGAATACTCTTTATTACCGTCCTTTTTGATGATGACTAGCACATTATTCGTATACCAGCGCATCAGTGGGTTATCTCCCAAAATAATTTGCTTATTTGCAAATGCCGTTTCTATTCGAGGTGCAAGTAATGCATCTGCTGCCTTCGGATTACGTATAACTTCTACTTCAAATCCAGCATCTTCTAATGCCGTTCGTACTAAATCAGCTCTAAAATTATCAATGATAATCTTTTTAATTTTATAGATTTTACGCGCTTCCACAAAATAATTCACGATATGTTTAATACCAATTGTCGGCTCGTCAACTACAGTAAGCAGCCCTTTTTCTTCCCATTCGCGAATGGGAGCTAATATTTTTTTGTTATCCTTTTCATTCCGCTTCTTTGAATAAGCATAAAAAATATCCGCAAACTCTTTACGGACAAATGAATGAGTTTTAAATGCGTAATTACCTTCTGGTCGGAATAATAATCCGCATGCTGCAAAATCTCTAATACTAGCGTAATCTAAACAACCTATACATTCATGCCCCTTTAATTCAGGCATTTCATTTTCAGTTGCCGCCATGATTTCATCCCAAGAAGCCACCGATTTTTGTAAATCCGTTATTGGACAATTCATGCGTTTGGTCATAAATTCTTCACGGTTTGACGGATCTTCTTCTAAGTCGTCATATTCTTCATAAATTGTGTCTAGAAGACCTTGTGCATATTCACTCAGCGGTTTAGACAACATCGGATTAGCCTTTTCCCAAAGCTCTGGATTATCTACTTCTTTTTCATCATCTAACTTACAGATAAACGGAAATAAAGCATTAGATCGGGCTTCCCCATTTAATACATTCATAGCTCTTTCTTTGAGCTTATCTAAAAAACCATCTCGAATATAACCATCTGTACCGATATAAAATTCTCGTGGATTCGCTTTTTTTCCAAGACCAGAAATGTGTACACGAACATCTTTATTTGTTTCAAAATAATGTATTTCATCAAATACGACTGCACCATCACGCAAACCGTCTTTTGTATTACCATTAGATGTCCTAAATCTAAAAACACTATCTGTTAATTTGGAAATTATTCTAGTAGCTGTTGCTTTGAAATACTTCTGTAGCGTACTATTCCGTTTGATTGTTTTTTCTGCTTCTTCCACAGATGTTTGTGCCTGTTCTTCAGAATTAGCCACGACCGAAATATTATATTCTCTAATACCATGTAAATCGCTAATCAAGAAATTGCAAATAACCGTGATTAATCCATTCTTACCGCCGCCACGACCAAGCATCCACAAATGTTTTCTGTAAAACACGCGGTCATTCTTTTTGAAAAATAAAAAAACGAAAGCAATTAAGAACTTCTGATAAGCATTCAGAGGAAAGTACCACTTCTCCCCAAAATTTATGCAGTCCTCAATCATTTCGTCATTGAAATACAAATCATCACGTGACAAAATATCACGCTCTAAATATTTAATTAAAAGTTCTCGCTCTTTATTAAGCTTGATTTTACCCTTTCGATAAAGGGAAATATATTCATCTACATATTTTTGTCGCAACATGTTAAGTCAAATCACTTCTACTATCACTACCACCATTAGTTGTAGTCTGTGACGGTAATGGTTTATCCAAACCTAAATCTTTACCAAGAGCGATTAACGAAGCATTAATTTTATTTTTCTCTGCGATGGCCGGATTAGGTTTGGTAAATTTTTACGAGCCATTTTCTGTTGTAATCATCACACCAAATTCTTCTATCGCTGCATCTAACATATAATATATCTCTATAAGATTAATATAACGTTCTACCTTCTCAACTTCGATATTTCTATTTTTATCGATGAGCGCCATCAACTCTTTTTTTATCGCATTTAATTTTCTTTTATTCACCATACCCCCCCTTACGCGAGAAAAATCCAAAAAAAATTTGCGAGTACAGAACCCTACCCGTTGAACGAATCCCTTAAAAAAGCCGAAATTTTTTGACCGGGGGGTATTTATTTTACGTATTTCAAATGCTGATCAGCGAAGTCAACGATGTACCAAATTTCTTCGGCAGAAATCGATAACAAATTACATGTGAAATCAAATTTGTTATTGATTTTCAATTGTTCTCGCACCTTATCAATCGTCATGTGTTTGCACTTACGAGTATTGACACAATCTCTTATCTGTTTGTATCGATAGTAAGCGTAACGAGTAAAAGCATTCAGCATGTCTCGCTCATACCAATCACGATACTCATTTGTAATTGCAGCATTGATAACATCTGTATCATATGTCCATGTGCCATCAGTAACTTGCATCCCTACCACCTCTCGTCATTTGCATATTTATTTTTACGCGTTATTTCCAAACGATCATGTACTTCGTTATGGCATTTAATGCATAAGCATTGTAAGTTGTTTAGAGTCAATGACAGATATGGATGAGTCTTTACTTCTTTTATATGATGAACATTCTCAGCTTTGTGATAGCGACCAACTGCTTTACATAATTGACATTCAAAGTTGTCACGCTTCAAAGCTTCTTGTCGTAACTGCATCCACTCGTTTGATTTATAGAACTTCATAAGCTTACCATCAAGGATATGCTTTATCAGCTCTTGTTTACGTGCTTCTTTAATCATTATTCAGCCCTCCACAATTTATAATGATTTGCTCATTAGCTTTTATAGTCTGTTTAGCTTTCGACTTTATATCTTCAAGACTGCACACCTTATTCATAACCCCACGATTAACGCCTACGATTATTTGATGGTCGATAGGATATACAGTCTTCAAGGCATAATAAAAAGCCATACCTGAATAGGAATGACTTATATGTATATTATTTAAATAATGCGATTGCAGAAATTAAGGTTGCAATTAAAGTAATTACTATAGAAAGTCTATCCTTACTATCAGTAACATTATTTTTTAAAATACTTTTAATAGCTTTAATTAATTTGGTAAATTCATATAAAATCGATAGCCAAAATATAGTGAACAAACATACATAATAATAGGTATATATTTCTTTAAATTCTCCTCCTTTATTATTAAAGGCATGAAAATTCCATATAAAGGTGAGAATAATTAAATAATTTATCATGACACGTAACTTTTTTAGTTCACTATGAGTGATAGTTTCAGGATTACTGAAGATATAAAGGCCTTGTATTAGTACTACTAAAGCAATTATAAATATCGTCATTTCACCTGCACTAAGGTAATTAAAAATATCAGAGAATAATCTATTATTTTCAATACATAATTTTGTTAATATTAAGGAAAAGACAATAGATAGTCCTAGCAGTATATAAAATTCAGCCAATTTCTGAATACGTATGTTTTTAAATTTCATAACTCTTCTTTTCATTATAAATCTCCAATGCTTACTGCAATTATTAAAAATAGAAGCCACACCTTGTAGATGTGACATATGTATAACTAATTATTATTACTGTTTTCGAAATTATTATATTGTTCTTGTAGTTCTTCCTCGAAAGATTTAATATGTTCCAATATTTTTGTATAAACCAAGTCAAACCTATCATCTACTTCTTTAATCAAGTACTTTATATCTCTATACATGTCTATATAATTTGTATATCTATAATTTGTACCCGAAAAATGCATTAGAACGCCATTAATATTTAGTGTTAAATCCTTAAAATATTCGGTGTGACATTCTTCTATGTTTGTGATTAGATCTTTAAAATAGCTCTTATAAATATAACACTCACCATACTTATTTATAAATCTATCTCTATGTAATTCTAGTTGCCCTATCAATCCTTTATTTAAAAAATCATCATAGTTTACTTCCTCTTTATTTCTTACACAGTTTTTCATGTAATTATTTTGATCTAATAAATAGCCTGCCCATGAACCTTGTAACTCAAAATATATTGATCTAGTTTGATATAAGATTTCAAGAACCTCTTCTGCTTTCTTCATTTTTATTTCTAACAAAATTCTTTTTCTATCTTTTTCATCTTGTAACTCTAATTGTTTTGTTAATTGCATCCGAGCTATCAAGTATGCTGATAAAGCACCTATTGCACCTCCACCAAGACTAAACAATCCACCTATAATAACGCTTTTATTATCTGCTTCAAGTTTTTCAACACCAATTTGGTATGCAAGTATTGTTAAAATTATAACTGCGAAGAATGTTGCTCCAGCTAATGCACTTAAAAAAATCAATAAATTTTTCTCGCCTTTTTCCACTTTCAAACCCCCATAATTTACTAAATTAATAGTATCATGGGAACGTAATAAAGACTACTCTCTTACGAATGTAGCCTCTCATGCTTGTTTGCGAAATAAGCTACCCCCTCAAGGCATAATAAAAAGCCGATAACATTACGTTACCAGCTTTGGATGTTAGGTGTTACACTAATCCATTTGCACAAGCATCATCCTACCACTTCCTAAATTGGCGTGGAAATATCCCAATTAGGAATCTGCTTTGCTTGCTTCTCTTGTAATAGAGTTTGCCATAAATCACTATTCACTATTGCAAGAATAGCATCCATCTCTAAGAAAGTTATTTGTTCAATCTTCTTGTTTACTCGTTCATAAACATCTTCAACGCTTGTGAAATCATCCCATGGTTTCATTTTATCAAAATGAATATTTCCTATAGTTTGATACATATAATCTTCAAAATCATATGGGTCTTTAAATACTTTACGCATCATTTCGTTTACCACTCGGTAAGTTTCCTCTGTTGTTAATGGTCGGTTGTTTGGTGTGTTAGTCATTTATCCTTCTCCTTTGAGTGTTTTTGTAATTACTTGTTCTAATACCTATTAGAACCCTGCTTAATCAAATATAGAAGAAGCAACAATAATTTAGTCACTATTCCCTTCCTCCTTCCTTTAGGCATAATAAAAAGCCACATCTTAGGATGTGACTTAATCTCTTTGTAAGGATATATATTTACTCCTGTAGATTTCATTTAGAAATAATTTTCATCGATTTGGTTTTGGTATATCTTTTAATTCATTAAATCTAAATCTTCTTTTAAGATAAGATATAGCTTTACTTAAATTTTTGGATCCATTCTTTACAAATAATTTAACTCCATCGTCATAAGCACCTTCGTTTATTTCGTTTACACACATTTCAAGAGCCACTAACCCATTTTCTAAGTCTAGAAGGACATTTATATCCATTTCTTGACTAAAATCATGACTTGTAAGGTTTCGGTTCATTTTGAGTAGTTTTTCTTGCTCAGTTAATTTCGAATAAATAACACTTAATATTTCTTTCTCACTAGGCTCTTCGGCATTTGAAGTATCTTCTGATATTGTCTCTTCAACTATCTCATTTATCGATTTCTCCAAATCCCCCCACCACATATCAAATGCCTTGACTAGTCTACTTTCATCTAGACTCCCTTGTTCATTAGCATTATTTATACTTTTTAATAAACCAAATACATTTTCTCTATCCAAGTTTGTGGCAGATTGAAATTGTTTCAACGGTCCTTCATTTAACATCATAACGTTTGCATTATACAAAATTGGTACAACTTTAGAATCTAACGTTTTAGATAAAGCACCTGCTTCGAAATTGATCCATGGAGCATTAATATTTGAAGGTGTGACAAAAATTAATCCATATGAAGATTCTTGGAGATTTCCTGTAATATTGTTATTCCATCTCTCTCCAAAAGAAATATCTTTGGCTGACATATACGGTTCTACAAATTGTAGCACGTTTGGTAACCATTCTTTAAAAATTGCAGCCAACTGCTTACTTTCTTTACCTGACCAACTTAAAAATACTTGCATATGTATCTACTCCTTTTATCCTAAAATTAACTATTTTTACAATGAATATTGTAAATGATTCGGAGGATAAACAAAAGTAATTAGCAAGAATAAAAAGCCACACCTTGTTAGATGTGACTCTGTGTAATTAATTACTTATTTTCTCTTACAAACCTAAGTTTATTTAAATAATCGTAATTTTTTTTAATATTATTCACTGTAACAAAATAATAAACTATCATTAAAATTACATATGTAATAATCAATACAAATGTTGGCACAGTAGAATTTGTCACAGTATATGTAGATTTTGGCCCAATGTTCACGAAATTCGTCACTAATACAAGTAATAAAGCAAATACAATACTTAAAGTTGATAAAAATAAACCCTTATTAGATGTTGCTCTTTGAATTTCATATTCTGTTGTACTAATCATTATATCTAATTCATTAGCATTTAATATTTCTAAGGACTTTACATCCTTATATTGTTCCATAATTTCACTAATATTAAACAAATTTTTACCATACTTACGACTGATACTTGGCATTTCATACACCTCCTATGTACTATTATCATAAGATAAATGGAATGAATTGTCATTACATGAAATATAAAGATAATAAACTATTGAATAGTTTATCATTTAAATAAATCATCAAATTTTTCCATCAATCGTATTACTTTTTCTTCTTTTTTATTAACAATCATTTCAATTTCATTTTTCAACATTTCGTTTAATTTAGTAAATTTACCAACCTGTGTATCTTCATCGAATTTAGCGTATTCCAACACATTTAAAGAAGCTAATAATCTAACTTGGCCTTGCAAAACTCCACATCCAAGCAAAATAAGACTTTTTTCATATCCGATACTCTCTAACATCTTTTTTGTTTTTTCGTGGGAATATATTTTATCATTTACATATAAATAATAAACGTATAATATTGTTACACCTTCTGTACTTATATCTTCTTTAACAATATTATTATATATATACTTTTTCCAATCTTCATCTGAAAGTATATTGAAATTTTTATCAAATGAAGTTGCTTTCCCTAAATTTACAAGGTCTCTTAATGGATTTGTGATATTTTCATTAATGTCATCTTGAATTCCTTGTTTCACTTCTCGGAGAATTTTATTCAGTCGATCTTCTAAATCATCTACAACTATTCTAATATTGTTACCTTCAAGTTCTTTTGTTGCTGCCTCAACTCTATCTGCAGAATCTTCAAGCTTCTTAGTTGAAGCTACTGTAGTAGAACTTTGATCAAATGTATATAAAATGGCAATAACAGCTAAAATAATCGAAACAATCGTTCCAGCAAAAGCCCAATTATCTAATAAAAAACGATCGTACTGTCCAATATCTGACGACAGTAAGTAAATCATTATTACAAAGAGAAGCCAATAAAATAAATCTTTCTTTTCAATCCATTTAAACAATTTAATCCCACTTTCCTAATGTTAGTCAATAATCCTTTTTTAAGGATAAATTAAAGTATTAGGAAAGTCACTAAAAAATTATAAAGAGACTACCAATTTAGTAGCCTCTCATGCTTGTTTGCGAAATAATCTACCCCCTCAAGGCATAATAAAAAGCCACAACTCATTGTGAGTGTGACTTTTCTTCGTGAGTTATTTTAAAGCGTAATCAGGAACAACAAATACGCGTGTTCCGCATTTATCGCAAACATATTTCGGCTCGCGATCCTCTTTGTATATTCGTTGATATATTAAATCATACGATGGAGTATTACTATCGTACGAATCAGATAACCTAGACCACTCTGATTGGTAACTTAATTTATTTCCGCAATCACAGTAGTTAGAATTTGTACCCTTATCTTCCGACATTGATATAACCTTTTCCTTACTCAAACTATTCACCTCCCATCTACCTATATCATAGGATAAATGGGATAGATTGTAATTATAAGAAATATGAAGAAAAACAAAAATCACATCTATTTACTGTTTCGATCTTAATCAGTTTTAAAGTTTGTCATTATTACTCACTTGGTAACATCTCGGATATTTCGCTGATAAGATGTTCCAATAGTTCATTAAACTTAGAATTCAACTCATGAATCTCTTTATCTAGTTCAGCCTTTTCCTCAAACCAGTTATTAAAGAATTCTTCGGTAGAGTATTCTATTTTCAAATGATCATGTGGTATAAGTTCTATAATAATTGTATAAGATTCAATTAAATCATCTTCGATTTCATTTAATAAACTTAGAAAATCTTCACTGTAAAAAGATTTATAAGAGAAAAATATTTTAAATGCAAATACAAAATCTGTTAATTTCTCTATAAATTTCATACCTTTATTTAAATTATCTCGTGACAATTCTATTTCTTTAATTTCAGGATCCTCAGCAATTATTCTTTCCAAGAATAATCCCAAATCTACACTATGACTTGTATATTCCTTCCAAAATAAATCTAAATCATTGATTTTGTTATTTAGAATTTGTACTACCTCTAATTTTTTATTTACCCTAATTTCCCAAGCTAATTTATTTTTTTCTTTCTCGTATTGCCTTTCTAATAAGACATTCATTTGCCATCTCGCAATAAAATAAGCACCGAATGCCCCTATTGCGCCCCCCAGCATACTTAATACTCCACCTATTATAGCAGCTTTATTAGTACTATCTCCTCCTATTACTTGAAAAGTGATTGCAAAAATTCCAAATAAAAATACTCCTACAAAGAAACAGAGTATAACTTCCAAGACTTTCTTCATTATAATTCCCCCAAAATTCTCTAGGATTATATTACCACGGAGAAATAATACTGGCTACAATCATTATAAAAAGCCACACCTTGTTAGATGTTGCTTTTGTAGTGTTGACGTTTCCGCAAACGTCTATTTAGTTGGTATTGCCTGTTTCTTCATCTGTAAATATATCACGCTTTGACAAGTGTTGGTGTTACCTCTTTGTTACCTTGTGACACTACCTTACGAATATAGCCGTAAGAATATCCTAACTTATCAGCAATCTCTTGATATGTCATACCATCAATAAAACGTAATTTAGCAATTTTATATTCTAAGCCTTCTAGCTTCTCCACGTTTTCACGAATCTCTTTTTCAATAGCTTGATAATGTTCTAACTTTTCTTCAAGTGAAACTATACGTCCATTCAAACGATCGGTACGCTGCGATGCAACATCAAGACCATACTTATCTGCACCTATTGAGGAAAATGGTAAATGCTCATTCTTGCCAATCCAATATTCTTTATCAACCTCCAGCATTTCAATTTCTGCTTTTACAATATCTATAATGCGTAATAAATCCGCATAGTTCTTCATGATCTTCATTTATACTCGCCCCTTAACCATTTTCTTGTTTTGTTTAAATAGCTTCAACGCTAGTTCGTGTAATTCATCTGTTGGCTTGTCCCTTAAAATATCCGATACATCCGTTCCAATTACTTTCCGTTTACCAATACGAAAACCTAATTCATTCAACATTTTAGCAACTCTTGCTACATGTTCATGCAAGACATAAAGCTTAATAGCATGTTGCTCAAACGTTTCTGGAACATACCCTTCAACCATTTCGATATAGTCCTCTAACCTCTTTATTTGCTCTCTTGCTTCATCTATGGTCATTCTTACTTTTGCCCCCTCTACCGCACTTCAATAAATAGACTGGTGCACTCGCCCTTTATCACAAACCCTGTATTATCAATGCTTTAACCTACTTATCAATATGAGTGCACGGCACTCTTTTTTATGTTGTACTGTATAAATAAAAAAGAAATTGTTTAATCACTTCACCCAATCAGGTTTAAAATTGTCCATTGCTTTATCCAATACATCTTGATTGATTCCTACATATCTCAATGTTGTTTCAGGTGAAGAGTGATTGAATAAAGCTTGTAATGCCACTATGTCTTTTGACTTTAAATAGAAATGATAACCAAATGTTTTACGTAATGTATGAGTCCCCATTTCTCTAATTCCACATTCCTCTGCTGCTTTTCGTAAGATTCTATAGGCTGTTGATCTGTCAATTGGTCGATTGTCCCCTTGTCGACTTCTAAAAAGATACTCACCTTCGCTCAAACTTTGAATATATCGTTGAACATCTTTCCTTATATATGGAGGTAACGTAAATCGCTTAGGTTTATTTGTCTTTTTTTCTACGATGTCTATATGAGCGTAACATCCTCTTTGCGGAGCTGTAACATGTCTGATATTCGAAGCCCAGCGCTTATCCCAATGTAGAACAGCATATAGTCTCTTTCATTCATGCTTTTTAAATATTGAAGCATTGCATTTACCTTTTCTGGATCACGTATTGGTTGAACAACTTTCATTAACAATCCCCTTTCTGTCTAAATGCTCCCTTTACTCATTTATAACTTTAGGTTGGCGTCTTTTTGACGCTTGCGCATTAGCTTCTTTGCTTAACCCCTTTTGTACTAACTCTGTATCGTACTCATGTCCTCTACCCCATTAATAAAATAAAAAGAGGCACCAACAAAACAGGTCATTACCTGTCTGTTAGTGCCTCCGGTATTTTCCGTAAAGGCTGCTATTAAACTCATAATATAGTTTATCAATTCTAGTAATATCCAACACTATGTTTAAAACACAAATTACTCATTATGCTTAATTATCTCATCTACCATATCCATCAACTTTTAATTTCCTTCAAACTTTTAGAAAATTACTTATTTTATCTTTTATAACAACTAATTAAAGATTTTCAAACGATGCAGCAATTTCGGGACTTTGTTCTCTAATGCTATCTCCATATTCTCTGAGTTTCTTAATTAAATTTTCACCTTTTAAATCATTATCTCTTTTCTTATTTATGATTTGAATACAATAATCTATCCATTCATTGTTACTTTGAATTAAATCCATAAAACTATTAATATAAACTTCACTCGACTTTATGAACTCGGCCGTAATTAAGTCTTCTAGAGATTCTTTAAACATTCCCATTTCCTTACGAACATTCGATCGATTAAAAAAAAGAGATGCATTACCGATATCTTTAGAATCGGAAACTTCAATAGCTTTGGAATAATTGAGGTGAGCCTTTTGATGAAATGTCGTTCTTAACTTTTCTGTTGTATCATTGTCACCCAGAAATTTATAAACGAGTGCACAGTCGTTATAATCATGTAAATTTAACTCATTCTCATTTGCTTTAACTAGATATTCATCAAAAATAATTTTAGCTTCTTCATAATTATGGATTCGCTGTTCCTTATTTTTTGTTTCTCTAGCATAATCGAAATGCAATTTAGCCCAGTATCTATAATTTTTAACTAAAATAATGATTCCATCAGCAACTGACATTCCCTTTTCGTAATACTTAATGGCCTTTTCGTAATTATCCATACCACGATAAACCTCTGCTACTTTAAAAAATATTTGATAATCAGTATTATCATCATTATTTATTATTTCTTCTATTTCATTGAGTTCAATTTCTATTTTTTCTTTGTCTTTATTTTCATTTATTAAATCAACCACCTGTTGCAATAAAGCAAATATTTTTTCTTCGTCATCTGACTCAGGTATTAGATTTACCATGCCATCTTCTGAAATGATAACAATTATGCATTTTTTATTTAATCCTTTAATTTTTTCTAAATAACGATATGCAGAATTATATCTCGCTCCTCTACTAGCGTCACCTATATTTTCTTTGGCAATTCCATCTAAGATTACACCTATTGCGTGACATTTACCGTTCGTATCAAAATATATCGCTCCATCTATAGATGTAAGATATTCAATGTATTCTGGTATAATTTGTTTTTGTTTAGATTCTATCGGAATTGACTGCTTTTTCAGTGTTTTCAGTTCAGAAACAGCAGTTTCATAGTCAGTAATTACTACCATTGTTCCATGTTTTTGTTCTTTAGCGTTCAATACTACTTGTTCAAGATATTCAATTACATCTCCATCCATATGGAATTTTCCATCTTTTAGAAGTCTTTTGAATTTTTCACTAGTAAAACCATCTCCTCCGATTAAAGGGCTTTTAAAAGATACTTTTAAAAGATTTTTATCAATAATTTCTAAATCCCTATTTATTTGACATGTTTTCCTTCCGTTTTTAACCGCTATATCCCCATTGCTTGATCCATTTTCTTTAGTTGTTATTAGGTTAATATTATATTTAGATACCCCTTTGAAATCTACCCTTAGCAAAATATAATCATCTATTTGACTCCAATTTATTTTTCCTAAACCATAAATCGTTTCATGATCAGAAATTAAATAAAGATCTTTTTCATTATTGGTCAATTCAAGTAATTTTCTTATTAATTTTGCATCATTTAGTGCAATTAAATTGTCTTGAAACTTAATAGTATAAACAATTGGATTATTATCGCTGGATAGCACTTCTCTATTAAGAAATAAGATGGATCCAAACGGGTTACTACCTTCGTATGTAAGATTTGAAATATCATCAATTTTTTCTAACATATCATAAAAATAATATTGATTATTCAATTCAACATCAAATACAGGTATTATTTCTTTAATCTCACTTTTTTTTAGTAATATTTCTTGTATTTTTCCAAAATATAGTCTCGTTATTCTTCTATTAAAGTGAACACTGTCTTCGTTATATTTTTTGTTTGTATTATTTCCACTCATATTTAACATATCATTTTGATTCTCAATAAAGTAATCAATAAAATAATAATCTAAAACCATTCTTAAGAAGCTCAAGTCAGGATATTTGTAGAATAAATCAATAGTTTCTATATCTACACTTCTGATTTCAATTATATAAATTACATCCCCAAATTCTTTTTCATAGCTATTCATATACAAAATTCTTGAATTATCTTCTTGCATAAAGGTTGACGTCTTATTAACTACTTCAACAGTACTTAACTTTTCATTTTCTTGAGATTCATTTAATATTTGTTGTGAATTATTTATCGAGCTCAGAAATTTTTGACGATTTAAATAATCTTTGAATTCTGTCTTCAATTCTTTTTCTTTAAAAGATGCATCTAAGCGCAATTCCTTAAATATATAATTTAATTCTTTAAGATTGTCCTGACTAATCTCTGGCTCTCCAATATTATTAAATGATGTAATATTTTTTTTCAATCTATATATTTCTTTGCAACTGTTTTTTTTATCCAATACAATAGAGTAAAGCCTTAGATTAAATTTTTTATCAAGCATTTTTATTATTTCATTAAGTTGACTGTAAACAAGTTTATTTAATGTTTGTATATTTTGATTCAATGATGACATTTTCGATTCACTCACTTCTCCTGGAGGTTTATATGCGACTTTTATTATAGAAATCAAAAGGAGTACTTATTAACAGCAGAATCCTAAGCAATACATACACACTTCTCTATCTACTAAGAACTAAATGCTTCCTTCGGAAGATTATTATACCAAACATTGAACAAACTATCCTTAAAATACAAAAACAGTAAGCTAAATTTGTAATCAATCACTTCATTTCTATTTAATTTTCCTTCATTTCAGAATTCTAGAAAAGACAGCAACTCATATTTATGATTTTAAAGTATCTTGTATATGAGGCAATTACACCTTGACTAAAGTAGACGTGATAATTAAACCAACCTAAACAAAGAATCATATTTTAAACTTATTCATAATATTTCTAAAAAGGAGTAACTCCATTTTTTATTTTTTCAAAATGGAGTTACTATCAAATAAACAAACATATAGTTTTCTATAATTTTTTATTATTTGCTACTAATTTCAAGTCAAAGTCACCTGTTTTTTTCTCTATTTTTTTAATGCCCCAACACGTCTGCGCTTACTTTCGCTCACTTCAAACACCTTTCCATGTTGCCACTGAATAGAATCTTGTCCATACTCTTTAGGCTCCAGAACCTCTACAACTGCCCCTTGTTGTACAATGTATACTCCATCACCTAACACGCCTAAATTACCCATATTGCCCATATAAGCCACTCCCTGTATAATTGCTTTAGTTGTATTAAGCAAGAGAGCTTAATTGTAGGGATACGGTTGCCACCGTACCCTACGCTATCCATTCCAATTCATGTACATCACATAAAATGACTTCATCAGCAAATTCCACTGCCACTGTATTTTTCTTAACCTCAAGCACTGTCCCAAGTTCCCCAATCAACTGCTCAAAGTAATATTTTCGATAATTATGGATTTCCCAATTGATTGACTCATCCACTAGCAAAAGCTTTACCCTGTCATGAATCTGAAAATCATGTTTTTGATCTGCTGGACAATCGAAGATACTTAACTGCTGCATGCTAAATCATTTTTAGACACTGGACCACGTTTACCAGTCAGCCCCTGCCATACCTTCCACTCATTTAGCTCTCGGGTTGTAATGCCGTAATACTCTGCTATTTGATAGTTTTTCAAACCCATCTCCTGCAAATCCAAGTACCGATCTATTGTTAAAACCATGCCATGTGCAGTCATCGATTCTGCTAAAATATCATTTTTAGTTTTTTTACTAGACTCTTTAACATCATGAAGGTTTAACAGATTTTTACCGATTTGTTTGAATTTTATGAAGATGTCGCAAGACTTACAGCTTTTAGCATTACGATCATATCGATTTGGACAGGTAACACAGTGCTGATTGTGTAATGCATTCTGCTGATTTAAAAGCTCAATTCTTTGATTCATTTCATTCCCTCCTTTGATTGTCTCTCCATCACACAACACCAGTGACCGCTGTAGTGATGTCTTGTGAATTTACCAACAATACGCCATTGTCTTTTTTCGTTATCTGCAACTTTCTTTTGTAAATCGTGTTGTGTAACTGCATTGACCACTTTACGTCCATAAAAATGATTACTCACTGCTTACACCAATCTCTCGTTCATGCTCTTTTCCATTTGGGCATCATAAGTACGATTCAGTTCTTCGTCTGACAATTTATCAAGGTATTGCTCTGAATACCATGTCATTAAGTGAAGAATAAAAACTAGTTCACTTCGCATTCTCTTTAGCACTCCCTAGCTTTTTTAATATTTTTTGACGTTCGGCTTCAAAATCAATTTCTTGACCGATTTCTACAGTTGTCTCCTTTGCGTTCTCCTTCTCCTCATTACGATTATTGAACCATTCAGGAACAACCTCAGTACGCCCTTGTCGACGAAAATTAGATGGTGAATTAACATTATTCTCTTTTGCTTTATCAGCTTTGATTTGGCGGATAAGCGTTGTCGCTTTTTCACGTAATTTTTTTGTTGAGAGAATATTCGATTTCCAGAACTGATTCTCTTGTGACCAATCAATTAGATATTCGATCTGTTCAACAGTTCTGTTATCCTGTTCCATCATCAAGCGAATACTATCAGCCCAAGTATTCATGTTTGGTTGTTTAAAACTTGGGTCATCAATCAATATTTTTTGATAGAGTCTATTAGCTAATTGGTAATGCACAGAAGATTCGTCGTAAACTCGTTTGCGACTGTTTCCTTTTCTCTGTGTAGTCTCTGTAGTAGTCTCTGTGTATTCTCTGGTTATTGGTACCGCCATTTTGTCGGGAACGTTCACGTCATTTTGTCGGTTTCCTTCCTGACAATTTGGCGATTTCGATTCCGTCATTTTGTCGGGTTGCATTCCGTCATTTTGTCGGCTTGCATTTTCATGCAGTTTGCAAAGGGTTTCGTACTTAATTCGATACCATTTTGTGCGATCCATTTTGAGTTTGTTATAATTGCCAGCTACAAGAATTTCTAAATCTTCAAGGCTCTGAATTACACGTTCTAGTGTGCGTTTTGACCAAAATGGGAACTCCTCATGCCACTCATCTATAGTTTTGTACACCCATTTATGACCATCACGATTGTTAGTTGAAACACGTAACCAATAATGTACTTGTTGTAAAACGATTGCGTTATTTAATCCGATTTCCGCAGCAAGCGTCGGTAACACTTGCAAAGGTGGTTCATTAATTAATAGATTCATGATGCTTCACCTCCCCAGTTAGAGACAAAGCGTAATGCATCTTGAAGCTCATGTTGCTTCACGTCACGATAAGAGCCCACTTGATAACGTTCTTTGATGGCAGACCATATCGCTCGAAATAGAGCTCTTCTACCATCCTTTTCATCACCTGCCAATTCGTAAACTCGTAGGTTCACTTCTTTTCGCAAACGTAATTGTTCCCCAGAATGCAATGTAACCTCTTGTAATCTTTGTTCCAAAGTTGTCACCCTACTTTCAAGTTGTTGGTAATCTTCTAGGCTAATTGCCAAAGTGTGTTTTTGCTCAATCTGTGGCTTGTCCTCTAACATTGTGTAATAACTATTAATTAGTGCCCGATATGCTTCTTTAGCCTGCTTACTCTTAGAAAATTGAGCATGTAAAAATGCCCCTTTTTCAGTCCAAAGATAAAGAACCGAAACATATTTAAGGGTAGCGTCATTTTGACGTTCGCCTTTAAATGCTTTTAAATCTTCACCTGTTAGAGCAAAGTAATGTACACCTAGTTCAAATTGTTCTTGATTTCGTTGAAAGTTGCGATTGATAGTCTTGCTATCTGTCTTAAACGATTCAGCCAGTTGTGCACTAGTTAAAACGCGTAAATTCCCATGCACAATAATTTCTGGTAGCATGAAATGCCTCCCCTTTCTTGCTGTTTCATTAGATTTTTGTTATAGTATCTGTAATGTAATTTCTTAGCCGCTTACTTGCATGCCAGTGCTTGTAAGCCTTTTTTATGCTTATTTTTAAGGGTAGCGTCATTCTGACGCACGGCTCTGTAAATATATATTGTTCAACAGGTTTCATAGCAAGCCAAGCTTTTACATCAATCCTCAACTGGATCACCTGCCTTTCAGATGCATTCGCATCATCGGACTCACAAACAAACAGCTTATGAATCCTGTGATAAGAACGAATCAAACAACTTTTAACGGTTTTGTGTTCAGCTTATCGATTTCATGAATAACATCCTCCAAGCTACTCACACGCCCTTTTTGTAGGTTATAAGCAATAAGCTTTTCAATATGATCTTCATGATTTTGCCCATTGCTTAAATCTGCAACCGCAACAGCACACTCATGTAAAGATTCCTTTTCTTGATTTAAGTTTTTATATAGTTGTTCCAGAATTCGATTCATAATTAAATCCTCCTCAAGTTGACTTTTTTAGAAAGTTTGTCCATAATAAAGTTACAAAAAATTAATAGTTCTTGAACTGTTCCTCGCCAAAGTTTCAGTTCAATTAGATGCAGGTGCTTATGCGCTTGCATTTTTTGTTTTTTATAATTAAGTCTTTGATTTTATCCATAAAAACCTCCCATGATAAACATTGGTATTGTTTGCAAGAACTGTACAGCTGCATCTGTGCTAAATAATGTAGCAACTACTACATCTTGTGAGTTTGTAATCGCTGCAGCTTTGGCTAAGAATTTTGCTTCAATCACAACCAAATTCTTTTCAATACGACTAATTGTCGATTGAGATGTATGCATCAAATCCGCAAACGCCTCTTGTGATAACTTTGCACTCTCGCGACATTTTTTGATTAATCCACCAATATCAATATTCAATTTGTTCACCACCTTTATGCAAAGGATGCATATTATGCATGCTACGCATAGAAAAATATTAAAAATTCACTAATATATACATATGAGGTTATTGCCCAAACCTCTTTATAAGCCCTTAACCAATACTGAAATCTAAATTCCTAAAACATACCCGCCCGGTGTTTGATTTTTAGATTTCCCAGTTATTCATAATGTTCTCTACAAGTAATTTGGAAGTTGGCTCATATAACCATACCTTCTTCCCATAACGCCCGTTACGACGCTGGTATTGCCTAAAGCGTGGATCTTTTTTAATAATCTCTTGCTCAATGGTTTTTTCACAAAATGGAGTTGCTTGTGCCATTTGTTTTAAGTCCCAAAACAGTATTTTTGGTCGAGCAGCTTCATGTATTAAATTTTCAAGTGTTTGCTCAATAGATTCTTTTGTGATGCCCCCCATTTTTAAAATGGTTTCAAGAATCATACTTTCACTAGGCTGACTGTGTATCATAAAGTTCCTCCTTACTTTTTGCACTCTTAAGAAATTGCTATTTTAGCAATCTTTTCGATAAAAAAATTTTCAGTGTTACATTTAAGTGTATTTGCCAATAAAGGTAATTGCTCTGCTTTGAAAGCATATGTTCCATTTTCATACTTTAAGTATGTAGAAGCATTTTTCATACCCATCTCATCTGCAACCTCTTGAAGCGTTAAGTTTAACTTTTGTCTTCTTTGTTTTACATACTCCAAATTAAATATTTTCAATATATGTCACCGCCTTAGAATTTCTGTTTTAGCAACACCTTATACATAATATACCATTGCTATTTTAGAAATTCAAGCATAAAATTTCTGATTTAGAAATTTATTTATTTCCAAAATGGAAACGTGATATATTAAAGATACGAATTCACTGAAAGTGGTGAAATTATGAATATAGGAAAAAGAATTATCTCGTTACGGGAAAATAAAGGTTGGACTCAACGTGAACTTGCAAATCGTGTTAGCTTGAATGTTAGTGTTATGAATAGAATTGAATTAAATGAGAGACCTGTCAAAGATAGCGAGTTAATTAATTTAGCAAATGTATTAGGCGTAAGTACTGACTACCTTCTTGGGCGTACAGACACTCCTGCACTTACTCACGATGAACAAGATGAGGCTGAGTTTCAAGCTTTTGCAAACAATCCAGAATTAAACGTGTTTTATAAAGAGCTACCTGAATCAGAAGAAGAAGCTGTGAAAAGACTTCGAGATTTTTGGGAAATCATTAAGCACGACTATAAAAAATAGGCAACTATCACTACAGTTGCCTTTTTTTAAAATGATTTCAAACTACTATCCTTTAGTTTTTTTGTGGAAATGTATCAAATTTATACATCAAATAGAAAAAATATCAATTTTCCCTACTTTCCCGCTAGTAGGGTTTTGTTGTACACTTTAAACAGAACATTTGTTCTCACGATTTATGAACGGGGATGTTTGGATGACAACTTACACAGAAGACTTCATTAAAGAAATGTATAAAAAAATAGGAATCGAAAAACCAAAACAATTAGGTTTCCAAAATATTTCCGGAGCTCTAGGAATCAAAGTATATTTTTGGAGAAATTCAAGTCAGGCCCTATTTATCGGGTCTCAAGCATTCATTGCTTTGAATGAGAATTTAACTGTTTCTCAACAATGGCAGGAATTTTGTCATGAACTTTCTCATGTACTTCAACATAACGGACATCAAGGATATCGAGGTAAAATGCCGAGGTCTTGGATAGAGTATCAAGAGAATAAAGCAAATAACTTTATGTATCATGCTTGTATCCCTAGTTTTATGTTAGATACGCTAAAAATCAATGATTATACGTTTTCAACAGTTATCATGATCCAAAGGCTATTTAATGTTGAATATGAATTTGCTTTAAGTAGAGTAACACAATACATAAATAATAGAATGCAGCTTTACTGTTGTTCTTAAAACATATATTTTGCAAGATATTGAAAGGAGTGATGCAAGTAAATCCTACTCAGAGTTCCTGAAACATACCTGCCCGGTTAATTAAAGGACGTGAGTATATGGCTAGACCAAAATTAAAAAAGACACGTAGAAATAATATCTATAGTTACACTGATACAAAAAATAAAAAAAAATATGCTTATCGGTACAAATATTATGATTCGCTAGGTAAACGAAAAGAATTATACAAGCAAGGCTTTGATTCGGACCGTGATGCAGAAGTTGCTTTAGCTAAATTGATTTGTGAGACTGATAGTTTTTTAAAAGTTGTTGAGAATAAAAATATAACTGTTTCACAGTGGATGGATATATGGTTTGAATCGAAAAAAAATGATTGGGCAATCTCTTCAAAGAAATTAGCAAAGCAAAATATTGATTTATATATAAAACCTCTCCTAGGTAGTTACAAATTATCTAATTTAGACTATTTGACATATAAAAAGGAGTTTATCGACGAACTGTTAAAAACCAAAAGTGTTAATACAGTTAAAAGTGCACACAGTAAATTTCTCGATGCTGTAAATCTTGCAGTACGAAATGAAGTTTTACCTAAAAATAGATTTTCATCTATGACAATATCTAAGGAAAATGAAAAAAAGAAAAAAAGTATCAATGAAGAAAACGATTTAAATTTTTTGAATGAAGATGATTTAAAAAAATTGCTACAATTCATAAAAAAAGCAGACGATATGACCAAAACGGCAGTAATTTGGACAATTGCATTTACCGGAATGAGAAAAGGAGAAGCCGCAGCATTACGTTGGAAAGATATTGACTTACAGGAAGGTACAATTAATATCTATGAAACTCGTGACCATTTAGGTCAACGAGAAGCTAAAACAAAAAATAGTATACGTGTTGTAGAGATTGAACAAAATTTATGTTCACTATTAGAATCTTATAGAAAGAAGTCTATTGAAAAAAAATTAGAAAAAGGAGTTTCACATAAAAATACAGATTATGTTTTTATCAACTTAAAGACGCTACATTGTATAGGAACAAATTTTGTTGCCAACATTTTAATCAGTGTTTATAAAAAAAAGGTAATATCCAAATATATTTCGCCGCATGGACTTCGCCATTCTTATGCAACAATCTTGTGTGGACAAGGAGTTCCTATCCCTGTTGTAGCTAAAATAATTGGTGATACTCCAAATACAGTAATGGTATATTACGCACATTCATTAAAAGAAAAAGAAAAAGAGGCTGTTCAAATATTATCAAAAGTTTTGCTCTAAATTTTATTATACTTCTTTAATTTTGTGGTACTTTTTGGGGAACCAAAGCCTAAAAAGTACCCGTAATCCTCTATAATCAAAGGGTTATAGCAAGACTCATGAATATCGACCACATAATTACTGAAAAAAGTAAGATCTTTTTAGCGCCAAATTTATCAGCCAACCAGCCGCCAGGTATTTGCATAATCGCATAACCTAAAAAGAAAGCACTTAAAATAATTCCAGTGGAAGAAGCATCTAAATTTAAATCACCCGTAATCGATACCACTGCATAGTTCATGATGTAACGATCTAGATTTCCTAATGACCATCCTAAAAATAAGAGTGCAAGGATTAAATTTCTGGATTTTTTGGTTACTTCATTCGTTGTCATTACTATCCCTCCCATGTTTAAACTGCGTTGCTGCAATTGATCGTATTAAAGGAAAAAGACATTCAGTTACTTACTCGAATATTGCGACAACTAAAATTCTTATTCTTCCATCTCGATACCTATTGCAACTTTCCTATACTATTTTTTATCTCTCCCTATTAAAATCGGCCCCTATATATAGCGACATTTTCGTTATATATTCGTATAATAATCGACTTTTTATGAATTGACAATATTATTTTGAAAATTTTTAATAAATAATCGCACAAAAAAAGGTGTCTAACATACGTCATAGAAACTTGGAAACTGTTGATTTGTCTACACTTTTTAAACATTCATCAAAAGCAAATAATAACTAAAAAAATTCTGTATTTTCTATTTCGCAAATTTCCGCCAAACAAAAAATGCCCTTAAACCATTCATTGGTTTAGGACATTTTATACGCTTGACCTACATCACAAGCCGGTATATTTTTATTGGTCTACCACGTGTATGCTGTAATTCTTCTCCACAAATTTCCGCTAAACCTACACTACATAAATCTGCCACAATGCGCTGTGCATTTCGTTCACTCATTTGAAGCTGTGCGGCTAAATCCTTTGTCGTAAAATGCTTCCAACTCATTTTTTGAACTAGCGCTTGTATTCTTGTATAGTTTTTAATACTAACATTGCCTTTTTTTAATTTTTCAAGGATAGTAGGATCATCAGCTCGATAGGAATATGATAGCTCCTCGCTATTTCCGACAGATTCAATCATTGTACCATCATCTTGAATCATGACAATATCAATCGATTCATGTTCTTTCGTTTGACGTAAAGCTCTATGCGCATTTACTTCGGCATTAAATACCGTTTGCGCAAAGCCTATTCCTGCTGTAACCTTTGCCTCCATTTCAATGGACAGCTGGTACATCTTTTCCTTGATGAATTGAATCTGCCCTTCGATTGCTCCCCTCGTACTGAAAATAGTATATCTCCCATTCCCTTCCTCGATTAAGGAACCATCAATCTGTTCGCATAATTGCAGTAAGTTTTCCTTCATGCGCAATTCTAAATATTGAATACGATATCCTTGTTTCATTCTTTCCTTCAATGAATCGAATTCTTTTATTTCGAGCATGACAGCACCTATTTGCGTTTCTTTATAATACGACGTTTTAATTTTTTCGGTAAATAGCTGAACGGTATGGTAAATTTCTGTTTTTGTAGGGGATACCCAATAGGAGGGAACTCCCTTCTTTTTCAGCTCTTCATCGACAGACGGGTAACATGTGATCGCAAAATCGATTTTCCCCTTCAGCCATAGGTCATAATGGAAATCAAATAATTCTTTCGGATCAATGGCCACATCAAATTCCTTTACATACATGTCCCTTACATTTTTCTCGATCTCTGCTACCCCTTCTAACAACATTTGTGCAGGTGATGAAACAATATCAATACTGACATTCTCAATAACTTTCCCTACTTTATAGGATTGCTCAAAAAAGCCTTTGTAAATAGCCGCCTCAGAAAAGATGATATGTGCCAGCTTATCCTGTGAAACACTTGTCTGGCTAGCAATTTTATAAGGTATGTATCCCGAAAATAGCCAAAAATCAACATCTTGATTGTAGGTTTCCACAAGATGTTGCGTTTCTGTAGCAATCGAATAAATATATGGGATAAACTCCATATCCTCTTCGATTTCATGTGCTAATTCGATAATTTTTTTTACGGATTTTATTGGGCCAACAACACCTATTTTATACATCTTTAGTACCTACCTTCTATGTCAAACTACTTTCGTTATGACAAACAATTCTTAATTATTATACAGATTAACTATAAATAGTATATCGAAGAATTGATATTCTACACAAATAAATAAGATAAATTTAACCAGTGGACTTTATATCAATGAATTAAGTGTGTCAAATTAAGCGGGTTGCTTTTGTGGGGCGTTGGGCGGCAGATGGTTTTTTGCGCGAAAGCGTAGCGGCAGTGGCAGATGGTTTTTGCCCGAAGCGTAGCGGTAGCAAACATTTTTACGTTTCGTCATCCAACTTTTAATTTTATCGGAATACTTTCATATTTTATCTCCCAACTTTTGAATTTTATCGATAAACTTTCACGTTTTATCGCCCAACTTTTGATTTTTATCGATAAACTTTCACGTTTTATCGCCTAACTTTTGATTTTTATCGATAAACTTTTATGCTTTATCACCTAACTAAGCCAATCGCGCATACTAAAACCCCGAATAATTTCGTTATTCGGGGTTTAGGCTTAAACAGTTTTATAAATCGTTTACATACATTTTATTATATAAAATTTCTAATTTTTTCGAGAGCTTACCGTACGCAGTTTGCCAAGCTTTACGAGCTGCTGCATTATCGTCTGTCGAAGGTACGTAAAGCGCATGTACATCAGCTACCTTTTTCAAGTCACTCTCGGCCTGTGTTAGTTTAGAATAATTTTTCACGACACTCTTTTCTGAAGAACTAAGGGCATCATATGCTGTACGAATTTCTTTTACTTTCGTTTCCAAGTCATCAATATATTCACCATTTACGAGCAGTGAATTAATTGATTCAACTAATTTCAAAGCACTTTCATTAGACTGTTGTTGACCTTTATCCTTATCGATAATGGATTGTCGTATTTCTGGACTAACTAAACTCATTTGTTTTGAAGTTAGCTTATTAAAAGCTTTAATAACAGTTGTTGGATTACTAGTAAATGATTTTTCATACGTCTTCATAAATGACTCTACTTTTTTCACATCGGAAACCGCTGTTGTTAAGATCGACGCATTCGTAATACGTTTTTTATCACTAGAGCTCAGCTTTTTATATTCAATTGAAAGCTCATTAATCTTTTCTATTGAAACTGTATACGTCTCATTATCATTTGAGACAATTTTTGCAATCTCATTATTTAATGTTGTGACATCTGGTGCGTCTTCTAGACGATTATTGAGCAAATCTTCATATTGCTGTTTGGCTAAATGCTGTTGATTTGCTGGTAGCTTAGCATATGCAGTTTGTACGGTTTGAATTTTTTTCGCTTGTTTCGCAGCATCTGTTTCTTGTCGTGCTGCTTGCACTTTTTTATGGAATGACTTAACACCAGAAAGATCTTTACTGGCGGCTGTTAATAAATAATAGTTTGTAACATACTTTCGTCCACCCGAAGATAGGTTTTTATATTTTGTTGTTGCTGCATTTACAGCACTTTCGAATTGTGCAAATGTATATTTCGTTACATTAGCAAGCTTCTCAACTTCGGCTTTTAAAGCCAATGCAGCCGCTTTATCAGCAGGTTCCTTACCATTTACGTTAACTGTAATTGTTGGCGTATTTAATAAAAAATCGTTTGCATTATAAACAAGTGACTGTTGTAAACTAGTTAACTTATTATAAGCTTTCAATACATTTGTGTAGTTCGTTTTTAACTTACTCTCAGCTACCCCCGGTGTTTCTGAAAGCTTTTGGTAAGCGTCCATGTCTTTAATAATTTTTTCAGCTGCTTTAAAATCCTTTTGTAAAGTTATCAAGCTATCATACCCGACAATTTTAGCCGCTGAATTTTTCGTTAAACCTTTATACTCATTAATAATACGGTTTACATTATTGACATGTCCTTGCCAAGAATCTTTTGATGGATCTATTGGGTAACTGTCATCCACATCGCCTACATAACTGTCAATCTCTCTATTTAAGTTGTCTATTTGATTGTTTTCTGCGTTTTCAGCTTGAAGTAATGTATGCTTATATTCCGTTGGTACTAGTTGTAGCTGTTTATAAGTTAGTTTTTCATAAGCCGTACGTATTGATTTTGCTGTAGTCACCTGTTTGCTAGGTGACTCTTTAGGTGACAGCTTATCGAAAAGTTTAATAAATTGTTCGACCTTTTTGATATCCGATTTAGCATCACTTAAAATCACTTGATTTTGAACAGTTGCTCGGTAATTTTGAGATAATTTTGCTATATCCTTTTCTATTGTTTCTACTGCTGATTTTAAAGATTCGATGCTAGTAGGTACATACGTAACAAAAGAACTTTTATAGTCTAATAATGCAACAATTGCCTGATTTAGTCTTCTAACTTCTTTAAATTCTTCGATATCTGTAGGATCTTTCAAAATGTTTTTAATGCTATTGTATAAGGCATCGTTTAGATCTAAGCTGCGTTGTAATAAATCCAACTTGTCATAGGCCTCATCGATTTCTTTTAAATACTTCGGTAGGTCTTTTTCATTAATCTCTTTTACCTTATCTACTTTCTCATTTAACTTGCTTATTACATCTACATCTACAGCAGCTCTCTTTAATACATCATAATTTTTCACATTCGCCTTTGCTGCAGCCGATAGTGCCTCATATTTACTTTCTAATTCCGTTACTTTAGCCTTAAAAGATTCTAAACTTGTTACATTATATGTGTTGTCATTTACTAATAAAGTTTTAATTTCTTCAATCATTGAATCGGATGGTTCATTAGATATTGTTATCACATCAGACTCGGCAGATTCTACCAAAGAAGTGCCTACCTTTGCCTGGACTTTGACCATTATATCTGTAATGCCATCTGTTAAAGCATTATTAGGAATTCTGTATGTGTCTTTAGTAGCTCCATCAATTATTGTGAAGGATTCACCAACTTTATAAAACCATTGATAGCTATATGTAATTTGATTGCTTTGTAACTTTGCCCCAGCATCATCGGTTACAATTGCTCCTCCTACTTGTACCGATTCACCAGGTACTGCATATTTTGAACTACTTTCAATTCTAGGTTTAGTTATTGAAAGTTTTAGTTCATTAATCGAACGGGGTTCACTCTTATACTTATTGCCTTCTGTTGTAGTCGCTTCCACGAAAACTGCTTTGCCTGCTGCTTCTACTGGTACTGTAAATGACGCTGTTGTGGCACCAGAGATTGGTTTATTCGTTGAATCATTAGAGCCACCTACATAGTACCATTGATAACCTTTAACAATTGAACTTGCTGGTAAGTTTTCGATAGAAGCTTTTAACGTTTCATTTACTGTATTTTTCCCTGTAACTGTAACTGTATCGGTTCCCGCCGCTCCTGCAACTGTTGGTACAAATAGAGCCGCTGGAATAGCTGCTGCTGTAAAAAGTAATTTTTTATTCAAATTTCCATACCTCCTCTATCATCTATTGAATTATATCGGCTACATTTTTAATAATTCTCTTCATTTTATAGATTAATTCTAAAAAGTGTATTTCCTCCTATTCCAATACAGAAAATAATACTATTTTGATTTCACATTGATTTTCACACTATTTATTTCACTCTCTATATACTGAAGAATCTATTGCCGCTTCATCAACTGAATCATCGTCGTTTATCTCCTTATTAAATATCAGAATCATTTTTTTCATTTAAACAGATTTCTATAAATTCAAAAAGACCCTTTGCCTCAATTGTTCGATTTCCCCAATCATGCCAAAAATACAAGACCTGACCCACTACTCCTTCTTTTGTTGGATCTGTATCAAGACAAAGATAATCACCTCCACCATTTTCAGCAATCGGAATCCATTTTTTATTCCAAAGCGTTGGTTTAACCTCAACACCATACTCTATATCTGGAAACAAATCATCTGGATCAATCTCCTCCTGTAGAAACTCCCAATTATCAATAATTTCAGAAATAGGAGAAAGTGTTAAATTTCTAGCAAAGGGCAGTACTCCTTGCGACCAATCTTGCCCATTAAATATACTATAAAAACTTTTCATCTCTTCAGTGAGAGTAATACCTAATGTAGTTTCGATTAGTTGAAATTCTTCAGCTGTTGCACCAGGCTGAAGGTTTAATGCTTCTCTACCATTCATTTCTAACTTCGAATTTTTTTCAATGATACGATTCCATAGAATTTCGGCTTCACTTTTCAAATTTTATCCCTCTCATTTTAATAATCTCGTTGTAGTTTTCTTGCCTGATGAGTTGCTAAATCAGCATATCTTGTGGGGATTGGTAAACGGCTATCTTTTTCAATAAAATGCATCGTCATATTAATTGCCGTATCTAAATCAATCTCGTTACCACATGAAACAAATATCGGTTTAACATCCTTTCTACTTCTTAGAGCACGACCATACACTACCCCAGCAATCACAATATCAGTAAACGCTCCAGCTATATTTTTCGGCATTATAAAATCTGTGTTCTCTATTTTATAATAAGTTTTGGCAACACCAATTGTCGGTTTTTCCAAGAAGAATGAGGCATGGGTAGCAATGCCCATATGACGATTATGCAAATACCCATTTCCATCAAACATATAAAGGTCTGGATTCGTTCTCAATTTTTTAACAGCCTCTAATACAAGAGGCAATTCACGAAAGGCTAAAAAACCAGAAGTATATGGTATTGTAATTTCATTTATGTACTCAATTTGTTCAACTATCTTTTTGGAATTAAAATCAATAACTTGGATGCAACAAGCTCCATATTCATTATTAATTCACCCCAATAGGCAATATCTACTCCTGCAACGAGTTTAATTTGATTAGCTGAAAAATTGTTTTGTAGTGAAATACGCTTCCTTAATTCATTTTGTTGCGATGTATAATTCAAGATCATATCTTCCATTTCCATGAAGATATCATCTCCTCTCTATATGAATATACTATCACGACATACAAATAATGGGGTATTTGTTAATGGAAATGTTGCACCTCAAAGCAAAAGCCTCCAATCTATACACGTACTGTGAATTTTGCACATTACGAAAAGATTAGGAGGTATGAAAATAGCTCATGTCTTTTTTCTATGAGTAAGTTGGCCTTCTATGATACGCATCGAAGTCATAAGAACCGCAAAAAACTACGTGAAATACGCAAACCAAGCAGGACTTTACAATGATGTCGAAAAGTATCTTCGTGTTCACGCTAAGCGTATTTAATGCATAAATTCAATGAGGCATCTCAACTAATGAGTTGGGATGCCTCATTCTAAGTTTCAAAATATAATATTGATGCTCTATCTATTGTTTATAAAGCATATAAGTTTTTTCAAAACAATCGACGTATTGCACACGCTCTATTTCGCCTGATAATGAATAAGTAAATATCAATCGTTCATAAATCATCTCGGTTAAAAAAGCCGTTTTCGTAGCGTCATGACTAAATGGTATAAGTTTAAATTTATATAAATCTCCATACATCTTGGGGACTGTTAGATAAAGTTCTTTATTTTTAATAGTAATGGTAAGTACTTTGTCTTCATTTTCTATTACATATTGCCCAACGATTGATTCTTTCTTTATGAATGCTATCGGAACTGCAGGTGCTGGTGAAGATACATTTTTATCAAAAACAATTTTTGCAATCTCTCTACTTAAATGCATGACAGGTGTAACATTCATATTACTTAAAAAGATAATCGTAACTTGATCATCAACAAATCTAAGGAAATCACTCGAAAAACCGCTAATATCTCCAAAATGATGCACACATTTTTTCCCCATTATTTCAGAAACCATCCAGCCACAAGCATAAGACTCAATATTTGGAGTCAACATTTTCTCTGTTAATTCCTTGCGAAGAAATTTGGAGGATTTTAATGCCTGATCCCAAATAAATAGGTCCTCTGTAGTTGAATATAAACCATAGGAGCCTAATGGAAATGACATATCCGCATACGCTGTATGAATTGGTTCTTCCCAAAATGAATAGCCAGATGCTAAACCCGGAACAACCTTTATTCCATCATCACAGCCTGTATGATACATACCTAATGGATGACATATATGCTGCTGTATGTAATTTGCATAAGGCATATCTGAAACTTTTTCAATAATGGCCGTTAACAAAGCATACGCTGAATTTGAATAGCCAAAATTACTACCAGGTTCAAACTCTAAATCCTTTTCTTTAAAGGAATCAATTAGCTGATTTAATGTGGATGGCAGTCTCATTGTACGAAACCAAAAATCAGGGGCATTTGTGTAATTAGGTACTCCGGAACTATTAGTTAAACAATGATAGATTGTTATTTGTTGCCATTCGGATAATCAAGTAGAAATTTTCCTACGTAATCATCCATATACAATTTTTGCTTTTCATGCAATTGAAATATAGCCAACGCTGTAAATGCTTTCGTAAGTGACCCAATACGAAATTTAGTTGTTGGCACATTCGGAACGCTATGCTCCCAATTCGCCATACCAAAACCTCTGTTTAAAAGAATATTCTCATTGGATGCAATTAATAAAGTACCATTCAAATAACCGTTTCGATTATAAGAATCTATCCAATTATTTAACCGTTCCTCTAAAAGCATGTGAGTTTCTCCTTACTAGAATAATTAATCTTTCTTTATATTGATGGATTTTCCTTACCTGATTAGTTACTAAATCCGCATATCTTGTATAGATTAGTAAACGGCTATCTTTTCAAATCAATTTCATTTGTTGTGATGTATACCTTAGGATCATTTCTTCTATATCCGTGAAGATATTAAATCCTCTCTATATAAATATACTTCAAAGCAAAACCTCCTAATCCATATTCATACTGTGAATTTTACACATTACGAAAAGATTAGGAGGTACGAAAATAGCTCATGTCTTTCTTTCTATTCATATATTATCCTCTACTAGGAATTGGTCTTCTATTATAAGTATCGTAGTCATAAGAATGGGTATGATCCGCTTCAATTACTTTAATTCGAATGGACATTCCCTCTCCTACATTGGTGTTGATAGAAAACTGACCATTAAAGGCCTGTACCCTATCTTGCATTCCCCGGATGCCCATTGAATCAGCAATTATGATTTCCTCCATTTTACATCCTACACCATCATCAGCATAAATAATTTCAAAGCCCTGTTCTGTTTCTAATAGATGAATTTCGACAGTGTTGGCATACGAATGTTTTAAAGCATTATTTAACAACTCTTGGAAAAGCCGATAAATCATCAAGTTTAAACGCTCATCCTCTAAATATAGACGATCAATTGTATAAATTAAAACAAAATCAGAACGTTTATGAACTTTTTGAATAAGCTTCTCAAGCGCAGCATTTAAGCCTAATGTATCTAATAATGGCGGCTTCAAATTTTCACAGTAGCCTCTTAAATCATTTAAAGATGTAATCATGTGTTCATGGATCTTACCAAGACCCGATTGAATATCCGTCTTTTTCTTCGCGTGGATAAATACATCCATCTCCCTAGCAATATGGAGTTGCTCTTGTAAAACCGTATCATGAAGCTCTTGTGCTAATTGATATTTTTCTTGTTCAAATCGTAGCCAAAGTAACTTATTAAGCCACGGTAACTGACTTTTATCAGCCTCTTTCATATGCTTTAACTGCTCTAATAGATCTTCCACCATTTTCGTATTTTCAATAAAATTATTTACATATAAAAGCAATAATTCAAGCCATAATAATTCCTCATCCTTTAGATGAATAGATTTATTGTGGTCTACGACTAGTATTCTTTTATAATTCATATCTTGGTGGATAAAAGCAATATAAAAATGCTCTGTCTTCTTTATATCTCCCAAGCGGAGTTGCTCAAGCTCTATTTCGTTCATTTGATTTTGAGTATATTCTTTGGATGTCCTTGTGGAAGTAATTTGATGTGTTTGCAAATCGTAGGTTAATATGTAAACATGTTTAATCTCAAGGTGTACCGTGATTTCTCGAACAAATTTCTCAAGTAAGTCTTCAATTTTTACGACCCTTCCGATACTATCAACTGTCGTATACAATCGATGGATATAATCCCCTTTTGTTGAAAAAAGAATTTTTCGCTTATGATAATCTATTTTCTCTTTAATGTAGAAAAGTGCTATTAAAGAAAAGAATGTAAAAAAGAAAATTTCCGTCATTCTTGACATAGACAAATCAGTAAGCCAATAAAGACCCATTAACAGCCAACTAGTAAAAACAAATGAAAAATTAAAGTAATGGCGTAAACGGGTAATAAAGTACTCCATATCAAAAATACGTTCAGTGAGCTGTGTGCAAATAAAACTATAAGGTATTAACATTAGAAATAAAGAACTAATATCCGCAGAGAGCACTTGTTTATTGAAGATTATTTCTGGCAACGCATATAGCAACAAAAACGGTAGAAACGGGATGATGATACTACTTAAAAATATTTTTAATTGTGGTGTTTTAAATTTCAAGTAACTTATTCCCAATATACCTAGAATTACAGTTAGCAAAATAAAAAATATCCAAAGGGTTAGACTAGAGAATATAGGATTGATGAAAGGATATAAAACACTGTAAATGCTTGAAAAAAAAGCAATTAAAGGCAGTAAATAAAATACTTTAATATTGTCAATAAAAATCCATTTTAAATTCATAAATAAAAAGTATTTCCTAAGAAAATGAATTAATAAGACTAAGCAAAGTATCATACTACTACGATTTATCACAATACCAATATTATCCATTTTACCCGACGCGCCTATACTAACATATGCTAATGAAACTGTAAGTATAAAAAATATTAGTATATTCACTAAAGGGTTATTCTTTTGTTTAAAATACAAAAATAAAGAAATTAGAAGAGTAAGAAAAAAATAAAAAGTTGGTGCTATTAGTACATAATAAAATTGTTGGGGAATATCTAGTGGTTTTATGTGTATATGGATTAAACTACTATTAGATTTCTTTATCGTTAAATCATTGGCTGCTCGTAATACGAAATCATATTTGATATTAGAAATATTATTAATCTCTGTTCCATCTACATTTATAATAATATCTCCGGGTTCTATTTGTTGTTCAGTAGCCCAATCTTTGTAATATGAATCTACCACTAACCATTCTCCATTTTCTTCCTTAAGCTCGATATTTATAAAAGGCTTGCTATAAGTTACATATAATAAGTAAAAACCCATTATTAAATAAATACCTATAGCAAGCCAAAACCACATACTTTTAATATTACTTAATACCAAAGGCGATTTTCAACACACAGCTCTTCATCAAAAGAATCCAGAATTGCCTTTTGTTCAATTTCTGTAACACCAAGTAGAGAAGCCTTTTTTTCTTTTAATAAAGTTACCATCGACGGATTTTGCTCTAAATATTGGATCGTATTAATCATAAAATCTCCTCATTTCATTAGTTTTTTTATAGCTACACTTTCTGGAATACACCTTTTGCCAATCTTTTACCAAGGGATTAATAACCATAAATGTAACTATACCCCCATTATACTATCTCTTTACGTTTAATCAACAATATTTTCTACAATTCGCTAAATAAACGATAGATTATGTATCATTTTCACAAAATGTACTAATTTTCCGAATATTTTGTTTTAACACTATTTTAACCTTCCATAACTTGATATCATTTCAAAATAAAAAAGCGTATTCCTTCTACTCTTTTAAAGTTGGAATACGCCAATGATTCATTATTTATCTTTTTTAAAAGGAACTACTTTCAGTACTTGTCCAATTTCCCCCAATGATTCAATTTGCCTTATGGCTTTATCCTAAGAGTATTTTCCCACAAGGGATTATTCCTGCACAATATTCTTTCCAGAGTCCATTTAACCAACTATTATTAATATCACAAAGCAATGCCTCTAATAATAATGCAATATCATCTGATAAATAAGCCGCAAGATCGGATGACTTTGAGTGCTCAAATATTGCTTTAAAAGTTCTCTCCCTTAAGCTTTCAATTTTTTGTATATACCAAGTATCGACTGTACTATTTTTTAACTTCTTTCTTACCTCAGCATATACCTCCATCCACTTATTTGAAAACTCATCACTATCTCTGCTATCAAGGATATCATCGCATTCTTCTTGCGAAACACCTTTAATTATCTCAATCAATTTAGTATTACAAAAAAACTCCATATTCTCAAAAACTTTTATGTATATTTCCATAACGAAATCTCCTTTTATACCTACAATCCAATGAAATCCTTCTTGCAACCGTTGAGCTATGGAATGTCAGGAAAGTGGTTTGCGGATAGTTTTGATGATGCTATTACATTCGGTCAGCGAATGGGGCATGGTGTAGACCCTAAATTTTATGTAGTTGAGGTTGATATTCCAGATAATATTGTAGATAAAGCGTTTAGAGCGTCAGGTAAACATGATGGAATAGGAGCAGCCTTTTACTTTGAAGTTGCAGATTTAAACCATAATTCTGTTACTGTAAAGAGCCGTAACTCTGTGCGAGCTGATAAAAGTCTGAATACACTAGGAGGATGCAAATGAAAAAAGCAATAATATATTGGTTTTCAGAAGCGGAAGGAGGAAGAAAGGCTCCTCCAAAAGGAACAGAGTATTATCCAACTACAGAGATACTAGATGACGGCAATATATGGAGTTTAGCTATTAAATTTGATAGGACGAATCCAACGCAAAATAAAATGATAGATAACTGTGAAGTCTGTTTTTTATTTGATAATGCACCACAACACTTACTAAGTAGTAATACGGAACTTATCATTTGTGAAGGACCTCATAAAGTAGGTAAAATGATAATCAAGTAAGATATAATCTCCCTGTCAAAGCGAATATAATTGGTATTACAACCAGCGATGACTAAAAAAGAATTTGATATTTGGGATACCGCAAAGTAATAAGTTTACTACATCCTGTTATTATTTATCACTTGATATAAATGATTGTTATATACCGAAGCATATGTAAAGAAGACATCAGTATGTTCTTTCTTTACATATGTTTTTTTGTTAGATTGGAATTGTTTTTTCGTGTATTGATGTATTGTTTTCTTGATACAAGAGCAGTACGATGCGACAGGTAGATCAATACACCATCGAAAAATTAGTTAAAGGCGCGATACACGAAGACGAGTGTATAATTGGGATGTTAATCATCGATTACGAAGCATGGTAAACGAGTTAACAGGTGTAAAAGTTACCTATGGTTACGATGAATTCAGTAACCTCGTCTGGTCCAATCAAGGCGGTCAACTTGACTTCTTACACCGTAGTGTCGATGATGTCGGGAATTTAATTTTTAAATCTTTTAGCAGAAGAAAGGCAGCATCACCGCTTTGGGTATTGTTTGTCGTCGCATATAAAATAAATCGTGCAACGTCATCACGTGTAATATATAAATTTGCATTTTTAACGTTTGTCCACCAGTAATCTGTTTGTGAAAGCACGTTGTAGTACGGCTCATGGCCCTTAGATGAAGATAGTAAATTTTTAAATAAAAAACATATGTAAAGAAAGAGCTTATGACCTCCCCTTTACATGGTTCATACCTTCAGCTAAAATTAAGTAAAAAATGAACAAGAGCATCATATTTAGTGATTATCTTGGAACGCCTGTTGTAGCCTATAATGAAAAAGGAAATAAGGTTTGGTCAGCTGAGCTTGATATTTATGGTGAAATTACAGAATTTAAAGGTGAAAAAGATTTCATCGATTTTTGCACCTAAGCTACTTGTAATCTGTGAACGGTTACCTAATTCATCATAGATACTCGCAATCCAATAGTCATTCTGCCATTCCTTGATTACTTGTCCAGATGGGTCTCTCTCCAGTTTTACTTTCACATGCTCATTTTCGGTCTCAATTAACGAACCATTTTTATCATAGCCAAACGTTTCCCAAGTGTCATCATAATAATCAGCACGAATGACATTTCCTAAATTGTCATGTTGATACGCTGTCCAACGATCACCTGGTCGTTGAATTCTCTGAACCACCCCTGCCAGACTTCGCTCATACATTTTTTCTATCTCATCAAAGCCGATTTCTTTGATGATATTCCCTTTCGTATCTCGTTCAAACTGATACGCTTCGCCTTTTTCATTGATGACAGCGGTTAACTGCTCCTCTGTATCATAGGTGAATTTGACTTTCTTTCCACCTTGTTCTCGAGATACCAAGCTACCAAGTATGGTGTAATCAAAGGCTACCTGCGTATGGTTATCTTTCGCAAACACGACATCATCATAGGCATTGTACTTTAATTGAACATCGTTACCATCTGAAAGATTTGCCCTTACTAGACGATTCAAGTTATCATAACGGAATTTCTCTGTGGCCCCTAGCGGATTTGTCGTTGTTGTGCAATTCCCACGACGGTCATATGCCCATGTCGAACTCGTCCCATCTGGCAATGTTACTTGACTCAGGTTCAGATCAGCATCATAAGCTAAGCTTACCACATGGCCTTGTGAATTTGTCACCGTTTCAATTAAAAATTGCTCATTATAGGAAAAATCAGTCTTTGTGCCATCTTCTAAAATATTTGCCTGTAACGTACTGTCTTCATTATAGATCCACTGACGACTTCCACCCTCTGCGTTAACTGCCTGAATCAGCCTATCCTTCTCATCGTACTTAGAGGATAAAGTACTACCATCTGCAAGAGTAATCGTCACTGGATTTGCCCACTCATCATAGCTATAAGCCGTCACACGACCATCTTCATCTACTTCTTGCAGTAATTCAAAGTCCCCATTATATTGATAGCTTTCTTCGCTACCGTCTGGATGAACAATTTTCGTACAGAGGTTATCTTCGTTAAAATTGTAATAACTCTTATGGCCTAAGCTATTCGTAATTTCGTTATAGCCCTCGTGATAAGAAAGCTCATAAGCAAGGACATTGCCATCTCCCCATGTTTTGACTACTCGTGCACCTGTAGTTGGGCCATCATAGCGCCAGAAGAAGCTATTTTTATTGCGATCTGTTTTTTGCATCATTAAGTGATTAACATATTTTAAATGCGTACTTTGCCCTAATGCATCTTGGATTTCGATTAAATCTTGCACATCATTGTAAACATAACGAACTAAGACTTCACGACTCATCTGGTTACGTAAGGCGACTTCTGTCATTCTGCCTGCCTCATTAGTAGTAACTTCGAGCACTCTTCCAACACTGTCGGTTACTTGGGATAGGAAACCTTTAAGGTTATAAGTAAATTGAATATGATGCGCTTGCTCATTTCTTACTTCTTTTAATCGGTAAGTTGTTTCTGTTATTTGTTCAAATACATATATCAATCGTGTATCATGCTCAAATAGGTGATACTCCTCACCTGTATTTGTTAAGGTCATTCTTTCTTGTTTGTTAAAATAAGGTAAGTTTATTGGTAAAATTGGAAACCCTATTGCGCGACCATCCGTCACAACTATCCCAATCAGGTCTTCTTCTTCAGAAATTTCTAAGGCTAGATTGTATGTAAAGTGCATACCATGACCTGACAAGCCAATGCGGCTACTATCACTGTACCATGCGCGTTCCCATGAAAGGGGGATGGGTCCAGGTAGTTCAAAGTCGATACCTTCATAAATCATACGCCCGGTAATTGTATCCACAGGATCTGAACATGTATTGGTATTTTTTTTATTCTGCCCATTTGTACACTTTTGCTTCTTTGATCCTTTACGATTAAATTTCTTTAGCGCGTCCTTGGCCATATCCTTCATACCGTCTAATACCTTCGACACACCGAGCAATTCATCCATCGAAGAAATGACTTTATCTGCAGCCGTCTTCACAGCCTTAGATGCTTTGTTAGCTAGTTCCGCTAGTCCCTTTACTGCATCTAACGTTTTAGATACTTTCGGATAAGCTCCTTCATCCCTTTTGCTAAAGCTTTTGAAGCATCTATTGCCTTATCAGCACCTTTTGCAGCATCAGCAGCTTTATCTAAGAGTTTTGCCCCTTTTTTGACCTTGTAAGCTGCTTTCGCGGCATCACCAACTACTGGGACTGCACCTACTAAGTTCATGGCTGCATCCATGTAATTCCCTCTTGCCAAGCTAATTCCAGCGTTCGCAATATCTACAAATGTACCGATGACAGGAATAAATCCAGCAACATCCAGTGCAGCACTTACGCCATCTACTAAACTACTAAACCAGCCTTTCTTTTCTTTCTTCTCTTCTGCCTTTTGCGGGAAGATTAAATCAACTTTCGTCGTAGCTTCGATGGCTTCTTCATTTAATTTCTGTGGTTGGCTTTGCTTCTCTATACCTTCTTGATCAATGAGCGTACTAATTAATTGTGTGTCAGCGGCCATAATCACATGACTTTGTTCCTTCGCTGATATCGCAATCCATTCTTCCGCTTCTACGGCTAGCTCTTTCATTCCACTAATTTCGAGTGTTTCATCGGCCGCAAGCATGATGGTACTGTTACTTTGAAATGTTACGCCATCTCCATCATCCATCTTTAAGTCCAAGACACCATCTACTGCACTAAAGGTAATATCTCCAGCACCTAATGTCACATCTTTGCCTACATTGGTCGCCAATGATTTAACGGTAGTGTCCGCCATTTTCTTCGTCTGCTTTTGCCCGCCTTCCGGTGTGGCTGGCTACTTGCGTATGGTTATCTTTCGCGAAAATGACATCATCATAGGCATTGTAATTTAATTGCACTTTGTTACCATCTGATAGATTTAACTTTTTCAATTGAACATATGTATTTGTTTTTTAAATCATGCTTTTTAAAATGCAACTTAACCATAAAACAGTTATTATCTTTTTAAACTATCAAGGTCTACTTTAGGTTTTTGCTTCTCGTGTCAATACGAAAAACCATTTCCATTTCCTAATATAAAAAACATATGTAAAGAAGGTACTTATAAGTCTTCTTTACATATGTTTTAAAACTTATTAAAATACATTGTTCCAAGCAAATAATATAGAATCGGTTGTAGAACGCACTATTCTTGTAAATCTTTTGGTGCTACCCCACGATTATTTTCCTTATTAGGATCTGCCCCATTCTCTAATAGATACCTTATTGTTGATGTTTCGTTGTTATTTTCCATTATTGCTCTCCATAAAGGAGTATTACCTATGTTGTCTACTGAATCAATTTCAGCACCATGAGTTATTAAAACCTTAACAATATTATATTTGTCATAGATTGCTGCAAAATGCAGTGCGGTTAATCCCGATTTATCTTTATTATTAACATTACATCCAATATCCACAAGGTAATTCACAATATCTTCCTTCCCTTCGACAATCGCGGACATCAAAAACGTACGCCCGTCCCTATCAACACTATCCAAACCGTATTTTTGTAAAAACGCATTAATTTTACCGTAATTAGATTCATTTAGTAATGTATACAACTGTGTATCATCGAATTTATTCATTTTCTTTTCTTTCCTTTCCTACACGGTTTCCCTGATTTATCTTCGTTCTTGTGAGATTGATTCAAGACAGGGTCCTCGATATGGTATAAATTAGGATTATTCATTCTATCATTAAATTCTTTCTGAGTTAAACCTTCAGCTTCAGCTTTCGCAACCTCACGCCAGTGCTCATGACCTGGTTTATGACCAATATCATACAATCCATCTGCGATACTATATTTCCGTCGTTTTCCACCAGATATTGGCGTACCCTCATTACTATCTAAAAAACGACCATCTTTTATTTTTGCTTTACTTTCAATTTCTTCTCTAGTAGATTTTCTTATATATGGGCGTCTTAATAGACCAAACACATCAACTTCACATAATGGATCACTTACATAACCATACAACGTAGGATTTCCACCCGAAAGTCCAATAGGGTCTATTTGAGTGTAATTCCCTTGTTCCGGGTCGTAGTACCTAAATCTATTATAATACAATCCTGTTTGAACATCTTCATACTGCCCTTGATAACGGAACGGAATGAAATCCTGCTCACCAGTGAAATCCATCACTCGTCCATAAATATCAAGCTCAGCTGACCAAACTTTATTACCTTCTTCATCATAGGCTTCTACAGGCGTTCCAAGATAATCACTAATGATACTGTAATTACCTTCACTCGTGATTTTAGCTGAAGGTATGAACTCATCATTAAACACCCATGTAACTAAATTGTCTGGTATTTCAGATTTACTCTGTAAAGAACACTCCTCTAGGTTTTCAAATTCGCCTGAATCTTCCTCCGAGAAATACTCATGTAGGATAGTATTCCCATCCCATACGAATCTCATAGTTTTCTCGTCAGAACACTTCTCTATCCGTCTACCTAGCGAGTCATACTTGAAAGTAACTTCTGTTTTGTCTGGTCTAATGACCTTCGACATCATGCCATTACCATAGTACTCGTACTTCCACGTATCACCATTCTTCTCAACCTTCTGAATCAGATTACCTTCATCATCATAAGTGAAAGTTGCCTCTCTCGTTTCAAGCAATCTGCTTCCAGCACCATAAACACGATCGGTCTTTTCTTTCGTTTCATACAAATTCCCGACATCATCGACACTGCGGTATAAGAAATCAAATTGACCGCCTTGATTGGACCAGATGAGGTTACTAAATTCATCGTAACCATAGGTAACTTTTACACCTGTTAACTCGTTTACCATGCTTCGTAATTGATGATTGACATCCCAATTATACACGCGTCTTCGTGTATCGCGGTTTTGACTACTTATTCGATGATGTGTTGGTCTACCTGTTACATCATACTGCCATTTACTGATGACATCTCCTGGTAAGATTCTCTCAATCTCTTGGCCAAGTTCATTGTACTGCATTGACACTGTCCAAAGTGATTGCTCTGAGCGAGAAGCTGTGATTTGCGACACATTCCCCATTTCATTACGAGCGACATCGATTTTTGCACCTAAGCTACTTGTAATCTGTGAACGATTGCCTAATTCATCATAGGTACTCGCAATCCAATGGTCATTTTGCCACTCCTTGATGACTTGTCCAGCTGGGTCTAGCTCCAGCTTTACATTCACATGCTCGTTTTCAGTCTCAATTAACGAACCATTTTTGTCATAGCCAAACGTTTCCCAGGTATCATCATAATAATCTGCCCGAATGACATTCCCTAAATTGTCATGTTGATACGCTGTCCAACGGTCACCCGGACGTTGAATCTTCTGAACTAATCCTGCCAGACTTCGCTCATACGTTCTTTCCATCTCATCAAAGCCAATTTCCTTGATGATATTCCCTTTCGTATCACGTTCAAACTGATACGCTTCGCCTTTTTCATTAATGACAGCGATTAACTTCTCCTCTGTATCATAGGTGAATTTGACTTTCTTTCCACCTTGTTCTCGGGATATTAAGCTTCCAAGAATAGTATAATCAAAGGCTACTTGTGTATGAATATCTTTCGCAAATACGATATCATCATAGGCATTGTACTTCAATTGTACGTCGTTACCATCTGATAAGTTTGCCCGTACAAGACGATTCAATTTATCATAACGGAATTTTTCTGTGACCCCTAGTGGATTTGTCGTTGTTGTGCAGTTACCACGACGGTCATACGCCCATGTCGAACTTGTCCCGTCTGGCAATGTTACTTGACTCAGGTTCAGATCAGCATCATAAGCTAAGCTTACCATATGACCTTGGGCATTTGTCACCGATTTAATTAAATATTTATTATTATAGAAAAATTCCGTTTTCGTACCATCTTCTAAAACATTTGCCTGCAATGTCCCATTTTCATTATAAATCCACTGACGACTGCCACCCTCTGCGTTAATTGCCTGAATCATTCTATCTTTTTCATCGTATAGTGCCGATAAGGTACTGCCATCTGCAAGAGTAATCGTCACTGGATTTGCCCACTCATCATAGCTATATGTCTCCACACGACCATCTTCATCTACTTCTTGCAGTAACTCAAAGTCCACATTATATTGATAGCTGACTTCACTACCATCTGGGTGAACAATTTTCGTACATAGGTTATCTTCGTTATAATAATAATAACTTTTATCGCCTAAGCTATTCGTAATTTCATTATAGCCCTCGTGATAGGAAAGCTCTCCTGCAAGGACATTGCCATCTCCCCACGTTTTGATGACTCGTGCACCTGTAGTTGGCCCATCATAGCGCCAGAAGAAGCTATTTTTATTGCGATCCGTTTTTTGCATCATTAAGTGATTAACATATTTTATATGCGTATTCTGCCCTAACGCATCTTGTATTTCGATTAAATCTTGACCATCATTGTAATCATAGCGAACTAAGACTTCACGACTCATCTGGTTACATAAGGCGACTTCTGTCATTCTACCTACCTCATTCGTCGTAACTTCTAGCACTCTACCAACACTGTCTGTTACTTGAGATAGGAACCCTTTAAGATTATAGGCAAATTGAATATGATGCTCTTGTTCATTTTTCACTTCTTTTAATCGGTATTTTGTTTCTGTTGTTTGTTCAAATACATAAATCAATCGTGTATCATGCTCAAACAAATGATACTCCTCGCCTGTATTTGTTAAAGTCATTCTTTCTCGTTTGTTAAAATACGGCAAGTTTATTGGTAAAATTGGAAACCCAACTGCACGACCATCCGTCACAACAATCCCAATCAGGTCATCTTCTTCAAATATCTCTAAGGCTAGATCGTATGTAAAGTGCATACCATGACCTGACAAGCCAACCCGACTACTATCACTGTACCAAGCACGCTCCCATGAAAGGGGGATAGGTCCAGGGAGTTCAAAATCGACATCTTCATAAACCATACGTCCTGTGATTAAATCAACGGGTTCAAAACCCCATTGACAAAATTTTTCACTTAATCCTTGTGTACATTTAAATTTACTATCCATTAATACTTTACGATTAAATTTCGTTAACCCTTTTGTAGCTATATCCTTCATACCATCTATTGCCTTCGACACACCGAGCAATTCATCCATCGAAGAAATGACTTTATCTGCAGCCGTCTTCACAGCCTTAGATGCTTTGTTAGCTAGTTCCGCTAGTCCCTTTACTGCATCTAACGTTTTAGATACTTTCGGATAAGCTGCCTTCATCCCTTTTGCTAAAGCTTTTGAAGCATCTATTGCCTTATCAGCACCTTTTGCAGCATCAGCAGCTTTATCTAAGAGTTTTGCCCCTTTTTTGACCTTGTAAGCTGCTTTCGCGGCATCACCAACTACTGGGACTGCACCTACAATGTTCATGGCTGCATCCATGTAATTCCCTCTTGCCAAGCTAATTCCTGCATTCGCAATATCTGCAAATGTACCTATGACAGGAATAAATCCAGCAACATCCAATGCTGCACTTACGCCATCTACTAAACTACTAAACCAGCCTTTTTTCTCTTTTTTCTCTTCTGCCTTTTGCGGGAAAATTAAGTCAACTTTACTCATTGCTTCGATGGCTTCTTCATTTAACTTCGGTGGTTGACTCTTCTTCTCTATTCCTTCTTGTTCAATAAGCGTACTAATTAATTGTGTGTCAGCGGCCATAATCACATGACTTTGTTCCTTCGCTGATATAGCAATCCATTCTTCCGCCTCTACGGCTAGCTCTTTCATTCCACTAATTTCGAGAGTTTCATCCGCCGCAAGAATGATGGTGCTGTTACTTTGAAATGTTACGCCGTCTCCATCATCCATCTTTAAGTCCAATACGCCATCTACTGCACTAAAAGTAATATCACCAACACCTAATGTCACATCTTTCCCGACATTGGTCGCCAATGATTTAACGGTAGTGTCCGCCATTTTCTTCGTCTGCTTTTGCCCGCCCTCTGGTGTGGCTGGATTCACACGCACCGAGCTGATAACGATGGCTTCTTCTTCAACTGCACTTGGAAAATGCAATTGAGCACGTGCACCTTTTTGAGGCATTAAATACATAACACCATTGGCATCTGCTGAATAGGCAAACCAATGTGCTTTTGCTTGGTCCTGGCTTTTATCTATATCTAAATGAATTTTAACGGTGTTTTGTGTAACATCAATGATCTTTCCTGTAAATGCTGCGCCAATGAGGTCTAAATTGCGTGCTAATCGTTGACGAATACTTTTCTCTGGTTGGGCAGTATATTGAAACTTCAGCACACCCCCATCAAGATGGGTTTCCCTAACCGTTACAACATAGGAACTTCCCTTGAATTGCACCAACGTGCCCAACTCATGGGGCTCCGTGCTTTCAAACTCACAAAAAGTATAATCGGCTTCACTCACATCCGTACCATCGTTTTCAGTAATCAACCGATACGCATCGACGTCCATACGTAATATAGATGGCAGATGGTCGATCGTTATACTTTTCCTACTTTGAGGTGTACCAAGCCAAAATCGAGCACCTTTTCCTTTTAAATCTGGAAAAACAACTGCGTGCAAATGAGAGGCCATTCTTTTAATAAATTCCCAATCTGTTTCTAAGTATTGAATCGCGATACTACCAATGGCTTGACCATTAGAAGCTTGGTCGATGTAATCCCCGTTAGGATAGGCTTTCACGATGTGATTTATTAATTGCACATACGTCATATTCGCATCTTGAAAAGAACGTGAGCGCTTCGCAATATCCATATCTGCAGTAAATGATACAGCCTCAACGGAGACATAGTGCACTCCTTGTGATGCCTGCAACTCTGCATTTTCAATTCTTCCTGAGAACAATATGGCACTTTCTTTTCCAAATTTCACAACCACTTCATCTGTATGATTGACCCGCTGAATATACTTTTGCGCTTGCTCTTCAGCGATCATTCCCGTAAAGTACAGCCTCGCATGGTCATTGCCCTTATGTTTGATAGTTAGTTTATCTAAATGAATAAGTGGATAAGGCCATTCGAGCACAAGATCCTCATACGTACTAACCATGTGTACTTCCTTTTCTTCTAGCGATTTCATTACTTACCTCCTTTCAATCAACCTCGTCTTTTAAAAACCTTGTTTCGGTATTTCTACTTCCTCTTGTCCGTCATGAATAATTTCGATTTTGCCTCCACCTGCTGAGCATTGGGTATGGCAGCGGCTTAATAACGCTTGCTTCCCCTCGATATTGACATTTTCCATTCCTTCCATCCAATCAATGGAACATGTTGGCGTACATGGTTTTTGCAACTGTAAACAAACACCAAAGGTTGGGATGTTGTCAGGGTTTCGATCCCCTACATTCATGACGGCTTTTTCTTTAATATAAACGCCATGGTCTTGCGGCAAATTTAAATAATTGAGATGGCTACCATGTTCACATGAAATGATTGCTCCATGTACGACATAACTAAATTGCTCTTGTTCCGAACCTTCTGTTTCCAAACTTTCTACAACTTGAGCCATTAAATATCCTTCCTTTCGTATCGCTTGAACACTGTTTCAAACTACGACAGTGTTTTGGAATGATTTATTAGAATGATCTATCGACTTTGTAGTTTTACTCGCTGCAGCTGAATCCCGAGATATGGTCGTCGTAGCATACTTTCTGCCACGTCTAAATTGACGATGGTGAACGATTCCTTTTTGCCGTCGACTTGAAAAATACAATCCAGTTCCACTTTCTTCGGGTCAATTACGAGCTCCTTTATTTGTCCGTCTGGATAATAAGCCGTCTCATCGGAAATACAGTTCTTCTTGACAATGTCCATAAGCCAATGCACACGCTGTGTTCCTTTCTTCACATCCGTAAAGACAATCGCTGTAAATTCTAAGTTATCCTCATATTTCACCAATAACCCTTTTAAATCATCCGACACGATTCTTCGGGGCTTCTCTAAATAATCCAGATATACCGCGTTTTCTTTTTCTATTACTTCCCCGAATACAGATGAACAAACAAAGTTATCATCGAGGTCTGTTTTGAAAGGAATAATTGGATTTGTAATGCTTTGATCTTGCCGAACAATAAAATACTCCATCTTTTCCTCCTGTAACTATCATTTCTGTTGATTTTTAATGAATCCACTGAATGTCTTTTATCTGGTCTGGGCTAAATAGACACTTCTCTTGATCGCGTTTAAAAAAGGTAGCTCCTTTTAAATTAGCACCTGTAAAATTAGCGCCTGCAATCTGCGCAAACTCAAATTTTGCATTTTCCAAATTCGCATGACTGAAATCAGTACCTAGGTAACAGGCAACTTCGTCATCGGGAAGCAGCAGCGTTTTTCCCTGTGCATGCGTAAAATTAGCACCTGCTAAATTGGCATTTCGAAAATCAGCATCTTGAATGCCTGCATAGGAAAAATCAACATTCGCTAAGCTACAATCTACAAAACTAGTACCGACGCAAACACTTTGTTTCAATGAAGCCCCTTCTAAGTCACTGCCATTGAAGTTTGCATAGGAAAAGTCCATTTCGTTGAAGTGTTTTTGCTGTAATTGTAGACTTGAGAAGTTTTCAAACGTATACGATTTGTCCATCTCGTTTTTCTCTAACCATGAGACAAGATTTTCTTGCACCCGTTCTCGTTCGTCGATGATCGCAACATCTTCACTAAATCCTTTATATTCACCGACACGAAATCGTAAACACGCGGCTCGATTAAAGTCTATTTCAGGTACGCTTTCTTTTTGATAACGGAAGAGATAGCGTACCAATTGAATAATATACTGATGAAACAGAATCACTGTCTGTTGAATAATTCCTCGAACGTCAGCTGCTTGGATGGAGAGATATGGCTTTCTTTCTTTTTCAAGCGTTTTGTGTAAATCTATAATCGCCTCACTAAGCCAATCCGCTTCATATTGTGCCGTGCATTCTCCCCAGTCGTAGTACCATTTTTCTCCATAGGCTTCTAGCAAATACGTACACTTGTTATCTAGTAATGATGTTCGTAGCAATGAAAAATGAATAAAGGCAACTGGTGCCAACTTCCCTTGCCCCTGCCGATTTCCAATATTTGCAAACAATTGTTCAAGCGAGTTAATGATTGGTTTTAATAAGTTTTCCTTCTCTTGGCGAAACTGTCGATCAACCTTCTCTTGTAATCGGCTGATATGAACTGACACGCATTCATCCATAAAATGCTGTAATGCTTCTTCTCGTTTCATGCGTTCACATCCTCACTAATTTGCTCGTACTTCTGTTCCTTTAATCTCCATTTTGTCTTCCATCTTGATTGAACTGTCTTTACAAATCATCTCTATTTTCTCGGTCGCATTAATCATAATTTGCTTCGCATTGATGGCGACTTTATCTGTTGCTTGTAAGGTAATATTTTTATCACTTATGATGGAGATCCCATTATCATCCATAAGCGAAATCATTAATCCTCCACCAGATATGACAATACGATCGGGTGCAAGTAGAATTTGTTTACCGTGCTTCGTTCTAAGTGTTTTGACATCTGGATCAGCCATCCGCGCTGGGTCTTGGCGGTTATCCTCTGGTGGTGCAGGTCTTGACCCACCGCCACCTCCACCACCGCCACTAGCACTGGTACTTCCACCGCCTCCTGGACTAGGCGGATTCGTCGCTGCTAGCATCGAACCAGATTGTGGTGGTGCTTTTGATACGGAACTAATCGCAATCCCTTCATCCTCACGATTGCCCGGGAAATAGATTCTAACGTTATCAGATAGCTCCGGCATGAAGTACCATCCTGTATTATCTTCTGATGCATAGATCGTTGAATATGGAAACCAATAAGCTGTATCTTTTTCTTGACCCTCATCGAAATCGACATGAATACGAATTTTGTCTCCCGCAACATCAATTACTTTCCCTTGAATGGAGGCACCAATAATAGCTTGATTATAAGTAGTATGAACACTGAAGCCGTTCTGAGGTGTTAGCGTGTAGATATGCTTGAACAAGCCATCTTTTAAAGTTGAGTAGATTTTATAGACATACAATTTCTTTGATTGGAACGTCACTTCATTACCTATTTTGAATGGTTGGAACGATTCTACTTCATAGTACATGTAGTCACTATCAGTAATACCGTCGAGATGATTTTTACTGGACACAAGGAAATTGCCAATCGCCTTTTTAACTCGATAATTGATGGCCTCCATTTTTTTCGTGCCTCCAGCTTGAAACGGTACACCGAAGTAAAACTTTGCGGCCGGATGAACCGTATCTGGCACCAGGCCTGTATGGAATCGCGATGCCATTCGTTTAAGAAACTCCCAATCCGTCTCTATATATTGCATCGTAAAGCACCCAATAGTAGAGCCCTTTGAGGCATAATCCATGAAATCTGCACCTTTTTGATCAGCAATACATGCATTAATTAATTCACTATAGGGCATACTCGCATTTTGATAAGTTTGATTTTTCTTCTTCACATCCAACAAATACGTATGCGAAACTGCTTTAACCTCCAAATAATAGGTGCCCAAAACTGATTTTACTTGTACATCTAATGCCAGCCCATTAAAGATCGGAATAGTTTGTCCACCACTGCCGATTTGCACGACTTCAATAGCCGTTTCTGCATCCGTCATATATACATAGGAATCTTCGAATTCATCTGGAATCACGCCCGTTAAATGCAATGTAGCATGCTCATTCATCTGTTGCGTAATTTCGATTTTATTGACGCGAATATTATAGGGCATCACGATGATATCTTTATACGTTAAGGCAGTTTCCTTTTTCATCAAACAACACCTTCTCCATCTAATAATTTGTTTTCAACCGAGATAGATTCCATCATGCCGTAAGCAATGGGTTTCCAAATATTCATCTCTTTTTTCAAACAATTAACCGAGCCCATCGTCACATTCTCGCCTACTATAAACAAAAACATTAAATTATAAATCTTGTTATCTAGTGCTGGCGTAATGAAATCAAAGTAACCAATTTGTACATCGTTAACTTCATTCATACCGTTATCCAACATTTTTGCAGTTGGCTGCGTCTTTTGAAGGATGTTCCTCATGGCCTCTGTGAAGTCTTCTAATTCCTCTGCTTTTATCTGTTGTTCCATGATTTTCAGCGTGACATTGATGGACGTACTTTCGCTTGTATAAATATAATCGGGTCTACGACTGGACGGATATTTAATATCCATTAATTCAGGCTCCATCACATCAAAGGTTGCAGGCATGCACATCCGGATTTGATCCTCATAAAAACTCATTTCTTTAAACTCAATCGTTTCATCTTCAATTATGAGCTGACCATCTTTAATCGCTTTCACAATATCAGTATTTAATAATTGGTTTTCGATGTTCTCCATTCGTTTCTTCTGCCTTGCATGTTTCGTCATCTCGATTACTTCTTCATCCATGAAATTCATTTTTTTCGCTCCTTTGTTTCGATTCTTTTTTCTCTATCTCATAGCCTTGTCATTTTTTGCTTTCCTATTAAGGCTAACTCAGCTGACATGATTGAAAATAGCTTCGGCATACGAAACGAAATCTTTCCTTCCATGACATGCTGAATCAATGACCGGTATTTCCTGCTCATCTATATTACAAAGTCCTAGGGAATGCTCCTCATACGATGTTTATCTTTCTTATAAAACCGCTTCCTTTTGAGCTATTTCACGTTGTCCATTCTTGAACGTTTCTTCATCAGTAGACTATCAGCTAGTCAACAATCATGCGCTTTGGTCGCCCTTGACTGTGACCTGTCATACGACCACCTCGTTTTGATTCCAATAAAATACGGTTCAAGTATTTATGAATTTGACTATTAGAAAATGTTTGGTAGTCTAGCTCTAGCCGATTGCAAATATAAAAGTCGATTGCATCTCGTTGAACCCGTTCCTGATTTATGCACTCTAAAGCAAAAGCTATATCGTACGGATTCGTTGGGCGATTTTTTAACAGCTCTCGTGCAAAATAGTGCAAAATGATTGGATGATAAGTGCTTTTATGAAAACCTGCATACTGACTGTGAAGATAATTAACCGTATTGTATTCAGTCGCAATATCGGAAAAATCAATATACTCCGAGCGCAGTTTTGCACCCGATTTTAATTTAAAGCGCGCCAACTCTAGCTCATTATTTGCAAGTTCTAATGAATCATCTAGGACTATTTCTGTTATGAAGTTTCTAAAATCTAATTCATTCACTTCTTCAGCAAATCGTACTTTTAAAATTGTTTCACTTCCTGTTGCCTCATAAGGAAGCCCGTAGCTACTATGTAGCATATAGAGCTTTCCGTTATGCTTGATAATGCCTTTCGCTATTATGAGGCTTTTATCTGCTACGATAATATTGGCACCAGCAATAATGCCATTAGAATAATCTTGGAAATATAAATCTAAAAATTCTCTTGGGAAATCTCGCAAATTTTCTAGCATTTCTCGCTTTAAAATGCGGCCCTTTTGAAAATGTGGAAATTGATTAGCAAACAAGCTGTCACCCACCTCTTTTCTTGTTTTTCACTGTTTACTTTAATCCATCAAAGAAATCCAGCTCAGACAAATCGGTTTCAAAGGCAAAGAATTCCTTGCTTCCGATAAACAGTTGTTCGTCTTTTCTCGCTACTGGAACTACATGGAAGCCCCAATTATCTTCGCCTGCAAAGACAAAGAACTTCACTTCTCCATTCGTGATGGAATCCGTCTCGTCTTGCGGAATTTTATCTTGATAGTGCATTGCAATATTCTCATAAAGAACAGGTGCATAATCTTCCTGACGATTTAAGTAAGTGTATTTAAACGATGAGTGATCGTCGTTGCCTGTGAGGAAGAACTCCACCTCTTTTACTCCCCATGGACGAGAAATCGTACCGTGAATTTGATTCAATCTTTCTAAGCTACTAATCAGTAATTTTTCCTGACGATTATGTGTAAAGGCACTGACAGCATAAGGGACAACTGGTGCATGGTTCGTCACTTCTGTTTCAATCATGCCGATTTTCTTGGCATTTAAATAACGAAGCGCTCCCCTTAAACAAGCAAGCTTTAACTCTGGAACTTTACCGATATTTTCAGCCTTTTGTCTAAACTCAATGCTGCGTCCTGGTACAAATTCCTTTAAAGCCTCGCGAAATGCGTCTATTTTACAGGATTGTCCCGTCAACTTAATGATGGAATAGTCACTCAGTATGCCACTCTCATAAAACTCCTCTAAAAACTCTCGCACGATATCATAAATATCTGCCTTTATGAGATGATTGATTTCTTTAATGTTGAAAAAGACATTTGGGAAGTCATAAACTTCTTTAAATTGATTGTTTTCTACCAACGACAGGCACCAGCGATCTACTGCTGTGACATTTAAATCACTATCGTGCTGCATATCGTTATCCGCATAGAAACGACTTCTTAATATACCTGTTTTGCGGAAAAATTCCTTCTTCATCTCTTCTGCCATTTCCCATAAGAAATAATAATTATTGCGAACACGTAGGTACTCATCACGTGTGCGATTTTCATATTCCTTAAAGCGTGTAGGGATAATATTTTCAGCATCTACAAAGGCTTTTTCGAATTGCTCGTACACCGCTTCTACGCCATGATCGTCTACATATCGATAAATATCCTTACCAGGAATATCGATTAATGCATCGATATCATAATCATTTTTTCCTCGACTATAATAGTTGGCAAAAACGATTTTCATAAATTGGAAAATACGATACGTAATATTGTTGCCACCAAAATTCGTATCTCCATTTTCATAGGTAGTATGAATATCAATTTTGTAAGAAATATGGCCGTCCTCTATGCGAAACTTACAAGAAGAAAGGTCTGTTGTTCCGCCTCCACAATCGATCACAAGCGCTTTATATTCCTTGCCATCGAGAAAACTATCATTCTCTATTTGATTGGCGATTGTATTATAAAGAACCGACATCCCTTCATCGAGAGCATGCTCAGTTTCGATTTGGTATTCGGGTAAAATCGCACGAAACATATCTAAAAATTGTGTTTTCAGCTTAACAGGACTGGAAATATGTAAATGCTTGAAGCGACATTTAAATTGATGCTCCGCCATTCGAATAATATAAAGCATAAACTCTCTTAAAATTTGGCTTCGTGGAACAAGTGCAGTATTCCCGTTAGCATCCATCACCTCTTCCAGCTTGGCATAGTTACTAACCCATCGCTTAATACCTTGGAATTTCGTAGCCAATGATGTATAGCTATTTTTTTTCATCATTTTTAACGCTTCATAGCCGTAGTGATAGTTTACTTGGTCTGCATTTGAGCAATCTGCGACAGTCATGACCGTCGGCACTACTTCGATCCATTCGTTTTGATGAAGTGGGTCTGGAAATTGCACAAAATTGATGCTATTTAGCTGAATTCTGTCATTTAATAAATCATGACTGCAAGGAGAGGACACATAATCACTCTCTAAATAAACACCAGCCGTTGTATTTGTTGTACCAAAGTCAATCGCAAGAATGGCATTCGTTGTTTCCAGCTGTTTCATCTCTAAATCTGGTATTGGAACTTTATAATAATGAAGATTTGTTGGCGGAAGTGGGGTCTCCTGATAATACGTCTTATAGATATACTCAGAATCTTGCTTTCTTAAAAAAATAAAGCTGTAGTTTTTATTGTTTGTCTTCCGAATTCCAATTGCTTGGTCAGCAGCGAAATAGTATTGATTTGGGACTTCGTCGTCTTTAAGGATATTTAGAATGCCGCAAAGTTCCAGCTGCTCATTGACTAGCAGTACGTTAGATTCAACAAGAAAACCGCCTGTTTCCAAGAAATACTGATCGGGTTTATCAATCTTCATTCCGCTATATAAGCTCATTTTGGCAGGAATTTTAATGTCACCATTGTCAGACATCGGTGTTTTTAAATACTCTTGCATAGCCGCTTCTACTCGTTCAAAGCCCCCATCCTTTTTTTCTCTAATAAGAGGGTTTTCTTCAGAGCCACGGTATCTTAAAATTTTGTCGATTAACTCGTCTCTTGTCAGTGTATTAATAAGCCCAGTCACCAGCTTTTCCTTATAGCAAATATTTCTAAGCTGGAAGGTTGTCATTTCCATTAGTTCTACTCGTGTATAGGTCATATATTTCTTTTCTGTATTACGCTTATTGGCATACAGTTTATATGAATATTTAGTTGTCATTGGAATCCCTCCTCTTCCCCTATTTAGTAAAGAGCTATTCGATCTAGCTTCATCGTTTCCTCAGCATCAATAATGCCAAAATGATATTGCCAATAAACCTCCATATGAAAGCCTATTGGCAGAAAAATTTCTTGTACAAGCTGTACCTTTCGCTCATTCTGTTCTGTCTGCTTTTGACGGATGTATAAAAGCAGCTCATCCTGGTCCTCCGATTTTACATAAATCATGCAATTTTTAAAGAGCCTTTTCAGCGTATCCTTTAATAAGTAAATCTCTTCACCAGTCCTGTACAGTCTTATCATATTGAGTGCAACTATTTCTTGCTCCTTTTTCGTAAAGGCATGAATATTGTCCCGCACCAATTTACCAAATACATCGGCCTCGATTTCCCGAAAGATAAAGCGAATATAGAACTCTCTCTTATTCATGCCCTGCATACGATCAATTTCAGCTAAAAAGTGCAATCCTGTATCTAAAAGATAATCCCTAAACTCTATATCTGAATTATTATCAGGATGGAAAAGACCATTAAAAATTCCGTAATAGCGATAATACGGATTAACTTCAACGTGCTGGTCAACATACTGTGTATTTAATAGTTGTGGACTTAGTTCCATATAAGGTGAATAGGCTTCAGCAAGGTGAAAATAAATATCCTTTTTAGAAAGTCCTTCATCCTCAGCTTTAATGAGCAAATCCCAAATATAGTTCATAGCCACACACCTACACATTCATATTCGAAGAAATGTCGTTGCACTTCTGATACGAGGAAGCTTAAAATATCGTTTGCGATAAAGTTTCTCTCCTCTTTCGCCTTAAACTTTAATAGCATCGTTTTTCTATGATTATTTTCTCCTATCAATTCCGTTAAGAACGTGTTCGCGGAGTGCGTAAAGCTTGTTCCCGAGAAAGATTCCACTATTTCGACATCTACAAGCTCAAATCGATTAGCTGCCTCAAAGGAGTTAATCATACGAGTAATTTCACCCTTCGTTTTAACAGTAGCCGTATATTTGTTAGCGAATTTGTGTATAAAATGCTCGATTCTTCGATTTGATACAAGCTCGTAATTTAATTTCCCGATCTTCTCATCTTCCATCTTTGCAATTTTGATAAGCTGCCATACCCCTGACTTATCCTGGGGTGAAACAATGGTTAATTCATTGTCTGAGCGTTTAACGTAACGAACATTATCCTCTTCGGCCTCAACAAGATAGCCATGCTCGTTTCCGATTTTACGTACGGAAAGTACATGTTCAAAATTCACCTTATCGATAGCAGGGACCGGAAACCCGACATTTTTGACCTCATGGCGTTCAATATTCCATAGCGGAACGATATTTAGGCGTTTTTTGTCCTCATACTCTTCTAAATCAACGATTATTTCAGTAATTTCAGCATTCTCATCTAAAGGTGGGCAATCTACTAAATTGACATTAAAAAATTTATAGACGAATGGATGATTAATAGTTTTCCATGGTAAGCCGTTTATTTGGAAGAGCGGATATAGCTTGTTTATCTCTTGCAAATAGTCCAGATTTTGAGTAAGGCTGACTTTAATCTCTACTTGTCCTTCTGTCGTTACTAGCCTTCCATTAAAGCGTCGCTGCTCAGCAATTAACTGTTGAATTTGCATGGAATCACACGCTAAAAATAAGGTGAACAGCACTGCAGGTTCATTATTTTTAAATGATTCAAGCAGTTTTTTTTTATTGATAGATTTACTTTCTAAATCAGCTGGTCGCATCGGGAATAAGCATTCATGAATAGGGTCAACATCCTCCCTAGAACTTAACGTCACATAAATATCAAACCTATTCTCAGCATCATCTATTTCATTGAATACGCGGTCTTCGAGCCTTTTGTTCATTTCATCCTGGTAGTCGATTAAATTTACAAAAACGCCACTTACAATATCCTTTAGCAGTTGACGTTGCTCTAAATCCTCTATTTTGCGTAATCGTTCAATCATGAGCTCTTTTATCAATTTATTTTCCCTCTTTCATCACTTCAGCATCAGATGGCTCACTAGCAGCTGTCCCTTCATTCGTAGGCGGTGCTGCCTGATCAGGTGGCGCTGTATCGGCGGCTGGTGCTTGAGGAGGCGGATTTAATTTATCATTGGCGTTCATAACCTTTCGCTCAAGACCTAAAACCTTGGACAGCAGCTCTGTCTCCTGATAAATTTCCTGTGCAAGTGTATAATATTCAATTGCTTTCCCAAACTCTTGGCGTGCATAGCTTTGATCTCCGCTTTTTTCTAAGCCTTCTGCCTTTAATTCCTTCTGGGCCTTTTTCAATTCAGCAATTTTAGCCTCTGTTTCTTCTATTTTTGTCTTTATTTCAGGTTCGCCAGTAAAGGCAATTGTCAGCGCTTTTTTTCTTGCCTTTTGATACGTTTCAAGAGCCCCATTGTAATCCTCTGCCTCAAATCGAAAATCTCCATCTTTCACAGCTTCAGCAATTTGTACAATGGTATCCATATTAGCGATTCTTTGTTCAACTACTGCTTTCCCAAAGTCTTTTATAAGCTTTCCTTCTTTTTTAGCCTTTTCATATTGCTCAAGGGCATCGTTAAATTTACCTTCTTCTGCTGCTTTATCTCCACTGATAATCAGATCGGTAACTCTTAATTTTCTCGCTAGTACATTTCTATGTATTGGATCTTTCAATTTTTTAGCAGCATTTCTGCCCTCACTATATTCCAGCAGTGCCTTATCATAAGTTCCATCTTGAAAATACTGGTTTCCGCTCTTTTCATGATCTTTCATCTCAACGGTTAATTCAGCCATTTTTTTAGCTTGCTTTGCCTGATAAAAAATCGTGCCTCCACCTACGACCAAAGCTAGGATTAATGCAGCTACAATCATTTTGATGTATTTCATTTTTTTCTTATTTGTTTCCTGGTAAACCTTGTTAGCAAATATAGCGGCGACTGTGTAATTATTGACCACTTTCTTTTGCCTGCTTAACAGGACCTCTTCTAATACATCAATGTATTTCTCAGGCTCTTTTGCATCTTCCAACGCATCTGCCATTTCAATTTCATTGACATCTTCCCAAAAGCCGGCTGTACAAAGCACTAGTACATCGTCATCCATTAACTTCATTTTCTTTGAAACAAAAGGCTGGAACTCTTTTGGTTTGCCCAAATAGTTTAGTAAATTGGTTCTTTCCTCATGCTGGCTAATATCGAGCGAACGGTTCCTATCATTCACTAGCTCTTGTGCTAAGCTTTGATCCGTGCTTTTAAACGTTAAAGTCCCATTACGGAAATGATATAATCTCGAATTTCCTGCAACGGCAACAATCATCTTTGAGTAATCCGAGACGACAATGACAATACTAGCCTTCAATCTCACCCTTAAGCTTTGAGCTTGAAGAATATCTTGTGCATATTTTAAGTAATGTTTAATTTTCCGTCTGGACATGGATGGCTTTTCCATGAATTTTTCTAAAATTGCCTTTACAGCAAGCTCTGCACTACTAATTTCCTGATCAGAATCTAACCCTTTTACAGCTACCCAGCAGGCAACATCGTCCAGCTCTGTATAGGCAAAGTAATCTTTATTTTGCAAAAATGAGCCCGCTTCGGATAAAAAGCTTGTTTTAAAGTTGCTATTTTCCTTTCTCATGATTACTCCTCCTCATTTACTGACTCATTTAAAGACACATGTAAAATAATTACCATGTTTTTTCTAAAATAACGATGGTTGCATTATCTTGATTTTTTAAGCGTTTTTGTTCAACGGCTTTTATCATGTCTTGAGCAATATCATAGGGAGTAGCTTGCTGAGAGAGAATTTTCTCCATTTCAACCTCTGTTAAAGTATCATAGACGCCATCACTAAATAGACATACTTTATCCCCTCTATTTAGCTGAATCGGACTTTTTCCGATATCCATATTTTTAAAGCCTTCATACCCTAAATAATTGATAAGTCTCTTTTTCAAAGGATTTTCCTGCACCTCAAGCTGAGATATTTCACCAGATATATAACGCTCAGTTAACACTGATTCAAAAATATGCTTTTGATTGATGGCCTTAAATTCTCCATTGCGGAAAATGGTAATGACACTATCTCCAACGGCTCCCCAATGAAGAAATCCGTTATCATCAATAACGGCTGCCACTAATGTAGTACCACCGTTCGAGCCATTTAAATTTTCGACAATCATATGATTACTTGCAAAAGCGGCCTCCTTAAAAAATTTTTCTAGGGCATTTAGACCGCTAAGCTTTTTAAATTCTTCAATAAATGTATTGACAGCAACCGTACTTGCCATCCTACCGTTTGCTAAACCACTGATGCCATCTGCTAGTACAGCAATTGTTCCATCTTTCGTTTCTGCTGTAGAGAAATAATCATCCTGCTCATCACGTCTGCCAATCGTTTGACCATTTCCGATTGCTATTTTTGTTTTTTCATTTTGTTGCGCAAGCATGTTTCTAACAATTAATAATGCAAAGAGTACAACGATAAAAATAAGTGCAATTATGTATGGCAGTAGTTTCTGATCCATCCGTCATCATCCCTCACTGTTGTTGTTTTCCCATTCAAAATGAACACCACATAAGGGAATAAAGAGAAACATACTTCCGCCTAACTGAATTACATCATACGCTGCTAGCTCTGTTGGCGTATAAACCGCTTCATTGTTAAGATAAGCTAAGCCTGATGCATCTCCAGGAAGAAGATAGAAATTCCTTTTTTTAGGATCATAAACAATCACAGCATGGTTACGTTGAGAAATCGAATTGTCTCCAACAATACGAATGTGCATATCCTCAGCTCTACCAATAAAGTTTTTTTCCGATAAAATTCGATAGTCTCGACCCATTTGAGGTCCTTCAATACAAACAAGCCATCCTGTTACTGGATCAATTCCATCCATTTCTCCAAGGTATGGCATTGTTTTATCATCTAACTCTGCTACAGCTGTTTGCTGGCTACTTGGCCTTTGCTCCTGTTCTACCATTACGTTGCAATACGGACATACATTTCTATGTCTTCTGGAACTAAACATGTGACCATTTGTGCATCTAATCAAACTCATTTTCGCTATCCCCCGTCTATTTTTACGAATTTACTTGTCTCTATTTCACTAAAATCCGTGTATTGGCTATGTATATCGTGTCTCCATTACCTATTGGGTAAGGATTTTCGTGTTTTATTCTGTTTTTAACGCGCTTATGAGCTTTTTTTATACCAACACCATTTACCGAATCAATATCCTCTATGTACCATACTCCTGAAACATTATTTAATACGGCATGTTCATAGTTGATAAGCGATTCATATTCAGTACCATTTAAATCGATATCTGCCTTATTGTCAGCGGAACTTTTCCCAATAAGTAATGACGTTGAATCACCGATTTCCCATTCATCTATTTCAGCTCCTCGATCATTGAGGAGAACTAATTTTCGAATTTTCTTGTTTGTCACATTGTTATTTTCATCTCTAGCTTCATACTTTATAGAGCCATAAATTATTGCTAGTATGCCTAGCATTAGTCCAATAATTGTTTTTAAAATAAAATCCTGATTCATGACAAATACGTATAGAATGAAAAAGAAGGTGATTATGACAATAATAATATCGATAATTTTTATAACCATTTGTTTCTTTGCATTTTCAGTGTATGCATCCATTGGGTATCACACTCCTCCATACTAGCTATGGCTTCGTTTACTTGTTAAAAAAACGTTCAAATAAATCAGTTGTATCTAGTGGATTCTTCTTTGCATTCTTATTAAGGGTCGATCCCGTTTCCTTTGTTTTAGGATTAAAACCAAAAAAATGCTCAAAGTTCTTTTCAATATTGCTCATATTAAAATCTGGCTTTTTTTCAGTAGACTGTGGGCGTGAAGACTGTTTTTCAGATGTCTGTCCACTGCCCCAACTTTGACTAGCTCCATCTAGTCGAGCATCATATGCTTCTCTTGAAGCTGGATCCTTTAATACTTTGTATGCCTCTGTCACTTCTAAAAAAATCTTTTCTGATTCTTTATTTCCACCGCTCACGTCTGGATGATGTTTTTTTGATAGTTTTCTGTAAGCTAGTTTTATTTGTGCTTGCGTGGCGTCTCTACTGACACCTAAAGTTTCATAATGCGTTTTCATATTTTTCATCCCCAATATTAGGATTATTCAAAATTATCTAAGGAACTATGAAAGTCCCTTAGATAATGTGGAGTAGCTATCAAGCAGCAATCTTAAACAGCGTAGCCGCCTTCGATTTTCGCCAAGTCTGTTTTGTCTTTCTTTTGCTTAATGAATAAGTAGAATTCACCAATACCTTCTGTGTCACCATACTTTTCTGAATAGTCAACAACGAAAGCATTTGGGAAGTGAATTTTTCTTACTACTTGATCAGCAGAAATAACTTCTAACGTTACTTTACGGTAACAGTCAGCTTTTTCAGCTGGTACTAATGACCATAATCCTAATTTCATCGTGTCATCAGAATTATCACCATCAGTTGCAGTAAGAATTTTACCTTTTACTTTTAAAGTTGCTCCTACATCTGTAGAACGTGCGTTAGAGTCATTTGGTGTATCTGTTTCATACTCCACAGTCATAATGCTATCTAACCCTAATTCAATTGCTTCTGATCCTTCTACTTTTAATACAAAACCCATTCTCATTACCTCCTGAAATTTGTTTGAATCGTCTCAAAAAATCGTTTTGGGTGAAAATGTATAACTTGTTGTATACATTCCTCTATGCCTAATGCAAATACATGAAGCATGGAGAAATATGTAATGTTTTCACCTTACAATTAATGGAGGATTCTATTTATGTTAAAAGATTTATGAAAAAATCTTAAACATACGACTTAAAAAAATTTTTAGTGTATGTGTAAACTTGTTAGGCCTTAACAGCACTACTTGCCTTTGTAATCATAACTTCAAGATTCTTCACATTACCGTTAAACACTAGGTCAATCTGACAAGTGCTTGTTTTTTCATCGATAATGTAGCCGATGTCATCTCCATCGTGAATAATGGAGTTTACATAGCCTTTATCATTAATCCATTTACTTTTTTGACTACTTGGATTATTACTAAAGAATCGAACGATATTTTCGTGTTTAAAGTCACCAGATTGGAATCGTAAAATTCTCTCAATATACGTACTCACTTGAGTTTTGTAGATTGAATCGAATCCATCTTCCTCCATCGCTAAACTTCTAGCTTTATACACTGTAATTCGTTTAATGTCTTTATCTTGAAGCTGTGCATTTTCTGATGAGAATACAAAGCCAAAACTTCTGCTGTTAATGGCATCTTTAATATTATTAGTAAATCCTGAGATTTCTTTTGCCATCGTTGTAACGGCTCTTAGTGAGTTATCACCAGCTTCAATATCGAAGCGTACACCAGGATTATTTCTCTGAACGTTTTTGAAAGAGTCTTTCAAATATTCCGGACATTGATAAGCTGAGACAATACCTGCCGCTACATAGCTAGCACCAACATAAACGCCCTCTATCCAAAGTTTTAAAATATCCTCTTTTTCTTTAGATAATCGAGCTCCATTTTCTGTTGTCTGCATTCTTGTATCAATGATTACACCTGATTTATCTTTAGGAATAATAGTGAAGTTTGGTAAACATGGTATAGCAAACTCACTATAATCTTTTCGAATAAGCACTGAGCATTTATCGATCAAGCGATCAATACCTGCAGTAGCAATTCCATTGAATGTCGTTTCTTCTTCTGCCATGAAGTTGAAGAAAATCTGTATTTTATAATCTTTCACAGTATCAAGAAGGATGGATAACGATTCCATTGTATTGCCATCTTGCTTGGCAACCTTATCGTTCCCTTTAAATCTAGCTCTACTTACTTTCATTTTTCCGGAAGCTTCTAGTTCTAGTGCAGGGACAATTCCATACCATACCGTATCTGTAAAGTCATTTTTGGAGTTAACCGTGTTTAAATACGTGCGTAATCGTGGTAGATTATTACTTTTAACGAGCATATCTAACTTTGTGTTCGTTACAAGTAACGAGGGCTGCATACCTTTGTTTTTAGTTGCATACTGATCAAAGTACATTTTTACGCCTAATAGTTTTTCAACTAATGGCTTCACTGTTTTTACAAATTCATCCTTAGCATCCTTATAGAATTCTAAGTAAGTATTGTAGTTTTGTACCTCTGTCTCTACATCCAATTCAGCTCTCACAGCTGGCAATGGAGAGAACGTTCTTACGACTAAATCTTTGACATAAGAGGATGGTGATTCTGTAATCGCCTCATAGTCCTCTTCAAAAACTGTGCTTAAACCATAGTTACTATTTTCTTCAATAACCATCAGTTCCGAGCTATTATTTTGTGGTGCCTCAATGATTTTTAATTCACCACTGTCGCCAATAGAAAGTGTCCCAATTTGTAATTTTTCAGACTCGTCTTCATCCTGATTAGCACCTAACAATAGTCTCGTTTTAATATCTTCAATTGCTAAAGGAAGCATAGCCATGACATTGTTGTAATTTCTACTTGCCACTTCAAACATCAGGTTTAGCTTGTCCCCTGTATCCAATTTTTTTGGATCGCCTTCATCTAATTTGTCATATTCACCATATAGGTAATGGATTTCTTTTCGGACTTGTCGAATGTCGTCCATAACCTTTTTAGGAGAGATCATATCGAGCAAATTTTCAAACTTAAAGTCAACGTTCGCAATGCCCTGACTTCTTTTCGTATCAATGAGGGTAAATAACATCTTTAAAAAATCATTATTTTGGTCAATTGCTATTTCAGAAATACAGTCATCTTGAATTCCTTCAGGTTTTTTTAATGTATACATAACCTTTTGGTTAGCAGCATTGTAGAATGAGTAAACCGTCGGAGAAAACTTATCTAAAAACTCGTCGAAGCTTTTGACAAGAAGATTTTCATTAATCTCTTTGATTTTTTCATCACTAAGACTGTCAATTCCTTTTACATCTCCAACAAGCGTAATTAAATCCATTTTTTCCGGATTAATTTCCTCAAAGAGCATGGTTCTGTTCGTTTGACTAATAATCTCCATTCAGTCGGCCGTATGATTATACAGCCATCCCTCCTTTTTGTAACAGATTTCGAGTAAGCATAGTCAATTAGTGATTAGCAAATAAAATATGATCGTAATTCACAAAATAACCCAATATGATACTATTAAGTAATAAAATGGTAATTTCGAACAAAAAAATCAGTAGTTTTTTTCTATATGAGTATGTATGTAATTATTTATTTACAACATGCACTCATATCTAGAATTACTGATAATTCTTTTACATGCGCACTTCACTGATGACATTATGTATCACAAGTAACTATACAACATTTATTTTTATTGTCAATATTTACATTAGGATATTATGTTAAATAATTTCCATAAATGTATATTTAGTAAAAAATAAACATGTTAAAATTTATGATATTTTTTATAGGAATAAATGTATTTTTTCTTTATTTTTACTAAAAAAAACAGCTTATTGAGTAGAAACTCCTAGTCTATAAGCTGTTGAAAAGATATGAATTTTAAATCAAAAATAGTTATATAGAATCACAATTCTGAATAAGCTAGTTATTTCGAACCACCGTGTTTAAAATAGCTTTTTATCCTATTGGCAGTATTTTCAATAATAACAGCAAGTTCTAAATACTTAAGTGAAGAGCATCGTTTTTTTGCCTGCACTGCCAGCCCCCACATAATAGTTCGAGATAAAACAATACTCACTTTCTCATTATATTTTCTCACATTCTCAATTTTGTCCTCGATAATGCGTTGTGAGCTATCCATTGGGATAATATTTGTTAAAGAATAATAAAATGTTGCTGCTAAACTATAAATATCTGTATATACACCTTGCTCAGATTTATTCGAGTATTGCTCTAAAGGAGAATACCCTGGGCTAGTGAATATTTGATGATTCTCGGCAGTTTTATTAAAAATAGCCGAACCAAAATCTAGTAAATATGGATTACCTTCAGAATCTACTATTATATTACTTGGTTTAATATCACGATGGAGTATGTCTTTTTTATGTAAATAGCTTAAAGCACCAATTAGAGGAAGGAATATACTCGTGTACACATGCTCCCTATCTTCAATTGGAAAATCTTTTAAATATTGATCTAATAAAGTTCCTTCATAATACTCCATCACGATATAAATCGATTCATTTCCCTCAAAATGATCTATGTATTTGACGATATTGTGATGATTTATTTGCTGCAAAATACATGCTTCATTTAGAAAAATAGCTTTTAAATCCTCGAATTTCTGCTTTGTTGAAGGCAAACGATTAACGACTGTTTGATTATCTAAATCCCGTAAAGCTATGTCATTTGGAAAGAACTCTTTAATAATTAGCTGATTTCCTTCATTGATATTCTCCACGATATAAACAAAAGACAATTTACTAGTTGCAAGTATTTCTTTAATTTTATATGTATCTTTCAAAACACTGTTTATCGGTAAGCTCAATTCAACTTGAGTCGTCGCTTGCATTTTCGATCAATCATCCCTTTCAACACATAAACTCCGAACACTCTGTTACATCATCACCATAACTTGTGGTTGATTTCGCCTGTCATTTAGTGGGTGTTTGGACACCCACTGATAGGGGACCGCATCCGCACATCTCACCACTTTAGAGATAGGAGTCTTCTACTAATAAAAGATAAATGGCATAAGTTTTAACAAATGTCATCCGCAATTTTTGGTTATGACCATTATTTTAACTAAAAAATGTAAGTATATCAATATACACCTTTATTATAAATAGTTCTCTTAAGTAGTTCTACATCAAATGCTGAGGTTTGGCAAAATTTGAAGTCGGCGATATGCTTGTTTCTTCTCAGGACTTTGATGGTTCTATTCATCGCTTTGGCGATTATCCTATCCGGCACTTTGACGGTTCTATGTGGCACTCTTGTGGTCCTATCCTTTTTAAGGCAAAATGAAGAGGCATGAGCCCGATATATTATGAGGGCACTGAAAAACTTGCGTTTTTTATAAATAATTTCGTTATAGAGAAAGATAGGGCGCTTCTTGTTCAATTTTGAACAGGAAACGCCCTAATTTATTACCTATTTATTACCCTTTTCCATTCAGAAGC
>NZ_MWSJ01000018.1 GCF_002237755.1 Lysinibacillus sp. KCTC 33748 | reverse complement strand
GAGTCCGGTTCAATACCGAACTCATTTTACTCAAGCTGCCTAATGAAATAACCGTGTCTAACTTTTAGGGGTCACTTCAATGATTGTGGAGGGCTACGAATTAAACGCCTAAAGATTCTCTTATTTTGCTTACTGCATCTTCTATTTCATAAGATGTTTCAAGTACCTCAGAATTTTCTTGGTGATTCGATTGAATGTACCGAATGATTGTATATAAATCATCAATCATTTCGTCATCATTTTTATATATTTTCATTTTGTTCCCTCCTTGATGCTACTTAATCATAACAAAAAGATGGATGAAGGCATAAAAATAACGCTAGCTTATGCTGCGTTTACTCGTTTACTGTAACATGATTATGTATGTAAAAAAGAAAATGGCGCACATTGTACGCCAAGTGTCATCAAATATAATACTTGGAAAATTAGTGAAACATTAAAATCAGTTTAACCATCATTCATTGCGTCACACACATGCAACAATATTAATGAGAATGGCTCACCTGTTAAAACTGTATAAAAAAGATTGGGGCATAGCTGAGCTGCCGTAACAGAAGATCGCTATGTCCACCTCACCGAGAAAATGGCCAGAGATGATGCGAACATCTTTGATTCATTCGCTCAAGATATATAAGAATTGATAACGTATTTTTTTATGGTGGTTAAATGGTGGGGAACCCTACCATTTAACCCTTATATAAATTATCTAAATACGTTACAAACCCTTATCACTACTGACTTATCACTACTGAATTACTTCGAATCATCCATCTTCAGAACAGCCATGAATGCTTCTTGTGGTACTTCGACTGAACCTACTTGTTTCATACGTTTTTTACCTTCTTTTTGTTTATCAAGAAGTTTTCGTTTACGAGAAATATCCCCACCGTAACATTTTGCTAAAACGTTTTTACGCATCGCTTTAATTGTTGAACGAGCGACAATTTTTTGTCCAACAGCTGCTTGAATTGGTACTTCAAATTGTTGGCGTGGGATTAATTCTTTTAGTTTTTCAACGATGACTTTACCTCGCTCGTACGCAAAGTCACGGTGCACGATAAAGCTTAGTGCATCGACTTGCTCACCATTTAATAAGATATCCATCTTCACTAGTTTTGAAGTCTGATAACCAATGAGTTCATAGTCAAATGACGCATAGCCCTTCGTATTTGATTTTAAATAATCAAAGAAATCATAAACGATTTCTGATAACGGCATTTCATAGATAATGCTGACACGTGTAGTATCGATATAATCCATTGTCATGAAGTTACCGCGTTTTAATTGACAAAGCTCCATAACAGCTCCTACATAATCGTTCGGTACCATAATTGTAGCTTTTACATATGGTTCTTCCACTCGATCAATTTTTTGAGGATCCGGCATAAATGACGGGTTGTCAACTTTAACTGAAGATCCATCTGTCATGTGAACATTGTAAATTACAGAAGGCGCCGTTGTGATTAGATCAATGTTAAACTCACGCTCAATACGCTCTTGAATGATTTCCATGTGTAAAAGCCCTAAGAAGCCACAGCGGAAACCAAATCCCAGTGCTTGCGATGTCTCTGGCTCATATTGAAGTGCAGAGTCATTAAGCTCTAACTTTTCTAACGCTTCACGTAAGTCATTATATCTCGCTGTATCGATTGGATATAATCCGCAGTATACCATTGGATTTAAACGACGATAACCTGCTAATGGCTCAGCTGCTGGGCGATTAGCAAATGTAACTGTATCCCCGACACGAGTATCCCCTACATTTTTAATGGAGGCTGTTAAATAGCCTACGTCACCAACTGTTAATTCAGACTGTGCTACAACTTTCGGTGTGTGTACACCAACTTCGATAACTTCAAATTCTGCTCCAGTAGCCATCATTCGAATTTTATCGCCAGGTTTTACTGTACCATTCATAATTCGAATGGAAATAATAACACCTTTATAAGCATCATAAACAGAGTCAAAAATAAGGGCTTGTAAAGGTGCTTCTGGATCACCAGTTGGTGCAGGCACTTTCTCTACAATTTGTTCTAAAATATCTTCAATTCCGATACCAGCTTTAGCAGAAGCTAAAACCGCTTCAGAAGCATCTAACCCGATTACGTCTTCAACTTCTTGACGAACGCGTTCTGGATCTGCAGCTGGTAAATCGATTTTATTGATAACTGGTAAAATTTCAAGGTCATTATCAAGAGCTAAATAAACATTTGCTAGTGTTTGTGCTTCAATACCTTGTGCTGCGTCTACAACTAAAATAGCACCTTCACAAGCAGCTAAACTACGTGATACTTCATATGTGAAATCGACGTGCCCTGGTGTGTCGATCAAATGGAATGTATACACTTCGCCATCTTTTGCTTCGTACTTTAATTGTACCGCATTTAATTTAATCGTAATGCCTCGCTCACGTTCTAAATCCATTGAGTCAAGGAGCTGTGCCTTCATTTCACGAGATGTTAATGATTTCGTTTGCTCTAAAATACGGTCAGCAAGCGTTGATTTCCCGTGGTCAATATGTGCAATAATAGAGAAATTTCGAATATTCTCTTGTCTTTTTAAACGTGCTTCTCGGTTCATCTTTTCCACTCCTAATTAAACTATAATGAATTATACTATGAATGATATGCAAAGTACAACAACAACTAGACTAGAAAGCCTATTACATCAATACTTGTAAGTGTTTTATGCGGTTTTTAGATTTTGCAGGTTAATGTATATTACAGCATGATTTCGAGGCTATTTGGGGCTAGTTTGGGACTAATAAAATACGGCGAGCGTGAGTAAAAGAATGCGTAAGTCAGAAAGAGTGAGGCTAATTGCTTCAATCTTTTTTGTTGGTAAATTATAAGAATATCTCACTTACATAAAAATAGCACTATACATATTTGTCCAAGGAATATGTTCAGAACATCTTTCGCATTTATCTACAATTTTATCACGTAAAATACCACTCTCTAAAAAGACATGCCATTGTTTATCCGATTAATAATAAACTTCACGAGTATAATTCGAAAAATTTCCAGAAGATTTACGAGGCAGATATCAAGAGATCGACCTCTTCCTCACAGATGAAAATGATCAAATCTACTGCGAAATATTAGGAGTATTTGTTGGAATTGGCTAGAGATCCATACACTGATGTTTGATGAAGATATTCGTGGATTATGTTACGGTTCTAACTTAATTATTAGAAATCGAACAAATTACATAACAAATGATATGCCTCTCCGTTTGTCAGAATTGTGTCTAAGTTATGTCCAGACAATCTGTTAAACCGCTAGGCGCTTTAATAATGCACTTCAAGACTCCACAAAAAGCTGATTGGCCATTTTACAACGGGCAATCAGCTTTTTTGTCGTTTAGAGATGATTAATATACGTTGAATTGAAAACTACTCGCCACTTAGCTAACGCTTGAAGTGGGAGTCTTCTGTCGGGATCTGAAAAAAAAACCTACCGACAATTATTTTCGCCTATCACAGTAGGCGCCTCTGAACGATAGAATGGCATCTTTATCCAATATATCCAATGAAGCAATAGGTGCTTACCCGAATTGCCACGGACGATTTGCGCCCGCCTTTTTCCTTGGCTTATTGGTCCCTAATTCTTCTCGACTCATAATTTGCGGTTCCATTCCCTTTTCGATTTGCGAACTAAGTGCTCTCGAAAGTGTATACACATTCGGTGCAAAATAGACTCGATTTGACTCTAATTGGCAAATAGGACAAATTGATTTGTCTTTATTCCCTGCCATCGATTTAAAAAATAACGTAAAATCTCCACAATCATTGCAACGAAATGTGTAACTAGGCAAGAATAAACCTCCTTATCCTATCATTTTGGCATAATATTTTTATCGAATATTTTTGTAGGGATTGCAATGGTACAACAAGCATTTGGAACATCAACTATGCCATTGATTCGACTTTCAACTGGTGCTGTACTCAGCAACATATAGGCTTGCTCACCTGTATAACCAAGCGTTTTTAAATACTCAATGGCATTCAAGCATGCCCGACGAAACGCAAGATTAGCATCTAAATAATGTTGTTTCCCATCCTTATTATCTACTGAAATCCCTTGGAAAACGAGGAAATCATTATAGTTTGGATCTACTGGGCCCGGTTGGAATACAGGATTCTCGTAAATTTTATAGGTTTCCATGCCACCTTTAATGACATCCACCTTTAGATCAATCCATCCTGCCATCTCGATACCACCACAAAATGTGATTTCTCCATCCCCTTGTGAAAAATGAAGATCTCCTACCGATAACTTAGCCCCTTCCACAAATACTGGGAAGAAGATTTTCGACCCTTTAGATAGATTTTTAATATCACAGTTTCCGCCATTTTCCCTTGGTGGTACTGTTCGAGCTCCTTCCTTAGCTACTCGATCAAACTCAGCCCCTTTTAATGTGCCGAGCACTGCCCTCTCCGGAGTCGGTGCATTGGCCAACGTTGGAACCCGGGCCGGGTTGGTCATGATGAGTTCTTTTTCTCGTTCATTCCATTTTTGCAAAAGTTCCATAGAGGGAGCAACGCCTATTAAGCCAGGATGGACAATCCCAGCAAACTTCACACCAGGTACATGTCTCGAAGTCGTATAAATGCCTTCAAAATCCCAGATTGATTTAGTTGCTTCTGGAAATTCGTCAACTAAGAAACTTCCCCCATTCTCTCTTGCGAAAATGCCGTTAAACCCCCACGCCGAATCTTGAAAAGTACCAATATCTAAAATATCTACGACAAGTAAATCTCCAGGTTCAACGCCGTTCACATAAACCGGTCCACTCAACACATGAACACGTGCAAGATTCACATCCCGAATATCATTTGGACTATCATCATTTTTAATTTGTCCATCTGTCCAGTCTTTACATTCCATTCTAAAAGAAGTGCCTGGATCTACTGAAAATGCTGCTGGTATGTCTGGATGCCATCGATTGTGACCAGGATGCGCCTGTTCTTCCATTGATTTGCTTAAATCTAGTTTATACAGAGTTTTCACCATTTGCTTTACTCCCCCCAGTTTCTATGTAAGTGATGTATGCGATTTCATATTATCAAAGATAAATAGTAACGTCAAATTATTCTGAATATTCTATCTCTAGATTGAGAAATAAACTAGAATGAATTGAGGGTAGTCAAATGTATTATTTCTTATTTAAAAACCACACACACTCAGTATTCCCTTCAACTCATCTTAATTACCTAAATTTTCTGATTATTTAGCAGAAAAATGGATGCATACAACTATTTATATAAAGTTGGATTATTTAATTTCTTTGTCATTTATTGTGCATCTAAAAATGGTTTGTAACTAGGCTCATTAATCTTTTTTTATGCAAATATGTATCGACAATAAAGTACAGTATACTGGAACGCCAATGTAGAATGAAAATCTCGTATCTGGACTGTAGGCTGAGTCTATAAAAATTTACGGTTATGTATTGAAGGAATTAGGGGAGGAATCTGTAACACTGTTTAGTCAAAATTTATTGGCAAGCGTGGCAAATTTCAGGACTAACAACTAGTCCCACACGCTCTGAACCCTTGATATAAATGGGATACTTCAAACTAGTATGAACCTTATACAAACCACAACATTAGAACGGTATAATTCCGTGACATCCGCCGGAGGCTTTGGGCCAACACGATGTTGGTCACTCAGTCGTTGCCACAGGACTTGGCGTACTTAGACTGAGTTCCTCTATTTCAGCGGGTGTTTGGACAACCACTGAAAGAAGTTAAATCAATGGTTATTTTAAATAGAGTGCCAGAGTGCTTAAGATTTTCCTACAAAAAATATCCAGCTACACTTACGTGCACTCTGGATATTTTATTACTAAATTATATATTGACTGATTGTTGAATTAGGCTCGTTAACGTATTAATACCTTTTTGTTCTAAATGTACGCCATCTGGAGCAAAAAATTCTGGATGATTAATAGCAGTCGAATGCCAATCAATCAATGTAATATTATCATGCTCTTGAGCTTTTTGTTGTAATGAATAATTCACTTTACCTTCCCAAGCACGTGGTACCCGAGTATTCACTAAATAAATATCGGCATTGACGAAAGCTCCAAGTAGTGCATCAATCTGATCATTCGTAAAGAAACCATTTGTGCCAAGTTGAATAATAACAGCTTTATTTGGCTGATTAAAACTAGCATAATTAGGTGCCAATTGGATTGCTTGTGAAACTTGGCGGCCAATTTTTGCATCAATCGTAATGTTTGGATAGATATTATGCAAACTTGAAGCGATGTCTATCATTAAAGAATCTCCAATTGCTAATATTCCATTATAGGATTCACTTTCAGGGTTAGCAGTTGTATCATTTTCACCCTGCTTAGGTTCTTCTTTGTCAGGAGGGCTAGCTTCAGCTTTTTCATTCTCAACATTCCCTGAGTCGCTTTCTGGTGCTTCTTTTTCCGCTACGGCATCATTCTGCTTAGACGGTTGTTCTCCACCATCGATTTTAATTTCTGTTGGTTGAGACTCTTTTGACTCCGTTTTTTCTTCACCTACTACACCTGTCATCCCAGTAAAAAATACTAACAGGAATAGTGGAACGAGCACCGTTGAAATTTTTCTAGCAATTGTAAGGCTGCTCCACTTATTTTTATTAACGACAAGGTGCTGTCGATAGTAGGCACGGAATCCTTCCTTCCGTATTGGCATTTCGATAAATCGATACGATAATTCAGCAATCATTAAAATAAGAACTAATTGTAATGCAACTCGCCAGTACGCAGGATTACCTATTTCATGGACTGGCGTACCCAATACCATAATCGGATAATGCCATAGATAAATTCCATACGATCTTGAACCTATCCAACGCAGAGGCTTCAACGAAAGTATTTTTCCTAAAATGCTAATTGGATGACAAACACACGCTATTAATATAGCTGCATTCAAACAGAATAGGAACATACCTCCTCTATATAAGAAAGTTTGATATTCATCTACAAAAATAATACTTAAAATGAAAATACTAAAAGCAACCAAACTTATTGCATTTAGTTTATTGACATGGTCGGTAGATAATTTTTGAGAAGATAGTCTTTTCATCGGCCAAACGAGCGCTAGCCAGCAGCCTATAAGTAATTCAAAAGAACGCGTATCTGTCCCATAATATACTCGACTTGGATCCGCTCCTGGTTCATACATTATGCCCATTAACACAGCTGAGCATATTGCAGCGATAAAGATATAAATGGCTAATTTAGCCTGCTTTTTAACAAGATAAAGCCCTAGCATTAACACAATTGGCCAAATTAGATAAAATTGTTCCTCAATGGCTAAAGACCATAAATTTTTTATAGGTGAAGGAGATCCAAAACTATCAAAATAAGAGAGTTTATGAAAAATGAACCACCAATTACTTGAATAAAAAATAGAGGATATTGCATCTCCACGCAATGTATCTAGAAGCTCCTTATGAAATAAGGTAGCCCAAGCGAATGAAGTAATAATCATTACGTATGCAGCAGGTAGTAGGCGTCGAAATCGCCCAATCCAAAATGCCCCTAATCCTACCGTTAACTGATTTCCTTTTAAGGGTAAAACAGTAGAAGTAATTAAGTAACCCGATAAAACAAAAAAGATATCAACTCCTAGGAACCCACCACTGGCCCATTTGAAGTTAAAATGATAAGCTATCACAGCTAGTACTGCTAAAGCTCGAACCCCGTCTAACCCAGGGATATAACGATGATTGACTGCCTTGCCTGACATAATATTCCGTCCTCTTCTTCCGGTAATCCATAAACCTTTGCAACATTTTTATAGTGTAAACGTTAGTTTTAAGTTACATCGTCCCCTTTTAACGATTGAATCAGTGCATTCACTTATATAAATGACGGATGAGTATTGATAAAAGTTTGCATTTTATCACATAAACAACATGAAATTTTTCTCATATGTATAGTTGCCCCCTTTATCCTTTTTGGAATAAAGGTTCATTTTCCCCATAAAAAAAGCATCTCCAAAAAGGTAGATGCTTTAAAAGCGTATTTCGCCTATTGCATATGCCGCAAAACTTTTACAATTCAAAGTCAAATCTTTATGTGCTGACTCGAAAATTATAAGGCAAGAAACGAATAATTAAAAGGCTTAACCTCTATTTTTCCTAAAAAAATTTCTAGCATTTTTGTAAACAATTATTATTTTTAAAAATATTAAATGTAACCTAATTGGCAAAAATAGAGACTATTATGATATTCTCTAATATTATTGTTTTTCTGTAACGAAAGATTTTGCTATAGCTTTCCCTATTACAGCAATTGTACGATTCAATTCTTCTTCTGTATTGTCAATTCCACCTATTTCGATTAAAATCATTTCTTTTGTTAAATCTTGATTATAACGTCCATCCACATTGTCACCACTTTTTGATATAACACCTCTAGAAATTTTCGGCACGATTTCATTCATTGTAGCTGATAAACTTTCTGCATACGCAGTATTCCATCTATAATTTTTATGCTCTGCACCAATGACAATTGCAATCCGTGCATATGATTCGTTATTATGAGTTATCGTTGTCGCATTTTTCCTGGCAGAATCTCGATGCAAATCAATCACTAAATCGTAGGATTGCTCTTGTAAACGTTTTGCTAAATAAGGACGTACAACGTTGTAAGCTGCCGGAAAAAGTTTTTTCTGACGTTTTAATTCCTTCATCACATCAACATCTAAAACGTCCGTTTGTATACCGTTCATACTAAAATGCTTAGAAATAGTATCTTTTAAATTAAAAATATTTGTTTTTTCATCATAAACTGCCGCTTTCCCGCTAACAGCTTGCACCATTGGTTGATATGATTCCTGTGAATGCGTAAATACTAACAATACTTTAAATGGATCTTTTATTTCCTCTTTAGTTTCCTCTTTTGTCTCCTCTAGGACACTTTGTTCAGGTAAATTAGTAGCGGCAAACACGACTGGTTTATCCTCTGGCTCTTTAATCGGAGTCGATGCTTGCTTGTTGAACGGAAGTTGCCCAGCAATGACAGGTAATACGAAGAAGAACAATAATAAACCAAATGACCACTGTAGTTTTTTTAGCAAAGTCACACCCTCCTCCCCTTATCGTATGGAGAGGATGTGCCTTTTAGAACGGAAAAAATTATAGATTATTTGCCCAATTCATAAGCATAGATGATATGAGTTTTGCATAATTATCTATCCAATAATCGGCTTCTTTTGGAGTAACCATCAGCTGTTTATGCGAGCCTGCGAAAGTCTCTGCAAACAATTGCTGACGCTCTTCTTTAGACCACGTAGCCCATTCACCAAAAATCGGCTGTACTAAAGACATGTCTAGTTCTTTATTTATATCTGGTTGCCAAGAAGACAATGACAATTTTGATGAAGGGTTACTCCGCTCTGACACTCGTGCAGCTATAGAGCGTAGCATTACCTCTACAGCATCGGCAATTAATACAGGTGCATCAACTACTGTAGGGATACCAATTGCAGTAACAGGAATGCCTAACATCTCATATGAGATCTCCTTACGCTTATTTCCTACGCCTGAACCAGGGTGTATCCCTGTATCCGTTAATTGAATTGTTTTACATAAGCGATCACTAGCTCTTGTTGCAAGTGCGTCTACAACAATAATTAATTTTGGCTTTAAACGTTCAGCTATGGCCGCCACAAATTCACCAGTTTCATAGCCTGTTTGCCCCGTTACACCAGGCGCATACATGACGAACTTTTCATCAATTACATCTAAACTATGCAAATGATCAATAAGATATGGTCCTATAGCATCTGGTGTAATTGTACGATTACCTAGACCAATAATTAATATTTTGTCATCTTCTTTCCATGACATGGATTCATGCATTTTTTTAAAATTCCCAAGCAATTCTTTCTCAAGCTGCTCAAATCCATCTCGATCTTCTAACGTCAAAGTAGGCACAGAGAGAGTAATGTACTGCCCCTTCTTTTTCCCAATTTGCTGCTCGCCTTCTGCACTTACTACTACATCAGTAATTTTTACCCGACCAGCATTCCGATCTTCAATTTGAATACCACTCGACTCTTCAAGCGTTTCTTTTTGTTCTTTCGTTTGATGTAATACAACCTCTTCAGATTCATCGATTAAATCTGTACGTTGCCAATTAAAATTTTGCATACAGTTCACCTCAACTGTAGTTTGTTCAAACTGTCAAGTAAATATTCTTTGCATTTATCTATTGCAATTTGGCCAAGCGTTTGTTAAAATGATTTTTGTTGTATTGACACAAGAAATCAATGAGAAGATATCATCTCGTACCTATTTTAGGAGGTGAAACATATGCCAAACATTAAATCTGCGATTAAACGCGTAAAAGTTAACGAAAAAGCTAACGCTGCTAACACTAAAGCTAAATCTGCAATGCGTACTACAGTGAAAAAAGCTGAAAACGCTGTTGCTGCTAAAGCTGAAAACACACAAGAACTTTTACAAGCAGCTTACAAATCTTTAGATAAAGCAGCTTCAAAAGGACTTATCCACAAAAACGCGGCGGCTCGTAAAAAGTCTCGCCTTGCTAAAAAAGCGTAATTGTTGTAAAAGATCAGTATACTCTATTAAGAGTTGCTGATCTTTTTATTTATAAGAAAAATCAATTACGCCTAAAAGAGCTGCCCATATCGCTTCGGACAGCTCATCAATAGTTGTTTTTATTCTACACAACCGTTATCCCTTAAAGTCGGCGAAGTAAGAAGAGTTCTAAAAAACGCTCACGATTGCCTCCTGTTGATTTCAGTTGTAAATCGACCTCTGCTAACTGATATAAAGCCTTCAATAAGCTTTCCTCTGACGGACGATTACGCTGCTCAACCATTAACTTGACACGATAAGGATGTATTTTTAAATTTTTTGCGATTTGCTGTGGATGATAACCCTTTTTTAATAAATAAAAGACATTGGACATCGTACGCACATTTGATGCAAGTAATCCAACAAGCATGATAGGCTCTTGCTTTTGACGTAGTAAATCGTGATAAATAGACAATGCTCCAACAGAATCGTTTGCAAAGTAAGCATTTAACATTTTAAAGGCATCCTGCTCTAATGTTTTTGCTACTAAATCCTCGACTAGCGTGGCAGTTATTTCACCACCATCTCCAACATAAATAGTCAGCTTCTCAATTTCCATTTGCAACTGTAGCATATTTGGTCCAACCATTGCGACAAGCTGCTCAATCGCATTTTGTTTTATGCTGTTGCCTTCTGCTTTCACTATACTTTGTATCCACACTGCTAAGTCCTGTTCCTTTGGAGTTTCAGCTTGGACTAATAACGCATGCTCCTTCATCATCTTTGTCACTTTTTTACGTTCATCCAATTTCTCATACGGCGCGATAAATACTGTTACTGAAAAATCAGAAGGGTTAGCGAGCCATGATTCTAAACGCTTTATATCATGGTCAATTTTTTCTTTTCCCTTTTCTGTTGCCTTTAAAAAAGATGCGTTTTTAGCAATAATAAGCTTTCGCTCAGAGAAAAAAGGAATGGTATCTGCTTCATCTATAACGACATCTACTGGCATTTCTTCCAAATCAAATGTTGACATCTCGATCTCTTCTTCGGACCCTATCGCTTCTTTTAACCGTTTAACTGTTTCGTCTATAAAATAGCTTTCTTCACCAACGAGTAAATAAACTGGTGAGAGCTGTCCTTTTTTAATATTATTCCAAACCGTTGAAATCATAATTTTCCCTCCATGTAGCAATACTACTAGTATACATGATTTTTATTCCTCTGTGACTTTGACCGAATTGTGTCGATTCCTTGCCATATGGCAAATTCTCCGTTTCTTTATAGCTTTTATGAAATTGATGTCTTATAATAAATAACAGAATTGGAGGGATAACAATGAATCCATTTGAAGGAAAAAACATACAATGTAGCCGTAACGATGCAACCGATTCTGGAGTTGGCTTCGGTGTATCATTTGGGATGTTTACGCTTATGTTTCTTATCGCAATTATAGTAGAAGTAGCATCTAGATAATTAATTTTATGTCTAGGAAAAGACCTTGCTCATTGGACAAGGTCTTTTTCCTATTGCACAGACCAACTATTTTTACGAATTCTTACTTCAATCGTCCCATCTATTCCAGTTGTTAATGTAGATAAATGTCGACTTGTAAAACGCTCCACAATCTCTTCATTTGGATGACGGTAACGATTATTGAGCCCAGCGCTGAAAATGGTTAGTTCGGGCCGTAACAGCTCTACAAACGGCTCAATACTTGATGTTTTACTACCATGGTGCCCGGCCTTCAACAATGCCATATCCGCTAACTGCTTGTTGTAAAGTTGAAGAAGCTCCTGTTCGCCATGCTCCTCTAAGTCACCTGTTAACAATGCTCGAAATGAGCCCTGTTGCATATATAAAACGATTGAATCATCATTGCCCTCATATAGAGTGTCTCGAGGCCATAAATAATGAAAACTAGTGTTTCCGATGCGCCACGCTGTTCCCTGCATTTTTTCTTTCACAGGAACTCTTTTCTTTTTGGCTTCCATCAGTAAATCCCGCATTACTGGCTTGTCCATTGAACCAGGGGTGAGGTGAATTTCATGCATGTTAATCTCTTGCAAAATCTCTTCAGCGCCCTCTACGTGATCAGCATCGGCATGAGTGGCGATAAAAATATCAATGTTTCGTATCCCTTTTCCTTTCAAAAACGGTACAACAACTTGCCACCCGACCTCATATGGACTTTCTGACGTCTTCCATATATCCTGCTGCTCAAAGCGTAGTAAGCCACCGGAATCAATGACATACACAGCCTTTCTAAACGGTAATTCAATAACTGTACAATCACCTTGACCAACATTTAAAAAAGTCAGTTTAGTTTCGCTAAACAGCATCGGCAAAAAATGAATACATAATGCAGGAATGAAGATCACAACTGCAAATTTACCATACTGTTTTATCTCGATAAAATAGAGGCCTGCTAATACACTTATTAACGCCACGCAAATAAGCCATATAGCAGGCTTCCCTGGCGACCACAGCTGAAACGGCAAATCCTGAAGATATAAAATAAACTTCGTAAGCCAAACACGGAGCGGCTCGTACAAATCAAATAAAGCTTTTGCTACTGGCATTGATAGTATTGTTATAACAAACATGGTCATATTAAAAGGCAGAATGACAAAGGAAAACAGTGGTACAAAAATAATATTTGCTAGAAATGAAGAAATAGAAATTTCATAAAAATGATGGAGCAATAATGGATAAACAAGAAGCTGGCACACGAATGTAATGAAAAATAAGCGGATTAACCAGTTCGCGAAAAGTCTAAAAATGACAGCTGAATAGACGAGACTAACCGCTGCTAAATATGACAATTGAAAGCCAATCTGATAAATGACACCTGGCTCAAGAAGAACAAAACAAATAAAGCTAATGGCTAGTGCATCATCAATAGATACGTGCCACCTAAAGTACCGCATTAACATGATTAATTCTACGACAGATACTGCACGCCATACGGAAGGAGCACCTCCAGCTATCACCCCATATATAGGTAAGATAATGAGTAACACTAAGGTCGCTATTTCCGTCCTTACGCCTATACGTAGAAGACCTTCAAAAAACAACCATGTTACGAACGCCACATGTAAACCTGAGATAGCAAATATATGTGTGATGCCAAGCTTTTGATAAGCTCTTTGAAGATTATGGTCGACTTGATCCTGCAATCCTATTAGAAGTGATTGTGCCTCTGCAACTAGCGACTTCGGGAATGTTATTTCAATATGTTTTTTCATATAGTGTCTCTGTTTAGCAAGAAACGAACGAATGGATTTTTTCTCTTCTATAAAGGTCCAGTTTGAAACTTCATATATTCCCCTAGCACCTTTACTGATTAAATATTTTTCCATAGAAAACGCATACTCATGTGCAGGTGAAAGGGGTGCTATTAGTTCTCCTTGAACAAGATAGGTCCTACCTGTCAATGACATAGTTTCATAAAAGCGTTTCTCATCTTCTGACGAAAAAGTATAGACGACATACAGCTTCTCATCTGTTTCAGTTTTTACAAAGCCTCTGAGCTTTTGACCATTTATTTTATATTCGCTCGACCAAGTTATTGGGAATGTTGACGGTAGAGGGGAAGAACCCGTCAGTTGGAATGTAATGATGAAGAAATAGGAAAGAAATCCAAAGACAATCACAAGCGCTGAAATTAAACGTATTTCACCTTTCCATTTAATCCAGAATGCGAAAAGTAGAAGAACGGCAAGTAGCCAAGCTGACTTGTGTGCCGCTATTGAAGCAACAAGTACAGCTAGTGCTACATAAATCCATTTATGCTTTAAAGCTTTTTGCCAAATAATGAACTCACCTTCTGTTCATATGGAAGCAATTTTTCTGCTGGCATACCACTTTCACGAAGTTCGTTTAGCATGTTTATGTACAAGGCTAATTTTTCGTCGCTTAAGAAGTCGATTTTACGTTCATCAAACGGAACGTGTACTACCTCTACACCTGCTTTTTCAAATAACTCTTGTGCATAAGGGTTATTTTTATAATCCGTAGCGTAATACACACGTTCAATCCCTGCTTGAATAATAGATTTCGTACATGGTAGACATGGGAAATGTGTAACATATAAGTCTGCACCTTTTGTAGGCGTCCCATATTTAGCACATTGTAGTAGTGCATTCATTTCAGCATGCACTGTGCGCACACAATGGTTATCAACCACATAGCAACCATTTTCTATACAATGTTCATCACCTGTAATTGAGCCATTATAGCCACCTGCAATAATTCGCTTATCTCTAACGACAGTTGCTCCTACTGCAAGCCTTGTACATGTACTACGTAATGCGAGTAAATGGCTTTGCGCCATGAAAAATTGATCCCAAGTAATTCGCTCCATATGACTACCTCCGAAATTTTACTTATATTGTTTATTTACGCTGTGCTTTTATTGCAACAGTCCTTTTCTACTATAGTGTAGCCCTTTTTGAAAAGAGTCGTCAATATCTCAAAACTTACTGCCGTTACAGGTGTGTTAATTAACCATTCTTATCCACTCTAATTAATTAGAAGGCACTGATTTCCGCTACGAGCTACCGCTTCGCTTTCGCACAAAGCAAGGCTTCCTGCGGACGAGCGTCGAGCCGCTTCCTCCGCTAGGTTGCTTTCGCTGCGTTAGCACTACGCCTTCGCACGGAAAACATTCGCTCCGTGTAGGTCTCGTCTGTCTCGCTTCCCTGCTGGAGTCGGGTAGCCCTACGCTACAATCAGTTGAAAATGGGAATATATTAGCAAAATAGCAACAAAAAAATATCTTTTATCGACCTATTTTTCCAAATAAACATACCTGCTACCATTACTTAACTGTAATAAAATCCTTCAGTTTCTCAAATGTTTTGTCGCCAATACCACTCACTTTTTTTAAATCCTCAATTGTTTTAAAGCCACCATTTTCCTCACGGTACGAAATAATGCTTTGTGCCTTTGATGGACCAATACCTGATAATGTCGTAAGCATTGCTTCATCTGCTTTATTTAAATTGACCTTTTGCTCTTTCATACCGTTGTCGCCTTGTGAAGTTCCACTAGTAGGCATCGTCAAAATAGATGAGGTAATCTCGTCTAGCTTTTCACCCTTTTGAGGAATGTAAATAACCATTTCATCCTCAACTTTTTGCGCATGATTAATGAGTTGCGTATCAGCATCCTGGGTATAGCCACCTGCAAGATGTACGGCATCTATAATGCGTTTATCAGGCTGTAACTCATAGACACCAGGATACATAACAGCACCCTTTATATCAACAAACACCTGCTGTATGACCGCTTCATCAACAGATTCTTTTATTTCATGTTGTTCAATAGGTTGGATTGTTTCGATGAGCTCTTCTTGGGGAGGTGAAGAGTCAGAACTCGAAAAAAAGAAGTAACTAAGTCCACTGATAACAAGTATGCCGGGGATCAACATACTTTTTTTAAACTTTTGCCAAAAAGATTGGATCATCAACTAACATCCTTTCCTTTGCAAAAGGTAATCATATGGAGTCTATTTCATCTTACAATATCATTCATGCGTTGAAAAGATAAATTATCTATTAAGACAAAAACGAAGATATCCCTACCCTTTGCTTATTATGACACTGACATAATGATGTGAAATCATGTTATTATTGGAATCATAAAGGCTCACCATCCGAACGGAAATCAACTAATTTACAGCGCATATATTTAAAAAATTGTCATCTACCACTTTTGGTGATGAGCCACAATAAAAAAGACCCATTATGCCTTTGTACTGAATGGAGGAAGAATATGCAGCTAACAATACAGGCAAAGGGAGAAAATGTGAAAGCTATCTCCTACTTACTATCAAAAAATCCGAATAATTTATATGAACGGCGTGTAAAAGATCATTTAGTTCGACTTGTTTATCATGAGCTTTCTGAAACAAGCCTTGTTGTGACAATATTTGTTACACCAAATGCACTCGCACTTGTTCAAAATGACAATGCACTTGATATTACACATTATATTAATGACCGTGAATTCGCCGCTAGTAGTATTTTTTTATCCCTTATCCGTTCTGCTTTAGGTACTGCGTTAAATGGCAAACCAAAAGAACAATATATTGAATGGGTAGCTCAAACATTTTCATTTTCATTTGAATTCGGTCCAATCGCTTCTGCTATGACAAATGAAAAGATAAATGAATTGTTTCAGCCTCTTGGATACACTGTCAACATCGAAGCTTTGTCTAACGACCATCGCGCGCGTTTTCTCACATTATCTGCGGACATTACGCTACAACAAGCTCTACAGCATCTCTTTGTACTGATCCCTGTTTTAGATGATTATAAGCACTACTTTATCGATGAATTGGAAGTTGATAAGCTTAAACGATTCGGAGAAGGCTGGTTAGATACACATCCAATGAAAGAATTTATTTATAAAAAAGCTCTACGCTTCTCCCATTTATATGATGGAAACACAGCACCACAAAATGTAACGCGGTCACTCAATACATTGCGCTACGAAAAAATTGTTGAAACCATTAAAAATCTACCTCGAAGATCATTAATTGTTGATTTTGGTTCTGGTGAAGGAAAGCTTTCAAGTTTACTTGCCTACGTCAAAGGAGTTGACGAGTTGCTTGCGGTTGAACCAAGTGAAGCTGCAATGAAAAAAGCAATCAAGCGTTTTGAAGGCTTAGAGGATGCATTTGTAACCCCAAAAGCTACATGGGGCTCGCTATTTTATTACGATGCACGATTAGTACATAAAGACGTCATTGTTTTATGTGAAGTCATTGAACATATTAATGAGGAACGATTACCTAAAATAATGGAGTTGCTTTTAACACAATATAGTCCTCAAACATTAATTGTGACAACACCAAATGCTGAATACAATGCTGTTTACAAATTAGATGAAATGCGTCATGATGATCACCGATTTGAATGGACACGCAAACAATTTCAAGAGTGGTGTCATGCGATGAGTCGCAATGAACAATATGAGCTTTCATTTACTGGCATCGGCGATCAACATGATATTTACGGACAACCTACCCAAATGTGCATTTATACGAAAAAGGAGGAGAATGTATGAACATCAAGATTCCACATGCAGGGATTGTTCTGCTAATTGGTCCATCCAATAGTGGAAAATCTACTCTTTTACAACAATGGGTTAATACAGGTATGCTTTCTCCTTCTGAAATTATTAGCTCTGATGTTTATCGGACACTTGTTTCAGATACAGATTATATCGATTTTCAACATCATTCGAAGGAAGAAGCAGATTTATTGTATGATGAATATTTCGCTATTTCAGCACAAGCCTTTGCAGTTATGGAACGCGTATTAGAGGCTAGAAGCTCATTAAATAAATGTACCTTTGTTGATGCTACACATTTACAATCAGAGGAACGTCAAAAATATATTTCGCTTGGGAAAAAGCTACATGTTCCGGTTAGTGCAATTGTGTTGGACATTCCTCTTGATGAATTGTTACATCGAGATACTTTGCGCAAAGACCCAAGAGGTAGTAAACGTATTAAACAGCAGGCACGCTTATTAAAAGCAGAAAAACGATTTATTAAAAAAGAGTCGTTTGCTAAAACCTATATTGTGACCGAGACGGATGGACTAACATTATCAAAACAAAAGTCACCGCTACTGTTAAATGTAGAGGCTGGGCTTGATATTATTGGTGATATTCATGCCTGCTTTGATGAATTTATTGAATTACTTGGTAAGCTAGGCTACGAAGAAAATGAGGAAGGTTACTATATTCATCCACAAGGTCGACGCTTTATTTCAGTTGGTGATATTATGAGCCGAGGACCAAAATCGATCGCAACAATGGACTTTTTTGAGCGCCATATAGAGCGTGGGCTTGCCTATATGACTGACAGTAATCATGGCTGGAAGATCGCTCGTTGGTTAGATGGACGCAAAGTAACATTACATCATGGAGATGAGCTAGTTGAAGCTGAATTTAACGTTTATGAAGAAGATTTCGGAGCGGAGAAAACAAATGCCTTAAAAGCTCGTCTCGCAAAATGTTTACTTGCTGCTCCCTCTCACTATTTGTTAGTGAATAATGGCATTTCTTCAGCTGTAGTTACACACGCAGGTATCCGTGACCGTTATATAGGCAAACAATCGACAAGAATTTCTGATTTCTGTCGTTACGGAAATGTTCAGGGGCAAGATAAATCTGGAAAACCTATTCGTAATGATTGGTTTATAGAGCATCAAACATCACAGTTTATTATTTGGGGGCATGATCCTAAAATTCAGCCGTTAAAGCAAAATAATACGTTGAATATTGATCAAGGAGTTGTTTTTGGGGGGCAGCTAACTGCTTTTCGCTATCCTGAAAAGACTATTGAGTTTGTGAAGGCGTATAAAAACTATGCCGGTATCGAACGAAATCCTCTACTTGAGGCAAAAGCTCAACGTTTTACACCACCAAACATCGGAGCATTTTTAGAAGGATTCACAGTGGAAACTGCCTACTTTAACAATGTACAAATAGGCGGTGCTCATGCAAAAGCAGCGATCGACAGTATTTCTCATTATGCACTGCCGTTAGAACAGCTAGTTTATATTCCACCAACGATGAGCCCAACACCACAAACATCTTCGTTAGCAGATACGTTGGAACACCCTTCTGAGGCATTTGCTTATTATAAAAAGCACGGTGTCCAGACAATGATTGCCGAGAAGAAACATATGGGCAGTCGCGCTGTTCTTTTATTGTTTAAAGATGCGCTTATTGCAAAGGAATACGTTGATACAGAAACACTTGGTATCATTACAACTAGAGCAGGAAGACGGTTTTTCGATAAAGAGACGGAACAAAAAATTTTGCAACAACTTCATACAGAATTAATAGAGAAAAATTATTTCGAACAGTTTAATACAAATTTCGTACTACTCGATGCAGAAATTTTACCTTGGAACTTAAAAGCGCAACAATTAATCGATCAACAGTATACACATGTAGCTGAGCAAGCATTAATGGACCGTACAAAGCTTATGGAGAAACTACGTGACACAGTACAAATCGATGTTTCACAATGGCTTCAGGAGTATAAGGGGTTACTTGAAAATGCACAACGATTTTCAACTGTTTACCAAAATTATTGTTGGGATGTCCAGGATGCTTCATCTATTCAAATTGCACCCTTCCATGTATTAGCACATAGTTCGGAAACGTTTTTCCATAAACCGCATATATGGCATATGGAAATGAATCGACTATTTGCCAAAAATTCAACACTATTTATTGAGACAGCGTTTAAAGTCATTACGGATGAAGCTTCTGAACAAGAGATTATTACTTGGTGGGAGGAAATGACTACTGCTGGTCATGAAGGTATTGTTATTAAACCTGAAATTTTTGTCACAAAATATAATGGCAAGCTCATTCAGCCCGCGATTAAAGTACGTGGTCGTGAGTATTTACGAATTATTTATGGTATGGACTATTTAGAGCCTTCACATTTAACGAAACTGAAGGAACGTAATCCAAATAAAAAAATGAAGCATGCATTGCGTGAATTCGCACTCGGACTAGAAGGAATAGAACGTTTTGTTAAAGGTGAATCGACTGCCCGCATTCATGAATGTGTACTCGGGACGCTAGCACTCGAAAGTGATCCTGTCGACCCTAGACTTTAGTAAAGATCGCCATGCATGGGTGAGCACAATGTGTTGCTTTCTCAAACATTTTGGTGAAGAACTCTTTTTCTGACGTTCTATCCGTCACTTTTATTTTTTTAGTCATAATGTAAAAAGTGCCACACTGCATATTGGACAGTGTGGCACTTTTACTTTCTACACGCGTTATTCTGTTAAGATGTCATTAAATTTCACTTGGAGCTCAGCCGTTAAGATTCCCTCATTGTAAAAATGGCGAATAAATACATTTTGCATCATATCATCCTCTTGTGCGGGATTCATCTGCATTAATATATGATTAATCTTCTCCGCGAGCTGTACTGGATTGGCATACATCGTATTCCATGCGCGCACCTTTAACTCTAAATCTATACCGAGGGCCGCCTCCTCCAAGTCCTGTATAGGTACTGGCTCACTAAAATGTGCATACGGATCTTCATATGTATCTGTATGTAAAAAATGAATACAATCATCTAATTTGTCTCCCACACGTATTGTATCTACAAAAACGCCTTGGTCATTTTCATATAGATTGCTATTTTCTAAAATTAAAAACGGTGCGTGTCGCTGAATCCCGATTACTCTTTTTTTAAATTGAGGTGTAATAAAGATTAAGCCATGCCCTAGCTGCAATGTTTGAACGTATGTAGAAAAATTACCGTTTTCAGCAAAATCACTATATGTTTTTGGGCGATAATAAAATTCAACGTCTAACTCCTCTGCTTCAATCGTCCATTCCACTTCTGGACAATCAAAAATAACACGTAGTGCCATTCCATTCGCTGTTTTTCTGAGCTCATCATAAATATAAAACTGCTCTTGTTTTAATTGACCTACCTCACTTAAAATATTGTTAAACGTTAGAGAGATGATTGATTTTGCAGTAAAGCCCCCTGCCATATCAAATGTTAATTCAACTTGAGTATCATTACGTTGAATACTAACTACTGTTGCATCATGAAGGCTTTGTTCAAAGACCTCTCTCTCCTTCGGTTTCATATAAGCTAACGTTTTCTGCTTTTCCTCATATGCCGCATCGAGAATATTTTCAAATAGCTGCTCCTGTTCATTTCTCCATCCTAAAAAATCTTCTCGTATATGTTTAGGAACATCTGGTGTATTCAACGTACTATCTAAAATATATGTATGAAATCGCAGTGGTAAATAGTTCATTAAACTATCGCGTATTACATCTAACTCTTGCTTCTTTTCCTTATATGGATCAATATCATTTTCCTTTGCATAGGCAAGGTAATCTGTCCATTCCTCATCTGATTCGTAAATAAATAGTCTCATCGCATTTTCATATGCTTTTTTATCTTGCATTGTTAAGTGCCACATAATTTCAGCTCCTTTAATTGAGTAGTTAGAAAAAATACTCTTACAATTATTTCGTTTATTTAGCATGCAATGTATTCTGAATCGAAAATGAATTATCTCTTATTCTTTTGCAGTTTTCTGTTCACTTTCGTGACAAACTCAATTGTTGTAATCAGGATTTTCATTAAAGAACTTATTGGTAGCCCTTCGGTTATAGCATTATTAAAAGAAGCGGTTGTATGCATAGACACAAACCACTTCTTAACATTTTCTTTATTTTCAGAATTCTTATTACAACATCTTACTATCGTACGGTTTATTTTCACGAATAAACTCTTCCACAACGGTTAACACGCTCTCTAAATCTCTTATTGTCCAATTATCCTGCAATTGTGCCCTATCCCCTGGTACTTTTGAGCACTTCTGTTAGCATGTGGGCGGAACAAAATGGTGCTCATTTTCCCAGGCACTGATATGACCAGGTTTCTTTCTATTTCTTTCCCATGAATAGCGGTATTGTATTTTATTGTCACTTTTATCAAACCACTCACGAACCCTAAGTTGGGTTTCGCTATAAAAACCGCTAAGAAAGTAGAATGTAATTTTAATTACTGTATTGTCTGGATTAATAGGATCATCTTCAACTAATAAATCTGTAGGTTGACGTAAGATTGGATTAAAGCGAGTTAATATGGCGCATAATCAGTTAATTTAGGCATTTGTACCTTTCTTAGCCTGTATTTGCTTTAATAAAGCATTTTTCTGCACTATATACCCCTTCCAATCAAAAACGTCTACAGCCTCATCTAATCCATCAATTAGGCTATCACTTTTATTTCCATACAGATGTTCAAACTCTCCGCCATATTCAATTTCATATTCAGTTATTCTACCTTGGATAACCTCCAACTTTTCTTCCAGTGTTTGGGCTCTACTATTTTTCTCTTGGTGTATCCGTTGCATTTCAAACGATGTAACTGGATCGGACCATAATTTAAGTGCAACTCTAGGAATTTTTTTAACGTTGTTAATTATTTTATATTCTAGACCATTATTTAGATACTTATAAATAGTTGGCTTTGAAACCCCTAAATATTCTGCTGCTTGCTCAGTAGAGACTAACTCGGCTATATCGTAATCATAATCTATATATCCGCAATCTGTCGTTTCTAAAAACAATTTTTCAAATGCCAACTTAACAGCACTTAACTCATTTGTTTTCTGATTTTTTTCATCCAATAGTTCTAATACTTGATCAAAAACTAGCTTGATTGTGTCCGACATGAATTTTTCAGCTGGCTTTAATTTCGTTTCTCTTAATTGAATATATCGAACTGATTCTGAAAATGTATCAGGGATAGAATCCCCAAGAGAATATTATTCGCCACTTCAAAATCGATATTACAATTCTGTTTTCTAGTAAAGAATTTGTTCACAAAGCAAAAAACAGCTCGCTGGTCAGTTTACCAGCAAGCTGTTCTTCTATTTTACCGCACGGATAAAAATGCGTTCACTTTCATATTCAGGACCTTCATCAGTAAAATCAGCTGTTACTTCTACATGCTTAAAGCCAATTTCCTGAAGCCATGCCATATACTGATCGATTGAGAACGTGCGCTGATTATGCTCCTCGTCGAAGCGTTCATACAAATCACTCGCAGCATCACGCACATAAAACGTCATTTGGTGGACAATGGAATGTTCAAAATCTCCAGGCTCCGTATGCCATACATAGCTAATGTCACCATCGTCATACGTAAACGGACCGTCTAAAAATATATCATTCATTTTAAATAACGAATGTACATCAAAAAACAGTTGGCCTTCATCTCGTAAAGCACCATGAATACGTTCTAATGTTGAATAAACAGCTTTTTCGTCCATTACATAATTCAACGAATCAATAGCAATCGTTACAACGTCAAGCGCACCAAAGCCATCTAATTCATCCATCGACATACAATAGAGAGGCACATGTAATCCTGCATCAGCAAAGCGCTCTGCAGCAATGGAGAGCATACTTTCCGATAAATCAACCCCACTCACCTTGTAGCCTGCCTGCGCGAACAACAAGCTAAGCACGCCTGTACCGCAGCCGATATCTAAAAGATTCTGATATTGAGTGCTCGGTGCATGCTGCAAAACCCATCCTACATAACGTTCATAAGGGATATCCGTTTGCAACTCGTCATACACGTGTGCAAATCGTTCGTAGCTACTCACACTTAAGCCTCTGGTATGTCTAATTGCGGTGCATCGCCCCATAGACGTTCTAAATTATAATAAGCACGTTCATCTTTGTGGAATACATGCGCTACAACATCTCCAAGATCCACAAGAACCCAGCGTGCTGCATCGAAGCCTTCTACACGACGAATTTCATAGCCCTCTTTTACTGCTACCTCTTGTAATTCACGTGCGATTGCTTGCACTTGGCGATCAGAATTACCATGAGCAATAATAAAGTAATCTGCTAAAAGTGAAATGCCCTCCATATTCAAAACGACAATATCCTCACCGTGTTTGTCGTCAATTGCTTTGTAAGCTGATTGTAATAAAGTTGAAGTCATCCTTCACTGTCCTCTCTTTTCATCATATCGTTGTAACATTCTATTGATAATGGATAAATTGGTTGTTTTGTGTCAATTAAAAATGCCAATGTATGGCGTACACAAGCGCTCATCACTTTATCCAAATTTTTCTTTGCTTTTTTTCGCAGACGATCAACACCATCAAATTTACGATTCGGTTCGATCATATCTGCAACAAAAATAATTTTTTCTAAACGGCTCATGCCCACGCGTCCTGTTGTATGAAAACGAATAGCATTTAACATATCCTCATCAACAATGCCAAATTCGCTTTCTGCAATATAAGCACCTACTGGACCATGTAGTAATTCACTACCCCAACCAATAAGGCGAGCATCTAATTTTTCATCAAGGACGATTTGCTCCATCCATTCAATATCTGCATATTTCGCAATATCGTGAAGGATGGCTGCTATTTCAGCCTTTTTTTCATCCTCACCATAAAATTTCGCTAGCTCAATGGCAGTTTCCATTACACCAATGGTATGAATATAGCGCTTCTCAGGCATGCGTGGCTTAATCGCCGCTAGGTACTGTTCGCGTTCCATAAAGACCTTCCTCTCGTATGAACGTCTCTACCGCTTCTGGCAGTAAAAAAGTAACCGTTCCTCCAGTAGCAAGGCGTTCACGAAGCAGTGTGGACGATAAATCGATTTGGGGAGCTTCCACCATTAGTATAGGATACTCTGTTGTGGCCTCTGTTCCTGGACGCTTTACTCCTACAAATTGCACAAGCTTCACTAATTCATCAATACAGTACCATGAATGAAGCGAATCAATCATGTCGCCGCCAATGATAAAGTAAAATTTCACATTAGGCTCTCTTGTACACATCGCAGAAAGTGTCTTATATGAATAGGATACGCCACCCTTATCCACCTCATACGACTCCACAGAAAAATACGGATATGGACTTATTGCACGCCTCACCATTTCAAGGCGCTCCACATCACTAGCATCATGACGTGCAAACTTATGTGGTGGTAATGCATTGGGCATAAAGCGAACTTCATCAAGATCTAAAGCATGAAGTACTTCATTAGCCATCATTAAATGTCCAATATGCGGTGGATTAAATGTACCTCCCAGTAAACCGACCTTTTTCATCGTTTCACCTTATTTCGCTGCTTTTGGTAATGCAATCTTTTTATGATTACGTGACTCTTTATATAAAACAACTGTTAGTCCAATTAATTGTACAAGCTCTGCATGAGCACCTTTAGCAAGTGCTTCTGCCACTTCATGCTTGTCTTCTTCACAGTTATCTAAAATACGTACCTTAATCAACTCTCTAACTTCTAATGCTTCACGAATTTGCTTTGTCATTTCGTCACTAACGCCGCCTTTTCCTACTTGGAAAATTGGTGTTAAATGATGTGCTTCTGCACGTAAAAAACGTTTTTGTTTACCTGTTAACATAAAAATTAATATCCTCCTAATTGCACCTTTAGTTGGGCAATCATTGAATTTGTATTCGGGTATTCACCAAGCCAATGCTCAAAAGCAATAGCCCCTTGATGAACAAACATTCCAAGACCCGTAACGACGGTTGCTCCTTTTTCATCAGCCGCTTTTAAAAAAGGCGTCATTAATGGATTATACACAATATCGGCCACAATTGCGCCTTCTGCAAGTTGTTCTAATGAAAATGGCATTGAAAAATTGCCCGTAGCAAGGCCTGCCGATGTCATTTGCACTAAAATGCCGAAATCAGCTAATGATTCTTCCGCATCTGCTAAAGAAATAGCATTACCTATACCCATTTCATCGACAATTGCCTTTGCGTTTGCCACTGTGCGATTGGCAATGGTTAAATTCGTATAACCTTGCTGCTGCATTGCAAAAGCAATGCCACGAGCAGCACCGCCCGCACCAATCAGAAGAACTGGCTTGTCTTTATGTGACTTGCTAACCGCCTCTTCAAGCGAGCGCACAAAACCAACACCGTCTGTATTGTATCCCTTTAATTTTCCTTCTTTTGTACGGACAACCGTATTGACAGCTCCCATTTTTTCTGCCAACTCATCTAGCTCATCTAAATAAGGAATGATCGCTGTTTTATGTGGAATTGTAACGTTCCAACCACTTGCACCTAATGTTTTTAGACCAGCAACCGCTGCCTCCAAATTTTCAGAAGATACACGTACTGGAATATATGTCGCATCTATCGACAGTTCCTCGAACCAAGCATTATGCATCGCAGGGGATTTTGAATGCTCGATCGGATCACCAATAACCGCAAACCATTTCTTCATTTCCTAGTCCCTCTTCTCTACTTGTACAACTTAAATTAGTGATGGGCGAATAGAAACTTGTACACCCTTTGGTGCATAAGCTGCTACAACTACATCAGCATGCTGAACAGTAATCCACCCAAGACCTGAGAATACAACATCTGTTTTCGCTTCTTTGATTGAGAACTCATGACGCACTAATGGCGGTAGTTGTTCAATAAATTCAGCAGTTGGAGGTGCAAGCAACTCCCCCTTATGTTCTGCATACAATGTATCTGCCTTCTCAAGCTTTGTACGGTGGATTGGTAAGTCATTTGCTACATGTACCGTAAATGCGGAACGATCTCCTTGAATAAAGTCAAAACGAGCAAGGGCACCAATAAATAATGTTTGTCCTGCATTTTGTTGATACACTTTTGGCTTTATTTCTTTTTTAGGCATAATATATTTTAATTCGCTAGCGTCAATATGGTGCGCCATCTGATGATGATTAATAATTCCTGGTGTATCATATAATGAGCTTCCATCATCTAGTGGAATTTCAATCATATCTAAAGTTGTACCTGGGAAATGAGAAGTTGTAATTACTTCACCTTCACCCGTAGCCTGCTTGATAATGCGATTAATGAACGTGGATTTCCCAACATTTGTACAGCCTACAACGTAAACATTTTGTCCATTTCGGTACTCATCAATGGCTTCCATCGCTTCAGCCATCCCTTTTCCTTTATGAGCACTTACTAAAAGTACATCAACAGGTTGTAGACCTAGAGCCTTTGCTTCACGTTTTAGCCAATTAATCACTTTTTTCGGTTTCACAGATTTCGGTAATAGATCGGCCTTATTCGCGATTAATAACACAGGATTTTTTCCAACGAAGCGGTGCAGTCCTGGTAGCCAGCTCCCATTGAAGTCGAAAATATCAACAATTTTTACGATTAAGCCTTGCTGAGTTCCAAGACCGTTTAAAATACGTAAAAAGTCGTCATCTGTTAATGACACTGGTTGAATTTCATTATAATTTTTCAAACGGAAGCAACGTTGGCAAATGACCACGTCTTTTTCTAATGATGATGGGGGTGCATACCCAACTGCTGTTTTATCTTCTGTTTGAATTGTTGTACCACAGCCAATACAATTTGGCATTTCGTTCATTCTTTTTCCTCCCAAGTACTGATTCCTTTTCGTTTTAAAGTATTGAACACACGGCGTTCAATAAATCGATTGAATTTTGTTACGAGCCCATCTGATTGTGCAACCGGCTTTACTAGTACCGTATGCAAGCCTAGACGATTTGCGCCCATTACATCTGTTAGTAGTTGGTCTCCTACCATTACTACTTCCTGTGGTCGTAGCCCCAATTGAATAATGGCGCTATAAAAGGCATTACGAAGTGGCTTTCTCGCCTTATGAATATAAGGAATACCTAATGGCTCAGCAAACTGCTTAACACGTGCTTCTTTGTTATTCGACGCAATAATAACACGAATGCCAGATTCTTTCATAATGCGAAGCCAAACAATAAGCTCTTCCGTTGCATCTGCACGGTCCCATTCCACAAGCGTATTATCTAAATCCGTAATAATCCCTTTAATACCTAAGTTTTGAAGCTTTTCCGGTGTAATTTCATAAATACTCGTGACAAATTCATTTGGTAATAAAAAATTATACAAAATAGCGACCCCTAATCTAAACGTATTATTCGACCATTATAGCATATTTGCGAAGGCTTCACCCATTTGAATTGGGCTTCCTTGTACAACATTTTCCGTAAATTCTATTGCATCCTTTTCAAACAGCATAACTACTGTTGAGCCAAATGAAAAATATCCGACTTCTTGACCCTTATGCCATTGTGTTGTTGTATTAGTGAGCACAATAGAGTTTACAAAGGTAGCGCCAACTTTAATAAACGCTATCTGTTGTTTATTCGCCACTTTCAGCTCCGTTACAGAACGATAATTGTGCGATATTGGCTTTTTACCGTATGAAAGACCGAGCTGATTAACAGGATAGGATTTTTGACCAAGTGTATACTGTCGTAGCACCTTTCCATCAATCGGGCTATGAATTCTGTGATAATCTGCCGGACTCAAGTAAAACACGATAAAATGCCCATCTGCATATTGTGAAGCACGTTCTGTATTGCCAAGTAAATCTTGTAATGAATAAGGTTTACCCTTTACAAGGAATGTCATATCCCATTCGATACGCCCAAACGATTCTACTTTGGCATCCACTGGACTCACATAAGTACTGGGATTTTGTTCAATTGGACGTGCATCTTCTAAAAGCTCTCTTGTAAAAAAATCATGTAAACTTGAAAATTGTTGTTGGTGTTTCGCAACCTCTTCAAGTTTAATATCGTATACTTTCATGTAACTAGGGATAATACGTTTACTCCACTTTGCTTTTGCAATAGATTGCAAAAGCTGGGAAGATTGCTTACCGTTTGTTAACTCAATCAAGCGTTGATATATTTTTTCTTTCATAAAACAAAACCCCTATCGATTAATTTAGACTGTCAATTTTTTCGCATTCGAAGTATAATGGTACAATATCTTAAGTGCAAAGGAGTGATCCCCCTTGTTTTTTTATCACAAGTTGGTGGATACCACGGTTAAGAAAATGAAATCGCAAGCAGCAAATTTTATCACAATCAGTAATATGTCTTTCGGCGGCGCGGCCATAATGACTACACTACATGAATACTATAGCTACAGTGTCTTGTTTATCTTTATCGCAGCCCTTCTTGATCGCTATGATGGGAAGGTGGCTAGAGCACTTGGACAAGTGTCTGATTTAGGTAAACAATTAGATTCTATGAGTGATATTATATCATTTGGTGTGGCACCTGCATTATTAATGTATAAAGTTGTCTTAGGCGACTTTGGTTTTGTCGGTATGACAATGACAGTATTGTATATTGTCTGTGGTGCGATGAGATTAGCCCGCTTCAACATTTCAGAAGCAAACGGCTATTTTACAGGGTTACCGATTACTGCGGCAGGTACAGTCTTAACTTTAACGTATTTCGCATCTAATACGTTCCACCCAGTATTTTATCTTTTCCTATTCCCAATACTAGCATTACTAATGATTAGTACAATCACGTTAAAAAAAGTGTAACAGCGCATTTGCTGTTGCACTTTTTTTCATTTAACACAGCTTTAAAACATATACTGTCGAAAAATGGGGAAAGGATGAAATCATTCAATGAGCGGAATTTTTACATCTATGTTGCAGTTATGGCTTGAGATCCCAGCATTACTTGGCTATTTAAAGGGGCAAACTTTCCATAAACCCTTTTCAAAAGAAGAGGAAGCTGCTTGTATTGAACGATTTTTAGGCGGTGATGAGCAAGCGCGTCTTGATCTAATTGAACGTAATATGAGACTTGTCGCACACGTTGTGAAAAAATTTCACCCAAAGCATGAGCAACTTGATGATTATATTTCCATCGGTACGATTGGTCTGATGAAAGCTGTAGAAAGTTATACGCCTGACAAAAAAACCCGTCTGGCCACTTATGCCGCCCGCTGTATCGAAAATGAAATTTTAATGCATCTGCGTACACAGAAAAAAGTGCAAAAAGATGTTTCCTTATTTGAGCCAATCGGTACAGATAAAGATGGTAATGCCCTACAAATCCGAGATCTCTTACAATGCGATGAAGAAAGTGCAACTGAAAAAATTGAACATAAAGAGCATGTTGCACAACTATATCACTATTTGCATATGCTCGACGAACGTGAGCTCGAAATCGTTACACTTCGTTATGGTCTTAACCAGCAGGATGCACTCACACAAAAGGAAATCGCTGCACGTTTAAATATTTCTCGTAGCTATGTATCTCGCATTGAAAAGCGAGCACTTATTAAACTCTATCAATTATATAAACGAGATCAAAAAATTATTGAGTAATATATTGTAAATTGATACTAATAATAATTCAATAAATACATGACATTATTCCGCAATGAATCTTGTATTTTTATCGGTACAAAAGGAGACATTTGTAGCTGACGCTTCGCTTTCGCTACGAAAACAATTGCTAAGATAAAGAAAGCCCTCTTGCGTCATTAAAATGTCGCAAGAGAGCTTTTTCTCTTAATGAATTTCAACAGATTCTGAAAGTTCTGCTGAAATAAGTGTACCGATTAACATTGTTATAATGACTACACCTGCTGTTAAAAATAGCATTATGCATGCCTCCCATCTGAATATGAAGAGATTTAATTAACAACAGTTTAGCATTCGTGCGACTTTTAAACTGTGATTTTCCTCACACTAAAAGGCACTCATTTTGACTTTTTTGTGTAGTTTATCCCGCAGATTGGTGAAACCTAATACTCAGGGGGATAAAGAAAACTCTGCTGATAATAGACTTTATAACGATTCGATAGCTTTTAGTACGATTTGTGTTGAATGCTTTGCAGCTACTGGTAAAAACTCATCGAAGCTAATATTCGATTCTTTTCCAGCAATATCTGATAAAGCACGAATAACAACAAACGGAGTACCAAATTGGTAACATACTTGTGCAACAGCTGCTGCTTCCATCTCTACTGCCTTCATTTGCGGGAAGTGACGACGGACTGCTTCTACACGAACAGGATCATTCATAAAAGCATCACCTGAGCAAATTAAACCAATACCATATTGGTGCTCTCCAACAGCCTCTACTGCCTCTTCAGCCACTTTCATAAGTTTTTCATCTGATTTATAAGCTGCTGGCATACCAGCCATTTGGCCCATTTCATAACCGAAAATCGTTACATCTACATCATGATGACGGACTTCATCTGAAATAACGATTGCGCCTACTTCAAGCTTTTCATCATAGCCTCCTGCAGAGCCCGTATTAATGACTACATCAGGTTTGAATTCATGTAATAGAATAGTAGTTGACATTGCGGCATTCACTTTACCAATACCACTTTTTAATAAAACTACCTCGTTGCCTTTGTAAGTTCCTGTTGTATATTCACTTCCTGCAATTGTTGTGCTTTTTGCATTCTCTATAGACGCTCGTAAAAGCTCTACTTCCTCTTCCATTGCGCCGATTACTGCGATTTTCATATCTACGTTACTTCCCTTCTTTATGCACTTCAAATCAATTATGCCTCGGCATAATTGCGTCCGGGAATCGGCTTTGTGCTTAGGCCTGCACGAGGGCCGACACGATGTCGGTCATTTCGGAAATGCCACAGGACGTGGCGTTTTTACCGATGCAGGTCAGCTAGCCGTTATCGCATGGATGCGATGATTTTAGGCTAACATCCTTTTTAAGCACTCCTTTCCGATTACCGCGACGTCCGCCGGAGGCTTTGGGCCAACAAATGTTTTCTGTGCGAAAGCGTAGTGCAACGTAGCGGCAGCAACATGAAGTTGGTCACTCAGTCGTGTGTTGTTGTTGTTGCTGTCGCTTCGCTTTCGCACAGTTAAAACCATGTTGCTGTCGCTTCGCTTTCGCACAGTTAAAACCATGTTGCTGTCGCTTCGCTTTCGCACAGTTAAATTGCCACAGGACGTGGCGTTCTTTGACTGAGCTCCTTTATATCAGCGGATGTTTGTACATCTGCTGATATAAGTTAAAAATAATAAAACGAGTTACTTTCGTCAATAGGCGCCATTTAATGTATTTAGTTGCTCAAGTTTGACTGGTAACCAGCCTTCGTTGTCGACCCACTCCATGCTGACACGGTACATTTGTGTCTTATCATTAGTTGAAACTGTTGCAATAGCCGAATTAGCGCCACCGTTATTTTGTAAACGCCAAATAATCATATTGTCCTTTTCGATGCCAGTAGCAGCTGTAACTGTGGCCACCTTTTCAGCCCAGTCTACAGATTTATCATCGTAAGAAGAAACATGCTGACCTGTTTGTGTTGTAGGTGTAGGCTTCCAGCTTTTATTGGTTACAACCTTATCAACATTTGGGTTGTCTGACGTGGTTTCAGTAGTAGCATCCTGTTCAGATGTTTGAGTTTCATCTGTAGGCTCTTTCTCTGTTTCCTCTTGAGCTGTTACATCATTATTTTTCTCTTTAGAAGGCTCTTCCTTCACGTCTTCTTTATCGTTCTTCTGCTCCTGTATTGGCTCGTCCTTCTCAACTTGCCCTGCATCATCCTGCCATTTAAACACAAATGTGGCTACTATAATAATTAATATCACGACAATACCAATTAATACATTCAATAGTTTATCTAGCTTTTTATTATGAGATGGCTGCAAATGACGACTGCTTCGAGTTTTTCGTTCACTCATGAAGTCTCCCCCTCTCTAGCCAATATTTTATCAAGTTCAACAGCACTTGCAAAATAATTATGCTCCTATTATATCATAGACAAAACCAAAGCCCTCTTAAGGTATTTATTGGATTTCGGCTATTAAATCAATTATGCAACGGCGTAATTGTGTACGGAATCGGCTTTAGGCCAACTTGACGTTGGTTATTCAGTCATATGTTGTTGTCGCTTCGCATTCGCACAGTTAAATTGCTACAATACTCCGCATTCATCTCGCAACCTATAAAAGTGGGATACTCCTGTATCTGTCGCTACAAATGCCTTTTGCTAAAAGAAGTAAAAACTCACATAGACGAAAGAATCAAGAACAGTATCGCCTTGGCGGTACTGTAGATACAATACATTGTGCTGGATGAAGATAAAAGCAGCTAGCTCTCTTTTACAAAGATAAGCTAACTGCTTGTACAAAAATTATTTTATTGAAATAATTTTAACTTTCATTTCACCACCAGGTGTTTGTACGACAACCTCTTCGCCTTCAGCACGACCTAGCAAGCCTTTAGCAATTGGTGATTCATTTGAAATACGGAATTCCATTGGATCTGCCTCAGCCGAACCAACAATTGTATACGACTCCTCATCAGTTGATGGTTTTCCATTAATAATTTCTACAAATGTAACCGTTTTCCCTAATGATACGACACTATTATCTGATTCGTCCTCAGAAATAATAACTGCGTTACGAATCATTGATTTTAATGTAGAAATACGACCTTCTAAAAAGGCTTGTTCTTCTTTTGCAGAATCATACTCAGCATTTTCAGAAAGATCCCCGAAATCACGAGCGATTTTAATACGTTCTACGATTTCCTTACGAGTTTCCGTTTCTAATTTCACTAATTCTTCTTCTAATTTTCTTTTACCTTCAGCTGTCATTGGGTACTGTTTTTCGTTTGCCAAAGTTCTTCACTCCTTGTTTTCGTCAATATAAAAACATAAAACTCGATTAAATGCCTTGTAGGATCATTTAATCGAATTTTATTATTTTTAAACGTTTTTTCAAATTACGCTTTGACCTAATAGTATGCATGCCTTTCTGAAATATGTACAGATATGCATGTAAATATTGTCAATACCACTCTATCTTATTACAATACGTTGTCGGTTTCAAGAATAGTTTTAATCTTCGTTACCATTAAATCGATCGCAACCTCATTATCCCCGCCTTCAGGAATAATAATATCAGCATAACGTTTCGTTGGTTCAATAAATAAATTATGCATTGGTCGCACTGCCGATAAATATTGGTCGATGACAGAATCTGTTGTACGTCCACGCTCTTTTATATCACGCATTATACGACGAATAATACGTAAATCTGAGTCCGTATCTACATACAATTTAATATCCATTAAATCACGTAAATCTGCATCTTCTAACACTAAAATACCTTCTAATATAATAACGTCTACAGGCTCTACATGAATAACTTCTTTAGCTCTTGTATGCTGCACATAATCATATACTGGTTTTTCGATTGGTTGACGGACCAATAATTTTTTTAGTTGTTCAATTAATAAATCATTATCAAACGCTAACGGATGGTCATAGTTTGTACCTAAACGCTCCTCAAACGTTAAATGACTTTGATCTTTATAATAAAAATCTTGTTCAATTACAACTACTGAATGATCGCGGAAAACATCATAAATAGCACGTGTCACACTCGTCTTTCCCGAGCATGAGCCACCAGCGATTCCGATGACGACTGGACGATTTGCTGCCATTAATTATTCTCCTTTCGCATCATATTATGTGGTTTTAATGGTGTGTCGCATTTAAATTTAACAATTTGTAGAGGATGTCGCGCAGCATCTAAGCTATTGCCATCTTCATCCCAAATTTCACCCATTGTAACACGGAAATTTTCGATTTCTGGTCCAAAGAATTCTACCTCATCGCCAGGTTTAAAATAGTTACGTTGTTGCATTGTTACCATTTTCGTTTCTGAGTCATGCTCCAAAATTAAACCAGCAAACTCATAAGTCGTTTTACGGCCATGTACACCAAACATTTGCTCCTCGTGACCAGGCGCATCGTGGAAGAATGCTTCTGCAGTGTCACGGTTAGCACATTTGTCTAATTCCTCAAGCCATTCACGTTTAATTTTGAAATTGTCAGGGTACGCACAATAAGCGTCAATCACTTTGCGGTACACTGAAACAACTGTAGCAACATAGTGAATTGATTTCATACGACCTTCTACTTTTAATGAATCAATACCAAGCTCAATCATATGTGGAATTGCTTCAATTAGCTTTAAGTCTTTCGGGCTCATCGCGAAAGATGCGTGATTATCATCGAAAAGTGCCTTTTCTTCGCCATTCTCTAGCTCATATAAATCATAGTCCCAGCGACAAGATTGACAGCAACCACCACGGTTAGAGTCACGGGCAGTCATATGATTTGAAAGTACACAGCGACCAGAGTAGGCGATACACATCGCTCCATGAACGAATGCTTCAATTTCAATATCGACTTTTTCCTTCATCAGCTTCATTTCTTCGCCGCCTACTTCACGTGCTAATACTACACGATGTAAGCCTTCTTCTTTCCAATACTGGACAGCCTTCCAGTTTGATAAAGATTGCTGCGTAGAAAGATGAATTTCAAGCTTTGGTGCAGCTGTACGGCAAGTTTCAATGATCAGAGGGTCCGCTACAATAATGCCAGTAACACCTGCAGATTCAATATCTTTTAAATACTGCTCCAAGCCGTCCATATTTTCATTATGGGCAAAAATATTTGTCGTAACATAGATTTTCGCACCATATTTATTAGCGAATTCAACACCTTCGCGCATTTGTTCAATTGAGAAGTTATCTGCGTTTGAACGTAAACCGAATTCTTGTCCACCGATAAATACAGCATCTGCTCCATAATGAACTGCTACTTTTAATTTTTCTAAACTACCTGCAGGGGCAAGTAGCTCTGGTTTTTTTGTAATGACACGTTTCCCGTCTACAATCTCACGAATTTTGTCATTTTGTTCTAATGCTAATGCCATGTTCTTGCCACCTCCTAGTAAACTGTTTCCTTGAAGATAAAGCCAGTATCAAGAGGTCTGATGGCAGGCTGAATTTCTTCAATTTTAGCTAGTAAATCATCTTTAATATCTTCATACGCATCTTCTGATTCGTCAAAATATGTGTCAATTGCTTGACGATAAGCTTCTGATATTGTGACTACATATTCTGGTGTTTGAAGAACTCCTTCAATTTTTAATACATCTATGCCACCTTCGAATAATTCGCCAAGCTCATCAATAATGCACATATCGTTTGGACTGAAAATATGCGTACCGTTAGCATCTTCATAAATTGGATATTTATTATTACGCTCATCATCATGAAGGAACATATTGCGATTTTCCTTACGATTTTCAATTTCCATTACTTTATCTTGATATAAGAAATAATGGCCTAGTAATGGGCGTTTTGATTGGAACATACATGTCATTCCATGTACTTGAACCTCAACCTCTATTTCTACATTTTCTTTAATTTCTAGCACTTCATCTAAAGAAAGTTCACGTGATAGTACTGCGCGAGTTGCTCCGCGTTTCCCCCAATAATTTGCTGTAAACCAGTTCGTTGCAGTCGTTTCTGGATTCCAGTGTAGCGGTATTGTAACACCTTGTTCACGACGGATGATTAATACTGCCGGATCACCATAAATTAAACGGTCAACACCAATACGTTGCATTTCCTTTAAATATTCGGCAAGCGCATCCATTTTTTCATTATGGAATAGCGCATTTACCGCAACATAAACCTTTTTACCCGCTGCATGAATCAACTTTGTAGCTTCTTCCACTTCACTAACAGTAAATTCCCCTGCTAGACGAAGACCAAATTGTTGTTCACCAATGACAAAAGCATCTGCTCCAGCCTGTAAAAGTGCTTTTACATGGTCCACTGATTGCGGTGTAACAAGCAATTCAGGTTTTTTCATAATAGTCACCTCTTCAAACATAGTAATAAACCATCACCGACCGGTAAAAATGCACTAGTATAATCAGGGTGCTCCATAATCCAATCGGTAAAGTTTTTTAAATTTCGAATCATTGTACGCTTGCGACGCGGTACATCTTTTAAATCCAAATCTGATAAGCCATGCATATACATATTATCGATATATAGAACTCCGCCAGATTTTACAAGAGGCGCATACTTTTCAAAAAAGCGTTGATATTGTCCCTTTGCAGCATCGATAAAAACTGCATCGAAGGTCGTATGAATTGCTTCATCGTTCACCTCTAAAGCGTCACCTTCAATGACCGTTATACGATCTGAAACTGTAGAATGTTCAATATAAGCCTTTGCTCTCGCAACACGCTCAGTATCTCGCTCAATTGTAACGATATGCACGTTAGGTAAAGCGTCGGCCATTCTTATTGCAGAATAACCAATTGCTGTACCAATCTCTAAAATTTTCGACGGATTTTGAATACGTAGCAGTTGATTTAGTGCATCAATGCCTGCAAGCTGCATAATCGGTACATGATTCTCCTCCGCAAATGCTTCCATTTCTAAAAGCAATTCATTACGTGGTTGAATAAATGATTGAATATATGCATCTGATAATTCCATTTTTAAGTTCACCCTCATATCAATTATGCCTCGACATAATTGCGTCTGGAATCGGCTTTGTGCAAGCACACAGCCGATTTCGTGACATACGCCAGAGGCTTTAACTTCTTTCAGCGGATGCTTGGACATCTGTACCTAAGCTACGCTTTCGCTACAAAAACACTCGCTGAAAGAAGTTAAAAGGCAACGAGTAATCCCCGTTGTCTGTACTTCATCATTTAACAACAAAAAGAAAAAGACCAAACGTGATGTCTTGGTACTTCGTCATACAAAAATGAGCAATTGTTTTTATAAGCTTTAAACAATTGCCACCACGTATATTTTTCCGCATTAACGGACTGATTGAATTTTTCCCATGCGGATCGATTAAAAATCACAACTTATAATAGCATGAAAATAGAAGGAAAGCTATTTTTCTTTCCTTCTACCCACATTTTTACTATTTATTTTTTAATAATATCCAGTATATCTCGGCATAATTACGTTTTTTTGCAGATGTATGGACACACGCTGAAAAGTAACTTAACATCTCACAAATTAACTGAAATTACTCTGCATTGCGCAAATATTTTTGCTCTTTCTGTAAGTGTTCATCATATGTTTTCGAGAAGTGATTGACACCCTGTTTATCCGCTAAGAAGAAGAGATAATCTGTTTCACTTGGATTAAGCACTGCTTCAATTGAAGTTTTTCCAGCACCCGCAATAGGACCTGGTGGTAAGCCTTTATTTTTGTACGTATTATAGGCATTATCTACTTCTAAATCTTTATAAAGCACACGATCTTTATGAGATCCTAGTGCATATAAAACAGTTGGGTCTGTTTGCAGAGGCATTCCTTGATTGATACGGTTATAGAATACGCTCGCAATTGTTTCTCGATCTGTTTGAGCAGTAGCTTCTTCTTCCAATAATGAAGCAAATGTTATTAATTGATGTACTGACATTTGTTTTTCCGTAAGAGCATCGCTGTAATTTTTCACAACCTTGTCCATTGCCCCTACCATTTCGTCTACAATCGATTCCAATGTTGGTTTTTCTTCAAAATAAGAATACGTTGCAGGGAATAAATAGCCCTCTAAATCATAACGAATATTATCGGCTAAAACCGCATCCGTAACAAGCTCAGGATATTTAGCCTTCATTTGTTGAACAAATGTATCGCTTGTTACTAAGTCCATAAATTCCTTTTGAGTGTATGGTGTTTTCTTTTCCACAATATTACCGATTTGTTCAAGTGTTAAACCTTCAGGAATGGTCATTGCAAAGACTGGCGTACGGTAGACCTTTCCGGTTTTTAAACTTTTGATTAGTTCGTCTAATGTCATTGACTGTGATAAATCATATTTGCCTGCTTGAAACTGAGATTCATTTTTAAATTTGGCATAGTATTTAAAAACACGAGCATCTTTAATTAACCCTTTTTTCTCTAATAGAGTCGAAATAGAGCTTAAACCTGAACCAATTGGTACTTCAACTGCTATTGTTTTAGTGGCATCTGGATCTACTGGTTTTAATGCACTCTTCACATAATTATAGCCAATTAAACCGACTATCCCTAGAATTAGGACCAAAGCAATTGCAACAATAGCAACGATTTTTCTCACAACTTTTACCTCGGATTTTCTTTCTTGCATTTTTGAAAACATTTCTTGTTTTTTTGAACCGTTATTCACGGGTTTCCCCCCTATCACTCCATTATCATACTAGAAATCAACTTTCACGACAAACAGAAATAGATAATTCAGTAGAAAAAGCACATATCAATTATGCCTTGGCATAATTGTGTCCGGAATCGGCTTTGTGCTTGCACAAAGAACTCCTTTCCGATTCCGTGACATCCGCCGGAGGCTTTAACTTCTTTCAGCGGGTGTTTGGACAGCCGCTGAAAGAAGTTAAAAATAGCTTGCGACAATAGAATGAGTATAATAAATAAAAGTTGATTCCCTAGAATTAGTAAAAAAAGCTGAGACGAAAACAGTTTTAAAGCATTGATAACATACTAGAGAAAACTAGAAAGATAATAATGAGTCGTTTTGATTATTTGTAATGGAAAGCCCCTTCATAAAAAACAAAAATCTGCCAACAATATTGTTAGCAGACTCAATAATATTTTTTCCACAAGAACGGTTGGAAAACATCAAGATAAAGTGAACCTATAATTGAAAAGCTCCTTGTTTGACATCGACTAATAATCCCTTTGCAAGCTGTGTTATAACTACATCATCTGCTGGAGGATTAAAACGGCCACATTGAACATCTCGAAATAGTCGCTGTAATTTACTAGTCTTAGACAGACTTCGTCCACCAACAACTTGCATTGCTTTTGCTACGATATCAATGGCATTATTACAAATGACATACTTTGCAATGCTAACATCTTCAGAAAGTTGATCCTTAATCGCGGGATTTTGCTCTACTTGCGCTGCAATACTATACAATGTTCGGCGTGCCGTTTGATAAAGTATTTCCATTTCACCAATTTTTTGTTGGACATGACTTGCGAGTGCGATTGTATTTTCTAAACTGTATGAATAAGTATTTTTAGCAAAATCTATTGCATAATCCCTAGCAGCCCCAGCAACTCCTAAGTAAACAGCTGGAATTTCTAATGAATAGATACGGCCATCAGCTAAAAAACGGTTTATTTCATTTGGACGATGCTTGTATAGCAATGCCTCCTGCGGAACAAACGTGTCATGAAAAATAATATCATGACTACCTGTTGCACGCATTCCCATTGCATCCCAAGTATTAACAACCTCTACCTGATCATTTTTAGTTATTAAAAATTCAGCTGTTAAATTCTCTTCTTCTATATAGGCGATAATCGTAAATTGTTTTAAAATGGGGGCTAGGGAAGCAAAAGCCTTTTCACCTGTAATGATATAGCCTCCAGGCACTTTTTTTGCAATTGTGCCAGGTAAACTTCCGCGAGAAATATTACCTTTTCCTCGTTCGCTATTGATAATATTTAATAGAGAACCTTCTTTAACGGCTTTACGACTTAATTCCGCAAATATTGGCTCGGGCCACGTCTTCGCCTCACGAACGTTCAAAAAGGTTAATAAGTGCCAGCCAACAGACAATGCAGTAGAACCATCTCCTTTTGCTAATTGTTCTTGTACTAATAACATTTCATAAAGAGAAATTTCCTCACCGCCGTATTTTTTCGGCACGGTTAATTTAAAATAACCAGCATCCTCTAAAATTTTAAATTGCTCAAACGGAAATTCTCCACTCTCATCATATTTACCAGCAGTCTTGTCAATTTGTTGTGCCAATTCACTAGCATATTGGACTAGCTTTTGCTCACGATCGTTACGAATATAAATATCACTCATCAATGAGTCACCTTACTTTTCGTAAATCGATTTTGTGGTTTTTTCAGTCCTAAATGTTCCCTTAGTGTTGAACCTGTATACTCTTTTCGATAAATACCCCGCTCTTGTAAAATAGGCACGACCTTGTTCACAAAGTCTTCTAAATCACGTGGTAATAACGGAAACATTAACATAAAGCCATCTGCCGCTTCCTCTGTAATCCATCGCTCCATCTCATCAGCAATTTGTGTTGGTGTTCCAACAAAAGCATCGCGCTTCGCAGGACCAAATAGGCGTGCATATAATTCGCCAACCTTTAAATTTTCTTTTTTGATAATTTCTAAATGCTCATAGAAATGACTTTGAATACTGTTGACCTTAGGAAAATCCACTTCGATTGCAGGTGTATCTAACGAGTATTTAGAAAAATCCACATTTCCCATATAGCCTGAAACAAATTTTAAGCTCTCATATGGGTCAATCAACGCCTGTAATTCATTATACTTACGGATAGCCTCTTCCTCAGTATCCCCCACAATTGGCGATATCCCTTGGAACACAAGAAGCTCCTCCTCGGTGCGTCCAAATGGAGCAAGCTGTGCCTTTAAATGACGATAATGCTCCTTGGACTTTTCAATATCGTCCCAATGAACAAAAACAACCTCCGCTGTTCGCGCTGCTAATTTTTGCCCTGGTTTTGAAGCGCCTGCCTGAATAATAACAGGCTGCCCCTGAACGGAACGTGCAATATTTAATGGACCTTTCACTGATAAATATTCGCCTTTAAAAGCGGTTTCATGTACTTTATTACGATCATAAAAAATATTATTATCACGGTCGTAAACAAAAGCACCGTCCTCCCATGAATCCCATAATGATTGAACTACATCGATAAATTCCTCCGCACGTTCGTAACGATGATCGTGCTCCCAATGCTTGTCACGGCTAAAGTTTAAAGCCGTCTCTCCTGTGGCATCTGCTGTTGTCACTAGATTCCAACCTACTCTCCCATCACTAATATGGTCTACGGACATTAGCTGTCGCGCTAATACATATGGCTCACTATATGTGGTTGATGCAGTGGCACCAAGGCCAATTTTTGTTGTCGCAGCTGCCAAAGCTGTAATCTGTATTAGAGGATCAAAGCGATTTAAAATATGTGGATGTGATTCATGATTGATTGCTAAACTATCCGCAACAAAGGCAATATCAAACTTACCCTTTTCAGCAATTTGCGCCACCTTTTGCAAAGCTTTAATATCGATGCTTGCATTAACTTTTGCTAAAGGATGCTTCCAAGCTGCAATATGCATACCTGCCCCAATTAAATATAATGCAAGCTTTAACTCTTTTTTCTTAGTCATTTTGTCGTCATCTCCCTTTCATATGAATCAATCTCACTATCCATATATAAACAAAGGCATTAGGTAAATAAAGTGTTGGTCAATGAAGGTAAAATTCCTTCCATGTAGCTAATTCATCTAAAGGCATTTTCACCGGAATATAATTCCCTTTAGAAATATCTTTAATGAATGTAGCCGTCTCTTCACGCTGATAAATATCAATAATTTTTTTCAATGTCTCATTGTCCTTATCTTCGGGCCTTGCCACAATGACATTAATAAATGGTTTCGCCGTTACATTCTCATGAATAATGGCATCTTTCAATAGCAGTCCTGCTTCGACAGCAACCCCATTATTAATGATCGCAAAATCGGCATCCTCCATAACCCTCGGTGTCGTCGCACCATCTACTGGTAAAATGTTCAATTTTTTCGGATTATCTTTAATCCGATCCTCTCCACCGTTGCCATCAAAATTATCCGTAACCGTCAGTAATCCATTCTCCTGTAACAGCAGTAACGCTCTACCCCAGTTAGAAGGATCTTTTGGTACAGCAATTTTGGAGCCCTCTTTGATATCATCGAAGGATTTATATTTGTTAGAATATAAGCCTATCGGAGCCATGATCGTTGTGCCGATTGCCTGTAATTCTGTATCGTTACTCGTATTAAATAAATTTAAGTAAGCGACATGCTGAAATGCATTCATATCAACCTCCCCCTCCGCCAATGCTTGGTTCGGATCATATTGTGCTGAGAATGTCACTAAATCGAGATTTATATCTTCCTTAGCAGCCTGTTTTTTTATAAACTCCCATGTTTTCAATTCCGAGCTACGGATTCCAACCTTCACAGCATCTTTTTCATCTGCTTTTGCACAAGCAACTAGTAGGAACAGTAATGTTATTAAACCGAAAAAATAATTTAGTTTCCTCATATTAATTCTCCTTTATGACACCCTGCGTAATTTTCGTTCAAGACTATTTCCAATACTTTGAATGATTTGTACGAGTACTACTAGAATCACCACCGTGACTAAAATCGTGACATTGTCAAAGCGTTGATAGCCGTAAGTAATGGCTACATCACCAAGGCCACCTCCTCCAACTGCCCCTGCCATTGCAGTCGCCCCAATAAGCCCAATTGTTGCCGTCGTCACACTTAATATTAAAGAGGGGAAAGCTTCAGGTAGTAAAAACTTTTGAATAATTTGAAGTGGAGATGCACCCATTGCCTTTGCTGCTTCAATAATGCCTTCATCCACTTCCAATAATGAATTTTCTATTAATCTTGATATATATGGACCGATATGCAAGACGAGTGGCACAATGGCAGCTGTCGTACCTATTGCTGTTCCAACGAGCAAGCGTGTAAATGGAATGATAGCAACAAGCAAAATAATGAACGGAATGGAGCGCAAGGTATTGACGATGGGATTGATGATTGAGAAAATCATTGTATTTTCAAGAATATGCCCTTTTCTCGTCACAACTAAAGTAATCCCTAAAATAAAGCCTAAAATCGCACCAAAAAATAACGAAATACTAACCATGTACAGCGTGTCTAACACTGCGTCGATAATGATTTGTGAGCTCACCTTCATGTGCAATAACCTCCTCTATTTGAATATCTTTCGTTCGAATAAATTGATGTGCCTTTTCTATTTCCTTGTCTACGCCAACTAGTTCAACGATTAAATTACCAAAGGGAATCCCTTGTAGCTCTGTAATATTGCCAAACAATACATTTACATCAACATCAAACTTTTTTGCTACTTGAGAGACAACTGGTTGCCCAACGTCTACACCTATAAATTTCAAGTTATAAATTTTTTTAGAATGATCTATCGTTTTAAGTTGCTCGTAGACAGATTGTGGAATTTCATCTCGAACTACCGATTGTACAAAGTTTTTAGTTGTCTCCTCTTGCGGTGAAGAAAAAATTCTAAGTACACTGCCTGTTTCGATAACTTTTCCGTTTTCCATAACAGCTACACGATTGCAAATGTCCCTTATGACTTCCATTTCATGTGTAATCATTAAAATGGTAATGTTGTACTCAATATTGACTTTCTTGAGTAGCTCCAATATAGATTTAGTCGTTTGTGGATCAAGAGCGGAGGTCGCCTCATCACACAATAAAATTGTTGGCTTTGTGACAAGTGCACGAGCAATGCCCACTCTCTGCTTTTGTCCACCTGAAAGTTCATCGATATAACGCTCGGCTTTGTCCTGTAAACCAACAAATGCCAAAACTTCACTTACTTGATCTTCAATTTTTGATTTTTTAATGCCACTTAATACTAAAGGCATCGCAACATTTTCAAAGACGGTTTTAGAACGGAGCAGATTGAAGTGTTGAAAAATCATACCAATGTTTTTCTTTTCCTCGCGAAGCTGCTTTTTACTTAATGTTGTCAGCTCCTTGCCATTCACAAGAACGCGACCAGACGTTGGTTCCTCCAGTAAGTTCACTGTCCGTATTAATGTACTTTTACCAGCACCGCTAAAGCCGATAACACCAAAAACATCACCCTTTTGAATCGTTAAATTAATATGATTTAATGCCGCTACAACGGTTGTTCCTACCTGAAATTCCTTTGTCGTTTCGATAAACTCAATCATTTCACGTCTACCTCCTTAGCATTTCATTTATTTTTGATACGCCCGACTTAAAATGCTGGAACGACAGCTCCTTTATACTGATCTTCAAAAAAAGCACGTGCCTTTTCGCTCGTCAACCATTTAACAACCGTTTGAATTGCTGGATCATTTTGTTTTTCTTTTGTCGTCGCAATAATATTGACATATGGCGATTCTGGACCTTCGATAATAAGTGCATCTTCCACAGGGTTATAACCCCCTTCTAAGGCGTAGTTCGTATTAATTGCCGATGCATCTACATCATCTAGTGAACGAGTTAATAACTGAGAATCAACACCGATAAATTGAATATTTTTTTCGTTTTTTGTAATATCCTCGATTGTAAAATCATTTTCTTTTGCTTTATTCAATTCGATTAGTCCATAATTCTGAAATAGTAGTAAAGCCCGAGAGAAATTGACGACATCATTTGGAACGGAAACCTTTGCGTTTCGTGGTAAATCATTTATATTTTTGATTTTTTTAGAGTACACACCAAATGGTTCAATATGAATTCCTTTTACACTCACTAAATCTAAATGACTTTCATTATTCGTCTGTTCTAAAAATGGAATGTGTTGAAAGTAATTGAAATCTAGTTCACCATCTGCCGTTTGCTGATTTGTTTGAACAGCATCTTTTAAGATGGAAACGTCTAATTTCACGCCATCTTTTTCAAGATCCTTTGCTAAATACTCTAATACTTCCGCATGTGGTACATTGGCTGCCCCTACCTTTAATGTTACTGTTTCGTCTTTACTCGCTTCTCCTTTGTTTGTGCAACCTACCAACAAACCTATCACTAATACACCGACTAGCAGTCCCCATATTAACCTCATGTTTAATTTCCTCCTTTGTAAATAAACTTACTTGGTTTAATGTAAAACAAATCTTATCTGTTTACTTATGATTGGTCAACGTTCGATATCTCACTTAATTTATAAATATTTAAAAATTCAGACAAAACAAAATACAAGAAATCAATTTCTCTCTCGAAAAACACGTAGATTTTCTCGAAAATGCATAAATCTAGTTTTCATATAGAATGTTTTTACATAATAGATAGAAATTTTCTATTAATACTTCTCAGGCGTCGCTCCATATTAATCGTTACTCAATAAAAAAACTCTGAGTAGCAAGTTACTACTCAGAGTTCTAATTACAATTCATTTAATACATCTTCAACAAATGCCCATTCTTCTTCTGTTTCAATTGGTAATAAATCTTCAATCGTTCCGTCATTTCCAGATACGTATTGAGAAGCAAAAATGTCTCGATCTTCTATTGGCTCGTCCGTTGCTAGAACATAAAGTACATAAGATTTGCCAAATTGTTCTGATGAAAATGTATGAATAACCTCACATACTTGATCTTCCCCATGCTCATCTGTAATTGTAAATTGCTGCGGCCCTTCTTCAAACTCGTCTAAAAGTGTCAGGACCACTTCATTAATCATTTCCCATTCTGCCTCTGTTTCAACAGGCTGTAAATTTGTCATTTCTCCATTGTTATCATCATAATCAAATGTCATAGCAGAAATGTCACCTGGAATTTCATTCCCATCCTCGTCAATTAACGAAAACAATACATATGATTTTTCTTCTGCATCGAAGGTGAAAACAACACGACACTTTTGCTCCTTGCCATTCTCTCCAATGATCAGAAATTCTTGTGTTTCCTCGTTCATTTAATTTCCTCCTTAATTAGGCTAAATTATGTTTCTGACGTGCCATTTAGGTGTGGTATAAAAATTTCACCTTTAATTCATTGGATTCGCCATAGTCTCACATAACTTCACAGTTTATGGCTCATCACCATATCGTGTAGTTGATTTCCGTTCCGGTCGGTCGCTTTACTGTTGCTGTCGCTTCGCTTTCGCACAGTTAAAACATTTGTTGCTGTCGCTTCGCTTTCGCACAGAGCTTCCTGGGGGCGTCCGATGAGCCACAAGGAGTCGACCAGCCTCCACTCCAATCAACAATATACAGGCATATATAAAAATGTCATCCACAACTTTTAGTATTCAAAAGTAAAAAAGGAACAAGGAGTGCTTGTTGCCATCCTTGTTCCAAACTTATCAATTATGCCTCGGCATAATTGCGTCCGGAATCGGCTTTGTGCAAACACAAAGAACTCCTATCCGATTCCGTGACATCCGCCGGAGGCTTTAACTTCTTTCAGGACATTTGCTGAAAAGTGACTTATACCCGTATTCATCTCTCCCCTATAGAGTTGAGAGATGAATACTGAAAGAAGTTAATGACTACGATGATTATTCTTCGTTTTCATCCTCTAATGCGTTTAATACGTCTTCTACCATATCCCACTCTGCTTCAGTTTCGATTGGTGTTAATTCACCATCTTCACCATTTTCAGATGGAACGAATGAAGATACGAAGATTTCAACAGAGCCATCCTCATCTTCTTCTGCGCCTACCATAGAGTAAAATACGTATGATTTGCCGAATTCAGCTGATTCATGTACGTGAATTACTTCACAAAGCTGTTCATTTCCGTTCTCGTCAATTACTGTAATATGTTGTACGTGTAGTTCTTCTTCATGGTTATGCTCTTGTGCCATGGTTGTCACCTCATCAATTAATTTTTGCTATCCAAGTAGCCTTGTAAAATCATCACAGCAGCCATTTTATCAATGACTTGCTTACGCTTTTTGCGACTCACGTCTGCTTCGATAAGCATACGCTCAGCAGCCATCGTTGTTAAACGCTCATCCCAAAGTTTGACCGGTAGTGAAAATGTCTCTTCTAAAAGCTTTTTATAGTTTTCAGAAGCCTCCCCACGCGGTCCAACCGTATTATTCATGTTTTTCGGGTATCCTACAACAAATTCTGTTATAGCGTACTCCTTCACTAACTCAGCTATTCGCTCAATGCCGAACTCACCGTTAGCTTCATCAATCTTTACGGTTTCAATACCTTGAGCCGTCCACCCTAAAGCATCACTTGCAGCAACGCCAACTGTTTTTGACCCAACGTCTAATCCCATAATTCTCATTTCTAGTCCTCGTTATTCTTTTTAATATAAAACTTAACAAGCTCTTCTAGAATTTCGTCACGCTCAAGCTTGCGAATTAAATTACGAGCATCCTGATGGCGAGGAATATACGCCGGATCACCAGAAAGTAAATAACCGACAATCTGATTGATAGGGTTATATCCCTTTTCCTCTAATGAAGAATGTACCTTCAACATTACCTGCTTGACTTCCTGTTCCATTGATTCTTCTGGAAAATTAAATTTCATAGTTTGATCAAATGAACTCATGACCAGCACCTCGCTTTCAGAAATAAGGAGATGTGCAAAAAAGCTCATCTCCAATTTCTCTTTATTATAACATGTTTTGGCGTATTATCAATTATGCCTCGGCATAATTGCGTCCGGAATCGACCTTGTGCTTAAGCCGACACGATGTCGGTCATTTCGGTAATGCCACAGGACGTGGCGTTTTTACCGATGCAGGGCAGTTAGCCGTTATCGCATGGATGCGATGATTGCTAACATCCCCTAAGAACTTCTTTCCGATTCCGTGACATCCGCCGGAGGGTTTAGCCCAGCACGATGCTGGTCACTCAGGCGTTTTCACAGGATGTGAAGTTCTTAGCCTGAGTTCCTCTATTTCAGCGGGTGTTTAGACACCCGCTGAAAGAAGTTAAATGGATTTAACATAATCATACACAGAAAGTAGTGCTTCATCAAGTTTTGATGCTTCTTTTGCACCTGCCATCGCCATATCTGGACGACCGCCACCTTTACCACCACATGCTTCTGCTACCATTTTTACGATATTTCCGGCATGGTAATTGCCACCAACTAAATCTTTTGTTACTCCAGCACATAGCATAACCTTTTCGCCATCGACAGCACCAAGAACGATAACAGCCTTAGGCATTTTAGCTTTCAAGTCATCCATCATTTGACGAAGTTGATTGTTGTCCTTTGCTTCAACTTTAGTAGAAAGAACAGTTACATCCTCAAAAGTTTGCGCCGCGTCCACAATAGCCCCTGCTTGTGCATTGGCGATTTTTTGTGATAATGCTTCATTTTCGCGTTGTAAATCTTTGTAATCAGCTTGTAACGCTTGTACTTTTGTCACAAGATCTTTTGGATTTGCTTTTAATAATGCTGCCGCTTCGTTTAATAAAGCTTCTTCCTCTTTTACAGCTTCATAGGCAACTTTACCTGTCACAGCCTCGATACGACGAGTACCTGCACCGATACCACCTTCTGAAACAATTTTGAAGAAACCAATTTCAGAAGAGCGTTTTACGTGTAAACCACCGCAAAGTTCAATAGAGTAATCACCAATTGAAACAACGCGAACGATATCGCCATATTTCTCACCGAATAGTGCCATTGCTCCCATAGCTTTCGCCTCATCGATGCCTTTTTCTTCAATAACGACTTCTATATCATCCCACACTTTTTCATTTACAATACGTTCAATTTGTTGTAATTCCTCTTTTGTTACTTGTCCAAAGTGAGAGAAGTCAAAGCGTAAACGGTCAGGTCCTACATATGACCCAGCTTGGCTAACATGGTCGCCTAGTACATCTTTTAATGCACGTTGCATAATATGTGTTGCTGTATGGTTTTTAATAATTAAATTACGTTCATCACGGTTAACTAATGCTTTTACAGCATCTTCAACATGCATTTCTCCAGATTCTACAAGTACAGTATGAAGCGGCTGACCATTTGGAGCTTTTTGTACATCTTTTACAATGGCAGTAAAGCTATCATTAGCAATCACACCGCTATCTGCAATTTGACCACCCATTTCAGCATAGAATGGTGTTTCAGTTAAAATAACTAATGCTTCTTGCCCCTCAGATGCTACTTTTGACACTTGGCCGTTGACAATAATCGCTGCCACTTCTGTGTCTGTCGTTAATGTATCATAGCCTACAAATTCACTTGCAACCGTCAAGTTTGCTAGCACTTCGTTTTGTACTTGCATAGAATCCACATCTTGACGAGCTGCACGTGCGCGTTCACGTTGTTCTTCCATTGCTACTTCAAAGCCTTCATGATCTACCTTCATGCCTACTTCTTCCGCATACTCTTCTGTTAATTCGATTGGGAAACCATAAGTATCATATAAACGGAATGCATTTGCACCTGGAATATAGTCATGGCCTGCTGCTTTTTGAGCTTCTACCACTTCGTTAAAGATAGCAAGACCACCATCTAATGTTTCATGGAAGCGAAGTTCTTCGTTTTTAATAACACGTTGGATAAACTCGCATTTTTCCGTTACTTCTGGGTAGAAATCATTCATAATTTCACCAACAGTTGGTACTAATTCAAACATAAATGGCTTTTCAATGCCGATTTGTTTTGCATAGCGCACAGCACGACGTAGTAAACGACGTAATACATATCCACGACCTTCATTTGAAGGAAGAGCACCATCTCCAATAGCAAACGCCACTGTACGAATATGGTCAGCGATTACTTTAAATGGTGTATTGATATCTTCTTCCGAACCGAAGATTTCACTTAGCGCGACTTCACCTGGACGTTTGTATTTGCGATTTGCCAACTGCTCGATTTTTTCAATAATAGGCATGAATAAATCAGTATCAAAGTTCGTTGGAACATTTTGAACTACCGATACGATGCGCTCTAGACCCATACCAGTATCAATATTTTGCTTTGGAAGTGGTGTATATGTGCCATCAGGATTATGGTTGAATTGAGAGAACACTAAGTTCCAAATTTCAAGATAGCGTTCATTTTCACCACCTGGATACATTTCTGGATCAGTTTCATCTGAACCATATTCTTCCCCACGGTCATAAAAAATTTCTGAGTTAGGACCTGATGGACCTTCACCGATATCCCAGAAGTTCCCCTCTAGACGGATTAAACGCTCTTCCGGAATACCAATTTCGTTATGCCAAACGTCATACGCTTCTTGGTCTTCAGGATGAATCGTAATCGATAAAAGTTCTGGATCAAAGCCCATCCATTTTTTATCCGTTAAAAACTCCCAAGCATAATGAATAGCTTCTTTTTTAAAGTAATCCCCAATTGAGAAGTTACCTAACATTTCAAAGAACGTATGGTGACGAGCTGTTTTACCTACGTTTTCAATATCGTTTGTACGAATTGATTTTTGGGCATTTGTAATACGCGGATTTTCAGGAATGATACGACCATCGAAATATGGTTTAAGTGTTGCAACACCTGAGTTAATCCAAAGTAATGATGGGTCATTGATCGGCACAAGTGGTGCTGATGGCTCATGATGATGACCTTTTTCTTTAAAGAATTCTAGATACATGCGGCGAATTTCTACTGCTTTCATTTGAAAAGTTCCTCCCTATATGTTTGTAAAATTACGAGATGAATCCGCAAATAAACATAAAAAAGCCCTCATCCCAAAAAAGGGACGAGGACTTGTAATTTATCTCGCGGTACCACCCTAGTTGTAAGTAAAAGTATACTTACCTCTTTAGCACTTGTAACGTAAGTGAACGGCAGGGATTAACTGCACTCTGGAGTAGCTTTCGGTATTCGCTATTGTGAGGATTTTTTCAGCCAAGAAATCCCTTTCTTTTACACGCACAAATACGTACTTTTTCCATCATCGTTTTTTACAATTTTCTAACAAGAATTATAAAAAAAATATGTTCTTCTGTCAATTGGCACTATAATTGCTAATCATAACTAAGCTCAATTTTTCTCCAAGGTAATTATCCTTCACACCGAGGCTATCGTGAGAAATAATTTTTTTTGTAAAAAACGAGAGTAGACAATCCTGTTAACAAGAACATTACAACAATCACTATCCAAAATGCATTTGATGTATTTTGATATGGTAGAGGTACATTCATTCCATAAATACTGGCAATTAACATAGGCACCGATAAGATGATTGTAAATGAAGCTAGTAATTTAAGGACTTGGCTTACGTTGTTTTGAATTACGTTACCATATGCATCCATAATATTATTTAAATTAATTTGATTAATTTCCGTCACTTCATATGCCTGATCTAATTCAATAAGCAAGTCGTCTAAAACACTTGCATCGTCTTCGTCTAATTTGATAGAGCTACCATGTAATATTTTTTGCATCGTAAATTTCATTTGTTTAAGAGAAGTTACCATATATATAAGACTTTCGTTTAAGTTAAGGAGTGTATACATCTCACTATTACGATATGACTTAGAAAGTTCTTTTTCTGCTAAAGTGATTTCCCGTTCAATTGTAGCTAAAAAACGAATATATGCTCGAGCCGTTATACTTAATATATTTAAAGTGTTACGCGTTTTCATATGTGTCTCACAGAGAGTCATTTCGCCGTTAAAGAAATCCTTCATAAAAGGTAGCTCCTCTCTACACATCGTTATCATATGATTTTTTTTGTGTATGATACCCATTGGGATTGTCCGATACTTCACGTCTTGATCAGAACTCTCGACATCTAATTGATCATATGGGACATGAATAACTATCAAGACCGCTCCGTTGCGCTCTTCAATTCGCGGGCGTTCTTCTATATCAAGTGAATCAGTTAAAAAATTGTTTGGAACACCAAGAGCTGCCTCTACATGTTCAATTTCACTTGTTGTTGGTGCTTCTAGATGAAGCCAGCTGTTATAACCAATTTTTGATGTTTGTTCAAGCTTACCTTCTGAGGTACTTTTGTTAATTAAAAGCATTTTATAACACAACCTTTCTTACATACTATCCGAATATATTAGAAACGTAAAAATTTTGATTTGTAAAATACGTAGAAGAAACTTCCACTGATTCCTACCATTAGTCCAATAACTACTAAGAACATGAATGGCTGATCTTCATAGGGCAATGGGACGTTCATCGAGAAAATACTTCCAATTATAGTCGGAATCATTAATACAAGCGTAAGAGTAGTCAGTATTTTCAAAACACTATTTAGGTTATTATGAGTGATTGCTGCGTACGCATCCATAAGACCACTTAAACTAAGACTTCGCATTTCTGTTACTTCCGCCGCTTGTTCAATATCTACTAGCGCATTATGCAACATTTGTTGATCTTCTTCATATAGCTTTATACCTTGCCCTTTGGAAAGGTGTAAAAAAACATTGCGCATAGCTCGTAAAGATGTTGAGAAATATACTAAACTTTTATTAATATGAATCAGACCGAAAAGCTCTCTATTGTTATGTGACTCTTTTAATTCTCGCTGTAATCGTCCAACTTGTGCTTTTATACGCTTGAGAAAATCGAGATACGATTGAGCAATCGCTTCAAATAGAAGTAATGTTATTCGAGTCTTCATATGCGTTTGAAATGTTCCGTACTTTCCTGAAAATATGTCTCTACATAATGGGTTGTCTTCTTTTGTGACAATTATTAGATGGTCCTTTACATGAATAATCCCGATTGGTAATGTACGATAAGGGATTTCCTCGTACAAACGTTTCTCATTCATCACAACAGGAGAATTAAGAATGATGACCATTGACGAATCCTCTTTTTCAATCCGAGGTCTCTCATTGATGTCTAAAGAATCACGAATAAAATCTTTCGGAACATTAAGTTTATTTGAGATTTGGGAAATTTCAGCATCTGTCGGATCCACAAGATAGAGCAACGTGTTGTGAACAATCTCAGATACCTGTTGTAATTGACCTATTGAATTACTTTGATATATCGTAAGCATCTTTTTTCCTCACTTTCTCTTCTAAAATAGCCGTTTTTTATAAAACACCCAACCTGTTAACAAGCTAATGACTGCAGAGATTGACATTAGTACTGCTAATGCATATGCACCATCTTGTTTCGGTAACGGGACATTCATCCCATAAATTGTTGCGACCATCGTCGGAAACGTCAAAATAATCGTACATGCAGTTAAAACTTTCACTACAACACTTAGGTTAATTTCAATCGCAGCAGAATATGCATCCATCATATTACCTAAATTTTCGTTGTAAATTTTTGATGTATCAAGAGCTTGTTGCATCTCATTAAGAGTGCTTTGCATCCGTTTTTCATCTTCTTCATTCATTTCAAGTACTCTTGACAATTTCCTCATCATCAATAGATTTACTTTTAGTGCCTTTATGAAATAAACAAGGCTCTTATTTATATTGAGCAAAGTATACACTTCACTGTTCTTGATTGATTTTTGTATTAATTTTTCAGATACAATAACTTTTCGATCAACATCATCGAGACAACGTAAATAGTAACTAGCTGTAACAAGCAATAGCTGTAAAATAAAAGATACGTTTATATTGTTATTAAAACTTTTATCGAGATTTTTTTTAAATTCCTGTAAAACCAGATGATCATTACGACAAATTATGACAATTACTTCACTTGTTTGAATAATACCGATTGGAATTGTCCTAAATGGTATAGTTTCACCATTTGGCATTTTTAAGGGTACATTGATAATTAGTAATAAATCATTTCCATTTTTTTCTACTCGCGATCGTTCGTCTATATCGAGGGAGTCACTGATAAAGTCAGTTGGTACCCCAAGGCGATTAGTAACGTACTGTATATCTTCTTCTGTCGGTTCAGTGAGATAAACACAGCTACCTTGAACGATCTTAGGCTGTTCTTCCAGCCCTTCTCTGCCTCTTTTATAGATTTTAAGCATTGAATCGTCCTCCTAATCTGTTGAACTAAAACAGATTTACGTTTTTTACTCCTACTATCTCCATCGGTCATACTTGGACTCTCCATTTTGACCCCCTCCTTTCTAAAAACGAACTCTTATTCTTCTGCTAAAAGGGGTGAAACTATATAGCAATCTGCGATAAGGTTCTTTTTTTGGAAATAAAAAAACCTCCAGGAGTCCCGGAGGTTTTAATAAAGCGCATAATAAAATAAATAAGTACAACAAGCACTTTCGATTCCCCCTAACTCGAGTTTTAGCACTATACACCGTAAAGAAATAAATAATCTCTTAGCCACCTTATGAAAAGCCTTAATTCGGCAATTCCTGTTCTACCCATGGGCATCTTTCGATATTTCTGGGCAGTGGCCTATGTTTGTATAGGAGCCTCACCTAACGAGGTTTTATTTAATTTCTTCGCCATCTTAATCCGTATTTTTTATTTTGTCAATAGGCTAATAATATTTTCAAAGTGTTTTTTATCACAATTTTCTGTTCCAAATTGGAAATCTCACTGAATTTTCCCCATACAGTACAGGTAAAGAGTTTTGCTTTTTTCAACACATTCTCTGTTCTTTTAAGCTGTTTTTTCAAGCGAAGAATTGATTTGCTTAGCAACAAAAGTTAGACTGAGGCGCTCGCTTCCCCCAACTCTCAATGTATTTTTAATCAATTTCAATATTGATCCTGTATAGATGCACTATCATTCTTAGTTCAGCCTTTGAAAACAAAAAACAATCCTAGAATTTATTAATTCATTTGATTTGAGTAGAAATACATAAAAGTTTGGGATGATATTTTTTAAACGTATGCTAAATATAAAAATTGACTTAAATGGAGCTAGACGAAAATCTGTAACGGGTAAGTAGAAAAACAAAGGCTAAAGGAGATACTTCCTGTAATACCCTTCGAGGTCAATGCTACAAACAGCTCATCCCGTCATCCAAGTGGGAAATGCATAAACAACAGAACTCCCTTATATGATGATGAGCCAAAAATACACTATTTCCTTGATACCATTTTAAGATTTTTGTTTTTGGAACAGTTGTTGACAATTAAAATTATTCGGAGTACAATGCTGAAAACAATAAGTCCTCGTTAGGTGAGGCTCCTATGCAAACATAGGCCACTGCCCAGAAATATCGAAAGATGCCCATGGGTAGAACAGGAATTGCCGAATTAAGGCTTTTCATAAGGTGGCTAAGAAATGAATTTCATTTCTTTACGGTGTATAGTGCTAAAACTCGATCAAGGGGAATCGGACGTGCTTTTTTGTGCGCTCTTCACCCCCTCTTTGAATCGATAGAGGGGTTTTTATTTTATTTGACTAAAAAGGGGGAAACATGTGATGGACAATTATTCGATATGGCATTTCATAGATTTAAATAATTCGAATATGGCAAAAGGCAGCGTTTTAACGTTCAGTCCACATATGTCCCTCTCTTCAATCATCCAATTCTGTTTTTTTGCAAATTGGAAATATCAAGATAGGTTTATTTGATGTGTACGTCGAACAAGATACATTCTAAGCAAAAAGCTCCCTTTTTTTACGGGAGCTTTTTTTGTTTTAAAGGGCATTCTAAACAAAGAAATGAAGAGGTGATTAACGATGACAATGACAATGACAATGACAATAGAAATGATAATCAAGCTAATCTTAGCTTTGCTATTCGGATTACTGATTGGGATTGACAGACAGATTAAACAAAAACAACTTGGCATAAGACCTAGTATGGTCATCTCTATTGCTAGCTGTTTATTAACAATTGTTTCTATAGAAGCATTCGGTAAATTTGGAGGTGCAAATCATCCGAATATGGATCCAATGCGACTTGCTGCGCAGATTGTAAGTGGAGTTGGTTTCATTGGGGCTGGCGTTATTTTGCGAAGAAGTAACGAGGTTATTTCTGGCCTTACTTCCGCTGCACTAATCTGGTCCGCTTCTGCGCTTGGAATTACGATTGGAGCGGGGTTTTATCTAGAAGCAAGTTGTGCTGTCATCCTCTTGATGGGTGCAGTCAATATTGTGCCCCTTCTCATTAAAACATTAGGCCTATCAACACTTAACCGTCAGGAAATTTCATTAAAAATTATCGTGGAATCGAATTATCGTATGACCGAATTAATTAAAATGATTAAGTATAAAGGGCAAAACGAACAATCAAAAAAAGATGAATATAAAATTCGGCATTTCAAGCTCAAAGATCTTGATAACGGCCACCAATTAATTGATTTAGTTCTTTCTGTACCGGAAGATCAGTATACTACGGAAATATATTATTATGTTAAAAAAATTGATCACGTTCTAAGTGTTGAAATTGAGAATTTGTAATAGAAAGGCGTGTCAAAAAATGATTAGATTAAACCAATACAAGTATAAAGAAGAGTACACATACTACATGTTGCAATCTTTAAAGTCTGAAAAAAAAGATTCCTTCCGAAAGGACTTCCTAGATTTACATCCGATGGATCAGGCAACATTTTTTATAGAACTCAGCGAGGAAAGACGCATTACAATTTATTCTTTTTTAACTCCTAGTGAATTTGGCGATATTTTTAGCGAGCTAGAACCGTCCATGCAGAAAAAATGTATTTTGGAGCTTGATCGGCCATTTGCAGTGGAGATGTTAAATGAATTACCTTCAGATGACGCTACCGATTTTTTGGGACTACTATCATATAAAGAAGCTGATTATTATTTAGAACAAATGGAAAAAGATGAGGCTGATGATATTAAACAATTACTTCAATACGAAAAAGGGTCAGCGGGAGCCTTAATGACAAAAGATGTAGTAATAATGGCAAAAGATGATTTAGTAATTGATGTGTTTGACCGCCTAAAGCATAATGAGGCAGATGCAGAAACTTTTAATTACTTATATGTTACAGATTTCAATAATCAATTGCTTGGAGTCGTATCATTACGAGATCTTATTATTTCTCCACCAGAGAGTCGAATGGCTGAAATTATGAACTCTGGAATCATTTCAGTGACTGCCAATACAAGCCAAGCTGAGGTCTTCCAAATCATACGCAAATATGGTCTTTTAGCAGTCCCCGTTGTAACAGAAAACTTTGAACTACTTGGAATCGTTACGTTTGATGATGTGCTAACTTATCTATAAAAATATTGATAGTATATATTTTTTACAGCCATTCATATAAAAGAGAAGTAACTGTTTAAATTAGTTTTTAAACAGTTACTTCCTCGAAATTAATTATTATTTTTTAAAAAGTTTTCGACTCTATCCACTAATTCTTCCCTATTGTAAGAATTATAAAGCGCGCTAGCTAAACGGACAGGGTCTCCAAAGAAAAAGCGCTCATACAGTGTTTGTCGTGTACCAAAGCTACTCATCGTTAAATCCCAAGCTAAGCGGAATTTTTTGACGCGCTCCTCTCCACCATCTTGAAAAGACTGCAAATAATGCTCAAGATCGCCGTCATCCGTTGCAAATGCTTTTTCACTTGGAATGGACATTAATCCACTTGCGCCAAGTAACTGGATAATTTCTGTAAAGGTCGGATACACTTTAGGAAAAATCTGAATAGCTACTTGTACTGTCGCATGGTCAGGTCTTAGAAAACCAAAAGCATCTATTTTTGCTTCTATTTCAGACTTTAACAGTAAAGCCTTCATCGTTTCTAATGCCACGATAATATCAACAACCTTTTGCTGTACATGTTGGTATTCGCCAATATTTATCGTATTTACAATTGACTGTGCAACACCTAAGACAAATTCTGTTTTGGCAATTTGACGTGTAAGAACTTGATGTAAACCATATGTTTGAAAACCACTTACGTTCAAAAAATTATTGGCAACTTCCATATTCTCATAATAAAAGACGCGTTCCCACGGTACTACAACATTATCAAATACAACGATTGCATCCATTTCCTCGTAACGACTACTTAATGGATAATCAAAAGCCGATTCCCCGCCGACAAATGATTGCCTACATAAAAACTTTAATCCTTTTGTATTACTTGGTATTGAGAAAGCAAAGCCTTTACCTTCATCATAACCATTTGTTGATATAACAAGGAGTTCATCTGTAATTCCTCCCTGTGTCGCTAGTAATCTCGCACCTTTAATTACTAACCCCTCGGTCGTTTTTTCCACAATTTTAGCAGCAATAATAACATCTTCATCTTCAAAATAAAATTTCCGGCGATTTACTTGTGGTTCGATGAATGTATGCGTCATTGTTAAATCGTTCTCACGGGCATACTCATAAAAATTTAATAAATGTTGAGGAAAACAATTTGGCTTATCTTTTAAATACTCCGCAGCCGATGCTAAAGCCATTAATGTTGTATTCATGTAATCCGGACTTCTACCCATAAGGCCATTATTGGATAATGCCCATTGTCGTACAGCATTGCGTCTTCTCACAAGATCCTCGACTGCCACCGCCTGAAGAAAAGACATACCTACACGGTTATTACTCGTTGGCGAAACATATGTCATCTCCTCGAACAATGCATCTTCATGTTGTAAATCAAAAAGCCTTGCCTGACTCTTCATAACTCCCTTAAATGCTGGATGCTCCGACACTTTCCCTGTGACAACTTTCCCATCAATCGAAATGTAGGTTTGTAAAGCGTCAATACGGTCAATATATTGCTGTCCTGTAATTACTGGCATGCAGTCACCCCTAAACGTCACAAATGTTTTTATACTTATTTAGTATATGAAACTTCCTAATTTAGGTTACGCCTCAGCAAACTGTATTATATCAGACCTTGAATTTTATAAACTGTACCACTTTATAAATACAGTTGAAAATCCGCCTTCATTGCATGATTTTTCAGTTACTTTAGAGAAAAACGGTTTCAATCAGCACTTTTTAAACAAGTTCATTTTTGCGACACATTCACAAAAAAGTCTACTTTGACTAGTACAGAATTGCTAGATTTTTTATTTATGCAGGTGTAAGATAGCTTCGAAACCAAAACGAAAACATCTTTTTAATAAAAGGAGAATATATATGAATAAACAAATCCTCTCGTACGTAGCTCAAATGGAAGCTGCTTTAATGAACAAAATGGAGGATCATAATGAAGAGAATCTTTTATTTTCTATTGCTTCAGATTTGATTGCCAAAGAAAAAGATCAATTTAAAAATGTGTGCCAAGCATATGAAGTAGTAAAACATCACTTAGTTGGTATTCACTAATTAAAAAATCGTACAACTAAACCCGATCAATTCAGAATTGACCGGGTTTTGTATTTTACTCATCTAAGAAATCATATGGCGAGATACCATCCATGCCAATTAATGGATGGATATATGATTCTGTTTCTACAGTTAGCTTAAAATCAATGGCTTGTTTTTCATTTTGTAAATCTTCGTTTACTGGATTCGTTTCTACTTCTTCAATTTCCTCTACAATATCCATTGGATTGAGCCTTGCACGTAGAGACGTAAATCGCTGCAAATCATCTGTACGCTGTAAGCCATCTGCTAGCACATCAGGCTCACCACATAAAATTAAGAAATTTTTCGCACGCGTAATACCTGTATATAGCAAATTACGACGCAGCATTTTAGAATACCCTCGTACAACCGGCATAATAACCGTTTGGAACTCAGAGCCTTGCGATTTATGAATAGAACAACAGTAGGCAAGTGTCAATTGATTGAGGTCACTACGTTGATAAGTTACTTCAATACCGTCGAATGATACAACAAGCAAATCTTGTTTCTCAATTGTTTCCTTGGCCTTGATAATACTAATTACCTCACCCATATCACCATTAAAAACATTACTTTCGGGTTGATTGACAAGCTGTAAGACTTTATCCTTTATTCGATATGTGACATCCCCAAAGACAAGCTCTTTTCTAGTACCCGTTTCGTTTGGATTAATAAGCTCCTGAATCATTCTATTTAAATTATCTATTCCTGCTGGACCTTTGTACATTGGTGCCAGCACTTGGATATTTCGGATTTCTTGCCCTTTCGCAACTGCACTTTTCACAACTTGAGTGACAACGCTTGCTACTTGATCTGATGCGGCTTTAATAAATGAACGATCGGACGTTTTTAACGTTAGGTCATTTGTAATATTTCCTCGTTTAATTTGGTGAGCAAGTTCAATAATAGTCGAGCCCTCGGCCTGTCGATAAACATCTGTTAATTCGACAGTAGGTATTTGACCGGAAGTCAACAAATCCTTTAACACCTGTCCTGGTCCTACTGGCGGAAGCTGATCTTGATCGCCAACAAATACAACTTGTACATCCTCATGCAAGGATTTTAATAATTGATGCGCGAGCCAAGTATCGACCATCGACATTTCGTCTACAATAATGAGTTTCCCTGTAACCTCACGCTCAGTTTCTTCCTCTTTTTCCTGACCAGTAAAGCCTAGCAATCGATGAATCGTCATTGCGGGAAGCTCTGTCGATTCCGACAAACGCTTGGCTGCACGTCCTGTTGGAGCACATAAAATAATCGGAAAAGGCTCTTCTTTTTGTGCATATTCCTTCGGGTTTAATGATAGTCCGTGTAGCTTTGCATACACTTCTACTACTCCCCGAACAACAGTTGTTTTACCTGTACCTGGTCCACCAGTTAAAATCATAACGGCTGAGTTTAGCGCTTGTTGTATAGCATTCGCTTGTGTCTCAGCATATGTAACATTGAGCAGCTCTTCTGTTTCACCAATTGCTTTGCGTATTTCGTCCTTACTAAAATGTTCAGCCTTCTTGTTACGTTCGATTAAAGCTACTATTTTTGATGCAATTCCTACTTCCGAGAAATATAGGGATGGCAAATAGAGTCTCGTTTCTTCCCCACAGATTTTACTTTCCTCACGCAATTCGATGCAAGCTTTAGAAATAGTCTCAAAGGGAATTTCCTCTCGTTGGCTCTGCTCAAGCATATCTTTTACAAGTGGTAAAACATTTTCAGCATCTAAATACACATGCCCATCCGATAATGCTGCAGTATTGAGAGTATGTAGAATCGCCGCCTTAATACGGTCTGGATGATTGCCGGTAATACCCAATTTAGAACCTAGTTCATCGGCACGAAAGAAACCTACACCTTCTACATCTTCAATTAAGCGATATGGATTTTCAGTTAATAATTCTATTGCCTCTGTCCGATACGTTTGGTAAATTTTCATGCCGAGCTGTGGTCCGAAACCCCATTCATTAAGTTGAATCATCACTCGTTCTAAGCCTAGATTTTGTTCAATCGTCCGATGAATAACCTCTTTTTTTTCAGCAGATAAACGAGGTACAGCATCAAGCGCATTTGGATCCTCTAAAATAAGACGTAACGCATTTGCGCCTAGCTTCTCTACGATTGTTTCAGCAGTTTTTCTTCCGATTCCAACAAACAAATCACTCGATAAGTAATGAATAATTCCTTGCTCTGTTGCTGGCACTTCCTTTGTAAACGTCTCAATTTGAAATTGAACACCATATTTTGGATGTTGCTTCAATAATCCTGTAAAACGATATTGTTCATCCATTTGTAAAGGAGGAAAATATCCAACAACAATTATTTCCTTATCTTCATACTGTAAGTTGGTCTCTTGAATTTTCACACGAACTATCGAGTACATATTTTGTGCATTATGGAAAATAGAGACGATTGGACGTCCGAGTATAAAAAATTTATTTAGTTCAAATAAATCAAGATTATCTGCCATTTTCGGTTCGTCCTTTCCCGTTCATTTCAATCATTATATTTTACCACACCGTAACTTGAAAAATCGTTTAAAAAGAGAATTCACTAAATTTTAATCACGTATGCCTCGATACAATTGTTGCTGTCGCTTTGCTTTCGCACAGATAAGCAATGCGCCTGGAAGTGACTTTGTGTTGATTTGCATGAGGGCAGACACAATGCGGTCATTTCGGTAATGGCAAAGGACATGGCATTTTTACTGGATGTGAAGTTCTATCCTAAGTTCCTCTATTTATCGAATGTCTGGATACAACGGGATACTTCTGTTAGTGGACCATTTTCGTTCGCTACAAAAACACTTACTTAAAGAATATTTCGATAACTGACAATTCACAGTTATTATCAACCTTTCCATGCTATTATATAGGTGAACTTATTGTACGGAAGGATTGTGAAGCTAATGGAATTTAGACCTTGCATCGATTTACACGATGGCAAAGTAAAACAAATTGTTGGCAGCACACTAGGTCATAAAGATCAAGAAGTTATCGAGAACTTTATTTCAAATCATGACTCTAGTTATTATGCAAAAATGTTTGCCAAGGATCAATTAACAGGTGGTCATGTCATCATGTTAGGTGATGGAAACGAAGAGGCCGCATTCGCAGCATTAGCAGCATATCCTCAAGGATTGCAGGTTGGCGGCGCCATCACGACAGAAAATGCAAAAAAGTTTATCGATGCAGGCGCTACTCATGTTATTGTCACATCATTTATATTCAATGATGGTAAGCTCCATTTAGATCGACTCAAGCAATTAGTACGAAATATTGGTAAAAAACATCTTGTTATCGACTTAAGCTGCCGTATGCGCGATGAAAAATGGTTTGTTGTTACTGATAAATGGACAAAGTTTAGTGATTTTGAAGTAAATGCTGAGTCTATAGCATTTATCGAAAATTTCTGTGATGAACTACTTATTCACGCTGTTGATGTGGAAGGAAAAAAAGGCGGTATGCAGGAATGTTTAGTGCATGATTTAGCTACTTGGACAACGATTCCAACAACATATGCTGGTGGCGTTCGATCTTTAGACGACTTAAAGCGATTTAAAAATATTTCAAATGGTAAGCTTCACGTTACGATAGGTAGCGCTCTTTCAATTTTTGGTGGAAATTTACCTTATTCAGACGTGGTGGATTATTGCAAAAAAGACGGGGTATTATGATCAGCTTGATGATGAACAAATGATACTAAAGTTTTCAAAATCTTTAAATATTTAAATTATCGTTAAACTAAGGGGACTAAACATCCCCTTTTTTTTAATTTTACAATGTAAATTTATGAAATAGGAATACTATACATAGATTCAGAGCACTTATTTCTATTTAGTAGCTATTTTTGATAAGCTATTATTGATAATGTTAAATAATATTATTACTTCGTTAGCGCACATTATTAAAAGAAAGGATTTTATGAAACATGAAAAATGAACTTGAAGCAACTACTCTAAAAACTTTACAAACAGAATTAACACGCTTCTTTTTAGTCTATAAATTCGCCTTGCAGGAAATAGAAACGAAATTAAATATTTTACAAGAAGAATTTCAGCTAATTCATGAATATAATCCGATTGAGCATTTATCAACTCGAGTAAAATCACCCAAAAGTATCTTATTAAAAATGAAGAAAAATAACCTTGAGCCATCTATTGAAACGATTCGTGATAACATTCGTGATATTGCAGGTATCAGAATTACATGCTCCTTTGTAGAAGATATTTATAAAGTGAGTGCGATGATACAGGCACAAAATGATATTGAAGTTGTAGAGGTAAAAGATTATATTGCATCGCCAAAGGGGAATGGTTATCAAAGCTTGCATCTGATAATAAAAATCCCCATATTTATGTCTGATCGTATGGAGAAGGTATATGCCGAAATTCAAATTCGTACCATTGCAATGGACTTCTGGGCTAGCCTTGAACATAAAATCTATTACAAATACAACAAGGAAGTACCTGAACATATCCGTTTTGAATTGAAGGAAGCTGCTATTCAAGTAGCTGAGCTGGATCGAAAGATGGAACGACTGAATAGAGAAATTAATATTTTAAAAGAGAACGAAGCAGAACCTTCATTATTAGATGCTGCTCCAATTGCACATTTAGCACAATATATTTATCAACTACCATTTGATTATCCTTCAAAGGACAATAAAGACTAAAATCAACAAGGATGCCGAAATAATATTGGCATCCTTTCAGTTTGTCTACAAGACAATTAAATGAAACTTTGTTGATTCAAAAGTAGCTACTTATAAAAAATTGTAATTATTGGACAATTTAAATAGGAATTAACAAAAGTACGAATAATTAAAGGGCGTGAAACAATGGATTTCTTCACAATACTTATGTTTATACTTACAATTATCGCCAACATAATAGGATTCTTTGTGTTTTTAAAGAAGAAAAGTGTATATTCTGCCGCCTTAACTATATTAGGTTTAGCTATAGCGTTTGGTGGCGCAGGAAGTTTATTAGCAATAGCTATTATTAATGATCCCTTTGCAATGTTTTATGGTTTACAAATAGGGTACTTTCTGATGATTAATGGCGTGATCGTATTGGTAATTGCAATTTTAATAACAGTAGTAAAAGAAATTAAAAGGGTAAATTTGTGAAGTAAAGTACTTATACGTTCAGAGGCGTTAGTTGGCTAACAGCCTTTTAATAATATGACAGCTTTATCTCATTGTTCAGCAACACAAAAGGATGCCAATGTATTTTCGGCATCCTTTTCATGTTTTAAAAACTTTTTTTAATTAAATCGTTGTGCAATCATATCATAAAGATAACGTGCTTGGTCGTATTCGGGCTGTAACGTAAAGGCTTGTTTTAGGTGGTACATAGCATCTTTTGTTTGCTCAGTAGATACCGCATATAGCACACCCAAATTGTAATGTGCATCTGCGTTATTCCAATCCTGTTCGATCAGATAATCTAATTCTTTTTTACCTTCTACGAACATTTCTAGCGCACATAGCACGATTGCATATGCTAGACGAATCTGTGTGTCTTCTGGTGCAAGTTCTGAAGCTCGTTGTAAATATGGCAGAGCAAGCTTCGGATTTTCCATTCGCTCAAAGCATTTGCCCATCATATAATACACATCTGCGCCTTCAATTTTATGCTTTAGCGCTTGTTCATAAAGCTTTACTGCCTCCGCATAGCGTTCAGCGTTATAATATAAATTTGCTAAGCCATAGTAAGCAGTTGCTGCCGTTTCATCAACAGTGATTGCTTTTTGAAAGAAACGTTCTGCACGTTCAGTATCCTCTAAGACCGCTAAGAGATTTCCAAAATTCACATAACCAATTGGGTTTCCTGGCTCTGCTTCAATTGCTTGTGTAAAAAGTTGTGCAGCATCCTCGTAGCGCTTTTCTTGAAAGGCTTGAATGCCCTGCTCGTTAAAATTCATTGTTTTTCTTCACCTCTATGTAGCGAAAGACTGCTTTAATTCTATACGCTTCAGAAAAGTAGTATAAGCAGTCTTTTCGCTAATTAACCTACATATGTTAGTTTTTTGTTATTTTTAAAGACTTCGTCGATTGTACCGCCACCTAAACATTCTTCACCGTCATATAGTACTACAGCTTGTCCAGGTGTAATCGCACGTACCGGCTCAGCAAACGTAATATGTGTACGTCCATCTTCTAAAATTTCCACTTCTACTGGTGTATCTGTTTGACGATAACGGAATTTTGCTGTGCATGAAAATTTCCCGGGCAATTTTTTTGTCGAAGCATAGCTCATTTTCACAGCAGTCAGTGAAGTAGAAAATAATGAATCATTATTAAAACCTTGTCCAACTAGCAGCACATTGCGCTCCAAATCTTTTCCTAACACGAACCAAGGTTCACCGTCACCACCAATTCCAAGACCATGACGTTGACCAAGCGTATAGTACATTAATCCATCATGCTGGCCCATTACGACACCATCCATCGTTTCCATTTTACCAGGTTGAGCTGGTAAATATTTACTTAAGAATTCTTTGAAATTACGCTCTCCAATAAAGCAAATTCCTGTTGAATCTTTTTTCTTCGCTGTAGCTAACCCAGCTTCCTCCGCAATTTTACGGACTTCCTTTTTCTCAATATGTCCAATTGGGAACATTACATGCGACAATTGTTCCTGTGATAATTGGTTTAAGAAATACGTTTGATCTTTATTATTATCAATACCACGAAGCATTTTTACTTCGCCATCACCACTTCGATCAACTCGAGCATAGTGACCTGTCGCTAAATAATCAGCTCCAAGATCCATCGCGTGCTCTAAAAACGCTTTAAATTTAATTTCCTTATTACACATAACATCAGGATTTGGTGTACGTCCTGCTTTATATTCTTCTAAAAAGTAAGTGAAAACCTTATCCCAATATTGCTTTTCAAAATTCACAGCATAGTAAGGAATACCGATTTGATTACATACTTTAATAACATCATCATAGTCTTCTGTAGCTGTACAAACGCCATTTTCGTCTGTATCATCCCAGTTTTTCATAAATATCCCGATTACTTCATATCCTTGTTGTTTCAGTAAATATGCAGCAACCGAAGAATCTACCCCACCCGACATGCCGACAACAACACGAATTTGTGAGGGGTCACGTGTTTCTTTCATTATGGTCACCTTTTCTTTTATTCAATTTCTATTAAATATATAATTTTTCAAGCGTGTTAATTTACCATTTTTATCCACTTCAATTAATTAGAAGGCTCTGATTTCCGCTACGGGCTACCCGCTTTGCAGAAAACATTTGTCGCTGACGCTTCGCTTTCGCACAGAGCAAAGCTTCCTGCAGGCGAGCGTCGAGCCGCTTCCTCCGCTACAATCAGTTAAAATGGGTATACATTAGCAAAATATTAACAAAGATTTTATCGCTCAATAATAAGCCTGTTTTTTCCTAATCAACACGCCTGAATTTTTCAGCAAACTACTTTTTCGCGAGTCTTTTCACAATCTCTGCTGTTTTTTCTGCCGCATGTTGTGCATCAGCTTCTGTTAAACCTTGTCCGAAGCTAAAACGAATCGAGTTACGTAATTCCTCTGTATCTTGACCAAACATCGCAACTAATACGTGTGATGGATCAATGGAGCCAGCAGTGCATGCAGAACCACTAGATACGCAAATACCTGCCATATCAAGATTTACAAGGAATGACTCTACTTCCATACCAGAAAAACTTACATTTAAAACGTGTGGGAGCGTATTTTCTAACTCTCCATTCACATGAAATGCTAGATTTTCCTTCGTGAAAACATCCAGCATAATTTGCTTAAAGCGATTGTATAGCGCACGCTTCTCTTCTCGCAACTCATTCGCAATTTGCACTGCAGTTGCAAAGCCAATCACTGCGGGCACATTTTCAGTACCTGCACGACGTTTTTTCTCATGTGCGCCACCTAATGCATAGCTAGTGAATGGTATTCCGGCTTTTTGGTATAGGAAACCAATACCTTTAGGCCCATTAATTTTATGTGCGGAAACACTTAGTAAATCAACATGTAAATCAGCAACATTAATTGACTCTAAACCATATGCTTGAACAGCATCTGTATGGAAAACAGCCTTATGCTCGCGTAGCAAATTACCAATTTCGGCAATTGGTTGAATTGTACCGACTTCATTATTACCGTACATAATCGTTACTAAAATTGTATCCTCACGCAATGCATTTCGCACGTCTTCTACAGAAACACGTCCATTTTCATCTACTGGTAAATATGTCACATCAAAGCCATCTCGCTCAAGTTTTTCACAAGTATGTAACACCGCGTGATGTTCAATTTGAGTAGTAATGATGTGCTTCCCTTCAGAAGCCTGTGCATAAACAGTGCCAAAAATAGCTGTATTATCCGCCTCTGTTCCACCACTTGTTATAATAATTTCCCCAGGTTGAGCGCCAATAGATTTGGCAAGTATTTCACGTGCATCATCTAAATATTTGCGCGCCTCTCGACCTATCCCATGAATACTTGATGCATTCCCATAAACTTGTTGCATTGCTGTAGTCATAGCGTTTATTACGTTGTCATTCATTGGTGAAGACGCAGCATGATCGAGATAAATATATGAATTCATGTTGAAAACTCCTTTGTACGAAAAGCGCTAAAGATTCATCTCCATGCCATTGAGCATGGAGATGTGCTTTAGCCTAGACATTTTAAATGTAGAACATATAGCCTTCCGCTACATTTTCCTCAGTATATTGTGCTAAATCTTCAATTGTCGTTGTATCTAATACATTTTTCACAGCATCACGAATACGAAGCCATAATTCTCGCTGAGGAGCTTCTTCATTTTCAATACCTTCTACTGGTTGAATAGGACCCTCTAACACACTAATAACATTAGCCGCAGAAATTTCACTTGGTGGATTTGCTAGCATATATCCACCATATGCTCCGCGCACACTTTTCACTAAGCCTGAATTACGTAATGGTGAAACTAATTGCTCTAAATATGCCTCAGAAAGCTCCTTTTCTGCAGCAATTTTTCGCAGTGGAATAGGTCCTTCTCCATAATGCTTTGCTAATTCAATCATGATCGTTAGACCATAACGGCCTTTTGTAGAAATTTTCATTTTATCACCCTCAAATAGTCTAGTCAAAAATACTACAAACAGTATATCATAATCTCCTCTCGTATAACTCGGAAATACTCTCAGGAGGTTATGATATACTATTAATTGCGCCTTAGTATAGTTAGGCAAAATACTATTATCGTTTTATTTTAAGCAAAAAAACATTCAGCAAATCAACTATGCCTCGGCATAATTGCGTGACACCCGCTGAAATAAGTTAAAAATCAATAAAAACAGTTGAAAGGGGGAATTTTCAATGCATAATGAACCACTCGCTTATCGCATGCGTCCTTTAACCCTTGATGAAATTGTAGGACACCAAGATTTTATCGGTCCTACTACCGCTCTTTATAAAATGATTCAAAATGAGCATGTCCCATCCATGCTACTATTTGGTGAGCCAGGTATCGGCAAAACGTCAATAGCGAATGCCATAGCAGGAAGCTCGAACCTTCCCTTTTTCGCGCTTAATGCTACTCGCGCTGGTAAAAAGGATGTCGAGGATATTGTACAAGAAGCTAGAATCTCAGGAAAAGTCCTTCTTTTTTTAGATGAAATTCATCGTTTTAATAAATTACAGCAAGATGCTTTGTTGCCACATGTGGAAAATGGCTCAATCGTGTTAATTGGAGCTACGACGGAAAATCCATACCATGATGTAAATCCCGCTATCCGCTCACGTTGCGGAGAAATCTACCAACTACAACGTTTAACGATAGAAAATATCATCGAACTTATAAAAAATGCACTTTCTGATGAGAAACGCGGGCTAGGTAAACATCATTTTGTCTTAACAGATCCTCAAATTGAACAAATTGCTGAAGCTGCTAATGGTGACGCTCGGAAGGCATTAACCTTGCTTGAATCGCTTTATTATGCAAGTGATGAAGTCGACGGTCGAACAATTGCTGCTGATCATATTCTTAAGCATCTTATCGGGAGAATTGGTGTTTATGGTGATAAAAAGGGATCTCATTTTTATAATTTACTATCTGCGTTGCAAAAATCGGTTCGTGGAAGTGATACGAATGCAGCATTGTTTTATTTAGCTCATTTATTGGAAATAGGTGATTTAGTAGCTGTTAGTCGACGCTTACTTGTGATGGCTTATGAAGATATAGGACTTGCCAATCCTGATGTTGGACCGCATATGCTTGCGGCTGTTCAAGCGGCTGAGCGTTTAGGGCTACCCGAGGCACGTATCCCGCTTGCAAGTGCTGTTATTGAAATGTGCCTTGCATCCAAATCCAATTCTGCAATTTCAGCCATCGATGCCGCCATTGCCAGCATTCATGAAGGAAAAACTGGAGATATTCCGCATCATCTACGCGATGCTCATTATGAGGGAGCAAAAGATTTAGGTCATGTAGGCTATCAATATCCCCACAACAGCCCTATTGGCACATTTGGTGGCTGGGTTGACCAGCAATATTTACCTGATGCGCTAGTGGGCACAGAATTTTATAAACCTGTTATTGCAGGTGAAGAAAAACGAATGGCAGGAATCTACGAAAAGCTTAGATCTTTTCATAAGGATGGAAAGTAATATCTTTACTTTATTAGCTTAACTGAAAATCATAATATACTATTTTTTCATGAAAGTAGGGCACTTCAATCTGAACTAGAAGTGCCTTATTTTTTTCCTTACTTTCAAAAATAACAGGAAGCGTACTAAGCAATCATCCTGTAAAAGTCTCCTTATTTGTTGTATAACGGTTATTGTAATATCGGTTCAATATTTCTTCCATATTTCTAATTGCAGATAATTTAGTCGTCTCTTTCTGCTCCTCATGTAAATAATGAAGAAAATTATAAGTTTGATAAAGTAGACTAGCAAATTCCTGAGAGTTCTCCCGTACTTCAAAGCGAATTGCTTTTACAGCAATCGCTTGACCGATCGATTGCTCCCTTGACGGAGAGAGTTGATCCTCCGCATTTTCATCTGTAGTTCTATATAATAATTTTAATGTCTCATACACTTCCTTGTTATTACTAAACCGTTCCTTTATCTACCGTAAGACAAATTGTACTAGGATAATAGCATAAATAAGTGACAAACTTTCATCTCCAATAGATTTTTTCGACAAATGTTTAAAGTATTCAGCTTGTGTCACCAGTTCGAATATGATTAAACGAATTGGATATAGGAGCGCATGTTCACTGTTGATATATAATTTTTCTCCACCTTTATACAATGCCAACCAAAAATCTCTAACTAATGAGATGGATTTTCTTGTCGCGAGAGCTAATTCGCATTGAATAAGCTCATGTTCGAGTGTTGGTTGTATAAGCCGTAGAAATAATAATTCCTCATCCTCACTTACTAATAAGAGTGGTTTTTCTAATTTCGCTAAATCGATTTCGATACCGTTTATTAACATTGAACAGCCTCCTCCAATCAATTATGCCTCGGCATAATTGTGCCGCCACTTCTTTTAACAAAATAATGATGAAAAATCTTACACATAGATTTTCAATTTTTTACTATATTTCGACAAGAATTTATAAATACCTTTTAAGAAAAAAGTCCTTTTTTAATTTTCGTACAACAAAAAAATCTGCAAAACTTTAACAATCAGAAAACCCAATCATCCCTCGCAAAGTAGCGTGCTATAAGGATTGCTGGATTAACCGCAAAAAGTAAGCAGATTCTAAACAGTTATTCTATTTTCTATAAGTGATGATAAATCACTCCTATATTATGCTTTAAATTCATGCTCAACAAATAGTTTAAATTGATGCATACATTGTTTGACTGCACCTTTTTGTTCCAGTACTGCATTTCGCAGTGATACAGTTTTCTCTTCATCTTTAACGACTTCACTATAAAGTGCGAAAATCGCTGATAATAATTGTTCATTCTCCTCCTGGTCAATGCTAGGTAAAGAATAGGCTGCAATTGTTAATAATTGCTCAACTTTTTCAGGTGTTTTTTGTAACTCATTAGATGAATAATAAGTTGATGCCGCTAAAAAGTAGCAAAGCTTTGCACAACAATCTATAAACAAATGCCAATAAGTATTGGCACTTGGTAATTCTCCTGCCCTATTGTCTAAATACTCTTTATAATATGTTGTAACCTTTGTATATAAAGGATTTAGTCCTCTCATAGCCTTTGAATAATTATTAGATGTATCCAAATAGTCAAATACAATATCATTCATTTGCTGCTGAAGTTTTACAATATCTAAATGATCACGAATTACTTGAATCTCCATTTTACCACTCTCCGATGTTCTCATTTGTTTTCTAAACGCCATTTCTACTTCCCTAAGCAGTCGTGTACATTCCAAACAAACTGATCTATTATCTATTGGAATTTATTCAAATTATAGCAATAAACTAAATAGAGAAGTGGTCACATGAAAAAAATAAGACAATTTCGTGAATTAATAGCATTTTGAGCACGTTAGGCGAACTATTCTGGTAAAATTATGTTCTTTGAACATAATCATCAAATAAAGATTGCTCTTTCGTTCGATCAATTATTTCTTTAATACTTCCTTGCGCATATTTTTTTATTCTTTTTTGCGGTATATAAAAATAGGCAGTGTTTGTAATTAACCACTCACTAAGTGTTAGTTCATTATCCGGTTGCTGATTTGTCAATATACGTTTATGTCGGAGTATATCCGCCATTTTGTAAAAGCCATCTGATAGCTCGTAAGCCGAAACATCAAAATTAAAAATAGGGCTAACAACCTGTCCAACATCAAAAATATGAATTGTTTGCCCTTCTTCATCAATAGCTAATTCTACTGTGCTAATTTCATCGAATAGATTTAAGCCTCTATATTCCATTTGATAGATTTGCTCCATCATAAAATGCCTCCTTTTATAGGTTCTACAGCAAATATTGGAGGAGTCATAATGTGAAGCTGCCCTACCGTTCAGGCGACCGTCTCTCCCTCATTAACTACCTAACAAATATCTTAGACCTCTTTTTTTACAACGTTCCTATTGTAACATATAAAAAGCAGCTGTCTTCAACAAGACAGCTGCTTCCATAAAATGGTCCGCCATCATAACTGATGGTGATTTTCGTTCTTCTACTAGAAGATACCATTTTTATTTTTTATCGAGAAATTTTTTAAGTTTATCGATATATATTGTTAATTTTACCGATGATCATTTTGAATTTATCGACCAACTATCAAAAGTGCATTAGCCTTGTACACGTGTAATTTTTACATCCTTTACGATTGCATTCACTACCCAGCTTGCTGCAATTAAACCTGCCACTGAAGGAACGAAGGCATTGGAAGATGGCGGCATTTTTGCTTTACGGATAGCTGCATCCGGTTTTCCGACATGCTCCACTACATCTGGACGAACTACAATCGGACTCTCATCCGAGAAAACAACCGTTACTCCTTTATGAATACCGTCCTTCCGTAATTTCGTACGGATTATTTTAGCCAATGGGTCCGTATGCGTTTTTGAAATATCCGCAATTTTGAAACGAGTAGGATCCATTTTATTGGCCGCACCCATACTAGAAATAATCGGTATATTTCGTTTTAAACATTCCTTCATAAGATGAATTTTATACATCACTGTGTCACTTGCATCAATGACATAATCTATGCCTTGTGCGAAAAATTGCTCATATGTTTCCTCTGTGTAAAACATGTGCATATCAATTACTTCACATTCTGGATTAATATCAGCAATACGCTCTTTCATGACACCTGACTTAGATTTTCCGACCGTTGAAAGGTAGGCAACTAATTGACGATTAACATTTGTAATATCTACATTATCCTTATCTACCAATATAATGCGACCAATACCACTTCGTGCACATGCCTCAGCAGCAAATGAACCTACACCGCCTACACCAAGAATGGCTACTGTCGTATTTTTTAATTTTTCGAGCCCCTCTGTTCCTATTGCGAGCTCATTACGTGAAAATTGATGTAACATCCTTACACTCTCCGTCTATTGAATTTTTATTCCACTTTAATGAGCACTATATAATCGCCCATAAAGCACTATTAGTGAAAATGAATAATTAGCGGTAGATAAAGACCTTCCACTGATTTCTTCATTAGTAAACCTAGTTAAATACTAAGATAAAATCAAACTTATCTTACATGTTATCACGATATTCATCAAGAAAAAATTATAACTAAAAAAAATAAGTATTCCTAATCAAAATACTTTTAAGTATGTAAAGTTTGAATTGAGTCCATCAAAATCTATATGTTGGACACGGTTTAAAGCTAGAGGACGAAATTTCAAGGCAATTGATTAAAAGTCATTCAATTGCCTTGCATCTTATCGCTTTCATTCTTGTTCATAATTTTTAGAGAAAGATTCCACAAAATCTGCGCCAGGCTGAACGTTTATTTGCTTGAAAGCCGCGATTACTGCCCCACCAATTGGTTGTAAGACTGGTGCCATAAATTTCAATGGTATCCCGTCTGCTTGTGCAAATTGCTGTAATCCTTGTAAAAAATACGCTTCATTCTTAAAAACGCCTCCCACTAATACGACAGGTACCTCTCCTTCCTTCCAAGCCATATGGGAGTAACATGCTTTAATCGCCACATAATAGTTCTTACAAGCATCCTCAATGATTTTAGTAGCGACACGATCTCCTTTTTCTGCCACTTCAAAAATATATTTACTTAACGGTGCAATCACTGTCCGAGGATGTTCTTCTCCGTATATACACTCTATTAATTGTGGTACAGTTTCCACAGAAAAATATCGTAGCACAACATCTGTCAACGCTGTTGAGTCTCCTCGGCCATCATAGCTTTGAAAAATAGCCTTTAGCACTTGAACACCTAAATCATAGCCACTGCCCTCATCATCAAAAAGATAACCCCAGCCCCCTACTCGATGAAAATGATGCTCATGATCGTAGCCCATTGTGATAGCACCTGTCCCAGCAATTTGCACAATGCCTGCTTGTCCAAGTGTGCCTGCATAAAGTGCAATTAGAGCATCATTATCAACAAAAACATTTGTTGTTTTAGGAACGTATTGGCGTACTATCGTTTCTACAACTTTTTCTGCCTGTAGCTCCTTGACCCCAGCCATGCCAGCAAAACAACTATCAATAGCTGCAAAAACTTGCGAATCTTGTTGTTGTAAATTTTGCAGTATATTATGAATCGTTGACTGAAAATATTGAACATCCATTGCTGTAGGGTTACTTCGAGTCGTTACTACTTTTGCATAAATATTGCCGAGTTCATCACAAATCACTGCTGACGTTTTCGTTCCTCCACCGTCAATCGCTAATACATACATATCTCTTTACTCCTTTCTTCTCTTTCAATTTCGCCCTGGCTTAAATATAGTTGTCACTATCGAAAACATTGGTAAATCAAAATAAAAAAGGATCGCCCCAAAACGTGTGGTTGATTTCCGTTCCGATTGGGCGCTTTGTTGCTGTTGTTGTTGTTGCTGTCGCTTCGCTTCCGCACAGATAAAACATTTGCTGTCGCTTCGCTTTCGCAGAGCAGAGCTTCCCTTCAATCAACTTATTTGCATAGTATATGTTTTAACAAATGTCATCCACGAATTTTGGTGCTGAACCATAAAAAAAGGGATTAAGCCCTATTAACAAATGGCTTAATCCCTTCTTCTTTAATCATTTCGTAAAGCCAAATGATGCCCATGGCTGAATATGTGCTAATAAAAATTGTTCTTCTTTTACTACTCTTGCCACAACATTTGTTGACCCGGCATTCGGTATTTCCTTTAAAACAATTTGGAGCTCGCCCTTATAACGAACATCTAAATTATTATCGATTGTCACGTCCCCCAATGTTAATGGGCGGCTATCGTGTACAGGGAAGTCACCATTTTTATACTTAACACGAGACTGCGTACTACGGATCACGTACTCCGAAACATCACCACGATTAAAATGCGGCTCCTTAAAAAGGATTGCTTCTTCTAAAATCGACGTTTCAACAGACTGTTCAACCTTCAGCTCTAGCTTATGACGATTTAATTGGCCTAATGCACGTAATTCTTCCTCAGAAGCATACATATTGCCGATAATACAATCATCTATTAAGCCAGTGTGCCATAAATCCTTCGCTTGCACAGTAATTGGCAAATGACGATGCTCTTCTAATGTTGGTAAGCCATGCTCGGTTTCTTCCCAAGGTCCAAACGTTGCATGCTGAGATGAGATCATTGCTGCTGTTCGAATATGATTAGCTTTAAATTGTTGAGATGTTTGTAAAAAATGTTGGCGTGATAGACCTGTAAAACGTCTAGGATAAAAATTATGACAGCCAATAATATTATCTTTATTCGGTTGATAGGATAATATATTTTCTACATATTTAGTACCGTTACTAATATTTAACTCTATTTTTAAATTGCTTGCATCGAGGGACATAAACGCTTCTTCCTGGCCAGAAAAACCCATATCTAAGCGCAATGCCGCTAAATGATAATGCTCTTTAAAGTACCCAATATCTTTATACGTTAAGCCTAAATCTTCAAAAACAGCTGGTGCAATATCAGCTGAAATTTCAAAGCCAAGCTGCTGCGCAAATCTGTTTATCTGTTGTAATTTTTGTCGCTCCTGATCGTTATTTAACGACATAAGACATGTAAATATTCGATCAAAACCATTATCATGAGCGAGCTGAACATACCGCTTCATATCTTTTAGTGTACTATGCTGAGGATATAGTGAAATCCCTAATCTTCTCAATTGCAAATACCTCCATTAGTTCACAATTACACTTCTACTTTTTGATTTTCTAATTTTGTAACTTGCTGTTCGTTTTGAGACTCTGATACTGCGGCTCGCTGTTCATTCTGCTTTGCGATACGGTTTGCCATCGAAATAAACGGTAAATAAATACACACTGCGACAATCAGTAAAACAATACTAAGAACAGCTCCTTGCCAAGATTGAGTGGCTAAGAATCCATTAATAATCGGTGGCGTTGTCCACGGAGGCGAAACTGTAGCTGCCGGCACAAAGCCCCACTTTGTTGCAAAGAAAGCAATTGTTACGTTAACCATCGGTGTCAAAATAAACGGTACAAATAACACTGGGTTTAACACGATTGGAAGACCGAAAAGTAATGGTTCATTAATATTGAAAAGGCCTGGTGCTGCCGACAATTTTCCGACGGTATTATATTGTTTATTCTTTCTAGCGATAATGAAAATAGCAATTATAAGTGCTATTGTTGTACCTGAACCACCCATATTGATGAAGGCATCAAAGAATGGTTTATTTACGATGTATGGTGCTACTTCTCCAGATGAAATGGCTTTTACATTCGCTTCAATAGCTGGCAAATTTATCGATTGCATAAATGGTTCGATAATGTTAGCACCGTGAACACCTAATGTCCATAAAAACGTAGGAATGAATGCTAAAGCTAAAGCCGCAACCCATGTATTCGTTAAGCCCATAAACGGCTCTTGAATTGCTGTGTAGAATGAACCGACAATATCAGGAATATCAAAGCCCGCCGAAATAATTGTACGAACTAGAGCAAATAAACCAATTGTAATAATTGCAGGTAATAATGCGGCGAATGATTTTGAAACAGCTGGCGGTACACCATTCGGCATTTTAATTAATAGCTTAGGGTTGCCAGACAATCTACAAAATACTTCCGTTGACAGCAAAGCAACAATAATGGCTATAAACAAACCGCCTGTACCTGTTGTTAACCCTGTTAATCCACCTTCAGCAAAAGTTCCAAATGTCATATAACTGGAAAGACTGATGACACCGGCTGACAGTCCATCCTTGTCGTAACTTTTTGCAAGGTTGTAAGCAATAGTAAAGGCTAATAATAGTGAGAGAATTCCAAATGTCGCTCCCCAAATATTGCCGCCCCACTGTGTCCAAGTTTCATGTTTCCAAATAGCATCAAGTGCGTTTTGATAAAATTTGATAGGCAAATTATTAACAAGTACCGCAAGTGATCCAACAATAGTCAATGGCATGATTGTAATAAAACCATCTCGAATGGCAACTAAATGACGCTGATTCCCTACCCTAGCTGCAACCGGCACAAATTTTTCTTCTAAAAAACGGAACATTTCACACACTCCCTTTACTTTTTATTGTGACATCAAGGCTTGATGCTACACCCCTTTGATTCGTTCATACAACTCAATCATTTCTGATGCTAGATCACGAAACGTAATGGCATTCATTAAATGATCTTGCGCATGAATTAACAGCATTGACACTTCTACTTTTTCTCCTCTTGCCTCTTGTGACAGTAAAGCCGTCTGAGAATGATGAGCTTCAATCAATGAATCATTGGCTAGCTGTATTTTTTCCTTTGCTTCCTGAATCTGTCCTTTTTTTGCTAGCTGGATTGCCTCCATACATTCACTTTTCGTATTACCACTGTGCACAATCAGTCCCATAATAGATTCCATCAAAACTGTTTCTTCCATTGCCATAGCCCCCTTAACCAATCAACTTTAACGCCTGATTTAAAACATTTTCGCCATTCATCATGCCGTAATCCATCATGTTAATAACATCAATCGGAAAATTTTCCTTGTATTTTGTTTCAAATGCTCCTTTTAAGTAACGGACTTGCGGACCTAGTAGCAGCACGTCCGCCATTTTAGTAGCTAATACTTTGTCGACCTCACTTTCAGCAATTGCATAAATATCTGCCTCAATATTTTGTTCTTGCGCTGCTTTCTGCATTTTCGACACTAGCAAACTAGTACTCATTCCCGCTACACACACTAGCATAATGTTTTTCATCTAAACACTCCTCTTTGTGATTTAAGTTCGTCTTTCTAGCGATTATATTTATCAATTATGCCTTGGTATAATTGCGTCTGGAATCGGCCGGAGGCTTGGGCCAACACGACGTTGGTCACTCAGTCGTGTGTTGCTGCCGCTTCGCTTTCGCACAGATAAATTGCCACAGGACGTGGCGTTCTTAGACTGAGTTCCTCTACTTCAGCGAATGTTTGGCCATTCGCTGAAAGACGTATGAAATCGCTTTCTTAAGTTGAGAATAGCACCTATTGGTATATACCACAATATCCTTTTTACACTATTTTCTTCCTTGAGAAATGGTTTTGAAAACTGGGCTATATCTTTGTTCCAGACTACTAAAAGGATTCATTTAAGTGGTATAGTCCAGAAAAAAGTTTAAAAAAATTTAAATTTTCAGAACTAATTGTCCGATAGTTATTCATTCATAAACGCTTTTCTTAAAAGTATTCATAAAATGTTGGTTTATTAGAGGGTAATGCAAGCTGCCATCGACCAATTATGTCTTCAGTTAAATGTTTATTTGCATACATAACCGCATCCTTTACAGTTAAATAGCCAACCATCATTGCTGAAAAAAGATTAATTGGTAATGTTAACATATGCATTTCTAGGATAGAATTAGTCTCAATTATCGAGATATCTCCACTTTTATTTATTTGAAATACGTGTTCATTCCAATTACAAAACGTATCTTCAATTTGAATATATAGCGGCTCCTGAATATCACCCCACGGATAATGTTGCATAAACCTCAAAGCGTCAACGACCCTTACCATCACATCTTGAACAACTTCCTTTTTAAACTGAGGTTCTTTAAAATAAAAGCCAAATTGATGGTTGTTAGAAGTAACTCCCTTAATGTTACTTATACTCGCCGCATGCGACGTTATAAAACGCCATATCGCTTGTTCTGCAAGCAAATCCTCAGCAATAAAATCATGAATCTCAAACGTCTCATCCTTAATTTTATACCGAATATAACCTGCAATTTTATCATCGTTAAAATATGCCGCAAAATGACTATCAGGCATCCTTCTCTCTATTCTTTTCCACCACGCATCATCTCGAAGCATACTTCCGTTGTTGATAAGCGCTTGTGCATTATGAAAATCCTTAATCACCTGAAAAAGATCACGCTCTGGCCATTCAAAGCTCATACGTTTTACAACGTCCAATTGCTTTCCGAAAGCAGGAAACATCGATTGAGGAATCGTGTAATGTAACTTCTCAAAAAATAATTCCCATCCAAAATAACGATAAAAGGATACAGAAAATGGTGCTAACACAGAAATGCTTTGCCCATTCTCTCGCATTTTCTTCAGTGCCTCAGTCATAAGCTTTTTGATAATCCCTTGCTGCCGATACTCAGGATAGGTTGCAACAAAGCCAATTCCACCCATTTCATAATTTTCACCATGAATTGTCATATTAAGTGGCAATATTAGGAGCTGTCCAACTACTTTATGTTCATCGTAAGCCCCTAATGTTGTGCTATGCTCAACCCAATAATGAAAATCATCCCGACGCGCGCCAGTATACTTATTAGGAAAACAATAATCTCTTAATTGATGTACCTGTAAATAATCTTTTGGTGGGATTATTTTTATTTCCATAGAAAAAAGCCCCCCTTTCCACACAGAATATTCTCGCAATTAAAAGTACACTTAAAGACTACCTTGAATCTTTATAGTTTGCCCTTGAGAGTCAACAATGCCTTTGATGTTTAGTATTCTTCCCCAATTCCCTTAGAAACAATTAATTCTGTTACTGTTTGAAAAAGTTTCTCAGCATCAGGCCCATCTGCTGAAATTTCTACAATACTTTCGGGTGCTACTCCTTGTGCCATAACACCCATAATTGATTTTAAATTGACTGATTTCTCTTTATAGGTTAACTGAACATCACACTCAAATGGTGTGACTGCTGTTACAAGTAAAGCTGCGGGTCTAGCATGTAGTCCCTCCGGCGCTGTTATTTTATATGTTTTCTTCATACGATATCCCTCCGCTTGTCATCTAAATTTAATTCGATGTTGATAATAGGCAATCATAGCCTCATTATGAGACGAATCCGAGTCAACATTATTGCTTTTAAAAACGGGTAATACTTCATCAGATAGAGCTATGATCTCAATGACTTCACTAAATAATATATTTAATATAATTGAACCAATAACTGTAGAGGATGGGGCATACTGTATGTCATTGTGATGCAGTAAACCATCTCCTATTGGTATATGCGTATTGATCACTTTATCTACTACATCCTCTAAGCGCTTCCCGCTTTGATGACGGCTCGTTTGCTCGCAATAAGCAAGCGATTGTAGCGACATGACAAGTACTCCTGCTTCTTTCGCTAAAAATGCTACATCTATAGGTGCTTGATTTCTCCCAGAGGTTGAAATAACAATGCAAACATCATTTTCATGAAAATCAAAATGATCTTTATACTGTTCAATGATCGTCGGGTCCTTTTCGTTTTTTGATGATGTCATTGCCCCTGCATGTAATGTTAAAGGTTCAATAATTATAGGACGTACAGGTACAAGCCCCCCCGCGCGATAAAATACGTCTTGCGCTAAAAGATGCGAATGGCCACAACCAAATAATTGGACGATTCCTCCGCGTTGAAGCCTTTGTACAATTAATTGTGCGGCTTCTTTTATTTGGGGATATTCTTGCTCTTTGACGACTTGCATTATCTTTTGAATTTCTAGAAAATATGCATCCATAGGATCACCTTTTAATTTCACTAATGAATTTGTATCGATCAGCTCGGTAAGTACTTCGCACAAGCTCAAATGGAACTCCATCAGATAAATAACTTGTACGTTTAATAATTAACACCGGTGCAGTATGATTAATTTGCAAAAATTTACTATCTTCTTTTAGAACAATTGCTGCCTCCATTTGCTGAATAGCGTTTCCAATTTTTTGATGGAACTTTGCTTCAATTAACGCATATAATGACCCCATTATTTTCTTTTCATCTAATTCAGGATATATTTTCACTGGAATATATGTTCTTTCGATGGCCATTGGTTTGGAATCAGCACTACGAATTCGTACAACGAAGAATACCTCTTCACCAGCATCTAACATGAGATCTCTTGCAATATCAACTGGTGGTACGATTTTCTCAAAGCGTAAAACTTTACTGCTTGGTTCCATCCCTCTAGCCCGCATATCTTCTGTGAAACTTGTTAATCCTTTTAACGGTTGTTCTAATTTTGGATTAGCAACATACGTACCTCTGCCTTTTTCACGATACAGCAATCCGCTATTGACTAAATTTGTGATAGATTGACGAACAGTCATTCTACTAACATCAAACTGCGTAGAAAGCTCTCGCTCAGAAGGTATATTTTCACCGATTTTGTATTCTTCTAAATAAATACGTTGTTTAATGATCTCTTCTATTTGTATATAAATAGGTATATGAGAATTTTTATCTAACAAACCTTGTACCATTCTTATCGCCTCTTTACTTTCATTTCTCAAATACAACTTTACCCCGACAAATAGTTTTTTGTACATTTAAATTTTCATCTAGTAATACAAAATCTGCATCATAACCTTCTGCAATACGACCTTTCGTTGCAAGTTGTAATTGCTTAGCAGCATTCGTAGAGGACATTGCGACAATTTCCTGCAATGAGCAATTGGTGATTGCTTGCATATTTTTTATTGCTTGCTCCATCGTTAGCACACTGCCAGCTAAAGCCCCATTAGATAAATGAGCGCCCTCCTTAGAAACATGAACGGTTTGACCACCTAAATCATAATCACCGTGATGTAAACCTTTTGCCCGTATCGCATCGGTAATTAAGATAATACCCTTCGCGCCTTTTATACGATACGCTAGCTTAATAGCTTGAGGATGACTATGTACGAAATCTGCAATAATTTCAGTCTTTACTAGATCATCTAAAAGCACTGCACCAACGACACCTGGATTACGATGATGGAAAGGGCGCATTTGGTTATATAAATGTGTAGCCTGCCTTACTCCCAATACTACTGCCCGATCCACCTCTTCCATGGATGCGTCAGAATGGCCAATTGAAGCGATAACATTTAAATCCTTTAACGATTCAATAAACGGAAAGCCTCCTTCTACCTCAGGGGCAAAAGTTACTTGTTTAATACGTTGCTTACTTACTTTTTGCCAGTATGCAAATTGCTCCGTAGACGGCAAAATAATGTATTCTATCGGTTGTGCGCCTGCCCGTTTTTTTGATATATACGGTCCCTCTACATGTATACCTAATAAGCTCGCCTCATCCTCATTATTTTCAAATTCACCAACATTCGCTAAAGCGCTTTCAATTGCTTCTATAGATTGCGTCATTGTAGTAGCAAGGAAGCCTGTCACGCCTTCCTGAACTAAAGAGCGTGCCATTTGATGCAGTGCTAATTGCGTAGCATCCATCACGTCATGCCCGGCAGAGCCATGTATGTGCATATCAATATAGCCAGGTAACAGGAACCAATTATTATCTTTGCCATCTATATACTGCTCAGCCTTTTCAGACATGTTATGACTTATTTTAAGTATCTTACCATCATCGATGTAAATGTCTCCTTTAAACGGCGCTTCATCATGATTGACGATCGTAACATTGGAAATTAACAGCGTATTCTTCAATAGATCACCCCCTAGCGTTTTTTGAGGAGCTTGACCGAAGCTACAGGCAACTTTTTTATTCGGTATAGTTGTCTATACCAATTATATGATGATTTCCCAAAAATAAAAAGTGATTTTTTCATATTTTCTAAATTTTTAAGTTAATTCATTACATTTTTCCATTCACTATCATATGGTACGATTTTCACTTCGTTCTTTTTTAAGCCTAGGATCATCGCAATACTCCTCTAAATTTCTTTGTTCTGCTTCTAGTTATTTTTCGAATAACACTAAAAAAGGAGCTATTTAAATGCTCCTTTTTTGCTTAATAACTATGTATGACGAATCCCGATTGTGCCGTTATGCCAAGAAACATTCGTTTTGAACCCGCATTTCGCAGGGGGGTGCCCGCTTTGCAGCTTTAAACGTCCCGCTCCGCATGGGGCTTGTTTGCGACTACAAAATGAAGGCTCCCGATTCTATAGTGTTCGGTCAAAACTGTTAAGTAGAGCTAGCAATTAGACAAACACATCAGGATTCGTATTACAGTTATAATAACATTATATTTCTGATAATTCAAACTATTTTCTTAAAAAAATCTGTATTCTTGCGAAAACGCAAAAAATACCTAGATTCCCGACAAATTTCGCTAGGGAATCCAGGTATTTAGAAGTACAAATTATTTTCTGAATGGTTTGATGGCTAAGCTTAACTCGCTTAATTGATCAGGAGACACTTCACTAGGTGCGTTTGTCATTAAGCAGCTAGCACTTGCCGTTTTCGGGAATGCAATTGTGTCACGTAAGTTAGTGCGGCCAGCAAGTAGCATTACGAAGCGGTCAAGACCAAATGCAAGACCTCCATGTGGTGGTACACCGTATTCAAATGCTTCTAATAAGTAGCCAAATTGAGCTCTTGCTTCTTCTTCTGTGAAACCAAGTAAATTAAACATTTTTTCTTGTAATTCACGCTCATAAATACGTAATGAACCTCCACCAAGCTCATAACCGTTTAATACGATATCGTATGCTTGTGCGCGGACTGCAGAAGGATCTGTTTCCATTAATTGAATGTCTTCGTCAAATGGACGCGTGAATGGATGGTGTGCTGCTTTATAGCGACCATCTTCTTCAGAGTACTCTAATAATGGCCAATCTGTAATCCATAGGAACGCAAATTGTGATTCATCTATTAAGCCTAATTCTTGACCTAATTTCGTACGAAGAGCACCTAATGAAGCTGCTACAACAGATGCTTGATCAGCTACAAATACTAAAATATCGCCCACTTCTGCTTTCATACGTTCGATTAAAGCAGCTGCTAATGCATCGTCAAAGAATTTTGCAATCGGTCCGTTTAAGCCTTCTTCCGTTACTTTTAACCAAGCAAGACCTTTTGCTCCGTAAATACCAACAAATTTTGTTAGCTCGTCCATGTCTTTACGAGAGTATTTATCTGCTGCACCTTTAATGTTAATACTCTTTACTTGTTTGCCTTGTGCCACTGTATCAGCAAATACTTTGAAATCACAGCCATCAAAAATGTCATTTAAATCAACAAGCTCTAAACCAAAACGTACGTCTGGTTTATCAGAACCGTAACGATCCATTGCTTCTTGATATTTCATACGTTGGAATGGAGCAGGAATATCAATGCCTTTTACTTCTTTCATAACTGCTTGGATTAAGCGTTCGTTCATTTCAATAATTTCTTCTTGCGTTAAAAAGCTTGTTTCAATGTCAACTTGTGTAAACTCTGGTTGACGGTCAGCACGTAAGTCTTCATCACGGAAACAACGTGCGATTTGGAAGTATTTTTCAAAACCTGACACCATTAATAATTGCTTAAATAGCTGTGGTGATTGTGGTAATGCATAAAATTCACCTTCATGTACACGTGATGGTACTAAATAGTCACGAGCCCCTTCTGGAGATGATTTTGTTAAAATTGGTGTTTCTACTTCTAAGAAGCCTTCGTTTTGTAAAAAGTTTCGAATTGTACGCGTAACGTCCGAACGCATTTTGAATGTATCAAACATAACCGGACGACGTAGGTCAAGATAACGATATTTTAAACGTAAATCTTCGGATACGTCTGTGCGATCTTCAATTTGGAATGGTGTTGTTTTTGCTGTATTAATGACGATTAATTTTGTTGCTTCTACTTCAATTTTACCGTTCGGTACATTTGGGTTGATTTGGTCTTCTGAACGAAGGATCACTGTTCCTTCTATTTCAATTACATATTCACTACGTACTTTATCAGCTAAAGCATGTGCTTCTGCTACGTCAGGGCTAAACACTACCTGTGTGATTCCAGTACGGTCACGTAAATCAATGAAAATTAAACCACCTAGGTCACGACGACGTTGTACCCAACCTTTTAATACGACTTTTTCACCTTGTAATGCTTCTGAAAGCTCGTTACTAGCATGTGTTCTTGTTGCCATTTATTTAATTCCTCCAAAATTTATTTGGCTCATCACCATAACTTAGGGTTGATTTCCGTTCCACCTGGCGCTTTCCTGGGGGCGTCCAGTTTCACTTATCCACTTGACATATGTTTTTACAATATGTCATCCCTAACTTTTGATGATGGACCGGTTATTTTAAATATGTAGCATACACTTCCTACTAAGTAGAGAATTGATGCCATGGAAAATTAGATATCCGTTCATTGTTAAATGAATTAACTGTCCAAAACGACGTAGATATTTGTATCATTTGGACAGCTAATCCTGTAATGATAAAAACGATTTATGTTTTAACAGCTTGTGTTCGTTTATTGTTTTAAAAGGTAATTCACTAATTCTGAGAACGCTACTTTTTGTTGTTCTCCTGATTCCATATGCTTAACAGTAGCTACTTGCTCTTCAAGCTCTGTTTCACCTAAAACAATCGTATATTTTGCACCTAAACGGTCTGCAGATTTCATTTGAGCTTTCATTTTGCGATCTAAATAATCCATCTCAGCTGAAATGCCCTTTGCACGGAAGGTACTTGTTAATTCTACTGTTTTTAGTTTCGCGTCTTCGCCCATAGCGATCATATAGACATCAAGTCCTGATGCTGTGTCTAATTCAACACCTTCAGCTTCAAGTGCTAGCAACAAGCGTTCAATACTTAATGCGAACCCGATACCTGGTACATCTGGTCCACCAATTTCTTGTACAAGGCCATTGTAGCGCCCACCACCACAAAGTGTAGTAATCGCTCCAAAGCCAGAAGCCGTTGACATAATTTCAAAAGTCGTATGATTGTAATAATCAAGACCCCTTACAAGGTTTGGATCAACCTCATATGAAATTCCCAGCGTATCTAAATACGTTTTAACTTGTGCGAAATATGTTGCTGATTCCTCTGTTAGGAAATCAGTTAATGCTGGTGCAGATTTCATTAATGGGTGCTCACGGTCTACCTTACAGTCCAAAATTCGTAGTGGATTTTTTTGCAAACGATTTTGGCAATCCGAACAAAACTCATGAATATGTGGTTCGAAGTGTTGTAGCAGTGCTGTACGGTGTGAGTCACGTGTATCTTTGTCACCAAGTGAATTAATGACTAATTTTAAATCTTTTAAACCAGCTGAACCGTAGACATCCATTGCTAGCGCGATTACTTCTGCATCGATAGCTGGATCCGCTGAACCAATGGCTTCTACTCCAAATTGAACAAATTGACGGTAGCGCCCTGCTTGTTGACGTTCATAGCGGAACATAGGTCCTAAATATGAAAGCTTTACTGGCTGATCAGGTGCACCAAACATTTTATGCTCAACATAAGAACGAACTACTCCAGCTGTATTTTCCGGACGTAATGTTAACGAACGGCCACCGCGATCTTCAAATGTATACATTTCTTTTTGAACAACATCTGTTGTTTCACCGACACCACGTGCAAATAAATCTGTTTGTTCAAAAATGGGTGTGCGAATTTCGTTGTAACGATAGACACGGCAAATATCACGGATAACCGCTTCTACCTTCTGCCATTTTTCAGATTGACCAGGCAAAATATCTTGCGTCCCTCGTGGCACTTTAAAACTCATAGAAATACCTCCTTTGTAAATTGCTTATGAGCAAGCTGTCTTCTGGACTTTCTTCATTTTAAGTATGAATTCCTTAAAATTTGTCCAATAAAAAAGCCCTCGCCTCCTTGCGTAATGCAAGGGACGAGAGCTGTATAAGCTTCCGCGGTTCCACCCTAGTTGACGCATCAAATACATGCGTCCTCCTCCTGATCGGATAACGGCCGATTCCGTTTTTTCCTACTAAGCACTACTTTTCAGAAAAAAGCCTCTCAAGTGTTATTCACGTTATACATTTTTGTAGGAAAGATTTCAGCCTAGGTCTTTCCCTCTCTTCTCCAATAGAGGTATACGCTACTTGCTTGGTCATAAGCGGTTAATCATTTTTTTGATTACCCTTTATGTTAGTCACAACAAAAGGCAATGTCAACTGTTTTTGTTTTTTTTACATTACATTCGTTAAAATAACAAATTCCGTTACCTTTTTCCCACGAATTCTATTACTAAAGCATGGTAAAATAGAACAAGAATAGGAGGAATCTGATGAGGACAAAACTTTTACATATTCTAATCATCTTCGTACTAGTGCTAACGTTTGCATTTCCAAGTCACTCTGTTCAAAGAGCACTAGCCGACTCCAGTGATTTAAAAGTAACTGGAACGATTCTTCATTTACGTGAGGGACCTGGACTGTCTTATCCAATTATTACGACATTAGATGAGGGTGACCCATTAACTTCTATTGGTCGTGAGGGCGATTGGATACAAGTAAAAGCAGGCAAGTACGAAGGTTGGGTAGCATCCTGGCTAACCGCTTCGATAGACGATAAGCAAGTGGCTGATCAAACGTTGATTTCACAAGTCGATCGTCTAAATATCCGTACTGAGCCTGACATATCTTCAGCAGTTCTTGGACAATTATCAACAGGCGACCAAGCTAACCTTATTGCAAAAAATGGTGAATGGGCGAAAATAGATTGGAATGGGCTAGTTGGTTGGGTATCCACTGACTATGTGACGATCAATGCTCTACCTGAAAAAAAGGTAAAAGCTGAGGCTGATGAACCTAAAGTCGAAGTATCCACAAAAAAAGTCAACAAAGATACAACATTTACAGTTTTAGTGGATGCTCTTAATGTGCGCCAAAAGCCAGACTTAAATGCTAGCAAAATAGGAACTGTTTCAAATGGCCAAGCCTTTAAGGTGCTAGCTCAAGAACATAACTGGGTACAAATTCAATATAACAATAAAAAAACAGGTTGGGTTTATAGCTTTTATGGTACTTTTTCAAATATAAAAAGTACGGCATCAAAATCTTCTTCTACTTCCTCAGAGCTTGAATCTGTCACAATCATTTATAATGGGACAAACTTACGGACAGATGCATCAACAGTTGCTGATGTTGTTGAACGCGTAGACGCTGGTGAAACCTACCCTATTGTAGGCGCTAAAAATGATTTTTATGAAATACAAATAGATGAAAAAACTGCTTTTGTAGCGAACTGGGTCGTTACGACTTCTTCGTCGAGCAAAGCTGCTACTCCTACCAAAAAGGAAAAATCGAAACCACGCAAGAAAGGTACTTTAAATGGGTTAACGATTATTGTAGATGCAGGACATGGTGGGAATGATCACGGTACAACTGGACAACGTGGAACCGACGAAAAAGAAATTACATTGAAAACTGCATCTCTTCTTGCTTCAAAGTTGAGTGCTGCTGGAGCAAATGTTGTCATGACAAGAGAATCAGATGAATATGTTGACCTCCGCAAACGCGTTTCAATTGCACACCAATATGAGGCAGATACTTTTATCAGTATACATTATGATGCAACTGACGATAGCTCCATTAATGGTTTCACCTCATATTATATGAATAGTAATCAACAAGGTCTTGCAGAGGCAATAAATAATGGACTCTCAAATAAAATCGATTTAAAAAATCGTGGTACCCAACAAGGAAATTATTTAGTTCTACGAGAAAATCGTCAAAAAGCTGTCCTTGTTGAGCTGGGCTACTTAAGTAATGGTAGCGAGGAACGTGTTATTACAACCGCTAAATACCGGGAACAAGCTACTCTCGGCATCTACCAAGGCGTTTTAGATTACTTTAACGAGAATCAATAAAGTGAAACTTAATTATTGGGACTGAATGACGTGTCGCTTTCGGTGCGACTAAATTACTGTCCGTTAGGCAATATAAATAAGCTGCTAAGGAACCTAGAGTTATCATTCCTTTGCAGCTTATTTTTGATTATCAAACAAATATGACGTTTTCTTTTTAGAAGTGTAAATAAGCTGTTGGAACTGAAATCGATTAAAAACACGGTGGTTTGGCACTGTATTGTAAATGAATATCGACATTCACTAACTACTAGTTAAACAAAAAGGGCCTCTAACTCATATTCTCTGAGTATAGAGACCTTAATGCGCTTATTTTTCCCTCTTTGCCAACGTCACCCACACGATTTCCTTTAGACGAATGAACAATGGAGTACGACTAAACTCTACAACGATATTGTCAGGTAATACAGAGATTAATTTTCCTTGATGGATATTTTTCTCTGTTTGCACTACTATTGCCTGACCAATCATCAGATTTAGCGTTTCGTATAAATATGGATTCGATATGCGTTCTCCCTGAGTCACCATTAACACACTTCCCTCCTACAAAACTAACCATACTATTAAATGTATGAAGAAATTATAGGAAACGTACCATTTATTTAGACTCAAGAAGTATCGTAATTGGGCCATCATTTGTAAGTGCAACGTCCATCATTGCACCAAATATTCCCGTTTCCACATGCAAACCGTGTTCGCGTAAGGCATTATTAAAAGCCTCCCATAACGGTTCCGCAACTTCTGGTCTTGCTGCATTTGTAAAACTTGGACGATTCCCCTTTTTTGCATCCCCATACAATGTAAATTGTGAGACGGACAAAATAGCCCCTCCATGCTCTAAAATGGAATGATTCATTTTCCCATCAATATCTTCCCATAGGCGAAGATTAGCTACTTTTTTTGCTAAATATTCAACATTTTCTTGCGTGTCCTCGTGTGTAATGCCCACTAGAAGAACATAGCCGCTATCAATAGCTCCCGTTACTTTTCCGTCAACCGTAACAGAGGCTGCTTTACTACGTTGTAAAACTACTTTCATTTTTTAAAACCTCAATTCCTCATTATATGCACCAGAAGTATCATTTTTCGGTACATAACAAAGTTGCTACTGCCCAACCATTCATTTAACAAAGAAATCGATTAGTTAATAACACGTTGTACTGAATATATATCAGGTGTTTGCTTAATACGCTCCACTACTTTATGCAGATGTGAAATATTTGAAATCGAAATTGTTAAATGAATCGTTGCCATTTTATCGCGATCTGCACGACCACTTACTGCTAAAATATTCGTTTTCGTTTCGCTAACAATTTGCATGATTTCATTTAAAATGCCTGGTCGATCGAAAGCTGAAACTTCAATATCGACAGGATATTCTTTTCTCTCTGGAGTAAGTCCGTGTTCCCACTCTACTTCTATTAAACGCTCCTGCTCATCTTCTACTTGGATATTTGGGCAGTCTGCACGGTGTACTGAAACACCTCTACCTTTTGTAATGAAGCCTACAATTTCATCTCCAGGAACTGGCGTACAACAACGAGATAGTCGAATAAGCATATTGTCAATGTCTTTTACGATAACACCCGATTCCGTCCGTTTTTGAGGAATAGGGTTTTTCATTTTTTGTTCAATTTTCTCAAGAGCTTCTTCTTGTTCACGCTCTTTGCGGCGCTTTTCAGCTAGACGATTAGCAACTTGCTGAGCTGTAATTCCATTCACACCGACAGCAGCATATAAGTCTTCTTCATTTGTATAGTTAAATTTTTCGCATACACGCTTCAAATTTTCGGCTGACATTGTTTCTTTCACGTCAAAATCTTGTGCACGGATTTCCTTTTCTATCATCTCTTTGCCCTTGATGATATTTTCTTCACGAAGATGACGTTTGAAAAACTGCTTTATTTTATTTTTGGCCTGTGAGGATTGGGCTATTTTCAGCCAATCACGGCTCGGACCAAATGATTGCTTTGAAGTTAAAATTTCAATAATATCTCCCGTTTTTAACGGTGTATCAAGCGGCACCATTTTACCATTGATTTTCGCGCCAATTGTACGATTTCCGACTTCTGAGTGCACACGATATGCGAAGTCGATAGGTACAGAGCCTGCCGGTAATTCAATGACATCCCCTTCAGGTGTGAAAACATAGACCATATCAGAGAATAAATCAAATTTTAAAGATTCCATAAATTCTTCAGCATTCGATGATTCGTTTTGGAATTCTAAAATTTCTCGGAACCATGTTAATTTTTGGTCGACATTTTGTTTTTCGTTATCAACTTTTTTACCTTCTTTATATGCCCAATGCGCTGCAATCCCGTACTCTGCAATTTTATGCATTTCCTTTGTACGGATTTGTACTTCTAATGGATCACCATAAGGACCAATTACTGTTGTATGCAATGATTGGTATAGGTTTTGTTTTGGCATCGCAATATAATCTTTAAAACGGCCAGGCATCGGCTTCCATAATGTATGCACAATCCCAAGTACGGCATAGCAATCTTTAATACTATCGACAAGTACACGAATGGCTAATAAATCATAAATCTCGTTGAATTGTTTCTTTTGTAACACCATTTTACGATAAATACTGTAAATATGTTTTGGGCGACCATAAATATCCGCTTCAATTTCAACCTCTGTAAGCTGTGACTTCATTTCAGTCATGACATTGTCTAAATATGCTTCACGCTCATCACGTTTTTTCTTCATAAGACTGACAATGCGATAATATTGCTGCGGGTTCAAATAACGAAGTGCTGTATCCTCAAGCTCCCATTTAACAGTCGAAATCCCAAGACGATGCGCAAGTGGTGCAAAAATTTCAAGTGTTTCTTTAGAAATACGGCGTTGTTTTTCTGCAGGTAAATGCTTTAATGTGCGCATATTATGTAGACGGTCTGCCAGTTTAATTAAAATGACACGAATATCCTGCGCCATCGCTACAAACATTTTTCGATGATTTTCTGCTTGTTGCGCTTCTTTAGATAAATATTTAATTTTCCCAAGCTTTGTTACACCATCTACAAGTATTGCAACCTCTTCGCCGAATTCACGAACTAAGTCGTCGCGCGTAAAATCCGTATCCTCGACAACATCATGTAAAAAACCAGCCGCAACTGTTTCTGGATCCATTTGTAATTCAGCTAAAATACCAGCTACTTGCACTGGGTGAATAATATACGGTTCACCTGAGCTTCGGAATTGCTCAATATGGGCATCCCTTGCTAATTCATATGCTTTTTTCACGAATGCGACATTTTCATCATTCATGTAGGATTTGACTAACTCAAAAACGTCCTCGGGAGTCAAAATTTGCTCTTTCGCCATAACATGTCCACCTTGCTCGTCAAATTTTTCAGATTAGATATAAACTTAATTGTATAAAATTTAATGGGCTATTGTAAAGTAACTGTGTCATTTTGTTTAGTTATTCTCGTGAACAATGTGAAAATTGGAAAAATATCCCCTCAAATGAATAAAAAGACCCTTTGCGAATTTTATATTTCGCAAAGAGTCTCTTTTTCTGTACAAAAGTTTATGAGTTTAATTTATTATACGCTACAGCAATTTTCGACCCAACTACTGCATTATTTTTTACCAATGCAATATTGGCATCAAGGCTTTTACCTTCTGTTAATTCTTTAACTTTTCCAAGTAAGAATGGTGTTACGTTTTTACCTTGAATTCCGTTTTCTTCTGCTTCTACTAGAGCTTTTTCAATGATTTCTGTAATGAATGAATGTTCAAGTGCTTCAGACTCTGGAATTGGGTTAGCAATGACTGCTCCACCTTTTAAGCCTAATTGCCATTTTGCACGTAGCATCTCTGCCACTTCCTCTGGCGTATCAATCTTGAAGTTTACATCAAAACCGCTTTGACGTGTGTAGAATGCTGGAAGTTCATCTGTACCGTATCCAACGACTGGTACACCTTTAGTTTCAAGGTATTCTAAAGTTAAACCAATATCTAAAATGGACTTCGCACCCGCACAAATTACAGCAACATTTGTTTGCGCTAATTCTTCTAAGTCTGCTGAAATATCCATTGTTGTTTCAGCACCACGGTGTACGCCACCGATACCGCCAGTTACAAAAATTTCGATATCAGCAAGCTCCGCACAAATCATTGTTGCAGCTACAGTTGTCGCTCCTAATTTTTTTGTTGCTAAAAGATAGCCTAAGTCACGACGAGATGCTTTTGCTACACCTTGTGAATTACCGAACATTTCAAGTTCTTCATCTGATAAACCAATTTTGATTTTCCCATCAATTAATGCAATAGTTGCAGGTACTGCACCATTATCACGAATAATTTGTTCTACTTCTCGTGCTGTTTTCACATTTTGTGGATATGGCATTCCGTGAGAAATAATTGTTGATTCTAATGCTACGATTGGTAAACCTTTCGCTTGTCCTGCTTTTACTTCTTCTGATAATACGATGAATTCTTTCATGTTGTTATTCCTCCATTTCACTGTTTAACAAATCAACTGATAATTCAGGTCTTACGGTATATGGCGATGCAAGAGTATTTTTGGCATTTGTTAAGCCTGCATCAATACATGTTGCAAAAGATTGGCCAGTAAGCCAGCTATGGATTACAGCACTGACAAAGGCATCTCCTGCACCTGTCACATCTTCAATTTTTTCTATAGCTTTAGCTACGAAATGACTTGGCTTCGTTGTAGTGGAAGCTGCATACACACCCTTACTACCAGCTGTAATAATGACATGCTCAGCACCTAATGTAAGAAGTTGCTGTAAAGCCTTTTCATAATGCGTTGAGTTTTCGATTGTATGACCAACAATCGTCTCTGCTTCATCTGTGTTACAAATAAACCATGTTACACCTTGCAACGTATCTGGTAATCGATTCATTTTCGGCGAAGATACCGGCACGATGACAAATGGAATATCACGGGCAATTGACACCTGCTGAATGTAAGCCACTGTTTCCTTTGGACAATTTAAATCCATAATAAAGCAGCCCGCATTCATCAGCATTGCCTCATGTTTATTTAGCAAACTTGGCAATAAAAGCTCGTATACATCCATGTTCGCTACTGCTAGTGCCAGCTCACCCTGCTCATCCATAATCGCGGTATAGGAACCCGTCGAAACATCCGGTAACTGTTCTACATAACGTAAATTCATAAATGGCTCTGACGCTTCTTGGATTACTTGCCAATCAGCATCTTTGCCAGCGGTAGTTAACAATGTTACCTGATGATTTAATCTGCCTAAGTTTTCAGCAATGTTTCGTCCAACACCACCTACACTAAATGAAGAGCTTGCAGGATTGGACGTACTGAATTGGACATTCCCTTTGACATGAAACTTTCGGTCGAGATTGGCTCCACCGATACAAATAACTTCATTTTCCTCAGGCAAAATATATGCACGACCTACAATTTTCCCCTGCTTCGTTAAGCTCGACACTAAATTGGCAAGGACTGGTCGAGATAGTTTCATCTTATCTGCCATCTCTTGCTGAGACATAAACGGATTCTGGCGAATTAAAGCAAGGACCGCCTGTTCTCTTTCATTCATAGCATCACCTTTTGTTATATTTGTTTATATTATAAACTTTTGTTTGAATGATGTCAAAAAAATTTTTCCATTTTAGATTTAAACAAAAAAGTTGAAGCTGTTATAATATTGGCTTCAACTTCATGTTGTTAGATCTATTAGTTTTGTGGTAACATGATAAACTAGAGTAATATGCCAGAAGATACATACTAAGTGAAATGGCTGGTTGGAGTGGAGGCTGAGCGACTCCACGGGAATTAGCGTCACAGATGAGACCCTAGAGCGAGCAGAGCGAGTGAAGCGGCTCATCGGACGCCCTCAGGAAGCTTTGCTCTATGCGAAAGCGAAGCGGCAGCGGCAAAGCGCTCAGTCGGAACGGAAATCAACCACTTCTTTATGCCGAAAAGCCTACTACCAATAAATATTATCAGTTCAACTAATTATAGATTATCAAATATTGGCTTGATGCGGTGTTTGTTTTTTCACGATGATGACAAATAAGCTTGCCAATGCACAGAACACCCCAGCTAGGAAAAAGGCCCAAGTATATGAATTGAAGAACTTGTAGATCAGGCCTCCACCATAAGCGGCAACTGCGGCTCCTGCTTGATGAGAAGCGAAAATCCACCCATAAATAATGCCACTTTTATTTGTACCAAAAATTTGTCTAGAAATACTAATCGTTGGAGGCACTGTAGCAATCCAATCTAATCCATAAAATATTGTAAAGATTGTCAGTAAAGTGAACGACCCTTGCATTAATGCAAACGGGAGTAAAAGCAAAGACGTTCCTCTTAAAAGGTAATACCAAAACAATAACCATCGATTATCAAAACGGTCAGACAACCACCCTGATAAAGTAGCGCCAACAAGATTAAACACTCCCATAAAAGAAAGGAAAGATGCAGCAGTTACTAACGGGACACCAAAACTAATACAGTAAGAAACAAAATGAGTACCAATTAACCCACTAGTCGAAAGCCCACAAATAAAAAAACTCCCCGCTAATAACCGAAATTCTTTCCTCTTTATAGCCTCAAGTAAACCATTAAAAGCAATACTAATCGGATTTTTCTTATGATTCTCTTGTTGGATTTCAAGATTTTCTTCCATTCCATAAGGAAGAATTCCAATATCTTGTGGTTTATTTTTAATAAAAATAGAAATAGTGATGAACATACCAAAACTTAGGATGAGAATTAGTCCAATCGCCCATCGCCAAGAATAATGCTCAATAATAATTGCCAATATAGGGAGGAGAATTAACTGCCCTGTTGCAGTACTCGCCGTTAATATTCCTACTGCCAATCCTCTACTTTTCACAAACCAATTATTAGCTACATAAGGACTTAACACAGTTAAAAAAAGACTTGCTCCTAAGCCAATAATACCGCCCCATATAATGATTAACTGCCATGATTGTGTCATGAAAAGTGTAAGCAACATGCCTATGAATAATGTAGCCATCGCACCTAGCATCATTTTCTTTAAACCAATTATTTCTAGTAACGCCGCCATAAACGGGCCTGAAAATCCATATAAAAATAGACTCACTGCAAACGCTAAAGCAATTAAAGATCGATCCCAATTAAATTCTTTTTCAAAGGAGTCTATGAACACCCCTGATGATGACATAGTAATTCCTGCAACAATAATTGAGAAAAAGGTTATAATTAAAATAAACCAGCTATAATGAATACGCTTCATCTTAACACCTTCATTTCCTGGAAGATTTTTAGTGTACTCTTTAATGTGAAAGATACAATTACATTTACAACCCAAAAATATATGTATATACATATATATTCTAAATAACTACTTTTATCACTGTCAAGAAACATTATCCATCTAAACAAAATAAACCAATAAGGCTACTATAATATTGAACTCACTCAAAAAGGAGTACGGAGCAATGAAGAATATAGATTACACACAAATATGTGTATGTGCAAACCTTCGAAAAAAAACAAGAGTCGTGACACACTTGTATGATAAATTATTACAGCCCACTGGCTTAAAAGTTACACAATACTCCATGCTAGCAAATATCGATCATCAACAATCAGTTTCCATAAGTCAACTAGGTGATATTTTGCTACTCGATCAAACAACTATTACACGCAATATTAACTTGTTAAAGCAAAATGGCTATGTAGACATAACGAAAGATCCGCAAGATGCTCGGACGAAGGTCATTACTCTGACTGAAAAAGGGGTTGAAAAATTAAACGAGGCTGCTCCCATCTGGGAAGATATTCAAGAAAGAATTATTAATGATATTGGCTTAGAGAAATACGAGGATTTTTATGAAACCCTGAAATCCATCCAAAAAATAATTCAATCTTATGATGAAGAATAAAAAAGACATTAATTACCCCTTGCAATACGAGGGGTGATTTCCGTTCCGACTGAGCGCTTTGTTGTTGCTGTCGCTTCGCTTTCATCGCAGAGCAATGCCTCTAGCAGTGAGAGCGAGACCCTCCACGGAGCCGATGTTTTCTGTGCGAAAGCGAAGTTTCTCGACGCTCGCCCACAGAAAAGCGAGTAGCCTGGAACGGAAATCACTTTCACTTCAACATTTAAATACCCCTAGCATAGTTCCCCTTTGACAAAATGATTGCTTTCCCGCCTACCATAACTCTTGGATTATTCTTTTTAATTAATTTTGTAACAATGTTTGATGGTCTACCCATACTATGCCCTTGAAGGAACAAGTACTCTTGATTAAATTCATTTAGTATGTGGTTATGAAAAAGATAATAAGTTAAGCGCCCCATTTGAAGTACCTGTTGCAGCTTCTTCATCAATACCAAAGAGTGGGCAAAAATTTCTACTCTCTGCTATCCCTTCTTTTGTGTCGAGCGTAAATGCATGAACGCCCCCCACTTTATTGATTTTTGTATATTCAGCAAGTGCCTTAAAATCAGGATTTAAAGCATACAAATCATCCTTTGTTTTTATCGGAAGCATTATATCCCAAAGACCTGTACTTGCAGCTTGAGGCACTAAATTGTAATTTATATCTCCTATTTGGCATTTATCAATTTTAAAAAGGTCAGACAAACAATTATAATCAATCGAATATTTTTCCTAACTGAGGTTCAGCTTGCTCCATCATGATAAAGGATTAATTCACTTCAACAGCAAGTGTGCCGGCGAGTGTTTTCATAAAATATGTATTATTATCTTCAATAGCACCACTATCGAATAATGCCTGGAAGGATGCAATAGTTGCATGTCCACAAAGTTCAACATATGCAGTCGGAGTAAAAAATTTTATGTCAAAATTTTTACTGTCTATTTTTTTAATAAATGCTGTTTCTGAAAAACGAACTTCTTCAGCAAATTTCTGCATAAACTCTTCATCTAAATTTTCATTGATTACGACACCTGCTGGATTACCGCCAAATTTTGTGTCAGTAAAAGCATCAATTACATAATAGGACAAAGCCAACTCTCCCTTACTTCTGAATTTAAAATGTTTGTAATACTTACTATATCGATTAATCTCTTTATAAATGGCTGTTTTCTCAAAGATTGTTGCTGCTGGATTGTCTATCTTATTCAACTAAAGCATCTGTTAGTTTAACAAGATATGTTTCATTTTTTATGCAATACATATTGAGACTTACTGAACTTAAAGTTATTTTTCTCGTAAAACGAAATTAATTCTTCTCCACAAAATAAGCTAATTACATCAATATGAGAAAGTTCGTCCAACAATTTTGATACAAGTTTCGTTCCTATTCCTGCCTTTTGAAATTCATTATGTATAACTACATCTTCAATGTACGCCCTAAATTTACCGTCTGAAACAGCTCTTGCGAAGCCTATAAGATTATCGTCAATCCACACACCAATTGAAATATCCTGTTTTAACATATTTTCAATATCTTTCTCTTTTCTTTCTTCCCACCAACCTGCGTCTTTATAGAGCATCATAAGTTCAGTGCCTTTAATTGGTCTTTCGGAAAAACTTAAAAATTGCATATTCATTCGTTATCCCCCCTTTGACTTTTCATTGATTTTACATTTACAGTATAGAGCTGTCTTCTTCAACTAAACTGCTCCGTTAGCTAAATAAGATGATTTACAAATATAAGTCTGAATTCACATCTTTACTCGTACCTTTAATACTCTCCATAGATATAGTAATAGCTTAAAAAACCAATAAAATAGAAAAAAATTAAACAATAATCCCAAAGAACTAAATGTGAAAACCAATCCACCACGATATACAAAACTCTCAGCAGGAAAACCGAAGTAAAGATACCCGTTACTATCGACTTGATAGCCACCCGTAGGTATGAAAGCAAAAATAACAGTTGAAATGAGACTTAAAAGATATAACTTCTTTTTAGTGGAGTTCATTTTATTTTTGGGGCTTAATAAGCTAGCTAATACAAATACTAATACTAATACAATTAAACCGAGAAATGGAAATATATTCACCGTATCTATCCCTCCTTAATTCATACATCACCACAATTATCCAAATAATTTCTTATTAAACAAACCTGCTCCATTAATTCAATAAAGAAAAACATACTAAGATTAGTAGTGCAGACCAAGGCATTGGTTCGTACTACTATTTTTTTATATAGTAGAGGTGAAGAATAGGTCGGGCAGCTCTT
>NZ_MWSJ01000017.1 GCF_002237755.1 Lysinibacillus sp. KCTC 33748 | reverse complement strand
AATAGATTATTCGGTATTAGCCCCGGTTTCCCGGAGTTATCCCAAACTATAAGGTAGGTTGCCCACGTGTTACTCACCCGTCCGCCGCTAACGTCAAAGGAGCAAGCTCCTTCTCTGTTCGCTCGACTTGCATGTATTAGGCACGCCGCCAGCGTTCGTCCTGAGCCAGGATCAAACTCTCCATAAAAGAAATTTGATTAGCTCAAATTGTTTTGCTGGCATCATGTTTGATGTCCAAATTTTTGTTTCGTTCACCAACTCAAGGTTAGCTACTAAAAACTTTATTGATTACGTTTTGCTTGTTCAGTTTTCAAGGTTCATTTCGTCACTGTTTTTTCAGCAGCAACTCTTATATAATAACACGCTGTAAACTCGCTGTCAACAATTAATTTTGTTTAATTTAATTGTTTTCAGAAGTTATCTTAGCGACTCGTATAATACTACACTCTTGATTCAAAAAGGTCAACACTTTTTCTAATAAAATTTTATACTTTTTCATTTCGTCGAAAAACTTCCTATTTAAATACTTACGAAAAAAATTATCATTAGACTTTACATCTCAAGTTGATTTAGCTTTTTATTAGTATCTAAAATAGAATTTTATCATAACCTTCAATAGAAAATTAATAGATTTCATAAAAAATAAATAAAAAACTCGGTATAGAAACCGAGTTTTTAAAATGGAAAGAAAAATGGAATTGCCAGCATCATAACGATAAACATAATAATCTGTAGTGGTATTCCAATCCTCACAAAGTCCATAAACTTATAACCGCCAGCTGTCATAACGAGCGCATTTGTTGGGGAAGCAATCGGAGTAACAAACGCCATACTTGCTGCTACAGCAACAGCAATCATAAATGTCTTTGGACTTGCTTCCATCGCAATCGCGGCATTCATAGCAATCGGTGCGAATAATACAGCAGTGGCTGTATTACTAATGAACTGACCAAAGACTGCAGTTAAAATGTAAACTCCGATCAGTACTCCGTAAGGTCCATAGTTTCCAAGCGCATTGATAATACCATCAGATAAGATGGCCATACCGCCCGTTTTTTCCAATGCAGTCGCCATCGGAAGCATTGCAGCTACAAGTACAATACTTTCAAAATTCATACTGCTATATGCATCTTCCATATTACGCAAACAACCTGTTAATATCATCAATACGGCGCCAACCATAACGGAAATAACAGCAGGGAAAATTTCAAAAGCCATTAGCACAATCATTAAAAGCATAATGACACCTGCAATACCAGCTTTCCCCGTCGCTGCAGCTACACTAGCATGCTCCTTTGGCTGACCAACAACAACGACATCCTGCGTTTCCCTTGCAAGTAATAAAATTTCATCCCATGCACCTTGTACTAAAATGGCATCTCCAAATTTTAATTTATGAGTCACCATATCTTGCAGCTTATAGCCACCTCTACGATTTATGCCAATTATATTAAGATTATATTTTTCTCGGAAGCCTAGGGTGCTTACGGTCTTATTAATAAAACTAGAATTTGGTGTTAATAATACCTCAGCAATACCAAGATGCTTCGATACTAATTCATCTGCCTCCCCTTCAGCCAGTTCCTGCATCTCCAGACTATAATCAGAAGCAAAACGACGAATATTCTCTTCCTCACCTTGGACATACAATTCATCTTTGGCATGAATCACACTTGTCGGACCTGCCATTTCCTGATATGTCACCGGTAAAAAATTTATACCTTCTTGAGATCGTCGGTGAATTTTCATCATACAAAGCGTATATTTGGCCGGAAGCTTTAATTCCGCTAATGTTGCGTCAATAATCGACGAATCCTCTGGCACAAATACTTTAAACAAACGATTGTTTAAATCATATTGCTTAATAATTTTCTTCGGAGATAGTCTATAATCAGCTTTTGTTGCTGTACGACTTTTTTCATTTGGTAAAAGAATGTTGCGCACAAGTACTAAATAAGTAATACCAACAATCATCCCTACAATACCGATGGGTGTTACTTCGAAAAATCCTAGCTTATTGTAATCACGATCGACCAATAACTGACTAACGATAAGATTTGTCGGTGAAGCAATAAGTGTCATAAGCCCAGAAAGACTTGCAACATAAGAAAGTGGTAGTAAAAATTTTGACGGACTTACTTTCATACTAATCGCAATACTAACAACTATCGGCATCATCAATGCTACAGTACCTGTATTACTCATAAATGCACCGACAGAACCTACAATAATGAGCAATAATACAAATAATTTCAACTCACTATTACCTGACCACTTTAGCAGTAATTGCCCTGCCATTCCTGCAAGTCCTGTTCGTAAAATTCCTGCACCCACGACAAACAGCCCTGCAATCATTAAAACTACAGAGTTTGAAAAACCAGCTAATGCTTCTGCGGGTGTTAAAATATCCGAAATGACAAATGCTAGAAGTGACACAATCGCAACGAGGTCCGCTCGTACTTTATTAGTCACAAATGCAAAAATTGTCGCTCCTAAAATAAGAAATGTTAATGTAAGCTGCACATCTACGAATTCCTTTCTAACATTAAATCATTGTGTTTACAAAAGGTTATAATTTTGTAAAGCACAATGCCTGTTTCTATATCACTTAGATTTATTATATCTTACCCTAGACTGTAAATGAGAAAGTTCACCATCTTTTCGAAATAAAAGTCTCGTCACATAACGAGAGGTTGATTTCCGTTCCGGCTGGGCGCTTTCCTGAGGGCGTCCGATGGGCCGCTTCGCTTCGCTGCAGGGTCTCGGGCCAACACGAAGTTGGTCACGGAGGCGTTATCACAGGATGTGATGCTTTTAGCCTCCGTTCCTCTATTGCTAATCCCCAAGGAGTCGCCCAACCTCCACTACAATCAACAACTTATCAACCAAAATAAACATAAAATAATGCGTATCATTAAACTAATGTTGATTTCCACACCAAGTTGGCGCTTTCAGCGTAAGCTCATCCCACCGGAGTTGCCACTCTCCGCGAAGAATCAACAGCTCCTGATCATTAGAATTTGTAGGAAAGCTGTATCAAAAGAGTATAGCGGTGTAAAACCTCTAAAACCCTACCTTAATTATAATGAAGTATATTTTGATTATTTTTCTTCCAAAGTAAACCTCTCCTTGGAGGAAAACAGGACCGTTCTGATGCTCCTTGCAATATCCTACATGGCGGGGTCTATCGATTAAATTATCCATACAGCTTTTCAGCAAATAGTGAAGCGCGGTATTATCCCACACTCTCATGCATCGGCCCCAGCTTGATTATTTTTGATAAAGATTATGCTCTTTAATATAGTCATAACAAGCGTCAGGGAGAAGGTATCTTGGTTCACCGCCCATTGCAAATTCTTCTCGAATATAGGTAGAGCTAATTTCCATCGCTAACCCTTTATCAATTAAATGGAATCTTCCATCATCATGATTCCTCAAAATAGGAGAACGACTAATTGTTGATAACATATCTATTCCATGCCTTGCCATTACAATAAATTTATTCTCAGCTACTAACGCATCTCCTCTTTTCCACAATCCTGCACCAATATCGACTAATAAATCAGCCCCCATAATAAAATGAATTTCATCATTCGGGTGTTGTTCTCTAAAATATTTCATCGTATCATACGTGTAAATATTCCAGCCCTCTTGCTCCATTTCATATGAATCTGCAATAAAACGCTCATCCTTAGCAATAGCCAACTGCAGCATATTCCAGCGATGCGTATTCTTCGTTTTTATCTCCTTGTCTTTTCGTTTGTTTGAGCAAGGTAAAAAGATCACTTTATCTAATTTGCAACGATGCGCGACTGTGCTGGCTGTCCAAAGGTGAACATTTGTAATTGGATCAAAGGATGATCCGTAAATCCCTATTTTCGCCATTCCCTAACCCCCATTCCTCTTCTCTAGTAGTTTCTCCCATTCATCATTTTCGTGACTTTTTCTTTAATTTCTTTAATTCTTGTCATTTTATTATCCCAGCACGCTTGACTTAAATCGACTGGATACTCTTCTGGATTCATCGTTCGTTTGTACTCACTCCATAGTAGATGTAAATTTTCCTCTACATATACTTGAATTTCTTGAAGTGTTGGTTCTTTGTAAAGAATAGATCCATTTACTACAATGTCTTGATGTAATTCTTTCGCTGTAAAATCCGTCACAAATTTACTGATATAAGTATGAACAGGGTGAAACATTTTCAAGCGTTTTTCCTCTTGCGGGCTTTCGTAGTCCAATGCAATATAATCTCCTTCAGCATGACCATTGGCTGCATTAATAATTCGATAAATACGTTTGCGGCCTGGAGTCGTTACTTTTTCTGGATTTCCAGAAATTTTGATAGTATCGACCATTTTCCCGTTTTCATCTTCAATAGATACTAATTTGTATACGCCCCCAAGAGCTGCTTGATCGTAGGCTGTAATGAGCTTAGTTCCGATTCCCCATGTATCAATTTTAGCCCCTTGAGACTTCAAATTGATAATCGTGTATTCGTCCAGATCATTAGATGCTATAATTTTCGCTTCAGTGAAGCCAGCTTCATCTAGCATTTCCCTTGCTTTTTTTGACAGGTATGCTAAGTCTCCACTGTCCAGCCGGATTCCTACAAAATTGATTTTATCTCCAAACTCCTTTGCGACCCGAATTGCATTAGGGACACCCGAACGTAGCGTATCATACGTATCTACTAAGAAAACGCAATCTCTATGCGTATTTGCATACTTTGTAAATGCAGTGTATTCATCACGATATGCCTGTATCATGGCATGTGCATGAGTACCTGAGACAGGGATGCCGAATAATTTTCCAGCTCTGACATTGCTAGTTGCAGAAAATCCACCAATATAAGCTGCACGAGTTCCCCAAATCGCTGCATCAAATTCATGCGCTCGACGAGTACCAAACTCCATCGCGACATCCTTTCCAATCACTTGTTTAATGCGCGAAGCCTTCGTTGCAATAAGAGTTTGGTAATTAACGATGTTCAATAAAGGTGTCTCCATTAACTGAGCTTCTGCCAACGGGGCTTCAATTCGTAAAATAGGTTCATTTGCAAATACTAATTCCCCTTCCCTCATTGCAGAAATAGTACCTGTAAATTTTAGATTTTGAAGGTATTTAAGAAATTCCTCTGAGTATTTTCCTTCCTCGCGTAAATATTGAATATCACTATTAGAAAAACCAAAGTTTTTGATAAACTCCATTATCCTTTTTAAACCTGCAAATATCGCATAGCCATTCCCGAACGGAAGTTGTCGAAAGTATAGTTCAAAAACCGCTGTTCGATTTTGAGTATCATCATTCCAGTACGTTTCCACCATATTTATTTGGTATAAGTCCGTGTGCAACATGAAGCTATCGTCCGCATATTTCATACCCTGTTCCTCCGTTTACATAATAGTAGCTCCGAGAGAATGCTCGAAATGCCCTAACGCCCACTCATGCCCTGCTTGATTAAAGGATGCTACTGCATCTTTATGAATAACAATGCTAAATCCTTTATTATAGGCATCTACCGCTGTATGAAGAACGCAAATATCCGTACATACACCGATTAAATGCAGTTCAGCAATGCCTCTTTCACGCAATTTAATCTCTAAATCCGTACCTGCAAAAGCAGAATATCTGGTTTTATCCAAATAGTAGACATGATCCAACTCTTTATTTCCTTCATATAATTCTTTTAAAGAGCCATATAGTTCTCTCCCCCTCGTACCTCGAACATTGTGAGGAGGGAAAAGCTTTGTTTCTGGATGATAGCTATCTTCTTTTTCATGAACATCAATAGCGAAAACTACAAAATCACCATTTGACATAAATTCCTTTGTTAATTGTGTATTTACCCCTTCCAATAGTTGCCCCGGTTTTCCGCAAGTTAGGGCTCCATCTTGAGCTACAAATTCCACTGTATAATCAATATTAATCAATGCACGCTTTGACATATTTCCATCACTCCAACCTCTCGTTTAATTAGTAATTACCAAATTACAAATTAGTACAATGAAAATTAATTAGGAAAGACAGATGCTTTCCTAATGATAAATTGACTCTACGATTTCGAAGTCATTAAAAGAATATAATTGCGAAGGTCTAAATGAATTTCTTTTCGTTTTCTTCGGTTTCGCATCTTCATCTAAAACTTTTTCAATAAAAGGCAGCTTAGGCGCTTTTGTAAAGAACACCGAATCGTTTGAAATACGCGGATCATCTCCCACTGTCAATAAAACCCTCTGTAGTTCAGATAACGTAAATTCTCCCGATAAAAAATTTTTAGCAACCGTTGTTTGTATCATATCTTTCTTAATAAATTCTAAAGCGTCCGAAATAATTTTCCGATGATCAAAGGCTAAATCGAGTTTGAACACTTCATTTATATCGAAAAGTTCTACTTCTACCGCATCGTCATTAGCTTGACGTTGGTCAATGTATACTTCCGGAACGATTGCATAAAAGGCATTTGAAATCATCCAACCTCGAGGATCACGATCTCTATCATCGTAGACACCAAAATGCTTAATGTGTAGACTATCTACATTCGTTTCTTCCTTCAATTCTCTTTTAGCAGCCATATAGGCGGTTTCCCTTTTTGTCGCATCTACAAATCCACCTGGAAGCGCCCATTTTCCACCTTCGATATTCGGGTTTCCTTCATGATCTTTGTCGGCCCGTTTAATCAACATGATTTTAAGCGTCATCATCGGAGGTGCTTTTTCCTCTACTTTTTCGGATGTTATTGTAAAAATTGCGATATCTGATGTATATCCATCAGGTGTTATATATTTAGAAGAATCATAATTCGCAAGAACTTCTTCTTGTGAACGATATTTTGTCATTTTAAAATAACTCCTTTGATTCAATGTTTTGCAGGGATAGTAATTTGTAAATCAATAATTACTATTTAATAACATAATAACTTTTCCAGTTAACAATTTCAACTCTTTTTATAAAAAAGAATAAGAAGAACAGCTTTCCATTAAAAAGGCATAAACAAAGCATTTCTGCCTTATTTATGCCTTTTTTATTATTTAATTTACTAGTTGATTTTTCAAAATAATTCCATTCCGTACGACAACTCGCCCATTTTTAATGACAGTATTCGTATGATTCATGCCATAGAAATATTGCAATTGCTTGTAATTAGCAACATCCAATATAATGACGTCAGCTTGTTTGCCCGCTTCAAGGGAGCCGATTTGATGTCCACGATTAATTGCGTATGCTGCATTAACGGTAGTCGCCGTTAACACTTCCTCCAGTGTCATCCCCATATGCATACAAGCTAAATTCATAATAAATGGCAGACTCAACGTTGGAGATGAGCCAGGGTTAAAGTCAGTTGAAATAGCTACAGGTACCCCTTCATCAATCATCAGGCGTCCTCTCGCGAATGGTGCACGTAAGAAGAATGCTGTTCCAGGTAGCAACACAGCAATCGTGCCAGCTTCAGCCATTTTTTGTATCCCTTCATCAGAAGCAACTAATAAGTGCTCCGCAGAAATAGCTCCTACTTCTGCAGCAAGCTCCGCTCCCTCATAAGGCTCAATTTCATCTGCATGAATTTTCGGTGTTAACCCCAACGCTTTCCCAGCCTCTAAAATGCGTCGTGATTGCTCTGGCGTAAATACACCTTTTTCACAAAATACATCATTGAATTCCGCAAGGTTTAGTTCAGCTACTTTCGGTAACATATCATGAATGACTAGATCCACAAATTCATCCTCACGTCCTTTATAGTCACGCGGTACCGCGTGCGCCCCCATAAAGGTACTAACGACATCAATGTCATGTGTAGCTTGCAATTCCTTTGTTACTTCTAGCTGTTTCTTTTCAGTTTCCCAATCCAAGCCATAGCCTGATTTCGCCTCAACCGTTGTGACACCATGCTTTAAAAACACATCTAAATGATTCATCGTTTTTTCATATAAATCACCAAAGCTAGTTTCTCGTGTCCGGTTTGTTGTAGCATGAATCCCGCCACCTGCATTCATAATTTCCATGTATGTTGCACCATTGAGTCGCAAATTAAATTCCTGCTCACGTGTACCTCCGTGAACTAAATGTGTATGACAATCGACAAGACCCGGCATAACAATCTTACCTGAGGCGTCAATTACTTCAGCAACCTTTACAAGATCAGGGAAATCCGCTTCCAGCTGAGCAATTGGTCCAACTGCAATAATGCTATTTCCCTCCATTAACACACTACCATTTTCCACTACTGCAATGTCACGCATTTGTTCCTTTGTACGCGGACCTTGTAAGGCACTTTTTAACGTGATCACTTCGTTGGCATTCTTGATTAAAATAGTCACTCAGCATCATCCTTTAACATTGGTATATGCACACCTTTGTTTTTCGCTGTATTAATAGCAATTTCATAGCCAGCATCTGCGTGACGCACAACACCCATTCCTGGATCCGAAATTAACACTCGTGCAATCTTCTCAGCAGCTAGCTCAGAACCATCCGCTACTAACACTTGACCAGCATGTTGCGAATAACCCATTCCTACACCACCACCGTGATGTACACTTACCCAACTTGCACCACTTGCTGTATTAACAAGTGCATTTAAAATCGGCCAATCTGATACTGCATCAGTACCATCGAGCATGCCCTCTGTTTCACGATTTGGTGATGCAACAGAGCCAGAATCTAGATGATCTCGACCAAAGACAATCGGTGCTGACAGCTCACCATTAGCCACCATTTCATTAACCTTCAATGCAAAACGGTGACGATCACCATAGCCTAACCAGCATATACGCGCCGGTAACCCTTGCCATTTCACCATCTTTTGCGCCATATCAATCCAATTCACAAGCCCTTCATCTTCAGCAAACATTTCTTTTGCTAGTGCATCTGTTTTATAGATGTCCTCTGGATTACCTGAAAGTGCGGCCCAACGGAATGGCCCTTTCCCCTCACAGAATAAAGGACGAATATACGCTGGAACAAAACCAGGGAAATCAAAGGCATTTGTTACACCCATTTCTTTGGCATACGCACGAATATTATTACCGTAATCAAATACTTCTGCACCTGCTTGTTGGAATTCAAGCATTGTACGAACATGCTCAGCCATCGTCTCTTTAGCTCTTTGTTCATATGTTTTCACATCACTTTTACGTAGTTCAAGTGCTTCCTCAAGCGTCATGCCATTTGGAACATAACCATTGATCGGGTCATGGGCAGATGTTTGGTCTGTTACAAAATCAGGAATAATTCCTCGGTTCAATAGCTCACGATTAACATCTGCACAGTTGCCAACAAGACCAATAGACGCTGGTTCTTTTTTATCTCGTAGTTTATTGACTAATTCAATCGCTTCATCTACCGTCTCCACGAGATAATCACAGTAGCCCTCTTTAATTTTACGTTCAATTCGAGCACGATCTACTTCGACTACTAAAATGACAGCGCCAGCCATTTTTCCAGCTAAAGGCTGTGCACCACTCATGCCACCCATACCACCCGTAAGGATGAATTTGCCGCGTAAATCCGCTGTGCCAAATACTTTTTTACCTGCCTCTACAAATGATAAATATGTTCCTTGTAAAATGCCTTGTGCGCCAATATAAATCCAGCTACCAGCCGTCATTTGACCGTACATCATTAAATCACGGTCCTCTAACTCATAGAAATGCTCCCAATTTGCCCACGACGGTACTAAATTAGAATTTGCAATTAATACACGTGGCGCATGTTCATGTGTACGGAATACAGCTACCGGCTTTCCTGATTGAATAAGAAGTGTTTCATCATTCTCTAATTCTTTTAATGACGCGATAATTTGCTCATAACTCTCCCAATTACGCGCCGCTTTACCGATTCCACCATAGACGATAAGCTCATCTGGATTTTCTGCTACTTCAGGATCTAGATTATTCATTAACATACGCATTGCAGCTTCTTGTGTCCAACCTTTACAAGATAATTCATTCCCACGTGGTGCACGAATATTTGTTTTGACTACCATAAAAAACACGCTCCTTTAAAATAGTAAAAATGCTATTGGTGTTACGATGATTAAAGTTAATACGACACGCACAAACCAAATGGTTACAATTTGGCGCAACGTCACCGGAATTTCAGTTGATAAAATAAGTGGTATGACAGCTGAAAAGAACAAAATTGCTGAAATTGATACAACTGCCACAATAAATTTCGTCACAAGTGCTGCCTGCGTCACAACAAGTGCCGGTAAAAATACCTCTGCTAACGATAATGACAGCGCTTTTGCCGTTAAAAATGGTTCTGGAATTTGTAGTACATATGTGAATGGTACAAAAATATACGAAAGCCAATCAAAAATAGGTGTATATGTTGCAAGCACAAGCCCTAAAAGACCAACCGATAAAATCGATGGCATAACCCCCATCGTCATGATGAAGCCATCCTTTAAATTCGCCCATAAAATTTTAGACATAGGCGGATTTTGATCAACAGCCTCCATCGCTTGACGCCACGCTTCTTTAAAACGCCCCTTTTTAACAATCTTTTCTGGCATCGGCGTCGCACCCTCGTAATATTCGTCCTTCATGGAACGAATTGGATAAATGCGGACCGTTAACGCAGTGACCAAGAATGTTACAACGAGTGACACCCAGAAAAACGCATTCCAATGCTGCATCATATCCAACGTACTCGCAATGACAACCATAAACGTGACAGATACAGTCGAGAAGCCTGTTCCAATAATCACGGCCTCCTTCGCTGTGTAGCGACCTTCCATATAAAGACGGTTTGTTAACAGTAATCCAACCGAATAACTGCCGACAAATGAGGCTACTGCATCCACCGCTGAACGTCCTGATGTTTTAAAAATAGGTTTCATAAACGGCTGTGCTAAAACACCGATGTATTCAAGCAATCCGTAGCTAACTAGAAGTGCCAAAAACAAAGACCCAATCGGAATTAGTATGCCTACCGGCTTAACAAGCTTCTCCAGTAAATACGGGCCAATACTTTCATCCGCTAACCACGCTGGCGCTATATTGAAAATTAACAAAATCCCTGCAATCAAACCGCCCACTTTAAGGATTGACATCACAATATTGACAGTCGACTTATTCCATTTCTTTGTTAGGAATGGATGAATCGCTCCACCTACAAGCATTATGAGCACATATGCAGTTACAAGTAGTGGCGCTTCGGTGCGAATAAAACTTACGATGTGATCAATTAAAATGGAATCCTTACCTCGCCATTCAAACGATACGAAAAAACTAAATATTCCGACTATACTGCAGATAAACATCTTAATAGCGGAGGAGATTCGAAATTGCGAATCTCGCTCCAGCTCTTGTTGATGAAATTCCATACTACTCCCTCCGATGTAAGTGCTTTTTCTGAAAGTAATCTCTAAGTCGTCAAAACTAGTTAAAGGATTTTTTGGATTTTCTCTAGGAAGTTATTACTTTAAAACTTACTTGTACTCATTTAATAGATCATCACTCGTTAACAAATACTGCGAGAGCGCTTCAATTTCATCACCGATAGGTTGATCCGCTAATAGCGGAGGGCAAAACTCACGCACTTTTTCTAAAAACTTTCGTGTTGTTGGAGATAACTGCTCTTCTGCTTTATCTAAATGGATCGCCTGCGATGCACAAATCATTTCTATTGCAATGACACGAGCGGCATTGTGTACGATTTGACGCACTTGGCGGGCTGAAGTTGTACCCATGCTCACATGATCCTCTTGGTTACCTGACGTCGGTATAGAATCCACGCTTGAAGGATGTGCCAATACTTTGTTTTCAGATACGATAGAGGCCGCTGTATATTGAGCAATCATTAGTCCACATTCAATACCAGGATTCGTCGCTAAAAATGGTGGCAAACCTTCATTAAGATGCGGATTAACCATTCGTTCTGTACGTCTCTCCGAAATATTCGCCCACTCACTTACACCGATTTTTAAAAAGTCCATCGCCAATGCTATTGGTTGACCGTGGAAATGTCCCCCAGACAATACTTCTCCATTTTCCAAAACAATCGGATTATCTGTCGTTGCATTCATTTCAATTTGCACACGGTCCTCCGCATAGAAAAATGACTGCCATGAAGCACCATGTACTTGAGGAATACAACGTAATGAATAGGCATCCTGCATGCGGATTTCACCTTGCTTTGTCACACGTTTACTTCCTTCAAGCCATTTGCGGATTCGTCCACCAACAAGCTCTAATTCCGGGTGTGGTCTTACCGCCAAAAGCGCTGGGTCAAACGCTGAAGTAATCCCCTTCAGTGCCTCAAGTGTTAAACTCGCTGCCATATCTGCCGCTAGCCCCATACGCTCTGCCTCGTTCACAGTTAACACGCCGATTCCTGTCATTGCTTGTGTACCATTTACAAGCGCTAATCCTTCCTTAGCTTGTAGTCGCACCGGTGTTAGCCCAGCTTGCTCTAACGCCTCACTCCCACTCATAACCTCGCCATTAAACTCCGCCTTGCCTTCACCTACTAGCACTAAAGCCAAATGTGATAACGGCGCTAAATCTCCACTTGCTCCAACTGAACCTTGAGACGGTACAATCGGATGGACTCCCTTATTTATAAGATCTAATAGCAGCTGCACTGTTTCTAGACGAATTCCTGAAAAACCACGTGCTAAAGCATTGGCACGTAAAACCATCATGGCGCGTACAACATCTGTTGGGAACGGTACACCAACACCTGTCGCATCCGAGCGTAATAAATTCAACTGTAAAAGCTCGATATCTTCCTCTTCAATCTTTATATTACTTAGCTTCCCAAAGCCTGTATTCACACCATAAATGGTTTGCCCCTCAGCTAAACGTTTTTCAATGCGCTCCCTACTTAAACGAACGCGCTCCACACTGTCTGTAGATAGCGCAACCGTAGCAAGACCGTTAACGATTCCCCCTATTTGCTGTCTTGTTAACGTCTTGCCATCAAGCTCGATAATAGATTTCATAATGCCATCCCCCTGTTCCCTTTATAACTATGTAAAAATGCTCGTAATCAATTTAGTTATCGCTACAAAAGATAAATAACAATTACTCTATCTACATTGTACTAACTACTTTTTTCAGAAAATAGGGAATTTTAAAAGAGAATACATGAATTATTTCAGATTTTTTGATATTTTAATAATATAATCGTATTTTTTTACGAAACTAGATATTTTTAAGGTGGGTTCGTATGTATGAAATTGTTATTAATTGATAGAGACTCCGCTGACCTTTCAGGTATTCGTTGGTTTTTACATACATATTTCCCTGGCGATGTAACCATCGAAATAAGTACAACTATTAATGAGGCACTTCAAAGTATCCAGCAATTCGAGCCTGAGGTGATACTACTAAATATTGACCTATTCTCGAATAATCGTTTAACAGCACTTTATCGCGTTTTACAAAAACATTCAGGAACTATTTTAGCGATGACGACAGAGCCATTGTTTAAAAATGCATTAAAAGCAATCGATTTACAGGTCGCACATCTCTTCGTTAAACCAATTGATTTAGAAGTATTAAAGCAAAAGCTCACCGCTATTTCCCTTCGGACACCAAAGGCAGAGGCAGTGTATCAAGAAGCTACAGATGAATCTTTTTACGATCAACTATTTTTAGATAGTAAAACTAGTACGCTAGAGACAAATATACATTTCACCATGATTGAGCCTGAGCATTCCGACATGTTTAACAAACTATACAACTGGCTTCAGCAAACTCCTATTTATTCTAGTATGAGGATTTATCCTTTATCAGAGAGAATCGTTTGCTTATTCCAAACAAATGATATAGAGAAAGATGTTCGTACACTAATCAAGGAATGGCGATTGACAAGTAATAGCTCTTTAAATATCGGTATTTACGATGGGGAACCTACAACAATGAAGAATATGTATACGTTAACGAAGCGTGCACTTCGTCAAAGTTTCTACGAAGGCTATGGGCATATTTTTTATACGAGTAAGCAGTTGAAGACACAGCCCTTCGATCCTTTACTAACACCCGAAGAGCAACAATTATTAATAAGTAGTTTAGAGGACGGGAATATTGAAGCTGTTAAAGCATTTTTATATCGACTATTTAATGAAGGAATTTATTACGAGCAGGATGACTTACGTATTCATCTAACAAGTGTTTTAGCACAAATTCGACGCTTTATGCTGAAGTATAAATTACACGAGAAAGCTGCAATTGAGCAAAATTATCGTCAGCTTTTTCATTTAATTATTGAGCATCCTATATTTTATACCATTCAAAATGGCATCATATCATTTACACAAAAACTGATTGAATTGGCCCGCGAGGCAAGAATGGAGAAACGAGCTGACTATGTAGAACTGGCCATAGAAATTATCGACCAACAGTTTCAGGAAAGCGGGTTATCTTTACCTTACGTTGCTCATAAATTAGGGATTAGTCCCAATTATTTAAGTACGATCTTTTCAAAGAAGCAAGGCTTGCCACTTAAACGCTACTTGCAGCAGGTACGAATTCATAATGCCACAAAAATGTTAGTAGAAACTGATTTTGCTATTAGTGAAATTGCCTATTTAAACGGTTTTGAAGATTCGAATTACTTCATTAAAATTTTTAAACAGCACATCGGCATTACGCCTAATCGTTATCGGAAAACGTGAAAAGGCATACCCGAATTTAATTTCCAACCGTGCACGAGAGGCAAATATGCTTTCAACGCGAAAGTGCAGTGGATGCTGGTCACGAAGGCGCTCTCATAGAAGGTGACGGTTTTTAGCCTTCGTTCCTCTATAGCTAATCTTAGGAAGTCTCCCAGCCTTCACTGTCATCAACTAATACTTACCATAACCCTAAAACACATTTTTTCAATTATCATTTTCCGTTTTCAATAAAAAAGAATTTACTTTAAAGCCTTTTAATTTCGACCTATCCCTTCTTCACAACTCAACTTTAATAATTCTCGAAAATGTTTCAAAAAGCTAGTTTTGTGGAAAAAGCTATTCATAAACGCTTTTAATCTAGCATATATTTATAGTTTGTATTTTAATATAAATATTCTTTAACGATAATAATTATAATTTACTAGCAATTCTAGTTTATATTTGTTATAGTTATTGATGAAGAGTTTGACTCACAATTTTTTCTTCAGGAGGTAAACTAATATGACAAACCAAAATGATCGTAGCCGTCGTTTTACAACAGCAGGTGGCGCTCCAGTAGTAAGCAACCACGATTCAATGTCAGCAGGTCCTCGTGGCCCTCTATTACTTCAGGATGTATGGCTAGTTGAAAAATTAGCAAACTTCAACCGTGAAGTTATTCCTGAACGTCGTATGCACGCTAAAGGTTCAGGTGCATTCGGTACTTTCACTGTAACGCATGATATTACTAAATATACAAAAGCAAAAATCTTCTCAGAAGTTGGGAAGAAAACAGAAATGTTTGCACGCTTCTCAACAGTTGCGGGTGAACGTGGTGCAGCGGATGCTGAGCGCGATATTCGTGGCTTTGCACTTAAGTTCTATACTGAAGAAGGTAACTGGGATTTAGTTGGTAACAACACACCTGTATTCTTCTTCCGTGATCCTTTACACTTTACAGACTTAAACCACGTGGTAAAACGTGATCCACGTACAAATATGAAGAACGCGAATTCAAACTGGGATTTCTGGACTTCATTACCAGAGGCACTTCACCAAGTAACAATCGTTATGTCTGATCGTGGTATTCCGTCAGGTTACCGCAATATGCATGGTTTCGGTTCTCACACTTATAGTTTTATTAATGCAGAAAATGAGCGCGTATGGGTTAAATTCCACTTCAGTACAGAGCAAGGCATTAAAAACTTAACTGGCGCTGAGGCTGCTGAAGTAATTAGTAACGACCGCGAATCTTCACAACGCGACCTATATGGGGCAATTGAAAATGACGATTTCCCTAAATGGAAAATGTCTATTCAAGTAATGACAGAGGAACAAGCTCGCGAATTACCATATAACCCATTTGACTTAACAAAGGTATGGTATAAAAAAGACTTCCCATTAATTCCTGTAGGTGAATTTGAGTTAAACAAAAACTCGGACAACTACTTTGCTGAAGTTGAGCAAGCTGCATTTGCACCATCTAACATTGTCCCTGGTATTAGCTTCTCTCCAGATAAAATGTTACAGGCTCGTATCTTTGCTTATGCAGATGCACAACGCTACCGTTTAGGTGTAAACCATTACATGCTTCCTGTAAACGCACCAAAATGTCCATTCCGTTCATTCCACCGCGATGGTGCTATGCGCTTCGATGGCAACCTTGGTTCAACTTTAGGCTATGAACCAAATAGCTATGGTGAATGGGAACATAATTTAGACTATAAAGAGCCTGAATTACGTATTGACGGTAATGCTGGTATCCATGACTTCCGTGAAGATGATAACAACTACTTTGAGCAGCCAGGTAAATTATTCAACCTAATGACTGCCGAAGAGCAACAACGTCTATTCGAAAATACGGCTAATGATATGGCATCAGTTGAAGAATTCATCAAACGTCGTCATATTCTTCACTGTTATTTAGCTGACCCAGCATATGGTGAAGGTGTAGCAAAAGCTATGGGTCTTTCATTAGAAGGTATGGATCTTTCAAATCCATACGTAAAACAACCAACTAACGTTTAATTCTCCACATATTCCAACTATTATTGATATCCAAATCCAACTTTTTACTCCATGTGAAGGGCAACCTCACATGGAGTTTTTTTATCTTAAATGTGGGATCATCACATAATGAGTGGTTGATGCGTAGGTCATCCATTACTTTTGATGATGAACAAAAATAAGGCTTGTGCCTATATTGATAGACACAAGCCCGCTCTAATAATTATTGATAGATTTGACTGCCTGCCTTTTTAAATTCTTTCGCCTTCTCCTGCATACCTTTATGGATTGCTTCAGTTGTATTTAAGTCTTTTTCTTTTGCATAAGTACGAATATCCTGTGAGATTTTCATACTACAAAACTTAGGTCCACACATTGAACAGAAATGCGCCGTTTTTGCTCCTTCTGCTGGCAATGTTTCATCATGATATTCGACTGCACGCTCTGGATCTAGCGAAAGGTTGAATTGATCGCGCCAGCGGAATTCAAAGCGCGCCTTTGATAGTGCATCATCACGTTGCTGTGCCCCCGGGTGCCCTTTAGCTAAATCAGCCGCATGTGCAGCAATTTTGTACGTAATAACCCCTACACGAACATCATCACGATTTGGTAAGCCAAGATGTTCTTTAGGCGTTACATAACATAGCATTGCCGTACCATACCAACCAATCATCGCGGCTCCAATGGCTGATGTAATATGGTCATAGCCTGGAGCAATATCTGTCGTTAGCGGCCCTAACGTATAGAAAGGAGCTTCCTTACACACCTCTAACTGCTTGTCCATGTTTTCTTTAATAAGATGCATCGGCACATGCCCCGGTCCTTCTACCATCACCTGTACATCATGCTCCCAGGCAATTTGTGTTAATTCCCCTAGCGTTTCCAGCTCCGCAAATTGAGCCTCATCATTTGCATCTGCTATAGAACCAGGACGTAAACCATCACCTAAAGAGAAAGCAACATCATAGGTTTTCATAATTTCACAGATTTCTTCAAAATGAGTATATAAGAAGCTCTCTTGGTGGTGATATAAACACCATTGTGCCATAATCGAGCCTCCTCGAGACACTATGCCAGTTACACGATTAGCCGTTAATGGCACATAGCGTAGCAATACGCCTGCATGAATCGTGAAGTAATCTACACCTTGCTCTGCCTGTTCGATTAACGTATCACGATACACTTCCCACGTTAAATCCTCTGCCACACCATTTACTTTTTCGAGCGCTTGATAAATCGGCACCGTCCCTACTGGCACTGCGGCATTACGGATAATCCATTCACGCGTCGTATGAATATGTTTACCCGTGGATAAATCCATGATGTTATCAGCACCCCAGCGTGTAGCCCACGTCATTTTTTCTACTTCTTCTGCAATAGAGGATGTCACCGCTGAATTTCCAATATTGGCGTTAATTTTCACATGGAAGTTGCGTCCAATAATCATCGGCTCTGCCTCAGGGTGATTAATATTAGATGGCATAATTGCACGCCCCGCCGCGATCTCTGAGCGCACGAACTCAGTATCCATATTTTCGCGAATCGCTACAAATTCCATTTCTGGAGTAATAATTCCCTTTCGTGCATAGTGAAGCTGCGTTACATTTTTACCTTTCTTCGCACGTAAAGGCTTTCTAGATAAATCCGGAAAAACATTTTCATTCATCCGTGGATCATCAGCTTTGCGAAATCCATTATCTTCTGGCTTGATTGTACGACCTTCGTATTCTTCAACGTCACCTCGTTCTTTGATCCATGCACTACGTAAAGCTGGCAATCCTTTCGTAATGTCCACCTTATGTGCAGGATCAGTGTACGGGCCACTCGTATCATAAACACGCACTGGTGCATTTTCTTCCTCACCAAAGCTTCCTGTCGTCGGACTTAAAGCAATCTCACGCATTGGCACTAAAATATCTGGTCGAGAACCTTCTACGTAAACTTTTTTACTTCCTTCAAAATTTGGCATAATCGTAATATTCTTTTCGCTAACTGTTGTCATAAACTACTTCGCTCCCTTTTACATTTATACAAGGACCGAATCTAGCTCACCCCAACAAAACGAAAGCCGAATCCAAAAAATTTTTGGATCCGGCTAAGAATGTAAAGGTATAGTTATTGCAAATAACATAGTGTGCAATAATGGTTAACTTTCCCACGCTGGTATGAGCCAGATCAGGTCCAAAGGGTCAAGAAACCTCTATGCGTTTCCCTCTCAGCCTGACTCATCAGACTCCCCTAGTTAATACTATTAAGTTTGATGCTAGTGTAGCAGATATTGCTAATAGATGGAAGCTTCATTTGATTATTTTTGGATTATCACCATAACGTGCGGTTGATTTTCGTTCCGGCTGGGCGCTTTCCTGGGGGCGTCCGATGAGCCGCTTCGCTTCGCTGCAGGGTCTCATCTGCGACGCTAATCCCCAAGGAGTCGCCCAGCCTCCACTCCAATCAACTTATATCTTGTTTTAACAAATATAAATCACTAGCTTTTAATTCAGAAAAAGAGCCCCTAACTCCTGAAAAGCTTTCCACCTTATCTTTTATACTATATGACACCCAACTGTTAGGTAAACAACAACTCCGCTACATAAATTACAATTGTCACTGTAATACAGCTCACAATCGTTGAAAATAAAACTGTTTGTGCAGCAGTTGCCGATTCTACGTCATATTCTAATGCCAGACTGGAACTATTTCGCGATGTCGGGAACGAACTAGCTATAAAAAGTGATTGTGCCACGACACCGTCAAGACCAAGCGCAAAAATGATAAGCAATGCAACGGCAGGCCCTATGATTAATCGTGTAAAACAACTAATGTATACCATCTTATTAAACATAGATTTTATTTCAAGTTGGGATAGCTGTGCCCCTAAAGTTATTAATGCCACAGCGATAAAGCCATCTGCCACATGGTCTATCGGAATTTTTACGAACTGTGGAATAGGGATATTAAAATAGTTCATAGTAACGCCGATAATAAGTGCATGAATAATAGGCATTTTGAGGAAATCTTTCAAAATTGACATGCCTGATTTTGTTGAAGAAATTAAATTGTACAAGCCGTAAGTATACGTCGTCATATTTTGAAATATAACGAGAATAACTTGAATCGCTACCCCAATCGGCTGAGTCACAAAAATCATTTGGGCAACTGGAATACCATAGTTGCCTGAATTAATGAGGACAACGCTATTTTTAAACACCGCAGCCTCTGTTTTTACTAAACCGAGCCCCTTTGCTAGAAAGTGACTAAGGACCATTTGGCTTCCGATAAAGAGTAGAATAAAAAGCGCAACTTCCCCAAGCACAGACAATTCTATACTCGTTTCATATAAATTCACAAAAACAGCTGCTGGCATAAAGCAATATGTAATAAGTTGAGATAGCGCCTCTCGAAATTTCCTTTGTAAAACTGCGCCAAGTACTAGAAGCACTAAAATCGGAGCGACAATTTGAAAGAAAATCATACCGAGATACACCATAGTGTTGTCCCCCTTTCCTCTCCTATAGTAGTGCTGTTTGTAAACTCGGTCAATGTACTTCAGCGTTCACTCATCCTGTCTTTTTCATCATGTTCAAACAATAGCAAAGAGCTCTTGGAAGGATGATTTACCCTTTCAAACTACGAGTTATTAAAATAATAGAAGAAAAAAGGCCTATTATTTCATTAAATTAATATAGTAAAATAACCCATTCGCGCACTAAACTTAAGAAATGTATGATATATTATCCATTAAATACAATGATTGGAGCGACAAAGATGAAGAATAAAGTATTTTCTACTTTTATGGCTACCGCTATTACAGCAACCTTAATTGTGCCTGTATCAACTGCGAATGCCACTTCTAATGATGTATCTTTAAACCACTCAGTTCAAATCGACGGGCAAGTAGCTGCAGCCAAAACAAAGGGACAAAATGTTACTATTACCAGCATCGCTAATGATAAAGTACGTACATCCAATGGCCAATTTAAAATCAGTAAGTCATTGAAGCCCCTCTTAAACACATCCAATAATGCTGCATTGGCGAATGCTGAAGCAACTATTGTCGTAAAGAACGGTGAAATTACAAGTATTACTTCACTAACACTAACTAAAGGTGGAACAAAAAATAAAGCGTTAGATCTTGATGGCGGCGACGCGCAAATTGCTGGAAGCCTAACTGTAAATGCGGATTATGTAAAAGTTCAAAATGTCACTATTGAAGATGAGCTTATTGTAACTAATCGTGTGAAGAAGGCCATTACAATTGATGACGTTGCTATTGGGGATACAATTATTTTTAGACCTTTATTGACTAAAAATAATAATTGGTTAAATGTTTCTCTAAAAGATATTAAATCTCCAAACATTTACCTAAAACGCACTAAAGTGAGTGTGACTTCTGACAAAACTATTTCGAAAGTCGACATAGTTGGTAAAGTTACTGCATTTGAAGTAACGGCCAATGTTGATAAACTAACTATCGATGTTGAGAAAGATTTCACCCTTTACGGAAAAGGTACAATTGAGCAAGTGGTTGTCAAACAGGGGGCAAAGGTGGCATTAAATTCAGGGCATCTCATTAACAAAGTGCAGGTGGATGATAAAAAAGCCTCTGTGACATTACCTGTTTTAAATAAAACGGAGCTTAGTAATTTAGTAGCTTCACCTCCATACGTTGCAGTATCTGTTTATGGATATGACATTTCAGTAACTGAAAAATGGACAACGCAGGCTGAACGTACAACATTCGAATCAGCCGTGAGCAGCGCAAGAGCAGTAGTTAATAATTCTTACGCTTCACAGGAACAAGTAAACAATGCGATTACACAGTACAAAAATGCATTAAACGTTTATCGAACTGTGCAAAAAAATGGAACAAAATATGTTTATGGTGATAAGTCTTCACTACAATCGATGATCAATTCTGTTCAGTATGTAAAAGTTTCTTCGAACAACGGTAATGATGTAGCTTCTTATGAACCTTGGACGACTCAAAGTGAGAAGGATGCTCTAACCTCTGCCGTTTCATCTGCTCAATATGTTGTAAATAATTACTATGCAACACAATCTGATATTACAAATGCAATTAGCAATTTAAACTACGCTATTACAATGTATAAGAATGCACAAAAATATGGCACTTATCAATATAATGCCGATCGATCTTCCCTTTTTTCACTTATTAACTCTGTTCAGTATGTAACCGTTTCTGTGAATGGATCTGAATTATCCTACAATGTAGTTTGGACGACTCAAAGTGAAAAAGATGCCCTAGTTTCTGCTGTTTCATACGCACAAGGTATTGCAAACAATAGCTCCTCGTCTCAGTCGGATATTTCGTATGCATACAGTTATTTATATAATGCCATTTCAACCTATAGGAGTAATTATAAATCTGGTGTGAATTATAATCATTGGCATTACGTTGATAAATCTTGGTTAACATCACTCATTAATTCTGTTCAGTATGTAAAAGTTTCAGAAAATGGAGATGGCTCTGATATCCCCTACTATGAACTATGGACAACGGAAAGAGAAAAACGTAGTCTAGAAAAAGTAGTTCAACACGCACAATCCGTTGCCAGTAACGCCTATGCTTCTGCGTACGATGTGACAGATGCTATTAACAAATTAGACAAGGCTATCGACATCTATAAAGATGCTCAACGTTCAGGTACACAATAAAAATTGAAAGGACTTGGCACAAAGCCAAGTCCTTTTCAAACTAAAAAAAATCAATTATGCCTCGGGAATCGTGGCGTCGGCTTCGGTAACAATGAGTCTATCCGTCGCTTTGAGAGTTCGTTCCGTCACTTCGGCGGTTCTTTCCGTCGCCTTGATTTCTATCCGCCACTTCGGCGATTCGTTCCGTCGCTTTGAGGGTTCGTTCCGTCACTCCGGCACTTCTTTCCGTCGCTTTGATTTCTATCCCTTCCAAAAAAGCGATCCGCTCCCCGTTCATAGCTTCATAAGTACATAAGACACAAAGTATTTAAAAATTACATAATCAATCTACCTATTCACTTAAAATATACATGAAAAAATCCTGAGATATGATAAAATTGGTTTACCAACATATATTAGGAAATCCCTGTCTAGACGCGACTCTTTTCGACAGGTAAATAATAAACCATTTCACAAGACAATCAAAGATTTTAAATAGGGTAAAAGACCCACATCTTACCCATCACACTTATCCAAAACCAAATAGGAGGTTTCCCATATTATGAAAAACAAAAGAAAATTAGCCTTACTAGCCCTAGTTGCGGTCCCTTCACTAATCTATACTGCACCTACTACGTCAGCATCAGCTGCTAATATTACTGGACATTCAAAAACTGCTTACATATACGATTATACTTATTACTACAACGCTAACGTTTCGAATGTTGTTCGACTTATTTCAAACATTAATGATACAACAGCTTCGTTCCAAACAAATTTGGAAGCAGCCAATAAAGCCTACGATGCGTTAACTGAAACGGAAAAACAATATGTTACGAATTATTCTACGCTGTCAAATCATCGTCAGACAAAAGTTGCGTACCGTAAGCTTGCTGATCAAATTGAAGAGAAATTAGCTTCAGTGGAGTCAACTTCCGTTTATTACTACCAAAATGTTATGGAAACGAAAGATTGGTACAATACGTTAAATGCAGCCCAAAAGTCCTTTGTGAGCCCGGAATCACAAAAAATACTGACATCCTATATCACGCCCAATACATCTATCGATAAAGTGGTCAATAAAATCCAATTATTAAACTCTTCTCGCATTACCTTCCATCAGGATGTAGCTGATGCTAGAGCTGAGCTTAATGCACTTCGAAGATATTCATACGTCTATTTACCTGCTGGTATCGAAAAGATGTTATTAGATGCTGAACAGCTTGTTGCGAAGGATAAGGCGGCAGCTAAGGAAGTAGAAAACGCTATTGCAGCTTTATCGCCTAAAACGTCTACCGCTCAAGATGTACAAGCAGCGAAAACAGCCTTCGAGGCTTTAACACCTGTGCAACAGCAGCTTGTACCAAACGCCTGGACTTTAGTAGACTATGTAAATGGAAAATATGATTTACCTAAAGGGAACGGGTCGAAAAAACCAATTTCATCGGATATAGCAGCCGTACCAGGTAAAACTACTGCTATGACGAAAAACAAAAATACCTATACAGCAAAAATCAACGTTGCAGACACGGAAAATAGTGCAGATCGCTTCGTTTTAACGACAAAATCGAATATGACTGTTATTATTCCACCACTAGGAACCCTTCTTAATGAGGATACTGGTGTTATGGAAATTAGCATTACAAAAAAATCGAATCGTATCACATTCCAGGCAACATTAAATGAAAAACCAGTTGAATTTGAGGCGAACATGGAAATTATTATCAATAATTTATCACCGAATGCCTCCATCGTTCGTACCAATACCTTTGGCAAACCAGTACCAGCTGATTATACAGTAGAAGGAAATCGTCATTTCATTCAAACAACTTCCTCTGCCTCATTCCTAATCCAAGAGTAATTTCCAAATAAAAAAATCATGACCCTCTGCCGATACTTTATTAGTAGCAGAGGGTTTAACATGTTTTTTTGCTCTGCTTTCGCCTCTTATCTATAAGCACTTATAACGAACACATCATAACGAGAATCTTCTCATATCATTACATCAAAACTTTGCCCGCATTGTATGCTAAACAACTCCCCCTTTTTCAACATTTCTTAGTCAAAAAAAATGCGCAGTTATTCCCTTCATTAGGACGCTCTTTTATCACGTTCTTTCAAAAAGATTTCAGAAAACTATTGACAATTGTCATAAAACAGGGATAATCATTAATAAAGTTTCCTTAGAGAAACAATGTGAAGTTCAGGAAATATTATTATGGAAAGGAACAAAAAATGCATATGGAAAAAACATCATTGAAACCACTTTCAGAATGCTCATTTGGAGATTGCTTTTTAATAAAAGAAATAAACATTAAGGGTCCTTTAAGAAGGAGATTATTAGATTTAGGCTTTGTAAAAGGCGCAGAAATCTCTGTTCTTCGTAAAAGCCCTTTAGGAGACCCTGTCGCTTACCGTGTAAGCAATACGACGATTGCTTTACGGAATGATGAAAGCTCAATGATTTTGGGCGAAATTGTTAGGGGGAATACAAAGTGAGAGTAAATAGAATAGCTTTAGCAGGTAACCCAAATACCGGAAAAAGCACATTATTTAATACATTAACGGGATTGAAGCAACATACCGGAAACTGGCCAGGGAAAACGGTTGTTCATGCGGAAGGTTCTTTTGAACACAAAGGAGAGCAATATGTTCTCGTGGATTTACCCGGGACCTATTCTTTATTTTCTAATTCAGCAGATGAGGAAGTCGCAAGAGACCATATCGTTTTTGACCAACCGGATGCAACAATTGTTGTGCTCGATGCAACATCATTAGAAAGAAACTTAAATCTTGCACTCCAAGTTTTAGAAATGACGAATAACGTTATCATTTGTATCAATTTAATCGATGAAGCGGAGAAAAAAGGGATCCGAATTGATGAAAGGAGATTAGCTCGTGAACTAGGAGTCCCGGTCGTCAAAATATCGGCAAGAAATAAAAAAGGTATTAATCGATTGTTGGATACATTAAGTCAACTGGTGCATGGGCAAATTGTTACAACGCCGTATCGCATGAAATATTCGAAAGAAATAGAGGAAGCCATTACAAAGATAGAATCGAAATTAGAAGGTTATTTTGATGAAAAATATCCATCGAGATGGATTGCCCTTCGCTTACTTGATGGTGATGAAGAATTGATCTTAAAACTGCAAAATCATAAGAATAATAAACAGCACGAGGTGAGAACGAATGGAGTCCCAGTCAGTGTTAAATCATAATTCACTTAAGGCTATTCTAGCTGAAGTGAACGAGGTTTCGAATGAGGATATTCGAGATGAAATCGTTAGTGATATTTATACTAAAAGCAAATCTTTATGTAAAAAAGTAGTATCGCAGCAACCTGCAATGTACAGATCTGATAAATTAGATGAAATTTTCACATCCCGTATTTGGGGATTCCCTATTATGCTTATCTTGCTAGGGACTGTCTTTTACATTACTATTGCTGGCGCAAACGTACCATCTGACATGTTAGCAAACTTATTCGGCTATTTAGAGGGTAAGCTAACCTTTCTTTTTGAGGCGATGCATGCACCCGAATGGTTACATGGTGTTTTAGTGCTTGGGCTATTTAGAGGTACAGGATGGGTTATTAGTGTTATGCTACCGCCAATGGCTATATTCTTCCCTATGTTCGCTCTATTAGAAAACTACGGTTATTTACCGCGAGTAGCATTTAATATGGACCGTTTATTCAAACGAGCGGGTGGACACGGGAAGCAGTCATTAACAATGGCAATGGGCTTTGGCTGTAATGCCGCTGCTATCATGTCAACGAGAATTATAGAATCTCCTCGTGAGCGAATGTTAGCCATTTTAACGAACAATTTTGTCCCTTGCAACGGGAGATGGCCAACACTTATTTTATTAGCATCATTATTTATGGTAACTGGTTTTTCAGGTGCAGCAGGTACATTTGTAACAGCGGCTATTTTAATAGGATTTGTTATGTTGGGCGTCGTTGTGACATTATCTGTGTCCTGGGTTCTTTCTAAAACCGCTTTAAAGGGTGTACCTACCCATTACACTTTGGAACTTCCACCATTTCGAAGACCAAAGTTCTGGAACACAATTTTAAGAGCAAGTCTTGATAAAGCATGGTATGTATTAAAAAGAGCGGTTGTCGTTGCAGCTCCTGCCTCTATTTTGACTTGGGTACTTGCTAATATTTACGTTGGTGATACGAGTATTCTAATGCATTTCATTAACTTTTTAGATCCATTTGGTCAGGCTCTTGGTATGGATGGCTTTATTATGGCTGCATTTATTCTTGGACTACCAGCGAATGAAATTGTGATCCCTATCTTAATTATGGCGTATTTATCGCAAGGAGCTATGCTAGAAATTGAGGATTTATCGAAGCTAAAACAAGTGTTTATCGACCAAGGCTGGACGTGGCTCACAGCTTTAAACATGATGTTGTTCTCACTGCTACACTTCCCTTGCGGAACAACTTTAGTCAATATTTATAAAGAAACTAAAAGTCCGAAGTGGACATTTATGTCATTTTTAATTCCAACGGTTATTGCTATTGGCGTGACATGGCTAACGGCGACAGTTGCTCGAGCGTTTGGTTGGGTTTAATGATGGGAGGGGTGGTCTTAAAAGGCCCCCCTTTTTAATTTCTATCTAGAGAATGCTATTAATCTTGCAAAAAGGTCTGCCATTTGTTATTCCCATAATAAACACCTTAAATTGATTCACTCGATTTAAGGTGTTTTATGAATTAAATATATATCCTCTACAACCGATTAAGATCTCTTAATATTTCCCTAGGATTAATTCCAAATCTCTTCTTAAAAATCTCCGCAAAATAGCTAGGATTAGAATACCCCACTGCATTCGCAATGTCAGTTACATTCATAGTTCCCTCTTGTAATAAAAGCAATGCTTTCTCTAGTCTTTTTTCTCGTAAATATCCAAACACTGTTGTTCCGAACATCTCTTTAAATCCCTTTTTTAATTTGTAATCGTTTAAATCAATTAAACGCGATAACTCAATTAGTGTTGGAGGATTGGACATATGCTCCATAATAATAGATTTAGCTTGCTGTATTTTTGTTCTATCACTTATTGAAAACATAACAGGGCTAAGAGAATTATCAAATAGATGAGATCGAAATGTCATAGATAAAAGCTGTAACGCTTGGCATTCTAGCTCTAAATTGGTCATCTTCTTACTTGCTATAGCATCTAACATTTGCCGAACAATAATTAGGGAAGATGCGTTAATTTTCTCTTGAAATAGTCTATATCGTTTTCCATCAAGAATTTTAGAGAAACTTAAGGATTCCTTACTAGTTTCACCAATTTCACTCATAAAATGATTGAATGTTGAAATTGGAATACCAATCCCCACCATTTGGTAGGATTGATTTTTGTGAAACATAAAATTTGCCCCTACTTGCTCTATAAATTGAAGCGAGCATGTTCCTGAAGAAATTTCATATTCTGAGCCTGAGATGTAAAGACCTCTATTACCTTGTAAACAGAAACTAAGTTCAACCATAGGCTGCTTTGTTACTACTTGCATTTGGTACTCTCGATAAAATGAATAATCAGATATAACCACTTCTAAATCTGGCCGAGGAATAAAACGATGTATAGCTCCTTCCTGCACATTTGGTTGGAATACAAACGGACATTCTTGTACCTTTGATATTTCCAATGCATGAAAAAATCCACTAAAGTTCTCATGGAAATTAATATTCAACGTGTTCGTCACCATCCTTCGGTTTTAATCGAGAATGATTATCAATCATAACCAAAGTATAGCAAACGAACAGCGATTAAGCTATTTTTCTTTCGTAGTAAGTACCATTGATAGTAGTAAACATAAAAAGAAGATAGCAGCCCCAAAACCATAAGCAGTAGCATATCCCCCAGCATATTCTATAAGCCATCCTGCAAGTCCAGGCCCAATCATTTGACCGATAGCATAAAAGATAGAAATAAAGCCGATCGCTGACGCCACATACATTGCCGATACCTCTTGACTTGCCTTCATTTGAATGAGCACAAGGACACCTCCAAGAGACGAACCCCATATAATAGCAGACACGATAAATCCTATTAAATTAGGAAGTAACATCGGAAAAACATTTCCAATAATTGATAAAAATAACGCTGTCATTAATGCCTTTTTTACGCCTATCTTATCCGCTAGCATCCCCCATAATGGCGCACCGCCAATTGAAACGATCCCTGCAACAGCATAAATGGAGCCCGCCACTGTATTCGAAATCCCCATGTCCTTCATATAGCTTGTTTGATATAAATTCGGAATAAGATAAACGAGTCCGACGGCAAAATAAATTCCAGCTATGAGATACAGTTCTTTACTTCTCCAGGCTCTAGTTTTTTCTTGTACAGCACCATTTTCAACCGTTGAATGCGGTGTCTTTATCACAAAAAATGCAACTAACACGACTATCATTGTGATTACTGCAAATACTAACCATACTCCTCGCCAGCCAAGCTCAGGAAAATGTCGAAGCATAAAGGGTACAAGTACTCCAGACAGTAGCATTCCTACTCCCGCACCACTCATTAGCAATCCCATCACTGTCCCTCTTTTCTTTGGGAAAGAGCTAACTGCTATTGATAATAGTGGTGTATAGACAAGAGCACTACCAGCACCAGCCAAAAATAAAGCTATAGCGGCCCACCAAATGTTCGTGACAAATACTAGACCCCCTAAACCTGCAATAACAAAGCCTCCGCCTACCAACAGCACATTTTTCGCTCCAATACGCAATGTAAGCACCCCAGACAGTCCTACTGTAAGTAAATAGCCTAAAAAAAGCATCGTGCCTAATAAACCTGACTGTGTTGTAGTTAATGACAGCCCTTCCTGCATAAAAGGTAATATAATACCGTAAGCCATACGAGCAAATCCCGTAGTTGTAACGATTAATAGCATTCCTGTTATTACAAATGCCCAAAAATTTTTCATTTCCATTCCCCTTTCATTCATTACTTCCTATAATTCTTAAAACAAAGAAACTATCCACTATGTTGATCTAAAATCCCCTTTTCATTTTTTGATAATTTTTTTTCATTTAGAAATATAGTTATCTTAAATTTTTTAGTTCTACTTCTCTACCGATAGAAGGATAATAATGCGGTTTAACGGATTTTATTTTAAAACATAAAAAAGACACCTCAATAGATTTTGAGATGTCTTTCATGGAAATATACATTTCTATCAGTGATTTTATATAAAGCATTAGACTTGTTTCTTATTAAAAAGCACTACAAATTTATAACGATCAAGTAGATGCCGAATGGAAAATTAACTTCTGGTGATTTGCTATTAGGTCTTTCTTCTCACATCTAGACGAATTCATTTTATTAATCAACACTAAGTATTCAATAAATTAGCTGGACATCATTTGCTTTCAGTTTCTCTATCCATTCTGTGGATGGTTTTTTGTCTGTTACAAGAACATCGATATCACTAAAATCAAAAAGCTTTAAAAATGCTGCTTTATCAAATTTGGTCTGATCTACTAGTAAGAGATTGATCTTAGAATTTTTAAGCATTATTTTTTTTAATTCCGCTTCCGGCTCATTAGATTCCGTAATACCATGTTCCAGCGATATCCCCTTGCAGCTAAATACATGAATATCTGCAAAATATCTATCAACAGTAGCCTCTGCAGCAGGACCAACTAAGGAAAGTGATTTTCTTCGTAACTCTCCCCCTGTTGAAATAATTTGAAAGTGTGAATCGCTAAACTCATTTAATATTTTTATGGAATTAGTAATTAACGTTAAATCTTGTTTATCATATAATGCTTTGATCAATTCAAAAGCTGTCGAACTAGGGTCAACCATTAATTTATCTCCATCTTTAATCAGATGGTGTATTTTCGAAACTATTGATTTTTTTAAATCTATATTAAGAGAGGTCCTTGTATTAAAAGGTAAATCCTCTGAGCCGTTTCGGTTTATTACAGCCCTCCATAAGTTCTTGATACAATTCCCTTTTTATCTAATTTCTCAAGATCTCTTCGAATGGTTTCCTCTGTAACCGAAAATTTTTGACTTAGTTCAGAAACATAAACTTTCTTTTCAATCGTAAACATATCCTCCATGTCTGGCATCATTGCTAATACCCCTCAATGCCAATCCTCCTATAATGCATCCAAAGCAGGCGTGATTATGCTTACGAAAAGTTTAGCAATGGAATGGGCGAAGCATAATATCAAAGTGAATACAATTGCTCCCGGATACATGAAAACAGAGCTGACAAAGCATTATTTTGAACAAGGTGGTGACATGATTGATACTTGGATGAACTTAACCCCTATGGGCAGACCTGGAACACCGGATGAACTAGGAGGTATTGCGCTATATCTAGCATCAGAGGCTTCTTCTTTTACAGGAGGCGTGTTTACTGTGGATGGTGGGTATACAGCGTTGTAGTTAGAGGTAACGAAATGCCTATTAAATATATATACAACAGCCCTTCTGCTAAGTTTTTAGCCAGGAAGGTTTTTCATCCTAAAAGATTGAAAAATTTTTAAGAAATAAGTAATTGAATATCTATTATCAAAATGAAAACCAAGTGGTCTTTATATGACCACTTGGTTTTCATTTACTTATGGCGTTGTTATGACAGGGTCCTTATAGCCAACCTTCGCATAAAACTTATGGAAATTACCATACTTATCTTCTAACACAATTGTTACCCAGTCACCGTTAAAGAATTTGGCTGGATGCGTTAGCTCTCTTGTAATACGAGCAACATCTGTCGCAATCGTTCCTGTTCCTGTTGCTAATGAACTGTTTGAACCATTCATAACCATATCAATTACCTCTGCTGGTAATCTCCCTTTAATAGTATCAGAATCCATTCCTACTGAATCTGATACGTAGTAGTACTTCAGTAATTCGCCTTTTTCATAAAATTGTTTAGCATAGCTCAACAAATCGAATGTCGCTTGAACTTTTCTATCGTCACCTGGCGAATTAAGGTAGCTAAGTTTAATTTCCATAAACTTCGAATCCAATGTTCTATATAGATATTTACCAGTATTAATGAACTTATGTCCTTCATAGCCTGAAATTACAAAGTCTCGAGTTTTATCATTCATTGTTACAGTAATTGTTTTATTAGCGTCACTTTGTAATTTCGGTTTAATGATGAGTTTACTTTCTTTTGTAGTATCTGTTCCTACTGTATAAGACACAGGTTCGTATTTGTCTGTAACATCAATATCATTGTCATTCGCGTCTTTTGCAGTAATCTTTAAGATATCTGCCAAACCAACAACAACTTTATCATCTGTACCTACAAGGCTTGATTTACCGTTCTCATCACGCATAATCGTTTCACTAAACGTGATAGTGAATGTATCATCATTATTGCGGTAGATAAGTCCTGGATACTTTTTATTGTCCAGAGGAGACGTCATACCAATGCTTGGTGGTGTACCATCAGAGTAAAAGTCTTGTTTCATCAAGCCTGTTGCTGATTTATCATGGTCATTATACGAATCGTTCGCCTTATAAATCGTGAAGTTACCAGGTGTATCCTCTACTCCAACGTAAACTACATATTCAGTATGTGGCTTTAATTTTACTCCTTTCGCATCTACTGTTCCTGAAAGACCTTTTCCTGTTTTTTCAATGGATGGACTAGTTTTAAGCTTTGTTTCTAAATATTTTTCATCTGCTGGCGCAGTTAATTTAGCATCTGGATTGTCAATTAATTTTCCATCCTTATCTCTAATTCTTTTTTCAACAAACCAGTAATGAACTATTGCTGTTTCATCCGTTTCAAAGCTAATTGTTGCTTCTGTATCTATATCTTTCTTTGGCTTAATCTCTAAATCACGAATTAAAGGTGCTTTGGTATCTTCAAATACTTTCTTAGAATCGGATATCTTAGAGAGCTCTCCACCACGATCTTTTAGTACCATGTAAACAGAGTAACTATTAAATGGATCCAGTTTATTTTGTTCAACAGATACAGGGAATTTTTGTGTAGTTGTTTCTAAATCTGCCGTGCCTGAACCACGTTGAATATAGATATCTTTTCCACCAATTTGGAAGTAACCAGATTTATTAGAATCACCTGCAAATTCATTAGTAAAATCACGTTCTGTAATATTATGATCTGTTAAATACTGTTTGAAAGTCTTCGTCTCACCATTATCGACTACTGTATCAGGTAGTATCATATAGTAATAAGTACCGGCCTTATTCGGCTCGAATTCGATTTCTGCTCGACGGAAACCATCGGATTCATCAGCTTTGTTTACTATGTTTCCTATTTTTATAGTAGGCTTCACATTATCTTCGTGTTTATATTCCGCATAGTTACGAATAGGGTCGCCTGGCTTCACTGTATTCGTATTTTCAAATACATTGCCCGCTAAATCTATAACACCAGGTAACACCGTTACACGTAATGTATCACCATTAACAAACCCTGTATCAGATGGAATAGTTAACAATACTTTCTTGTCTCCTGGTTTATACTCTACAGCTGATGGTTTAATTCCCTTTTCTCCCGTTACATTAACAATAACTGTACCGGTTAATAAATAATTGTTAACGTCGTTAGCACTTTCTGGATCTAATGCTTCGTTCACAGTTAACTCAAACTGATTGTTACTCTTCCTTACTAGCTTTCCTTGCTCCACATACGGATTGATATTATCAAGTTCTCCCGTTGTAAATTCCTTCACTGCAGCAGGATCTTTTGAATAATTGCCTGAATCATCCTTCATCACTACATAAAGTTGATATTCCGTTTTAGCATCTAATCCTGTTAGAATTTCAGTAATTGCAAGTTTTCCTGCAACTGCCTTTCCATTACCTGTTGGTTTAGCAACAATATCTGCGGTTGTTGGATCGGCTGCTGACGTCTTTTTACGTACGTAGTAGTAATAGTCTCCTGGTTCACTTGCTGTAAATGTAAACTCTGCACGTTTTCCGCCATGTAGAGGGTTTACTTTTAAATCTTTAACAACTGGCGGTGTTCCATCTTTCATTTGGAATGGTTTTGATTTAATATCCGAAGCATTTTTCGCTCCATCAACGACCATCACATAAACAACATATTCTTTTTTCTCACCTAAATTAGTGATTTTAATAGTGTTTTTGCCATTCACTGCTGCGCTTGTTCCATGTGCTGCATTGTCAGTAGAAATGCGATTTACCATTTCTTTTTTCGTTGGTGCATCGGCGCCTTTTTCACGAACAATATAGTAGTAAGTTCCAACTTTATCTGAAGTGAAATCTACCTGTGTCTCACTACCACTTAAAACTGTTACATTCGTAATGTCGATTAACGGTTTTGTTTTATCAGCTGGATCTTGTTTATCAATATCGTCTTTATCAACCGGTTTACCGTCTTCATCTACAATATTGCCGATATTATCTTTATCCTCTAAGAAGTCGTCGAAGATATTATTCGGTCCCTCGCCCTTCGGTATAATCACTTTGTCAATATACGTGTAATCTCCAATATCAACCCAACCGTATACATTATCAACATACAGAACACCTATACGACCATCTATATACAGCTCTAAATCTGTATAGCTATTGTAGTTAATCCAGTCGATGTTGCTATCTCCGTAAATTGTCAGCTTCGTTTCTGTATCAAGGTTTAGTGTACCGATATTTCCTTGAATCTCAAATTCACGAACAGTCCCGATGATGTCTACACGTGGTAGCTTCATATTTGTTTCGATTTTTGTACCGCTTTGAGCGACAACTATGCGCGATACAGTGCTGTTATAAAATTCAATATGTTTTTCAACATTTTTCATCGTCACTTTATCTTTAGACCAGTTCTCAAACGGCTTGTTTTTATCAGGATTTTTGTTGGAATTCTGATCTGCCCAATCTTGAATATCTGTTGTCGAACCGTTATTAGATGAGCCTTCATCATTTGGATTATCTGGATTAGACCAGTTGATAAATGCAGTATTGGTGCTTGCTATACGGCCAAGAGATAATGGCTTATAGTAGGAAAAGTCTAACTGTAAAGGTGGACGTACCGTTTCGTTGACAAGCATTGTACCAGTTAATGTAATATTTGAGAATTCAATATAGTTTCCATTAACAACGATTGTCGCACCGAAGGACTTACGATCGCCATCGAACTCTAGTGACCTTGAGCTTGTCCCACTTGCATTCAATGTTAGCTTTGATACCGAGCGAATAGTTTTGCCTGAAAAGTCCCCTTCAATTAGCGCGTCTTTTAATACAGGTGCATTATCTTCGTTAAAAATATGCGAGAGACTTTGTGATACTGAGTATGGATCGCCATTTATGTAGACAGTATCGTCTTCAACATTTGTAATTTTGAAAGTTGTGGCATTCCCTTTTTTCTCTTGTGAACGCACAATAAAAGATGCGAATTGTCCACGTGTAACCGCATTATGTGGTGAGAAAGTGACAGACGTTGTCCCTTCCGTAATCTTTGAATCTACTAAACTTTGGATATAGATAGCGTTGCTTGTTTCGCTAGTTACATCTTTGAAACTATTGTTGTAATTAGAGGCTACCTCTAATTTAAAGCCAAGCACTAAAATTTTCGCTAATTGCCCGCGCGTCATCACTTCATTAGGCATAAATGTTCCATTTGAATAGCCCGACATGATTCCTGCATTTTGTAGAGCAGCTATATACTTGTAATATTCACTACTTTTCGGAACGTCTTTTAAATATGGATCTTGTACATTTCTCAAATCTAATTTTAAAACAGTCGCCAGCATCTTTGCCGCCTGACCACGTGTTACACTTTGATTTGGTCGAAAAGTATTGTCTGCATACCCATTAATCGCACCTTGATTATATAATTTTAAAATGTCGTCATAATGACTTGAATATGGGTCAACATCTGTAAATGGTGAAGAAGCCGCAGCCGCCTTTTGTGGTGGTGGCACTACAACAGCAATCCCACTAGTAGCAAAAACCGTTGCTATAAGTGCTTTGTTCACTTTTTGGATTTTTGTTTTATCCATCCCACTCTTCCTTTCATCTATGTATTTGATACGTTCAAACTATCATTTTCATCATACCCTTTATATCGACAGGTAGATAGTGAACCTTCATAGATAAATCTAAATTAATGGAATAAAATTGTTAACAATAAATAGAAAGATAAAATGTTCACCATCATAACGTGAGGTTGATTTCCGTTCCGACTGGGCGCTTTGCCGCTGACGCTTCGCTTTCGCGCAGAGCAGAGCTTCCTGGGGCGTCCGATGAGCCGCTTCGCTGCGCTCCAGGGTCTCGGGCCAACAGATGTTTTTTGCGCGAAAGCGTAGTGCTAACGAAGCGGCAGCAGAGGGTTTTGGTTTTGTTTGTGCGAAAGCGCAGCAACAGCACCGATATTGGTCACGAAGGCGTTATCACAGGATGTGATGGTTTTAGCCTTCGTTCCTCTATTGCTGATCCCCAAGGAGTCGCCCAGTCGTAACGAAGATCAACTTATACAATGGCATACGTTTTGTTCCAACCTTTGAGATGAATCAAAAGAACTATCTTAGACACTGTACACTTACAGCCATCCAAATTGCACTACTAATCAATCCTTTATCTTTTATATATTTCCTTTTCCCCCTCACCCAACATAAAAAAGCCAAGGAGCATCGGTGCTCGCTTGGCTTTTAACGATATATAGGCATACATCTAGATGTACTTGTGATGTCATAAGGGAAAGGGGGATAACCTTGCATCTTGTCAAGTCGATCGAGAGATGTGTCCCGAGTTTACGTATCATTTTGAACATGTTTGATAAGTCATATGGGGAATGACTTAAAAATAGCTTGCCCAAATGATCGTTGCATTAATCATGTACCCCAAAATTAGAAATGTATGCTTATTCCAAAAAAAATTTTTATTTATTTTTTTGCTCTGCTACTATGACTTGATTTCGTCCTGCTTGTTTTGCAAGATACAGCGCACCATCCGCTGCTTCTATTAACTTTTCTGTCGTATCTGCCATTTGTGGATACACGGCAACACCTGCAGATAATGTAACTGGACGACCACAAGGACTTATAGTATGCGCCAACATATCCCGTAGTTGTTCTGCCACCTGTGCCGCTTCCACAGCTGTAGTAGTTGGCAATAACATAACAAATTCCTCACCACCGTAGCGACAGCAAACATCTCCATCACGAGCAACAGCTTTCATATTTTGAGCTAAAAATTGTAAAACCTTATCACCTACTGCATGACCATACGTATCATTCACACTTTTAAAATGATCTAAATCAAGTAGAATGAGGGCATGTGGCAACTTGTTGTCAAGCCACTCCGCTAGCATCGCATCCATTGTGCGACGATTGGTTACACCTGTTAGCGGATCTGTTGTAGATTGATCTTTAAAAAAGGATACCTGTCCCTGTAAAAATGTTAAACTCCGAATGAGAGCGCTTTTAAGATAATGCGCTTCAAAATACCAACTACGTACAGATTTCAAGCCTTCTACATTTTTCGAATCCATGCTCTCCTCTGTTAAAGTAGCTAATTGCTGTAAGGGATTTGCAATACGTGCTGCCGCCCAAAGGACAATTAAAATTGAAATGAGCATAAGCGGAATGGATTTTATAGCAACTTCCTGTACTCTATCAAATGAAGGAGCTAATGCTACATCAATCGGCCTTTGAGCAACTACTCCCCAACCCGTTAAAGGTACGGTACTAAAACCAGCAAGCATTTCTACTCCTTTAGTATTTACTACTTGAATAGCCCCGTTTTTCCCAGAAATCACTGATTGAACAACTTTATTATCAATAACGATATCATTAACGCGGCTTGGGTCCTGATGATAAATAACGCGCCCATCCGAATCAACTACATACACATATGACCCATCATGATAATAATGCTCTCCAAGTAAAGCATTAAAAACATTTCGTTCTTTTAAATAAATTGTCCCAGATACCATTCCTAAATATTCATTTGTCTCTGAAAATATAGGATACGATATAAAAATAAGGAGACGCCCCGTCATCCCCTTATAAGGCTTTGAGACAAGAGGTTTCTTTTTAGATAAAGCCTCACTGGCTCCAACAGATGTTAAAACTTCACCTAGTACTTCTTCAGATGGTGGTGATATAGATAGTACAAGACCTTCTGCATTTGTGATCAGCACAGAGTTAAACATGTCATTTTGCATTTTCAAACGTTCAGTTTCCTGAATCAATGCATCGTTATCATGCATTTTTGTTTTTATCGAGCTGGCGCTATATCCTAAAATCTGAAAAGATTCTTCAAGATAAGAACTAGCGGTTGTTGCTAATTTTTGTGCATAGACTCGATTCGTTTCAAGCGTATTCTCTTTAATCGAGTCAACGTTCATTCGGTAACCACTCCAAATGCTACCAATACCAGTTAAGATAAAAGCAGCTATCGCAACGCCCATGATTAAATACTTTAACTTTATCTGTTTTGATTTCATTTTCTATCTTTTACCCCTAATTTATAATTTCTTCTATTATTCTATTAAAACACAAAAAAATTCCTTATTAAGAAAATTTCTTACCTCAAAAGTAAAATATTTGGCAAAAAAGTACTTTCAAGAGTCTCTTATAACAAAAGTAATATAGTAGGCTACACCCCAAAACGTGGGGTTGATTTCCGTTCCGACTGGGCGTTTTGTTGTGGGCGTCCGATGAGCCGCTTCACTCGCTGCAGGGTCCCATCTGTGACGCTAATCCCCAAGGTGTCGCCCAGTCGTAACGAAGATCAACTTAAATAATATGCACTTTAACAAATACCACCCCTTAATAATCCAGATAGTAGGAAAAGTTCCATAATTTCAGCATCGTTAACTGAACAAAAGTATAGTAATTTATATCTATAAAACTTTTAGTAATTCAATAGATTTTTATTATAAATTCACTTTAAGAAGAGGGTTTTAATATGTTGTTACGTAAAGTAGCTCCAATAATGATTGGTTATAGTATGGCTCTATGGACAAATACTTCTTTCAATCGAAATAAGTCGGCTCGTTTGAATGTAACAAAGACACAAAAAGCTTTGTCACTATCCAGCTTTCAAAGTGACTATAAAATGAAATGGCATCGATTAGAAACAGACTACTCCACATTTTCTCTCGTAGGAAGACATAATTCTAATGAGGTCGGAGGATATGAAACACGTATTGGGCATAGCGTATTTGGTATTCGTATCGGTGCTAATCGAATAGATGTAAATAGAAAATACGGTCTTCCGCTTAGATCCATTCACTATGAAAATACAAGCTATTTGCTCGATTACAACGATTGTGATGGTAATACTACACACGGGACCTATTTCATTGATAATCACTACGTTACTTTTTTCTATGATTTACACAAAAACAATATTGTTCGTTCTATTATTTGGATACATGCTAAAACCGAATTAGGTAAACGTGGTTATTATGGTAAGCCATCCAACGAACTACGAACAGGGCTTGAAGATTTAATGGTTGACCTTATTAACCATGAGCGAGTTATAGAAGGTTTGCAACCACTCACTTATGATAAAGGGTCTAATCCTATTGCTCGACAACATAGTAGTAATATGATCACACATCAATTTTTTAGTCATGAAGATCATCAAGGTAATCATTCCAATGACCGCCTCACTGCTGGGGGGGTTAATCACTATTGGTACGGCGAAAATATAGCACAAGGTCAGCATAATAGTATATTTGCTCATGAAGCACTGATGAATTCAAAAGGACATCGTATAAATATTTTAAGGAAAGAGTTTACCCATATTTTTGTTGGTGTTTGCTTTAAAGATAACGGTGCACCCTATTATACGGTTAACTTTTATTCTAAATAGTTGAGGTTGATCAACGATATATACAAAAAAAAATCTCTATGCAGAAATTATTGCATAGAGATTTTTTTGTTCATGTTACGACAAAAATTTTCTCATAAATCCATTATTAGAATTTACTTATAACCTTCATTTTTGATAGTCACTAATCACATTTGTTAAAACGTAAGTTGATTGGAGTGGAGGCTGGGCGACTCCTTGGGGATCAGCGATATAGAGGAACGAAGGCTAAATGCATCATGTCCTGTGATAACGCCTTCGTGACCGACATCGAATGTTTTCTGTAGCGAAAGCAAAGCGGCAGCTACAAAGCGCCCAGCCGAGACGGAAATCAACCCCACGTTATGGAAAAACTCTACACTCTAAATTATTTTACTTTTTTCTCTATTCTGACATATAATTTTCCGACTAATTATTTTATAATAAAATTTAACATAGTCAAGCCATCAATACTTCTGTTATAATACTGATAATTTACACTTAACGCTGTATTAATACAGTGCAAATAAATGCTTTTCACAAAATGGGGATTATGAGAAAAGCGCTGCAATGCATTCTTGAATAGATGGCAATGTAGCCTACACAAAAAGGGGTTGGGAGATTTGGGTATTTTAAAGGGGTTAAAAATTCTCGATTTTTCTGCATTACTACCGGGGCCAATGGCGACAATGATATTTGCTGATTTAGGCGCAGAGGTTATTCACGTTGAATCCTCAAAACGCGTAGATTTAACACGTATTATGCCTCCTTACGACGATGATCATGAGGCCTATATTCATCAACATTTGAATCGCTCTAAAAAGTCATTAACACTAAATTTAAAATCGCCTGAAGCTATAGAAATTGTGAAGTCACTCGTTAAAGAGTACGACATAATTATCGAAGGATTTCGGCCTGGTGTCATGCAACGGCTTGGCATTGGCTACAAAGCTCTAAAAGAGGTAAATCCTAAGGTTATTTATTGTGCTATTACAGGCTATGGACAAACTGGACCATTTAGCAATCGACCAGGACATGACAATAACTATTTATCATTAGCTGGCTTACTCGATTATTCACGCCATAAAGATAAAAAACCTGTCTCCATGGGTATTCAGCTAGCTGATATCGCTGGGGGCACGATGCATGCGGCAATTGGAGTACTCGCAGCTGCTTTACATCGTGAAAAAACAGGTGAAGGGCAATATATTGATATAAGTATGACCGATGCTGTATTTTCGCTCAATGCTATGTATGGGTCTGCCTATATTGGCGGTGGTCGCATACCTCAGCCCGAGCAAGAAATTTTAAACGGTGGCAGCTACTATGACTTTTACAAAACAAAGGATGGCCGATTTTTCTCAGTAGGAAGCCTTGAACCTCAATTCCGCAAATTACTTTGTGAAGCGCTTGATATTCCCGAGCTCATTGATAATACGTTTAATGATTCATACTATACACAAATTCGTTTTAAAGAAGCCGTCCATGATGCATTCTTATCGAAGACTTACGAAGAATTGCTTGAAGTGTTTAACGAGGATTTCGAGGGATGTGTCGAACCAGTATTAACGTTTCCAGAAGCATGCGAGCACCCTCAGCTCAAAGCTCGTGACATGATTGTTGATATTCCTAAAAGCGACGGTACTACACAAAAGCAAATTGCATCAGCGTTTAAGTTTGACGGTGTTAAGCCGCAGTACAAGCATGTCGGTGCTAAGCTTGGAGAGCATAATGAGGAAGTGTTATCTTCACTTGGCTATAGCGTCGAGCAAATTGCAGACTTACAGGACAAAGGAGTTTTAGAATAAGATCCATATAAAATAAAAAGAGTGTCTAATGCTGCGTTTATAACACATTAGACACTTTTTTTATTTCTAATCAATTATAATTGCGTCCAGAATCGGCTGAAAAAAGTTAAACGTAGGCACTTATAAAGACCCGTAACTTTTCGAAATGATCGTCTATAAGTAAATATTTTTTATATATTTCCATTAATTTTTCAAAAAGCTCGTACTGCTCCGTTACAAATAACACCTTTAAAATATTGAGCATATGTAAGGATGCGCTCTGTGCCACCAAAGAGTAAGGCGTTTCTGGCTGACGATAATGTTGGCGCCACTCTTCAACAGACAAGCCAATATGCTGTAATGAATTATTTACATGGAGAGCGATATCCTGCTGAACTGACGCTTCAATCGCAATAAATTGCTCATTACTATAATTGTTCTGTACTAAAGCGGCATGTATTTTTTTATTAGATGCTAATACATGTTCCTTTAAAAGCTGAAGCCCCTCTTGATAACGCTCCATTTTTACGTAATGATCCAACAATACTGCATACAAGTTTTCTAAAAAGTTTAGTTCATAATTTTTAATAATGGCAGGAGGTGTTGGCTTACGATTCGGCAATAACTCCTTATATTCCAACAAAATCTCTATCGCGTAATTATTAAGTCGTTCATCTTCTAATAAATACTCACCGTAGTAAATAACAGTTTCCGGAATCTTCTCCTTGTGTGCTATATGAAACTGAAGATAGGCAATCAGAGCTTTTTCTTTCTCTGTCAATGCATACATCGAATAACGCCAATCCGCTTCAAAGGAAGTAATTAAAGCTTTAACGCATGAATAATCTCCTTCAGATAGACGATAATGCGTTACAATTTGATAAAGATGTAACTGCTTTTTTGCTAAACAAGTAGAATTATAGTTATCCACGTAGGTTATACACTTATCCAGAGTTTTTTTATAATTATCCACAAAGTTATTCACATGTCCACAGGTATTTCTTGTAGATTGTTCAACATGACCCATCATTTCATGGATAAATGTGAATTGTTCTAATGGTTTGTGGATAAACAGTGAATAAACTTTTTTCATAAATAGCCAATGCCAAAAGTGAGTATCTTCTTTATAAATCATATGCACTAAATATTCATTTTCAAATTTATATAAAAATATAGTTTGTAGCTCGTTGACTGGCATTGTAATTTGCATTCGCTTTCCGAAAATTAGCCAGATTAATCGCTCTAAGTCCATTGTGTGTTGTGCAAAAAGTTGCTCAAAAAAGGTCTCCTTGCCTTTTTGCGTATAAAAAAAAGCATTGAGACGTTCATTCACAAATTTAGTATCCAAGCCATACTTGTTAAAAAAAGTTTGCATATCTATCGTTACACGACCCCAATATTTTCGCGCAGTTGAAAACGCAATATTCATCGCAGTTTCCTCATTCACTAAAAATAAATTCGGTGAAAGTGCAGTACCTAGAATTTTCGGGTCTGCCGGTGAATCACTCTCTGCCTCTAACCATTTTGACAGTAATTTTTCAGCACCCTTTTCACCATTATGTTTATATGTCATGAATAACTGCTCATCACAATCCAACAGCATGCAACTGGAGCCCCCCATCACATTCAACCAACAACGATCTTCCCCTATTCTGTAAAATACTTGCCAAACCTTTTAACTCTCTTTCTTCAATATAACAAATCTTATCAATCATATGCTAAAGAAATAGAAATATGCATAAAAGAAGACAACAAAAGTATTCGTGCAAAATCGACAACTTCAGCTGCAGCAGCATAAAAAAAGCCATCTATAAGGGGCAAATCCCTCGTGGATGGGTTAAAAAATTAAGTTAAGGCTAAAAAAAGAACGTTAAATGAACTCATTGGACAATCACTCATAAGTTAGTAACCCTAGCTCAATAAAAGCTAGCGCCATAGTACGCACGAAAGCTATGCATCATTCACCAATACAATCGGGAAAAATCAATTTTCACAACAGTAGACGAGCAACTAACAAAATAGTCACAAGAAAACACGTCAAATTTTTTGACGTGTTTTTTTCTGCATCGAAAGCGAAGCGACAATTTGGACTTCACCGTACGCATTTAATCATATTGTTTTTTCACAGGTTTATAAATTCGTGCTTTTTTCAGGACAGTTTTAGGTACTTGGAAGGTTGCTGTTACGACGCCTGGATGACGGCCAATTTCAATCGATCCTGTAATCGTCGCTCGATTCATAATTTCTGGTTCGCTCATCTCAAACAGCCTTGCAGCACGGCTTATAGCATTAGTTGTTGCTTCATTTAACGATGTTCCTGAGCCAACAATTGATACTGGGAATGCTTCCTCCACTTGTTTAACGCCATATTCCTCTGCAAGCTCACGTGCACGACGTTTTTCTTCCTTTGTAAAAGGTTTAGCCGTATAAGGTAAATCCTCTGTATTTGGCAATAAAATAGGGCCGTCCAAAGCTACTTTTTTCAGTACGCTTACCTGAAGCTGAACTATACCAGCAACATCCGTTGTATGTCCTGCAATTTCTCCATCTCCTTGCATTGCGTGCATATCACCAATATACACACCGCCACCTGGAACCTTTACTGGACAAATAATGGTTGCGCCCTCACGAACACGGCTTATATCCATATGTCCATCTGTACGGTGTGTATCTAATTCAGTCTGCGTAAATGCATATTCATGTGGTGCACCGATTAAAAACGAACCAAAATCACCAGCATTGTGGGAGTCTGGCATTGCCTTTGAAGGCGTCGTTCCAAGCTGCCCTAAAAACGGTCGTATTCTTGCCATAACACCTATCAAATCACTTGGTGCTAACGCAACTACAGGATTTTGCACAGAGTTTTCAGGTGTACGCATATAATTTTTCGCATCCAGTGCAATACGGCGAGCCCCTTCTCGCCCAACCGTGACACCAATATTCCCCTTATGATCTAACGCCATAGTATAGCCATTTGTCATGTTAAATGGTGATGTTTCAGTATCACATGTCGAACAGCGAATAACCTGCCGACCTATCCCTTTGACAACTGTATTCGGATGAAGCTTACCACAGCCCGGGCATTTTACTGATACGAATGGATCCCCAATGAAACGATCTATAATTGCCTCATCATGCCCAGACGCTGTTGCTACAGATGTTACCTGTAGTGATTTAATCTTGATAACAATGGCGTCTCCTACCTCTGCACCTTCTATAAATACAGGCTTTGTTACTTCATGCCCACCACGAATCGTTGGTGTTAGCATCGGCCCCCAGCATCCTGGTGTCGTATTAGCTATGATTGTTCCACCGTCTTTGACAGGTCCAAGCATTTTCTGTTGTGGATCTAAAATACCATCTATGAACTCATTTACGAATAATGTTTCGACGGCTTGCGGCTGCTGTACAAGATCTTCATTTTGTATTTCTTCTTTTTCTAGCACATGCAATTCGTTTATCATTTTTTCGTCACGCTCCTAGTTTTTATTTTATGTATATTGATCTTTGTTAAATTTGATTTCAACGCTTGATTTCTCTCTTTGTAGTAAATTGTCGATTGTAAAATTTAATTTCGACATTAAGCTCGATAATTCCTTCCATTTCGAGGAAGATATCATGAATCGTATGTATTGAATAATCAAAGTAGCGTTGAAATTCTTCTCTCCTAGTGCTTTTCCTGTATGTAAATGCATGATTTTTGTCCAATAGAAGTAGATATGGGCTACAAAGTACATGGAAAATTATGACGTTTATTTTGTGTGTTTTCAACCATATACACATAAAAAGCACAGACTCTTACAAATGTATTGTAAAAGTCTGTACTTTATTTTGTAATAAACTTCATTTCTTTGTAAGCGTGTGTTAATTTAATGGGATTGTCACAGGATCCATCTCTTTTAATTCCGTGCCTTTTCCTGAGCCTAAGGAGAAATAAATAACAGGAACAAATGTAATGGATGTAGCAGTTGGATTGATCGCCTGTACAGTAGCACTTGATTTATAAGAAATTCCACCTTCTCGACTTGATGAACCATTTCCATTTACTACATAGGTGTTCCCTAGATTATCTCGTAGTTCATCAAATTGAACTGTAACATCTGGCCACTTTTTTAACACTTCTGGGATAACTTCATATTCATAATGAATAACAGTGGACATATCATTTTTTCCAAGGGCGGTAAATCGAGCAATGACATCATAGTTTGTAACAGTTTCGTTGACTAGCTGTAGCTCACCTGCTAACTTAGAGACTTTAAAATTAAATGCCCAATCCCCTTCCACTTTTATATCGTTATTCATGTTGAGAAAAGCTTCTGGTTTCCATGTTACTTCTAATTCATCTGGTGCTTCTTTATCAAAATAAGGTGTTGTATTTGCTAATCCGATATATTTATTATCACCTATCTTTTCCAGTCGGCTACTTCCACCACCACCTATAGCTCCTTTGATATCCATGAAGTCTCCTTCTATAAACGGAGAATCTCCTAAATCTTTATCTGTTTCAAGTGCAAAAGAAATTGTCAGAGATGTACCGTCATACACAGCATTTTCAATCATCATAGATAAGCCATTACTAGAATGAACCTGTCCAATTTCCGTTGCGTGACTATCAAAGTTCTCAAACATTGTGTTTTTATTATCAAAATTGCTAGCAATGTTTTTCATAAACGGAATTTGTGAAGCAAGTGTAGGAAAAGCAATGCTTACGGTAGTTACCATACTGATGCCAATTATTGCTGCCGCTGCTGTATGACGTACCCATTTTGGCATACGCTTTCTTGTTGCTTGCTTCTTTAAAATCGTTTGTTTAAGGTTCCTCTTTCGCTGTGCAGATAATTCAATTGGTTCAATTTTATCCACATCCAGGTCCAGCCACTCTTTATAAGTCTTTGTCATATAAATGCCTCCTTCAACTGTATTGTTGATGCTAGTTTCTTCTTCCCTCTATAAAGCCGATTTTCTACGGCTGCTTTTGATAAATGCAGTGCTTCTGCTATCTCGGAATTCGTTAATTGCAAATAATACCTCATCATGAAAATATCTCGATCAATATTTTCTAAGTGACTAATAGCTAATAGCAAATCGTTTCGTTGCTCCTTTTTCAAAAGCTCCTGCTGTGTATCTTTTATATCAGCCTTTTGCAAGAGCTCCTCATCTCCCTTTTCTCTTTGTTGTTGTTTTTCAAGTTTACGGAATAAATCTATGGCTTTATATTTTGTCAGCATCCCTATCCATTTTTTAAAATCCTCAGATTCGCCCTTAAATTGCTTTGCATTTTGCCAAATAGCTAGGAATACATCATTAACACAGTCATCAATAGAATCTTTATTAATACCGGAAAGAATCTTATAAGCTATGGCATGCACGAAGCCAGAATAATGCTCAATTACAAACTCAAGCGCATCTTCTTTTTGGTTTTGCAGACGGCTAATAAAGTTTTTAGCTGTACATCTCACCATTTCTCCCCCCTTATGTTTATTTGAAAAAGCTTCTTCACTAACTATATCGAAGCTCACTCACTAAAACTCTCAACTATTTTTGTGAGAAATGATGATTTTCATTAAAAAATCATCATTCGTGCTTCAATCTCCTCTTTCAAACAAATTTCATTTATAATGAGTCACATAAAGTGATTTCTCTACTGCTAAACATATTAGCTATACACTATTCTTGAAATACTAATAACAGTTTTTAATAAAAAAGAAGAAAGGACGTGTGAACCATGAAAGAACCAACTATTCTAGTGGTGGACGATGAGGCAGATTTAGCAAACCTTCTAAAAGTCAGCCTACAAAAAGAAGGCTATAAACAAATTCATACAGCTGGCTCCATTCAAGAAGCCTGGATGAGCTTTCAACAAACACAACCCGATATTGTACTTCTTGATGTGATGCTTCCTGATGGCGAGGGCTACGATTTATGTCGTCGTATTCGGGAAGTATCGCATGTGCCAGTGCTTTTCATGTCAGCGAAAAATGATGAAATTGATAAAATTTTAGGGCTTGCCATCGGAGGAGACGACTATATTACGAAACCTTTTAGTCCTAAAGAGGTCGCCTATCGTGTGAAGGCACAGCTTCGCAGAGCTGGCTATCAAACGCAGGAAGTAGCACCAGATCCTTCCGCGAAGTCAATTCAAGTTGGCCCATTCTTACTTAATGGTGATGAAACGGAGGTACATAAGGACGAAGTTTTATTGGAGCTAACAGCGAAAGAGATCGGCTTGATGGCTTGCTTTATGAATAATCCTAATCGAATTTTAAGTAAAGAAACTCTATTTGAGCGTGTATGGGGAGAGGACTTTTTCGGCTCAGACAATACCGTAATGGTGCATATTCGACGGCTGCGTGAAAAGGTTGAAAACGATGCATCAAAACCTGTGTATATTACAACTGTAAAAGGGCTTGGCTATAAATTTGTCGTTCCAAAAGAGGAGCAAGTATGAAATGGAAATTAACAGCTAGATTTCTTCTGTCTGTGCTGTCTATTGTTATTATTGTTATTTTCCTGAATACAGCCATTTTAATTGGTTTTTTCATTTTCCAACAGGTAAATAAATACGATAAAACAACTTCGTATTCAGAGGAAAACTTCGTGCGCGAGTTCCAACAGTATATTGATATAAGTAATGGAACGGTATCGGTAAGCAAGGATGGACTTCAACAATTGCATCAGCGAAATGCTTGGATTCAATTACTTGATAATAATGGACAGGTCATTGAAGCCCATTTTGCTCCAGAGAAGGCTCCTGCACACTATGCGCCGATTGATTTAATTCAAGTTTATAAATATAAAGAGTTCGACGTAGATACAACCGTATATGTAGGAAGTAAAGAAAGTATTAGTTATCTTATCGGTATTGAGGGCAGTGGCGTTACTAGATATGTCACTCATTTTTCTGGCTCATCCGTCTTACAGTTTATTGGCAAGTTTGGTTTGCTTATTGTCATTGCTGATTTATTAGTAGCTACACTCGTTGGCTGGCTTTTCGGTCGAACGTTGACCAAGCCCCTACACGCAATGATTGAACGTATTCGTCATTTAAAAAATCATGAGCATGTTTCTAGTAAAATGCCAGGTGGTGTTTACAAACCTGTTTTCGAGAATTTAAATGAAGTATCAAAAGAGCTTGCCGCACACGAGCAGGAACGAAAAAGATTAGAAATGATGCGTGAGGAATGGATCAGCAATGTGTCACACGATATGAAAACACCTCTTGCTTCGATTCGTGGTTATGCGGAGCTACTGAATGATGGAAAATTGACTGCTGATGAACAAAGAGACTACGCTCACATTATCGAAAAACAATCATTGCATATGCAAGATTTACTCGATGATTTAAATTTAACTATGCGCTTAAGACATCAGCAGCTTCCGCTCAGCTTAACCGAAGTAAATATGGTGCAATTTATTCGTGAAATCGTTATAGATACACTCAATACCCCTCAATATGAGGAAGCCAATATTGAGTTTAATGCAACTAACGATGTCATCAAGCATCACATTGACGAGCACTTTATGCGACGAGCGATTATGAATTTTTTACACAATGCATTGCTTCATAATCCTTCTGATGTATCAGTTACTATTCTTGTTGAAGATCATTCCATTACGATTTCTGATAACGGTAAAGGCATTTCTGCTGAAGATCTTGAACATATTTTCGAGCGCTATTATCGAGGGACAAATACTGAGCAAACACACGGTACTGGCTTAGGTACTGCAATTGCTAGAGACATTATTGAAGCGCACGGAGGAACTGTAACAATTACCTCCGAAGGACAACAAGGTACAACTGTTAGCATTCAATTTCAAATAGAAAAAAAGGAGTAGCCCTAAACTAGGGACTACTCCTTCTTCTTATTTTTTCATTAGCTCTTGCACTTTTTTTGGTAGCTCATGGAATTTTACTTCATCATATGATGATACTTCCGTTTCTTTTTTTACATAAAGCTTCAAGTATGCATCGTGACGTAAATTTTTCTGAGCTGAAAACTCCAATGTTTGCTCTTCACCGTTCTCGTCATAAGCAGGTAGCTCGTACAAATAGGACTTCATAATTTCTCCAGTATCTAGCTTATATTCCTTTAGATCACCATCAGAAGTGATATGAACATAGTATGCTTCTTTATTTAAACGGTTAAAATCTACGGTCATTAGAACAACAAGACCCGCTACGAACAATAAAAACAATGCTCCTATACCTAAGAATACTTTTTTCATTTTAATTCCCCTGTCTAACAATTTTATAGAATGAACGAACTGTAAAGATATAATATATGCCGTAAATTGCAGAATAAGCAATCATCCACAGTATTACTGGTTTCGTTATATCCATACCAAATAACTGTGAAAAGGCTAGCAGCGCAAATGCACTATGTGCGATACCAACAACGAGTGGTGCACTAAAGATAACGGCAACCTGTCCTGCAACTGTTTTTAATATCTGTTTTTTATTAACACCGATTTTATTTAAAATCGCATATTTAGACTGATCTTCCTCAGCCTCTGTTAAAATTTTAAAGTAAATAATACTTCCTGTCGCCGCTAAAAATACTAATCCTAAAAAGCTTCCTACAAACAATAGTGATCCTACAGTAGCTAAACTAGCCTCATAACTTTGTGGAACACTTGAAAACCCATCCTGCTGTTCAGTAGCTAGTTGATTGGAAATCTCCTTTGAAATATCCTGTTGCTTCAAGTCATTATCCATACCAACTACCTGCATTTTAACACTTTCTGCATTTGTTGCTGTGAACACTTTATCATTAACAACGAGTACTGTACCAGCTGGTAAAAAGTTTAACACACTCTCCGTATACATTTTATCAACATGGAATGATTCCCCGTTCTCCAATTTAAACTCTTCACCCGTAAAATCATGTGAAAAACGTTCATCGAAAGTTGTATCAAGTAACACTGTTGAACCATCTGCAATGTGCAGTTCTTCATCTTTCCCCTGCAATTTTGCTAAACGATTATAGTCAGATTCCTTTAATAATGTATATTCAAAATACGAATATTCATTATCGACACGTAAATTTTTTACAGAAAGCGCTTCGTTGTACAAGACGTCTTCTTGCGAAAATTTTACTGTCTCACCCTTCCACATAAATGTGTTAGGTAACATTTGACGTACAGTTGCTTCCGCATTGTAATACATCCCGAAAACGCCGCCACCTGCTGTAATCGTCGTCGCACTTAAAATAGCGATGATCGAAAGCGATTTAGCGTTTGCTCGAATACGGTACAATAATTGTGATACCCCGATTAAGTTCAAGCCTTTCCATGACCAAGAAGTTGCATTTTTCAACGCCGTTAACACAAATACGCTAACACTATGGAATAACAGATATGTCCCTGCAATGGTCACACCTATAACCATTAATGGCGTACCTAGTATTGTGAAGAATCTCCAGATATCACTTGTAAATATATCTTCAGATGCTGTGTAATAACCAAATGCAATTAGCGCTGCCCCAAGAATAGCTGCTACTAATGATGCACGTGGAATCTTCTCTCCTTGCTTCTCAGCATGGAACAAGTCAATCAGTTTAAATTGATAAATGACACGATAGCCCTGTAAAGATGTGAATAAAAATAGTAGCGCAAAAATGCCTGTTGTATTTACTAGAGCCTCAGAGGAAAAAGTTAAACTTCCTACAACCTCATAGCCCATTAAACGAACTAAAATCATTAATAGCCCTTGTGACATAAAGAATCCAAGAACAATTCCTAGTACTAGAGAGACAAGCCCAATCACTAAATTCTCGAAAAAGAGCATTAAGCCAATTTTCTGCTTACGCACACCTAGTAAAGAGTAAAGTGCTACTTCCTTTTTTCGTCTCTTCATAAAGAACGAATTGGAATACGCCATAAAGATGATGATGAAGAATAATAGCACAACGGATGATGCACTCATCAATCCTTTAATTTGCTGCGATGATTGTTTTAATGCTGAAAGATCATCATTATATTTCAATGTCACAAACGTAAAGTAGATGACGATACTAAAAACCATCGAGGCGATATATAAAAAGTAGTTCGACAAATTACGTTGAACATTTTTTCGCGCTAAACTAAATAACGTCATTTACTCCACCTCCGATGCCAGCAAGCACCTGTAAAATCTCTTGGAAGAACTGCTTTCTTGTTTGAGTACCACGATGGATTTCCTTAGAAAGCTGTCCGTCCTGAATAAATAGAATGCGCTGACAGAAGCTTGCTGCGAATGCATCGTGCGTAACCATCATAATCGTGGACGCTTGTGAATTATTTAAATCACTTAAACTTTCAAGCAAGTCTGTTGCTGATTTTGAATCAAGAGCACCTGTCGGCTCATCCGCAAAGATTAGTTTCGGCTCTGTTACTAACGCACGTGATGATGCTGTACGTTGCTTTTGCCCACCTGAAATTTGATATGGGTATTTATCAAGTAAGTCTTTTATCCCAAACAGTGTAGCTATGCGTTCTACCCTTGCGTTAATTGCCTTTGTTGGCACTTTTGCAATCGCAAGAGGCAGTACGATATTTTCACGAACTGTTAAAGAATCGAGTAAGTTATAGTCTTGGAAGATAAAGCCTAGATTGTCGCGACGAAAATCTGCTAACTCTGCATCCTTCATGCACGCTAAGTTTGTATCACCAATAATAATTTCACCAGTTGTTGGCGTATCAATTGTGGCTAACACATTTAATAACGTCGATTTCCCAGCCCCTGAAGGCCCCATTACACCAACAAACTCTCCTTTTTTTACTTCAAATGATATATTCGATAGCGCTGTAAATGTATTTGCGCCTTTGCCGTAAGTCTTTTCTACATTTTGAACCTTTAATAATGGCGTCATAAACGCTCACCTCTTCTTTCTGACTTTAGTATACGCCCTCAAACTTACAACAAATTTGTCCCAAGCTTACAACAACCTTAAATCAACCTATCCACATGACATACGTTTTAACAAAATATCACCTAACTTTTGAAGTTTATCGCCCAATTTTTTAGTTTTATTGATAAACTTTTGCATTTTATCACCCAACTTATAATTTTTATCGACATCCACCCTCAAATGAGCATAAAAAAGGATTCACACACAAAACTGTGCGTGAATCCTCAACTTTATTATGATAAAACTTCTTTAATATCGTCCTCAAAGCTACTTGGCTTATCAGCTGATCCATAGCGTCCGACAACTTCACCATTGCGATTCACAAGGAATTTTGTGAAATTCCATTTTATACTGTTGCCGAGAAAGCCTTTTGAATGCGATGTCAAATGCTCAAAAATAGAGTGTGCATCCTTACCATTGACCTTCACAATTTCATGCATAGGGAACGTCACGCCATATGTTAAACGGCATTGTGACGCCGCTTCCTCAGCAGTCGCCACTTCTTGTTTAAACTGATTGGATGGGAAGCCAAGAACAACAAGACCTTCATCCTGATATTTTTTATATAGATCTTCTAATTCTTCAAACTGCGGTGTAAAACCACATTTGGAAGCCGTATTAACAATTAGCATTGCCTTGCCTTGATAACGATCTAAGCTATATTCAGTACCATCTCCCAAAGCAACCTGAATGTCGTAAATGCTCATTTCTAATAACCCCTTTCGTTATAAACGCGCATTTATTCTGGCCACCTGCTGTAGTGGATCCCAAACACCATTAAATGGAGGCGCGTAGGCTAAATCTAAATCTAGTAAATCAGGTAACGTCATTTTATTGTATAAGGCTGTCGCAAACACATCGATCCGTTTATCAATACCTGCCGGACCAACAATTTGTGCGCCTAAAAGTTGTTGATCTCGTTTACGAACAACAATTTTAATGAACATCCGTTGGGCACCTGGATAATATCCCGCAATATGGCGCGCAGACAATTTAAAGGCTTCATATTCAAAACCTAGCTCTTTAGCATTACGCTCATTAATACCTGTCGTGGCAATCGTTAAATTGAAAAACTTTAAGATCGACGTACCTACAATCCCGCGAAACGGCGCAAACTTGCCCGACATATTGAGTCCTGCTAAACGACCTTGCTTATTAGCTGTCGTTCCAAGAGGTATATAATCTAGGCGTTCTTTCACAATATTAAAATGCGTTGCACAATCTCCCGCGGCATAAATATTTTCAACAGATGTCTCTAAATGTCGATTGACGATAACCGCACCATTTTTCTCTAGTGCTATACCTGTACCTTCTAAAAATTGAGTATTTGGTTTAATCCCCGCAGCCATAATGACTAAATCCGTATCAAATGCGCCATTGTCTGTTATAACACGCTCAACACGGTGATTCCCCTCAAATGCCTCTACTTTTGTATTTAGCACAAGCTCGACATCATTCTTTTTCGCTTCTTCATGAACATGTTGTGCAAGCTCTTCATCTAGGATTCTTGCAACATAGCTACCTCGTTGAATCAATCTTACTTTTTTGCCGCAAGCATGGATCGTCTCGGCCATTTCTAGCCCAATATAGCCTGCGCCTATAATTGTTACATTTTCTATATCCGGCGTTAAATCGGCTAGTAACTCATCTAGCTGAGGTATTGTTTTCACCGTGTGTATACCCGCTAAATCCGAACCTTTCTTCACCGGCATAATAGGATCCGCGCCTGTTGCAATAAGGAGCTTATCATAAGGAATTTCAAATGATTCACCAGATGACTGTGTTCCAAAAACAAGCTTCTTGTCTACATCAATTCCGTTAACCTCATGACCAACACGAGCATCAATACCGTACTTATCACGAAACGTTTCTACATCTCTTGCTATAAGACGCTTTGTCGATGAAATACGCCCATCTACAACATAGGGCAAGCCACACTGCCCATATGAATAAATAAATCCACGTTCTACAGATATAATCTCTGCCCCAGGTACATTTCGATATATTTCCATTGCTGCTGACATTCCGGCAGCATCTCCTCCGATGATTACGTATTTCATCCAACAATCCCCCCTATTTTTTTCTCGTTGCTAATAAGCCTGCATAATAGTCCATATAAAAACGGCGTCTACCTCCACTTACAATGACACGAATAACATGAATAGCAATAACTATCATTAGAACAAAGTTCGCTATAAAGGCTGACAATGTAATGACAATTTGTAGTACATAAAATGGTGAATCCATATCTAATTTTATGTTCCCTATAATTGTTATAATCTCCGACGTGCAGACTATCACGAGAATAGCAACGCAACGACGCAACGATTGACTGACAATACTTTTGCCGTTTTCACTGACCATTGTAAATCGCATAAACTTCATCCCTAATGTTGCACCTTTTGTAAAACTCGGAACAACACCAAAGAGCAACAAATACAAAGCAATTTTTATTAAAAACTCAAAAATGCCACTATAGCCTATTACGACACTAACGAAGAACAAAATGACTTGCGCTATAAATAAATCTATTGCTAGTGCCAACAATATCGATAATGGTTTGACAATATCTTTCTCGACCATTTCTGCTGCTTTAGCCGTCACCTTTTCATGAGAAGGAAACAGCGCCCACACAACAGGGGCTAAGAAGAACCCTAATAGTGCACCAACACTGTTAAGTATTAAATCATCCACATCAAAAATTCGATACGCACAATTAAAGATGCCATAAATTCCTGTATATTGGGTTACCTCATAAAACAATGTTAGCAAAAAGCTAAATAGAAATGCACGTTTCCAGTACTTTCTTTTTTTAAGGAAATAACGCAAGTACACGCCAAAAGGCATGAGCAGCAAGAAATTAAAAAATGCCTGAAAAAAAGCAGGCTGCTTCGGTATATAAATCCATGTTGAAGGATTCGTCAAAACAATCCCACTATCCTTTAAAATATCCGTAACAAATTGAAAAGGATGTAAATTATAATGGACTGTATCTGGGGCTTGCAAAGAGCAAGTATCACGTGTTTCTGGGAAAGGCAATAAAACTAAGCATAATGCCGATAAAAAGTAAAAAATAAATGAGAACGTAATAATCGTTTTGGATACAGATAAGTAGCCATATTTCCGATACGTATAAATAAGCCAAGGTACAAATAGCATAAAGGATGAGAAAATTGTTATTAATAAAGCTACCATTATAGAATGTGTATAAACTGACATAGAACACCTCTTCGTTTAAAAATCGGCTATTCACCATAGGTTTGTTTTCCGTTCTGGCTGAGCACTTTCTGGGACGGTGCATCCAATTAGCCGCTTTGGTGATTAAGCCTAAGAATTTCTTAAACTTAGTTTACCCTTTTAACACAACACTACTATTTCATTAATCTTAAATAATCCTTAATTAGTGATGTAAAGTTAAAATTCCACTTAAACTCCCATGAGACAAACAAGTGTACACCAATGTAACTCGTGCCTGTCCACAGAAAGCAAAGCGGAATTTTATCGAATAAGAAAATATTTATTTTTGTTGGAAATGCTTTTACGCAGACCTCTACGCTTTTGCGATTTCCTCTTTGCAGAATGTTAAAATCTCTTCTAGCTCTTCATCCTCTAATGCAAAATCTAAATACTCACTTTCTGCTTTTTCTATGATGAAGTAATTTAAAATAAATGACTCTTCACCTTTTTCAGCGATTAGTACACGAATTTCAATTCCTGCTTCGTGATAAAGCTCATCTTCTTCATCAATATCTACATCTAAAATAAATTCGTAACGCTTGCCTTCAATAATGTTTGTTGGATCTAAAATTTCTTCCATTGAGAATTGTGTAATTTCCATTGTACGATCTCCTTTAAGTTAACCTATTCTTATATATTAAATCAAATTCAGCATGGGTCAAATAGAAAACTCGTATACACTCGAAAGTAATTATGCCACAATGAAAATAAATTAATTGAGAGACGTGATTCTCTTACATAAAGGAGGCTTTTTCTTGAAAGAGCTACTATATTATCAAGATGTTATGTTACGTGAATTTAATGCAAAAATTATCAATAAAGGAAGAGATGCAGATGGCCGTAACTACGTGGTGCTATCAAATACTGCATTTTATCCAACGGGAGGCGGACAACCTCATGACACTGGTACTTTAAACGATATCGAGGTTATCGAGGTCGAGAAAATCAATGATGAAATTCGCCATTATATTCAAGGCGACCCTACTAGCTTAGTTGGAGAAGTGCATGGACAATTGAATTGGCAACGACGGTTTGATCATATGCAGCAGCATGCAGGTCAACATATTTTAACTGCGGCCTTTGTCGAGCTTTTCGATGCACAAACTGTTAGCTTCCATTTAGGTAGTGAGCAAGTCACAATTGATATTGCCGTGGATGTCCTAACGGAAGAACAGCTTGTTGCCGCGGAAGCCCGTGCCAATGAAATTATTTTAGAGAACCGCCCAATTGACACGACATGGATTACAGAAAAAGAACTAGAGAACTACAGCCTACGTAAAGATGTAGCCGTTACAGGAGATATTAGACTTGTTATTATTCCAGACTTTGATTACAACGGTTGTGGTGGTACACATCCAACATCAACAGGACAAGTCAGCGCAATAAAAATCCTAGGCATAGAAAAAATGAAGGGCAATATTCGTGTCTCCTTTGTATGTGGCCATCGAGTTTTAGCGGAGCTAGCCATGCGAAAGAAAGTTCTAGCTGACGTTGCAAGACAATTAAGTGTACCTGAAATTGAAGCAGCTACAGCACTTACAAAAATCTTAACAACACAGAAAAATACAGAAAAGGCACTTGTAGCGGCAAAAGAAGAGCTGCTAAATTACGAAGCAAAAGCGTTAGTTTCTAGTAAAGAACGCCTTATTACTGCCGCTTTTACTCAACGGACTATGCAAGAGCTTCAAAAATTAGCTCGAACTGTTGTCACTGAGCAGGTAGAAGCTATCGTATTACTTGTTTCAGAAAATGAAGACAAGCTTCAGTTTGTTGCAGCACGTGGTGCAAAAGTTGAAAAGAGTATGAAGGACATTGCCGGGAAGGCACTGCCACTCATTAATGGAAAAGGCGGCGGCAGTGATCAGATGGTACAAGGCGGTGGCGAGCGTATTATCTCTACCGAGCAACTATTTGAAGCAATGCAAGAAGTACTAAACTAACCTTTTCGATTACAACAAAGGAGCTGTTCCATTACTGGGATGGCTCCTTTATTCATTTATGCATTCCACCACTTGCTGCACATTCTATCGCCGACATCTCCCCATCGATAATTATCCACAGACAATTGCTCAGCTAAAGTAATCAATCCACCAATAAATTATTTTATCCACAAGTTATCCACAAACAATACACAAATTACCCACAAGTCCTCTCGATTATATCTAATTGATTCACCAGATAAAAAAACTTTCCATAATGATTTATAAAAACAGAATAGTTCCTAGTACCACCCGAACTACTCTTTGAATTACCAAACAAGGCTGATTTTATATCGGGATGGGCATTGGTTCTACTTTGATTATGAAATACTCATTTATCTTGTTAAACGTATAACAAAAAAGCACTGCGTAGCAAAGACGCAGTGCTTACTTTTTCTTTAATTCCATTACAAGAATTTCTGGTGGATTAAAAATTCGAATAGGTACTGTACTATTACCTAATCCTCGACTAACGGCCATAGTTGTTGTTCCTTCTTCAAAAACACCTGCCGTATACTTCGGAAGTATTCCCTGTCCTCGTGCGAAAAGACCACCAATACCAGGAATTCGAACTTGTCCACCATGTGCATGTCCTGCAAATACTAAATCAATTCCATATTCCACATACGTATTAAACACTTCTGGTCGATGCGCTAGTAAAATCGTTAATATATTTGGTGGAACATCTTTTGTTGCTATTTCTAGCATTTCTTTCGTTGTTCTACCCGATAACGGATCTTCGATGCCAACAATCGCCAAGCGCTCCCCGTCGCGCTCAATAATGGCCGATTCATTGGACAATACATGTACACCTAACGATGATAGCTCGTCATAAATTACATTCACTTTATTCGTCGCTACTTCATGGTTTCCTAGTACATAATAAACATCCGCTAATTTAACTAATCCCCTAACAGCCTGCAAGCTTCGCTCCAAATTATAACGATTACTATCAACTAAATCACCTGTAATAAAAATCAGGTCAGGATTTGTTGCTTTCACCTTTGCTATGAGTTTCTCTTGATGTTCACCGAAGAGAGCATCCTGTAAATCTGTTATTTGCGTAATGCGTAGTCCATCAAAGCCGGCGGGCGCTTTTTCTGACTCGAATTCATACTTGCTTACAACCAGCCAATGATTGTTTACGTACAAAAAAATGACTATAAAAACAACAAAAAAAGCTACATATAATAATTTTTTCAATCGCAATCGCTCACTTTGTGGCTACTTTTTCAGAAAAAATCTGACTCTCCTATTATAAGCATAAAACAAGGTAATTGTAAGCATATGCACATAAAATCATTAGATTGCACAAAAAGAGTAGCTCGAAATGTACCGATGACCGAGGATCTAACTAGCCAGTTTTTCTATAGGGGATCCCATGTATGGACACCTCAACAAATGAAAATAAAAAACGCATTTAGACACTCCTTTAAAAGAGTCTAAATGCGTTTTATTACTTATAATACTTTTTCTAAAAAATCTTTCGCACGTTGTGTAGATGGTGATGAGAAAAACTGTTCTGGTGGTGCGTCCTCAATTAACTTTCCGCCATCAAGGAATAGTATACGGTCAGCCACTTCACGTGCAAAGCCCATTTCATGCGTTACGATTAACATCGTCATACCCGTATCAGCAAGATTTTTCATAACGGCTAATACCTCTTTTACCATTTCAGGGTCAAGAGCTGAAGTAGGCTCGTCAAATAAAATTACTTTTGGATCCATTGCTAGTGCTCGAGCAATAGCAACACGTTGCTTCTGTCCTCCCGATAGACGGCTTGGATATTCATTACGCTTATCAAATAAGCCTACTTTCGTTAATAAATCTTCAGCCTTTTTAATAGCCGCTGTCTTATCTATTCCTTTTACATTAATCGGTGCGTATGTTAAATTTTCAAGTACCGTTTTATGAGGAAAAAGATGAAAATGCTGAAATACCATACCGACCTCTTCACGGATTTTCATAATGTTTGTCCCTTTGTCCGTTAGAACGTCACCCGCAATTGTAATCTTTCCACTCGTTGGCTCTTCTAATAAATTTAAGCAGCGCAGGAATGTTGATTTACCAGACCCTGATGGACCAATAATAGCAATTACTTCTTTTTCTTTAACTTCTGTTGAAATACCCTTTAGTACTTCGTTTTGTCCATATGATTTGTGTAAATCTTCAATTTTAATCACTTCTTCTCATTCCTTTCTCAATTCGTCTACCAAGGAACGTTAATACAAGCGTCATAATGTAGTAGATTACACCCGCAAATAGTAAAGGCTCAAGATAGCGATATGTTGAACCACCTACAATGTAAGCACGGCGCATAATATCAAGTGCACTAATAACCGTCACGACAGCCGTTTCTTTATTTAATGTAATAAACTCATTCACTAATGATGGTAAAATATTTTTTACGGCTTGTGGGATAATAATATCTTTCATCATTTTCGCATATGGAATACCTAGCGCTTGTGCCGCTTCCATCTGTCCTTTATCAACCGCATTAATACCAGCGCGAATGATTTCTGAAATATAAGCACCTGAGTTTAACCCGAATGCAATAATAGCCGTTGGAACTGGGTCAATTTGAATATCTAATAATTGTGGCACTGCATAATAGATAATCATTAATTGTAGTACGAGCGGTGTACCACGGAAAATTGATGTATAAAAATCTGCAAACCAACGTAAAACACTCACTTTACCAATTTTGCATAACGCTAGTAATATACCAACTATAAAACCGATGATTGATGCACCGAATGCAATTTGAAGTGTAACACCTATCCCTTTTAATATATAAGGAATAGAGGGAATGATAGCTGTAAAATCTAAATTCACAGTGCCCCCTCCTTTCTTGTTCTTTTTTCAGGAAATGAAAGATATAAGCGATAGCTCGAGATAGAGCTATCGCAGTAAACTTACTTATTTAACTTTTAACCATTTTTCTTCTAGCTCTTGAATTTTACCTTCAGCAGCTAATTCTTTTAATGCTTTGTTAATTTTATCTTTAAGATCGCTACCTTTTGGAACAGCGATCGCTTTAAAGTCTTCAGGTTGCTCTTTAACAGGGAACGCTTCTAGTTTATCGTTCGTATCAAGATAGCCTTTCGCTACGCCACTTTCTACAATCCCAGCATCTAAACGCTTAGACATCATGTCTTGAACAATTTCAGGAATTCGAGTACGACCTTCAACAGTGGCATCTACTTCTTTAGCAATTTTATTTCCTAAAGTTTCTTGAATAGAAGCGTTTTGAACACCAATTTTTTTACCGGCTAAATCAGCCTCTTTTTTAATACCGCTATCCTTTTTCACGATAAATACTTGCTCTGTTTGATTATATTTATCAGAGAAATCTACAACTTTTTCACGTTCTTCATTAGGTGACATACCAGAGATAACAATATCAATTTTTCCGGCTTGTAGAGCTGGCACTAAACTATTGAAATCGATATCTTGAACTTCTATTTCTGCACCAATCTTTTCACCAACTAATTTAATTAAATCAATATCAAAACCAATAATATCATCACCTTTTGCAGCATCAACATACTCAAATGGTGCATAATCAGATGAAGTACCTACTTTTAATACTTGCTTTTGTTCTGTGCCTTCGTTAGCATTTGAACCTTTATCGCTTGCCTTATCATCTTTTGCGCCACATGCCGCTAGGACAGCGATTACTAGCACGAGCATAACCATGAAAAATTTGTTTTTCATATTCAACAATCTCCTTTTATTTATGTTTTATTATCTATAATACTCTTGTTCTTGAAAATAAGCGCATGGATATTTATACAACAAGGAGAATAAATATCTACCTGCTAATAAGATATACTCTTTCGAAGTAATAATCAAGCTAATCTGAAAATTCCCCGATAAAATATTATATACATAATTTTCGGAAAAATCAATCCATTTAGATTTACGACCGACAAAATAAGCTCCTCGATCATACTCCACCGGCCGCTTCATTTGTACTCCCAACAACTTATACATGGCGTACGTTTTAACAAAAAAGACCCCGAAAATGGGGTCTCAGATTATTAACTAACGCTACTCCTACGGGATAAGCTAGAGCCAAGCCCGAGATGCCTTTGGAGGTTGCCACTTATTTTATTTTTCATCTGCAAATAGCTTTTCCTTTAACTCATCCTCTCCGGACCCTTCTGCTAAAGGTACGCGAGATCGATACGCAGCACGACATATTAAATGCCCTGCTACAGGAGCTGTTACAAAAACGAAGCCAATTCCTAATATTAAACGTACACTAACATATCCATCATGAACCCAAAAGTAAATAAATGCGCCTAATAGACATGTTAAGACCGACAATGTCGAACTTTTCGTTGCAGCATGTGAACGCGTGTATACGTCCGGTAAACGAATCATCCCAAATGCACTAATAACACTTACAATGGAGCCAATCAATATAAGTATAACTGCCGCCCATTCAATCATTTGATTTACGTTCAACAATCACACCTCTTTCAATATATTTCGTAAATGCAATCGTGCCGATAAAAGCTAAAATCCCTAATATTAATATCGCCTCTAAATACGCCTTTGTTTTCAAAATAATAGAGACGATAGCGATTGCTGAAAGTAGATTAACACCTATTGTATCAAGTGCAATAGCACGGTCAGGTAACGAAGGGCCTCGAATCACACGAAAAAGTGACAACGCAATCGATACACTGAATAATGCAAGAGCTAAAAGTAAAATTTTATCAATCATTAACGTGTCACCTCCATGATCGCTTGTTCAAATTTTCCTATTGAACGAATGACTGCTTCTTTCGATTGTTCAATATCCATTGCATGAATATAAAACATATCTCCCTCTTCAGAAACTTCCATCACGACTGAACCTGGAGTCAGTGTGAGCAACAATGCAAGAGCTGTTATTTCCCAATCTCCTTTTAGCGCTGTTTTATACGTAAATATTCCAGGAGTTATAGTGAGCTTCGGCGTCGTAATTTGTTTTAATACGCTGTAACTCGATAATAGTAGCTCCCAATTAAAGAGCCATAATAATTTAATGATTGAAAACACACGTCGTAAATAAAATTGTGTGCCGTAAAAGCGGTGCATCGCATATAAAATCCCTATTCCGACGATAAAGCCCATTAGAAATGTCGAAAACTGTGGTACCACTTCATCCTGTAACAAGAGCCAAAGTGTTGCGATAAATAAATTCAGAATAAATTGCATCGCCATTATTCATTCACCTCACCTTGCCATGTTGTGCCATCTAGCACTGCATCAATATAGATTGATGGCGTATAGAGTGTCTCTGCCGCGTCTGTTACATACGGAGCCATCCATTCAGCTCCAATTCCTAAAGCAATCGTACAAGCGGCCAACAATGTTAATGGTAAAACCATACGCTTTGGTAACGGCTTTTCATCCTCTAGGCTAATAATCGTTTCCCCAAAGAATGAGGAAAGAAATATTCGTAATAGGGAATACAAAACAATTAAACTAGATAAAAATCCTAGCCCTAGTAGAACAAAATTACCGCCCTCAATAGCTCCTTGTCCTATTAAAACCTTCCCTAAAAAGCCACTCAATGGTGGTATCCCAGCAAGGGAACACATGACAATAAAGAATAACCAGCCAAAAAGAGGGTAATTTCGAATAAGCCCACTCATTTTATCAATAACCGTTTCGCCAGTAACATACATCATCATGCCAACTGCTAAAAACAGCATGGCCTTAGCTACCATATCGTGCATCAAATAGTATGTTACGCCCTGTAAGGCAGACTCGGTACCGATCGCTAGACCAGCTACTATAAAGCCCACACCAATAAGGACATTATACGAGGCAATTGTTCTTACATCTCGTCCTGCTAGTGCTCCCATACATCCAGCAATAATCGTCAGTCCCGCCATAATTCCTAGTATCATATGAGTCACTTCAGTATTATTCGGGAAAAGTAATGTAAAAGTGCGGACGAGCGCATAAATCCCAACTTTTGTTAATAATGCAGCAAAAAGTGCGGCTATAGCTGTTGGTGGTGCACTGTATGAGCCTGGGAGCCAGAAGAATAATAATAGGCCAGCCTTCAAGCTAAAGACAATTAAGAAAATAAGAGCCACAGTCGTGATCAGTGGGTCAGCTCCTAGCTCCATCACGCGGACTGAAATATGTGCCATATTCAACGTTCCAACGGTTCCATATAAAAAAGCTAATGCCACTAGGAAAATCCAAGATGCAACAATATTAATAAGGACATATTTTAATGCCTCTCGCAACTGAACTTTCTCGCCGCCTAAACTAATGAGTGCATATGAAGCAAGTAACATCACCTCAAAGCACACAAACAAGTTAAAAACATCCCCTGTTAGAAATGAGCCATTCACACCCGCCACCATAAGTAGGACAAACGGGTAAAAATACATCTTTTCAAAGCTCTTACCGATTGTAAAAAAGGCATATAACAGACAAATAGCTGCGACAATATTCGCTACTAATACGAGAAGCATTGCGAACGAATCAGCAACAAATAAAATGCCGAATGGCGGTGCCCAGCCACTAAAATCAATACGCATTACACCCTGTTTTTGAATCTCTAGCAATAAAATAACACTAATAAAGGCAACAAAGCTTAATGTCAATAAACTAATGATGCGCTGCAAAAATACATTGTCACGTAAAAACACAAGTAAAATGGCCGTAATAACCGGCACGATTAATGGTAAAACAATCATATTACTCATCCGGCGTACCTCTCAATTCATCAAAATTCGCCGAACCGTTCGTTTTATAAGCTCGGTAACCGAGAACAAGCACAAATGCCGTCACCGCGAAGCTAATCACGATTGCAGTTAAAATCAAAGCTTGCGGCAGAGCATCTGTGTAAGGACCTTCTGATTCCTCTAAAAGTGGTACATTCCCCTTCTTCAGTCCACCCATCGTTAAAATCAGTAAATGTGCCGCATGCGATAATACCGCCGTTCCTAAAATCACACGTAATAACTGTTTCGAGAGGATTAAGTACGTCGCAACAGCTACTAATACACCAACTAACACTAGTATTAAAGACTCCATTGGCTACTCATCCTCACTTATACTTAAAATAATTGTGACTACAACACCAACTACTGTTAAAGCTACACCAGCCTCGAAAATGGTTACCGTCGAAAAGCCCATCTTCCCGAATATCGGTACATTTATATAGCTATGTGTCTGCGTTAAAAACGGAGCATCAAAAAATAGTGAGCCAATTGCTGTGCCCGTCGCAAGTAATACGCCAAGTGCAGCAACTTTTTTAAAATCAAAAGGCATCCCTTTATGCACTGTTTCAATGTCATACGCTAAATATAGTAGGACAATGCCGGAGGCTAGTACGAGACCACCTATAAAACCTCCACCCGGAGCATGATGCCCTGCAAAGAATAAATAAATACCAAGGGTTAAAATTATGAATACGACTGTCTTTGTGACAGTACGTAAAATGACGTCATTGATTTTCATGATCCGTTTCCTCCTTTCGTGGCTTTAGCTTCGTTAATGTATACACTCCTAAGCCAGCAATCAGAAGAACGACAACTTCTAGCATCGTATCAAACGCACGGAAATCGCCTAATATGGTGTTGACGATATTTGAACCACCCGCCAGCTTGTAAGAATCATTGAAGTAAGTAGCTACTGGCTCAAAGCGATCGAAATGGACAACCGCTAAGCCTACTAATGTAACTGTGGCGCCAACGAAAATGGATATAATGACCTTAGACCATTTCATTTTTTTGCGGGAGGCTTCAGGCATTAAATCAGGTAAATATTTAAAGCATAGAAGGAATAAAGCAGTTGTCACAGATTCAACGACTAATTGCGTTAATGCTAAATCAGGCGCACGGAAAATCACAAAGAAAAATGCGATTGAATAGCCAAGTACGCCATTCAATAACATTGCTGTTACGCGTCCCTTAGCGAATATTATCCATACGGCAGCGAACATCATGACAAACACTAAAATGAGCTCATAGGACTCAACTGCGGAATCCTTCGCAAAATTAAATGCAATAGCATCCGACCAAATAAAATATCCTGCGATAAGGGCAACAAAGAATACATATATATAGACAAAATAATGTGTTAAATTACCTGTCATATACCGATTCGTAAGCTTTGCCGAACTATTTTCACCAAACTCAATCAAACGATTGTAATACATATTAAACGTATATCTTTGTGGGAATATCCGATACAAAGGCTTCCAGCTTTTTAACGTTTTAAACAAGATAATCCCTATAATAATGACACCAACAGTCATTAACAATTCAGCATTAATGCCATGCCAAGCATGAATATGTGGTGTTAATTCACTAGCCGATGGGAATGCTGGATAAATACTTGCCATAGCAGGATCTAAAATATAATGCCCTAGCACATTCGGGAAGAAGAAAATCCCAACTACAAAGACGCACAAAATGATTGGCGAAAGTAGCATACCTAACGGAGCCTCATGCGGTTTTTTATCCAACTTATCAAGCTGTAGTTTTCCGAAAAACGTTCGACTAATTAAAATCATACAGTACACAAATGTAAAGATACTTGCTACCCATGCCACTATTGGAAATAATAATCCCAAATCAGAAATTGAAAATGCCTCTACATTGCGAATAGTTAATGCTGCAGCGAAAAACATTTCTTTACTTAAGAAACCGTTAAATGGAGGTAAGCCGGCCATAGAAAATCCACCAATAACTGCAATGGTGAAAGTTATAGGCATTAAAGCCATTAACCCTCCAAGACGACGAATATCACGTGTGCCCACCTCATGATCGACAATACCGACCATCATGAAAAGTGCACCTTTAAACGTGGAGTGATTAATAAGATGAAACAACGCCGCAAAGCTTGCCTGCGTGTAAAGAACAGTATCTGCAGCATAGCCGTAATAATGTGCTACTGATCCTAGTCCAAATAAACTCATAATCAAACCGAGTTGACTAACCGTTGAAAAGGCCAGTAACGCCTTTAAATCTGTTTGCCTCACAGCATTAAATGAGCCCCAGAACAACGTTACAAGACCAATCACACTGACTAGCCAGAACCAAACAGCCTCTCCTCCAAACACTGGAGAAAAACGTGCAACTAAATAAATCCCGGCCTTTACCATTGTTGCCGAGTGTAAGTAAGCACTGACAGGAGTTGGCGCCTCCATCGCATCAGGAAGCCAAATATGGAAAGGAAACTGTGCAGATTTTGTAAATGCACCGATTAGAATAAGGATTAACGCTGGAATAAACAGTGTGTGATCTCGTATAACCTCTACGTCGGCTACGATTTCACGAATACTAAATGTACCCGATGCTACATACAGCATCAAAAAGCCTGCAAGCATTGAAAGGCCACCAAAAACGGTAATAGTCATCGCTTTTCTTGCACCAGCACGAGATGCTTTTCGATGATGCCAAAATGCAATTAACAGGAATGATGACACACTTGTTAGCTCCCAAAATGTGTATAATACCATTAGATTATCTGAAAAGACGACGCCAAGCATTGCACCCATGAATAGTAATAAATAGCAGTAAAAATGGTGAAGAGATTCTTTCGTTGATAAATAAAATATAGAATATAAAATGACTAAACTACCTACACCCGTAATCAGCAAGCCAAAAATCATACTGAGTCCGTCGAGGTAAGTTGTGAAATTTATATTAAAAGAGGGAATCCACTCATATGTATGAATAAACGTTTTACCCTCGGCAATTTGAGGAATATAGCGCGCGAGTAAAAGAAATAGGATGAATGGAACGGATAAAACAAACCAGCCAAGATGTGCAACACGCCTTAACCGCCTATAAAGTAGTGGAATAAGCGCAGCACAAACAAATGGTAAAAGTATCGCAATGAGAACTGTAACCAAGTGAAAACCTCCTACTATCAATTTCGTTCAGCAACTGTTTACTATAGTGCGAAAAACTGTGACAACCGATAATAAAGTATTCCCAAATCTACTGAAGTTACTACTGTTTATACTTTATTTCGAACACAAAAATTCTATAGTAATCGCTGGAGACTCTAACTTTATTCAGCAAACGTTTACACTGAAAAAAAGTTAAGCCTTTTTGCCTCCCACCAGGAAGATATTAGATCAATAAAGCTAATTAACATATCAGAAATTTTCTTGAAATTTGATTTTTTCACGTAATAAACTTGAATTGGAAAGTAAGCGGTATGCGTTGTAATAATAGACATTATAAATATAGACAAATCTAGATCATTCAACATTCAACATTCAACACATACTTTATGCAGAGAGAAGCTTTTGATGGTAGTAGCACTGCATAAAACCTGGGGAACTTTTTTAGCTATTTAGCTTCATATCCTGAGAAGCAAAAATAACCAATATCGCCTTAATCCTATAGAGAATGGCATGATTTTTAAACGAGATAATATGTACACACACAATGGTGTACCAAGTCACTTGACTATCTATTTAACTAACTGCATAATAGTGTGGCATATAGAAGCAATTGGTTTAAATGCACGAAATGCATAAATCAAATAACTGTAAAGTATAAAGATAACCCAGTTTTCTCAAGGTTTTCCCGATATATTGTCATTAACTTTTATACGTTTTTTAGTATACAATATAAATGAGCATAATGCACTGTATCAGCATCGATTTTAGCTGTTTTAGGATATTTTTTTCAAAATCGACAGTAGAATTAATAAAATAACAACATGATAAGAGGTGTTAATTTTTATGAAGCATGTAAAAGGGCGTTTAGACGAAAGTATATTAGTTTGTGTTTACTATGGGCTTAACGGCGAGCGATTAATACGACGCGGTCATAAAATGGCTACAATGCTAGATTGTCCACTCTATATCCTTTCAGTCGATTCGCAACCCCTTGATGCCTTTGACGCAGAGAAGTCTAGCTACATTGAGCAATGGAAAAAGTTATCTGATGAGCTTGAAATTGAAGAGTTCATATTACAAGATAATGAAAAGCGTCCAATACAAAAGGTTATAGCAGAAGTGGCAAAAAATTACGGAATTTCTCAAATTATCGTAGGCCAAAGCGCACAAAGCCGCTGGGAAGAGATTACAAAAGGTTCTTTCCTAAATGTTTTATTAAAAGAGGTTCCTTTCGTTGATTTTCACATCGTGGCTGTCCAACGTCCAACTGACGATGATGATGCAAACGATACATATGAGAAAGGTGTACGTGCTTATTTAATTCAAGAACATGGAGACTTTAAAGTAGCATTTACATGTCCTAAATATGTATCCATTGAAGGGATATTCTTCAAAGAGGTTGGTACTGACTTTGATAATGGTATTTTTAAATTCACTTACAATGATAAAATGCATGAAGTTCACATATCAGAGGGCTATATACTAGATAAGGGAAAACTTCCTTCTGAATTTTTATCACCATTACGTCAATAATAAAAACGCGTTTCTCTAATAATTAGAGAACGCGTTTTTGCTTATCGATAAAATAATGAATACCTTTCACTTTGGAGGAAACAAACTCGATGCTCCTCGCGATCTTTATGATTACACCGCCGAAGCTGGCTTATCCTTAGGTAAGAAAAAGGCTACTAGTAATAATAATGGTAGCAAAGATACAACCATCATCGTAAAATCAATTCCCCTATGATCCATCAATACACCAATGACCATCGCACCTATTGCCCCCATTCCGAAAGCAAAGCCAGTTGTTAAACCAGCCATTGTACCAATTTTTGTTGGAACAAGCTCCTGTGCGTAAACCACCGTTACCGAGAAACTAATCATAATGAGTGTACCGATAATTACTAAAAATATAATAGCTGCCCATAATGGTACATATGGCAACGCTAAACAAAATGGCATCGGTACAACAACGGACAGTAAAATAACATTTTTTCTACCAATTCGATCTGATAATGAACCCCCAAAAAATGTACCAATAACGCCAAATGCCATAAAGGTGAATATTAAAACTTGGCCTAGTTGAAGGCTAACGCCATAATGATTCATTAAATAAAACACATAAAAACTTGTAATATTAGTTGTATAAAATGATCTCGCAAAAATAATAGTAAATAGTAACGTCAACGCAATGCCTACTTGTTTCTTCGTTAATGGAGGCAAGTTAGAAACTAATACTCGCTTTTTCTTTGCCATACGTTCTTGCTCCAACTGCTTCTTATACCACTTTGCAATTTTACTTAATAGTAGAATACCTATTGCTGCCACTACTAAGACCATTGCTGCACCACGCTGTCCAAAGATAGCGAAAACATAAGCGCTAATTAATGGTGCGAGTGCTTGCCCAGAGTTACCTCCGACTTGATAAATCGATTGAGCAAGTCCTCTTTTTGAGCCTGCTGCCATAAATGAAACACGTGAACCCTCAGGATGGAAAATAGCTGAGCCAAACCCTAAAAATAATACTGCAATAATTATTATCGAATATTGTGATGTGAACGCTATAATGGCTATGCCAATAAATGAACTAATCATACCAATTGGTAATGCATAGGGCATCGGCTTTTTATCGCTAACAAAACCTACAACCGGTTGCAAGGCAGAGGCAAACATATTTAATGCGAACGAAATAAGACCTATTTGAGTGAAAGTTAACCCTAAATCACTCTTTAATATTGGGAACATCGCTGGTATAACAGCTTGCATCGTATCATTGATAAGATGGGCAATACCTATTGCTATCATAATTGGATACACTGGGTTATTTAAATTTCCGACTTGTTTCATGCTGCCACCTCACTTTTAAAATTATCTCAAAATTTGGTTACAAATGATTGTCGCATACTATTGACCTTTTTGCACAAGCTATTTTCAATAGCGGTTTTAAGGAGTTGATTTATGTATGGACGATTTTATTCACGCTCATTTTTGGGAAATGATACTTAGAGCAACACTTTCTTTTTTCGCACTACTAATGGTAGCCCGAATTCTTGGAAAAAAACAGCTTGGTCAGCTTACATTTTTCCACTATACAACAGGTATCACATTTGGGTCGATTGCTTCTGAAATAGCAGCACAGGCAGAAACACCCTTTTTAGATGGACTTATTGCATTAATTTGGTGGGGCGTTTTAACATATTTGATGACTATCCTTACTATTAAATCTAAAAGAGCTCGTGTAATTGTTGATGATAAGCCAACAATCCTTATTCAAAATGGACTTATTTTAGAATCTGCTTTAAGGAAAAATCGTTTGCATATGGATGAGTTAACAATGATGCTACGAGAACAAGCTGTATTCTCTGTTCAAGATGTGCAATATGCACTACTTGAAACTACCGGTAAACTTAGTGTGCTACCAAAACCTACTGAACAACCGGCTACAAAACAAGATGTAAAGGCCGATGTAACACCACCAACTTATATTCCAACAGAGGTGGCTTCAGATGGGCAAATTATTTATGAAAACTTAGTTGAACTTGAGTTGACGGAAGAGTGGCTTATGAAAAAGTTAAAAAAACAAAATGTCCAATCCGTTACAGATGTCTTTTTTGCCCAAGTTCAAGCAAACGGCTCCTTATATATAAGCTTGAAGGATAAAGCAAGACGATCAAGCCCTTAACAGCTTGTCTCGTCTTGTTTTATTTATTAATATCTAACGGTGTCACAATGCCGATTCGTTTTCGAGGCGGCGTTACTTAAAAAAAACACCAACCCGATAAAAATCTACCAAGTTGATGCTCATGAATATAATTAAGTTATTTAAAAACAAAGTTAGACATGGAGTTCCCTAGGGCCGATTCGATGTCGATCATTTCGGTAATGCCACAGGACGTGGCGTTTTTAGACTGAGAAGAAGTTAGATTTTCGTCATCGATGCGTTTTTCTTCATCGTCAAAGCTCCGATACTCATACAAATTATCGTGATCGCTAATGTAATAGATAGACTCCACCAATAATCCGACATCTCCATCGTGCCCCTCATTAATTGAACGCCATATACCGGCAGTTTCCACGGTGATATTGTCCAAAATGCCCCTACTATAGCATCCACTATTTGCCCAATAAATATGACAGCGAATGCACATGCTGTTGCTACCACTGTTGTAAAAGCCGCACTCATCATTAATGTCACTGCTATTACGAAGAGTAGCCAAGAAAAATACGTGAAAAAACTTGCCATAAGTGTCCCTATCTCAAATGTCCCATAAAGCACGACCGTATAGTATACGCTCGCAGCAAAACCAGCTAAAATGCTAATTAAGCTTACAGTACTCATGACGATAAATTTGCTCATAAAATAAGCGCCGAACGATATAGGACGGACATACAATAAAGTAGCCATCCCACTTGCTCTTTCTTTACTAATTGCTCCTACAAAAGAAGCTATTATTACGAGTAAACCTATCGTTTGAAATTGGCCAATGGAAGCTTGTAATAGGTCAACTGGCATTAATTCCGGCATCAACATTTCAAAGCCTTCTGGTAAGTTACCAATAGCATTTAAAATATCCATCATGTAATAGTTTGTTAGCGGATCACTCATACCAAGCAACGCAAATACAAGAGGTATCCATAAAAACTTCCAACTTCGCCAAGCTTCTCTGAATTCCTTTTGCAGAAGTACAGTAAATCCTCTCATATTTTTCTCGCCACCTTCATGAAAATCTCTTCAAGTGATGCTGTTTGCCGCTCCACTTTTCGTATTTTATAAGGATTACTACTTAAATATTGAAGGAGCTCTTGCATACTCGGCTTTTCATTAATAATTTCTATATATACATTACGACCCTTTGCTTCTCCAACAAGTTCAGATTGACTGGCAAAAAGTTTTGCCTCTTTTTCAGTGCTAAATTCTACAACATAATTTGGTTCATCGAAACGTTGTCGAACTTCACGTAATGTCCCCTGTTCCACTAACTTCCCATCACGTAAAAACAATAATTGATCGGTCATCTCTTCGGCATCATTTAAAATATGCGTCGAATATAAAATAGTTGTTTCTAGTTGTAAGCCCTTTAACAAATCAAGAACTTCTCTACGACCTACCGGATCCAATGCAGATACAGGTTCATCCAATAACAGTAATTTAGGCTTATGCACAATTGCCTGGGAAATTCCAAGCCGTTGCTTCATGCCACCAGAAAATGTAGCAATTTTTTTATTTAAATCATTACCTAGACCTACAAACTCAAGTGTTTTTTGTGCCTCTACTATTGCTTTTTTTGCAGGCACACCATTTAACTTTGCAGCCATTTCAGTAAACTCTAACGCACTTAACCAAGGATGGAATTGTGGATATTGCGGCAAGAAACCAATATTAGCTCTTAAATTACCATCTAGCATTTTCACACTTCCAGAGGTTGGTTTTAATAAACCTGTTAACATCGATAATGTTGTTGTTTTACCAGCGCCATTAGGTCCAATTAAAGCTGTCGATGTATTTTTTTCTAATGTGAATTCCACTCCGTCCACAACTACTCTTTCTGCAAATTGCTTTGTAAGTCCTGTTACCTGAAGTAATATTGTCATGATTGTTTTCTCCCCACTATAAAGTACGCAATCGAACCAATGTAACTAGTAAAAATGATAAGAAACACCCATAAAATTTTAGGCCCATTTGTTGCATGGATTTTTCGTAAATCAACTAGAGCTATAATCATTAAAATAAATTGGACAACAATTAGTGGCGCTATGACTGCCCATGGAACTTCCGCTAACTCCTCCATCATAGAGATCACCTCACCTTTGTTATATCATTACTATAACAAAAACTGTTCTAATGTGCATAGCACAATTTTATGTATGTTGAGAATGGTCAATCTATGCACATGACATACGTTTTAACAAAATATCATCCAACTTTTTAATTTTATCGGAATACTTTCAGGTTTTTTCGACTAACTAAAAAAGAAGGCGCACCAAAATCTGGTACACCTTCTCATTTATTTATATAACTTCTGCAAAGCATCTGCCATTTTTGGTCGAATGGTTACTTGTGGACGCGCGTCCTTTACAGCTGCTTCCGCTTCCTCTAGAGAATCCGTCATGCCAAGCTCCATTAGTACAGCAGTGGCTGCCACTCCTGCGCGACCTCCCCCACTTCCACAATGGAAGTACACTTTCTGCCCACTCTCATAGGCAGTAACAATTTCTTTCGCAACTTTTTGAATAGATGGTGCTACTTCTATGTCCTCATCAGCAATTGGCATATGCTTGTACACATATGAAGCCGCATCTTGCTCCTCATTAGATAGGCCATTTACGCGAACATCAATCACAATATCCACCGTTTCTTGTTCAAAAGCTACATCTGCATCTTTCGCACCGCCAAAGAATAATCGATCCTTCACTAATACATCGTAATTTTTCTCCATTGTATGCACACTCCAAACGACTATTTAAGTAAATGCTTAATATCATCAAAGTATGGAAGAGCTGTTAATGCCCCTGCTTTAGTAGCTGCCAAAGCACCTAGCTTATTGCCAAAACTTGCACAACGAGCAAGTTCTTCCTCTGTTGTAGGTAAACCATTATAATGAACATCGCGTAATACACCAGCCATAAATGCATCTCCAGCACCTGTAGTATCTACTGGCACAACCTTTTCTGTCGGTACATGGATAACCTCACCATTTAATACCGCATATGTGCCATTTTCCCCTACTGTTACTAAAATAATAGGCACTAAATAGCTGTTTAATTGCTCAATTCCCTCTTCCAAGCTTGTTGTTTCTGTCAGGAAAAATAATTCCTCATCAGTGACCTTTAAAATATCTACGTTCTCGAAAAATGACGTGATCGTTTCACGGCAAATCTGCTCACTACTCCAACGTAGAGGGCGAATATTCGCATCCATTGCAATAATTGCGCCTTTTTCTTTTGCCATCTCTACAGCAGCACGTGTTGTCTCAAGGGCTGTAGGATGGAACATAGTTCCCGAGCACACTGTTAAAGCAGATGCATGTTTAAAAGCTGCTTCATTTAATTGCCTTGCTTCTACTTGTAAATCTGGCGTCTCATCGACATAATCTTTAAAAATTCGTTCGCATGCCTCCGTTAAATGAACATAGACACCGCTAACACGCTTCGCAGGGTCAAATACCGCATAATCCAGGTTTACTCCTTCTTGCACAAGGCCATCTCGAACGAATTGAGAGCCTTCGTCGTCTCCAGTAATCGTAATTAATGCAGATGGGGCACCGATACGGCTAATTCCCGCAGCAACATTTACCGTCGCACCGCCCATATATTTAGTAAAAGATGTATTTGTTACATCATCAGCGATATAGTCAATAAAAGCATCTCCATAAACTAAAATATAATCCTTATCTTCCTTTGTCATTGTTGTCCTCCCGAAACTCTAGTCTTTATAGATTAACACGAAATCAGATATCGTATAAAGTTTTAAACTTTCGGAAAAATAATCAATTATGCCTTGGCTTAATTGTTGCTGTCGCTTCGCTTTCGAGCAGATAAACAATACGGTAAAGATGCCGTCAGAATATCACCATTTATTCAAAAACTTGAGTCATCCTTTATCTTTGTTATACTTGCGTATAGAAAGGTAGGGATTTTGACAATGAGTATTACAATTCGACAAGCGCAACCGCAGGATGCCCATGCCGTTATACCACTAATTATTGATGCGATTGGTGAAATTGCCAACCGTTTAACAGGAGAACAGACAGCTGAAGCAGTAGAACAAGAACTTACTGTACTATTCAAGCGTGAGGATAATCGACATTCCTATTTAAATACTTTTGTAGCTGTTGAGAATGAGCAAGTACTAGGAATTCTTGTTTACTATAATGGTGTCCAAGCCATTCATATGGATGCGAATCTCGTAAAATGGCTTGAAGAAAAAAATGCACCATCCGTCATCATCGATAAAGAAGCTCATGAAGATGAATATTATATTGATACTATTTGTGTATCACCAGAAGCTCGCGGTAAAGGAATAGGAACATTATTATTACAATTCGCCTTAGAGGAAACGCAAAAACGAGGCTATTCAAAATTATCATTAAATGTTGAATCGGAAAAAGAGGACGCTCGTCGCCTTTATGAACGTATGGGCTTTGTTATTACAGAGCCATGGTCCATAATCGATGAACCATTTCATCATATGGTCAAGCAATTTTAGGAAGTGAAATAAAAAACATGAAAAAGAACTTAATTTATCCTCTATTGATTGTCATTGCTTCTAGTAGCTACGGAATACTATCGACAATTGTCAAAGTAGCTATGCAGCATGGCTTTACAACAGGAGAGGCAGTATCAAGTCAATATATTATTGGCTTTATGCTTGTTGCAACTATTTTTATAGTGACACAAAGACAGTTACCGAAGATTTCTAAAAAGGGACTGCTAATTTTAGTGTGCGCCGGGATACTTACCGGTACTACAGGTATTGTATACGGAGAATCGTTAAAGTATCTTCCCGCATCTCTTGCAGTAGTAATGCTCTTCCAATTCACGTGGATAGGCTTATTAATAGATTGCGCACTTCATAAACGCTTACCAAGTCGGACTGAAGTGATTTCTATCATTGTATTATTTGCTGGAACTATTTTAGCGGCTGGTGTACTGAATGTAGATTTAAGCGGTATTGCTATTCAAGGCTGGCTGCTAGGTTTTGCTGCTGCCTTTACTTTTGCTTGCTTTATTCAATTTAACTCTCGTCATGTAGAAGGTATTACAACTACATCACGCGTGTTGATTGTTTCCTTTGTCGCCCTTATCATAATTAGTATTTTCTTAAACCCTGAAGTTCTTTGGAACGGTAAATTATTCGCCGGTGGTTTATGGAAATTCGGACTAGCATTGGGACTCTTCGGTATTATTTTGCCGATTTATTTATTCTCTATAGCTGTTCCGAAAGTGGGAGGAGCCCTTGCTTCTATTTTAAGTGCTATCGAGTTACCCGTGGCTGTAACTGTTTCAGTTATTGTTTTACATGAACCTTTAACTCTTTTACAAATAGCGGGTATTATTTTGGTTATTCTAGGTATGATGCTACCGGCAATACTTTCGCATCGACGACAAAAGGATAAAGTAATTGAGTCCGTCCATAAATAACTATTGTTGCATCAAAAAACACTAAACATATTGAGGCTAAAAAAAACTACTCAAAATTTAAAAAGCGCGAGAAATCAATTTTAGAATCGTTGATTTCTCGCGCTTTTCTATATGTTCATAGCACACACTAAACCGAAAAAATGGTTTATGATTTATTCAAAAATTCATTATTACCTAAACAAATTAGAAAGCCCTGGATTTATCGAAGTTGCTAAAACAAAAGTAAAAATAGGCTTATCCATTTCTATCTTCCTATCGCTAAAGCTTTCATTCCTGATATTTCAATTATCAATAACAATTTCTTTACGCTGTTCAATATATTCATCATAATATAGAACTTCTACATAATCAGACCAATTGAGTATAGTGCCTACAAAATCTACAATATCTATTCCTGGCATTTCATACGAATTTTCATCACCAGTTGTACCGCAAGCATCTTCTATCATGATCGTCTGAAACCCTAAGTGGCTTGCAACAATTGAGGTAAAAAGGCACCAATATTCAATGTTAAATCCTGTGATTAATAAAAGTTCTACTCCTTTTTGTTGAAGATATTTATAAAAGTTTTTATTACTAAATGCATTTGGATTTTTCTTTTCGAACACGGGATATTCTTTTATATCCATTTGTATATCCTCATTAACATCATCATTTTCTACAATGTTTTTTACAAATATAATCTCTTTTTCTTCTCACTCAAATGAATCCACCAATTTTTGTATATTATCCAGTACTTATTTTTGATCTATAAAATCTAATATATAACTTAGATAATCAATTATTAGTAAAGCTTCTTTCATGAGTCTCTCCCCCAGTCGTATAATTCGTTCCTTAAAGTTTAGAGATATTCTTGCTTTAAATCGTAGCATTCATTTCAAAATTACTAAAATCAATCTTTGTTCACTTTTGAACATATTTTAATAATCTATTCTTAAAGTCCCCAAAATTGGGTCTTCTCGCTACTTTAAAGAGTTTTCGACTCTAGATCTCTTATACCTCGGTATAAGTGCGTCCGGAATCGGCTTTGTGCCTGCACAAAGAACTCCTTTTCGATTCCGCGACATCCGCTGGAGGCTTTGGGCCAACGTGATGTTGGTCACTCAGTCGTTGCCACAGGACGTGGCATTCTTAGACTGAGTTCCTCTATTTCAGCGGGTGTTTGGGCACCCGCTGAAAGAAGTTAAACACCATTGCTATCTAGTATTTATTTAGCTATGATGAATCCAATTATAATTTTTTAATTATTCTAACATTAATGTAAGGTCTCCGGATTATACTGCTATATGTAAGTTTTTCATTATTAGGGAGGGGGAAGATTATGCAGAAAACACGTATCTTCGGCTTTTTACTTGTGCTGATGGTTGTTATCTTAGCTGCTTGTAGTAGTGATAATAAGACTTCTACAAAAGATACAACAAATAGCAAAGCGTCCGATTCTGAAAAGACCGATGTGGCAGCTACGCCATCTGGAAAGCTTGTGATCTATACGGGGCGCGATGAAGAAATGGTGCAAAAGGTAATCGATCAGTTTAATGAAAAGTACCCGGACATTGAAGTGGAATTTTTAACGATGGGTGCGCAGCAAATTTTAGAACGCCTACGTGGTGAAAAGGCTAATCCTCAGGCTGATTTTTGGTGGGGCGGTACGCAATCTGCACTAACTGTCGGCGCCGATGAAGATTTACTTCAGGCTTGGAAGCCTAGCTTTAACGACTCTATTGATGCGGCTTATAAAGATGCAGATGGTCGTTGGTTTGGTGAAATGTTACTCCCCGAAGTTATTATGATTAACAGTGATGTATTAAAGAAAGAAACGGGCCCACAGGATTGGGATGATTTATTAGATCCAAAGTGGAAGGATAAAATTTTAATTCGAGGTGTATTAGCTTCTGGGACGATGCGTACTATTTACTCCTCTATGATCTTACGTCAAGGCGCAGATTCACCTGATAAAGGCTACGATTGGCTATTAAAATTAGATGCCAACACTAAGGAATATACACAAGATCCAAATGCACTTTATTTAAAGATGACACGACAAGAAGGCAGCGTTTCTTTATGGAATTTACAAGATATTTTATTAAAGAAATATACGACTGATTATCCGTTCGATTACATTTATCCGAAAAGTGGTGCACCGATTTTAGTTGACGGTGTTGGTGTTGTAAACAATGCTAAAAACTTAGAAAATGCAAAGCTCTTTACAGAATTCATATTTGAAAAAGGTATGGTGACTCAGCTAGCCAACGATTACTATCAAATTCCTACTCGCTCAGATATCGATAAAGAGGCAATGCCTGAGTGGTATAAAGAATTAGATTTAAAAACTTTTGATATAGATTGGAAGCTCATGACTGAGAAAGAAGCTGAATGGATGGAGCATTGGGATAACAATATTAAAGGCCGAGGAAAAAAGTGACCGATGACTAAAAAGTTATGAACTTGCCCTATGTTGCTGACAGGCTCTTCACAAAAATAATTAGGAATGACATTAGTGAAATTGTCTGCTTTGTATATAAGTTGATCTTCGTTACGACTGGGCGACTCCATGGGGATCAGCAATAGAGGAACGGAAATCAACCCCACGTTATGGTGATGAGCCTTTTAATATCATAAGACATCTATGAATATTGTTCATATCTTTAAGCCTCGAGTATATTTCGCTCGAGGCTTCATGCAACTAATTTTCTAACGAGAAAGGAGCATTTCAGTTGAAAAGTGTGAAAATAGAAAATGTCTCTAAGAAATTCGGTCACATTCACGGCGTAAAAGATTTAGATCTTCATATTAAATCTGGTGAATTTTTTACATTCCTCGGTCCAAGTGGTTGTGGGAAAACGACAACTCTTAGGATGATTGCAGGCTTTTATTACCCGACTGACGGGAAAATTCTTTTCGATGATTTTGATGTGACAAGGCTTCAACCTAATAAACGGAACATTGGTATGGTGTTTCAAAATTATGCCCTCTTTCCACACATGACGGTAGACGAAAACATCGCCTTTGGATTACAAGTACGAAAATTTTCAAAGGCAGAGATTAAGCAAAAAGTTGACCGTATTAGAGGGCTTGTCCATTTATCGCAATATGGTAATCGGAAAATTAATGAATTATCTGGTGGGCAGCAGCAACGAGTTGCATTAGCAAGGGCGCTTGTCATAGAGCCTGATATTTTATTATTAGACGAGCCCTTGTCAAATTTAGATGCTAAACTACGTGAAGAAACCCGCGTCGAAATAAAACGTATTCAATCCGAGCTCGGTGTTACAACCATCTATGTTACGCATGATCAAATGGAAGCTATGTCTATGTCAGATCGGATAATGGTCATGGAGAATGGAAACGTCAGACAAATCGGTACACCACAAGAAATTTATAACCGACCTTCAAACCGCTTCGTAGCAGATTTTATTGGCGAGACGAACTTAATTGAAGCGACAATCGATGCTATTAACGGTAACGATATACAAGTAAAAACAGCGAGTGGACTTATTCTCACTGGGCGAAAGCAACAAAGCTCCCCCACTTTAACGCATATGATTGGAGACAAAGTGTTTATTTCTATTCGTCCTGAATCTATTCATGAAGGTACTGGTGAAAACACATTAACGGGTAAAATCACTTTTGTTGAATTTACAGGAATTAGTGTGAACTACATTGTAGAATGTCTAGATTTTTCACTAAAAGTAATGATTATTAATATGAATGGTCAATTCAAAAAAATTGGTGAAGAAATCACTCTAACTATAGCCCAAGATTCACTGTATTTTTTAGGAGAATAGGAGGGTACTAACATGGAAAAAACACACCACAGTTCTTCTGAAGGAAATGCATGGACACGTTTAACTAGCGCGAACTGGTTTGTCTATATTTTAGTTGCACCTTTATTTTTAGTGTTGTTTGCCTATGTGGTATACCCGTTCTATCAAACGTTTAAAGAGAGCTTTTCAGGTGATGATGCACTCTCTAATTATAAAAATTTCTTTAATATAGCTAGCCCAGCAAATATAGAGGCATTGTGGACTAGTATATATATATCCGCTATCAGTGTTATTTGTTGTGCGATCGTCGGTGTAACTATGGCATTTCTTCTGGAACGCTATAATTTCCCAGGTAGACGAATACTCTCTGTTTTAGTATTGGTACCTATGGCTCTTCCGCCGTTAGTAGGTGTACTGTCCTTTACTTTTTTGTATGGAGACAGTGGTATTTTCCCGCGTGCATTTCAGCACCTATTCGGTTTAGAGCAAGTACCCTTTTCATTAAAAGGCATATGGGGGGTTATCGTAGTACATACATTCACTATGTACACTTACTTCTACTTAACTGCCTCAGCAGCTATAAAAGGTCTTGATCCAGCTTTAGAAGAAGCCGCTACTAGTTTAGGTGCCGGGCGTATTCGGGTATGGACAAAGGTTATTTTGCCCATGTTAACACCTTCGATTGTTGCCTCCTCCTTACTCGTCTTTATGATATCTATGGCATCCTACACTGCACCTCTAATGTTCGGTGTCGAACGTACAATGACCATGCAAATCTATTTATCTCGTACGAATGGGAATTTAGATATGGCAGCGACACAATCTATGATTTTATCCTTTGTGTCCATTACCTTTTTAATTGTGATGCGCTGGTATCAAAACCGTCGAAATTATCAAAACCTCAGTAAAGGTATTAGTGTTCACCGTTCTGAAGTGTCTTCAAGAAGCATGAAAATTATGGCAACTATTGCGTCTTTCATAGGCACATTAATTTTAATTTTACCGATTTTAGTACTTATTTTAATTTCATTTTCCGTTGATGGTGCATGGAAAACACAAATTCTCCCAACAGACTATACATTGGATCATTATCAAGCACTTTTTACAGATGAACGGACGTGGCGACCGATTTGGAACTCCATTCAAATGGGGATTGTTGCAACTTTCGGCAACATTCTTTTCGGTGTTGCAGCAGCCTATGCAATGGTTCGCTTAAACTTTAAAGGTAAAACATTACTCGATATTTTAATTATGGTTCCTTGGGCATTGCCAGGAACGGTTGTAGCTGTCAATTTGATTGCAGCCTTTAGTACAGAAAATATATTCGCCTTTAATCAAGTTCTTGTCGGGACGTTCTGGATTTTGCCATTAGCTTATTTTATTAGACATTTACCTCTTGTTTTCCGCTCGACATCGGCATCACTTGTTCAATTAGATCAATCTATCGAAGAAGCGTCACGGAGTTTAGGTGCAACATGGTGGTATTCATTTAGACGTATTGTACTTCCCCTTACATTTACGGGCATTTTGGCAGGTACGTTACTAGCACTTGTTCAAAGCTTTGGCGAATTCGTAGCGTCTATTCTTATTTACAGTACGTCGACCATCCCATTATCAGTGGCGATCTTCCAAAAACTATATTCGTTTAAATTTGGAACTGCTTGTGCATATGGCGTCTTACAAATTTGTTTAATTTTAATTGTGCTTATTATTTCTGAGAAGTTATCTAAAGGCAGTGCTGGTTCGGCCATATAACTGCTAATCTAATAGGAGGCAATTCATATGTTTGAAGATTTTCGCAACAAAACACAGCAAGAAGATGGGATGATCTTCCCTTCTAATATTTATCGTAAAATTGTCTTACAGCCGGCTTACGATGAAGCCAAGAAAAACTTTTTAACAATTATTCTACAAATCAATATTGCACACTTAAAAATGTTAGAAGAACAGGGACTAGTAAAAAAAGAAGAAGCTAAAGAAATTGGAATCGCTCTAAAAAAACTAGATTTGAACTATTATCGTATAGAGGATTACAGCCCACTATATGAGGATTTGTTTTTCCGCATCGAAAATAAATTGATAGAGCTTGCTGGCGATGTTGCAGGAAATCTTCACATTGGGAGAAGTCGTAATGATATGGGCATTGCCATCTATCGCATGACTTTAAGAAAAAAATTGTTATTGCTAATGCGAGAATTACTGACATTACGGGATGATTTAATCGCAGCTGCTGAGGAGCACGTTGATACGATTATGATTGGCTATACACATACGCAGCAGGCACAGCCAACAACTTTTGCTCATTATTTGAAGGCTGTCATCGATCAACTTGAACGCGATTTTGAACGTTTACAGCATGTCTACAAAACGGTGAATCGCAGTAGTATGGGAGCAGCAGCATTAACGACAACAGGCTTCAATATTAATCGAGAGCGCATGCGTGAGTTATTGGCCTTCGATGATATTATCGAGAATGCGTGGGATGCTGTTGCTGGTGCAGATTATATCGCAGAGGCAGCGAGTATCGTTCAGCTTGCGGCACTTAATCTTGGCCGTACATCCCAGGATTTTCTACTATGGGCTACACAGGAATTCAATGCATTTACGTTGGCGAGCCCGTACGTACAAGTTAGCTCAATCATGCCACAAAAACGCAATCCTGTTTCAATAGAGCATACACGTTCATTGCTATCAGCAGTTGTTGGTGACGCTAGTACAGTATTACAGATGGTACATAATACACCTTTTGGAGATATTGTAGACACAGAAGATGATATGCAACCATATTTATGGCGCGCCATCGACCGTTTAATAGGTATTTACGAACTATTTGGTTCGCTAGTTGTCACGATGGATGTAAACAAGAAAAAACTAAGAAATCGAGCAAACAATAGCTTTGCCAATGTCACAGAGCTTGCCGATACGTTAGTGCGTTCTGAAGGGATTTCATTCCGGCAGGCACATAGTATTGTTAGTAAATGTATTAAAGTATTGCTCTCTCATGGGGAGGAATCTTTAGCAAGTCTTACATGGGGGCTCACCAATACACAAGCCAAATTAATTACGGGTAAACCATTAAAAATTTCTGAGGAAGATTTTTATAACACATTAAAACCGGAGACCTTCGTTGGTGTACGTACATTACCTGGTGGTCCAGCACCCGCAACGATGAAAGCATCTCTTGAACACTGCAAGGCAAATTCTCATAATCTTTATGAGTGGATTCGTTTGAAGGAATTTAAAATTATTGAAGCAGAAAAACAATTAACAGTATTTTTAGAGGAATGGAATCAATGATGGGATGGCTACTTATTATTGACGGTGGTGCTACAAAAACGGCATGTGCGCTCGTACATGCCGAGTCTGGTGAAATAATCTATACAACATCAACAAGTGGCTCGAATTATCAAGCAATCGGTGCTGAACCTGCTACAGAAATAGTGCAAGCGTTATTAGCAAATGTGCAGGACTTTTTGCAAAAGCAAGATGACTCTACTATTGCTGTAGCTACCTTTGCAATGGCTGGGATTGATTCTCCCAAAGATCATGAAATCGTATCAACAATCGTTCATAGCGCCGTATCAGCATTACAGCTAAAAATAGATACGCTTATTATAGAAAATGATGCGCAAGCCACTTTACTCGGCGTTACTGCTGGACAGGCAGGCGCGTTACTCATCGCTGGGACAGGAGCCATTGCTTACGCATTTACCGGTACACAAATAGTACGTGCAGGTGGCTGGGGGCATCGTGCTGGAGATGAAGGCAGTGGCTATTGGCTAGGGCAAGAAGTAATACGCGCCATTTTCCGCATGGAGGACGGGCGCGGTGAGCCGACCCTATTAAAAAATGCTGTCTATAATCACTTACGGATCCGAGACGTCACAGAGCTAGCTACATGGCTTTTCCACCCATCTTACACGAACGCGCAGCTTGCAAAAATGGGGGCATTTTTAGCAGATGCCGTGGACAAAAAGGATCCATGCGCCATCCAAATATCAATGTGTGCTGCCCATGAGCTAGCGCTCCTTGCATGTGCTGTGTTGAAAAAAATTGACTATCAAGACGACGCCTTTAGCCTTTATTGTAATGGTGGAGCCATTAAGCATAATCCATTAATTTTTAAAACTTTTTCACAGGAAATGAAATCGATGTATCCGCAAATTGAAGTTTCTCTGTGTCAGCATCCGCCAATCCATTATCTTATAGAGCGGACAAAAAAGGCCTATGACAATCTGTAATGTCATAGGCTCTTCATGTTATTGAACACTATTATGTTCAATGAAATCAAGGTGTGTATTTAAACAAAGTATTACTCTTCTGCAAAACGAGGGGTCGAATTCCGTTCCGGCTGGGCGCTTTCCTGGGGGCGTCCAGTCTCCACTCCAATCAACCACTTCACATAACGTGTATCTTCTGGCATGCCACTCATATCATTTTATTGATCAATCAAGTTAAAGCGCTATTTTTTTCAGTTCATTTGTCGTGAAATATAAATAGTTGTCCTTCACAAATAAATCCTTCGTTTCTTCCCTATTTAATATTTGTTCTCCGCTTCCATCCGGACGAATCTTCGTTAAATACGCTCCGTGTGAATAATTACTAAAATATAGCCAGCCATCAGCATAAACGAGGTACTGGGCACGCGAATTAGAAACTCGTTTCGATTTACCTGTTTCTAAATCAAGCACATACAATTTATTATTTTCAGAAACATTACTATAAAATATTTGTTGCCCTACCTTTGCAGCGAAATCTACATTGTGAAAGTAGTTATACTTTGTACTCGTTGCTTTCGGGTAGTCTTCAGCAATCCACGTATGATCTTTTGCCATCGTTCGATCATCCACTAAAAAATATTGATAACGCACTGCCCCTTTACGATCAGGCACCGGATCATTCCATGTAGTATCGAGGTGGTACCATTGACCATCCAGCTTTACTAAATTCCATGCATGTCCTTCCTGTCCGACATAGCCTACTATATATTTTGTTTCTATACCTAACTTTTGTAACATCGAATGAGCCAGCAATGCATAGCCCTGACAAACACCACCATGTTCCGCAAGCACTGTGTAAGCGCTATGTGGACTTGAATTCGTTTGATCCGTATAGGCGGTATTGGCAACGATATAATCATTGACAGCCCTAACCTTTTCTACATTACTTAATGATTGTTTATCGATAGAAGCTACAACCTCTTGAACATTCATTTCAACATATCCGGACTGCTCTGGTGTCATTAAATAACTTTGCTCCCCAAAGACTTTGGCCGCTCTTCCTCCATATTCAAAACGAATTGAGTGTTTACTAATATGACCGTATACATAATCATCTCGTTTAATAGCATTTTCATAAGCTTCTTCCACTAACTGTTCAATTCGTTGTGTATTGCCTTTATATTGAATCTCAAATGTAGGCGAAAAACTACTGTAGTACGCATACATCGCATCAGCCATTTCCTTTGCATTTGTTACAACTAACTTTGCTTCAGGTTTTTTGACTGCAGGAGCTGTAACGGCTACTCCTTCTTCTAGTTTGTCTTCTATAGGTGGTGTGGCCGTTTCAATGGAGGTATTCTCTGAAAGCTTAGCAGTAACGTCTATGATTTTTTCCTTTGTTGAAAGAAGCATCGTTTCTATCTCATCATTATTGGTCCAAGTTATCACTTGCTGTACAACTGCCTTACCAGCCGTATAAATGGGGTCAATAAAAATAATGATTATTACGATAATGGCTAACTTTTTCCACAAAATCCTCACCTCCAACCGGTTTCCTGTATTCATTATATACAAAAAAAGCACAAAGAACTCAGTTGGAGGTCCTTTTGTGCTTTCATTTTATCAATAGATAAGGATATTCTTATTTAATTTTAAGTTTCTGTTCGATGCCCTTAACATTATAAACTAAAAAATTATCATTAATTCTTAAATCTGTAACTGCCTGTTTCACGAGCACCTCAGTTTTTAATGTTTTTAGATTTAATTTTGTTAAGTAACCGCTGTTACTGTAATCACTGAAATATAAAAAGTCATCCGCTCCAGTAATATACAAGGCACGTTTATCAATGACCTTTGTTTTCTTACCACCTGCTAGATCAAGCTTATACAATTTATCTTTATCAGCTGTATTACTAAAGTATAGTGTATTTTTATCCTGATATGCAAAATGAACATTTAGCATATAGTTATATTTTGCACTTGTTGCAGCTGGATAATTTGATGCTATCCATTTATGATCTTTCTTTAGTTGTGCATCCGTTACTAAAAAATAATCGTACGAAGAAGCCCCTAAACGATTTGGTAATGGATCATTCCATGTTGTATCTAAATGATACCACTGACCATCAACCTTTACTAAATTCCATGCATGTGCCTCGTTACCATTAACAGTACCAACAACATACTTTGCATCGAATCCAGCTTGATCCAACATTTTATAAGCCGTTAACGCATAACCCTGACACACAGCTTGTCCTTCCATTAACAATGCATAAGCACTATGGGGACTAGCCTTTGTTTTAGTACCATATGAAGCATTTGACACGATATAATCATTAATCGCTTTTACTTTTTCGAATTCTGTCATCGAAGGCTTAATAATCGCTTTTAATAATTGATCAACCTTTTTTTGCACCGCCGCTTCTTGCGTTTGGTTTGTCAAATACTTCACTTTAAACGTTACATTGCCTGTTGAGTCTGCAGAAATATTGGTACTTTCCATATGACCACCCGCATAGACTGCTTGCTCCTGTGCTTTTTTAAAGGACTCCATAAAATTCTTTTTGAAATCTGTCATTGGTCCACTATATGTAATGTTAATTTCGGGAGCGAAATTATTTAATTGCTTTACGATTTCTGTTGTGAATTGATCCCAAGTTGTTACGTTAGTACTAGCTACTACATGATAAGCACTCACCGGGGAAGTATTTACTGAACGAGCGTCTGCCTGTTGAGCATAAGCTGCTGTTGGACTTAACATCAGCAATGCTGCTCCACCTATCAACCATTTTTTCACAATAAATCACCTTCCCATTTGTTATATTCTTGTAATTAGAATAACAGAGAAAGTGACTACGAATCTATCGGACAAGTTCACTAACTGTGACTTTTAACTATATAACCACCATTCATCACATAGGTACAAACTCCCTTTAATAAAAAATAAGTATCGAATTAAACTATATTTTTGTACAAAAATAAAAACTCACCTGTTTTTAGTGAGTTTTCTAAGCCCTTTTCTAGCGCGCAGGCTTCTCTTTATGTTAACGACTTTTTACTACTAAATTAACTGCCTCTTGAATAACTTCATTCATTTTCTCGCCATCACCTTCAGCATTTTGTACACATTCTAAAAGATTCGTGCTAACAATGACACCAACTGTGCGATCTACTGCTGAACGTACAGCCGATAATTGAGTAATGACTGCCTTACAGTCCTTTTCTTCTTCCATCATTTTTAAAATCCCACGTAGCTGGCCTTCCATGCGCTTTACACGATTTTTCACTTGATCTGAATATTCCATCATCATTGCTCCTTCTTTCTATACTCGCTACGCCCTTGAGTAATTATTATCCTATTACAAAATGTAACATGTAGCTATTTTTCCCTTGGTTTTAAATAATTCATAAGCATGGTAGCAATAATTGACCCTGCATTTGTTATTTCATCATACTGTATCACTGTATTTTTCTTTATTCGTAACTGACCTATCTCTACCTCAAAAATTGGACACTTTCTTTTAAGCGCAGCGACTAGCATATTGGTATCGTAGTCATATCGTTCACCTTTCACTTTCATCAGCCACGGTAGTTCCTTTATAGAAATAAACCGCAAACCTGTTTGGGTATCCACTAATCTTCTATGATAAAGGATTTCAAAAAACAAACTTGTTGCACGATTACCCCAATAGGATAAAAGATTACTGTCCGCCGAATGGAAGTTACGTACTCCTAATACAATCCCTTCAGAAAATACCTTTGTCATCGTTAAAACGAGCTTTACATCTTGTAAAGTATGTTGCCCATGAGCACCTACTGTAATAACACCTTGAAACATGCTTCTTTGCGACCTTACATAGGCAAAAGCTGTTTTTAGTGCGCCGCCCTTACCAATATTGTGGTCATGCTCTAGTACTCGACAGCAATCAATCTTTTTTAACTCTTCAAATACATATGCATATTTTTGATCGCTACCATCATTGACAATAATAATTTGGCTAATAGTGGTGGCTAATAATTGATGGACATAGGTTATAAGTGACTGTTGTGGATTATAGGCTGGTATAATTGCTGCAATATTTTTCATCATCTCTATCCCCCGGATAACATGAAACTTTGACAGATGTACTTTTTTAATCGCTACTTCAAACCTCGACGAGTCTCCTTATATCACATAGTATCATTTAACGAGGACAATTCAACAATAACGGTATTTTCCCGATATATGAAAAAGGAGGACTTCATCGTAACGTATGGTTGATTTCCGTTCCGACTGGGCGCTTTATAGCTGCCGCTTCGCTGCAAGGTCTCGGGCCAACATGATGTTTTTTGCGCGAAAGCGTAGTGCTAACGTAGCGGCAGCAGCACGAGGTCGGTCACGAAGATCAACTAATATAGATGGTGTACGTTTTTACATATTAAATATCTAGATTTCGGTAATGAGCATAAGAAAAACTTTATGAAAGAGGTGAGTGCTATCGTCATTCAATATGATATTTTCCAAGATCATTGTAAGAAATTAAAAGCTTTGTCCTTCATTAAATTGGCTAAAAATTTACAGGATGCTAGCGCTCTCGCCACGTCAAAGCCAGCTCTATCTTTACAAAAATCACTCCTTGTACTGGAGGAAATTTTATATGAGCTTTATAAACTAGAAATGGATTCAGAACCAAAGCTAAAAAACATCCGGTCATTACTCAATAATCGTAGCTTTGTTGCAAAAATTCATCCACGTCGCATTTATTTACTAATGAATCTTGTAAACAAAATGACTTCTAGTAATAGTAGTGAAATTGTGGAGTCAAAGGTCGCAAAAATTGTTCTTGATTATATAAGTGACATTGTAGAATGGTTTATTAAACGCTATGACCGTAGCGTAAAGGCAAAGATGATTCGCATAGCCCCTAGTTTTGAAAATAGTACCTCAGTTTTTGATATAAATATGCTTCTTCAAGATAACCAATCAGCTGAGGCCTATAAAAGTGCCGCAAACTGGTTTGAGCTTGCGGCAAAACAAGGGAATGCAAGTGCTCAATATAATTTAGGTGCTCTTTATAATCAAGGTCGTGGTGTTAAGAAGGATTATGCAGTTGCAAAAATGTGGTATGAACGTGCCGCAGCTCAAAATGATGCAAATGCACTTTATAGCTTAGGCGTGCTCTATCATTTAGGACATGGTGTTGTACAAGACTATGAAGAAGCTACTCGCTATTATAAAGCTGCTGCAGATTTAGAAAACGCAGATGCACAGTACAATCTGGGGGTTCTATACAATCAAGGTCTTGGTATGCCACAAAACTTTGCAGAGGCAGCAAAATGGTACATGCTAGCAGCCAATCAAGGGAATACAAGTGCTCAAAATAACCTTGGATTCCTTTATCACAATGGAACCGGCGTCGAGCAATGCTATGAGGAAGCTATAGCCTATTTTGAAATGGCCGCATTAGCTGGTGATGCAAGTTCTCAGTATAATCTTGGCTATATGTACCTTAAAGGTCGTGGGATCTCACAAAATTTTGAAGAAGCTGCGCAATGGTTCCATTTAGCTGCACTTCAAGACCATACTAATGCAGAATTTCAATTGGCAATGCTATATAACACTGGTCAAGGTATTCCTCAGGATCATATAGAGGCTATAAAATGGTTTAAACTCGCAGCACATAAAGGACACTTAAATGCTCAATACTGTCTCGGTGTACTCTATGTCAAAGAAAACGATATATCTTCAGCTGAAAAATGGTTACAGTTAGCCACTAACACTGGACATATAAGTGCAGGATTTGAGCTTGGACGTATTTATGTATACCAACTTCAGCAACCAGAAAAAGCGCTCCCTTACTTCAAAGCTGCTGCTGAAAAGGGGTATGCTGATGCTCAGTACGAGCTCGGATTATTATATGAAGCTAACTTGAATTATGATGAAGCAGTGAAATGGTGGAGAGCCGCTACTGATCAGTCCCATATTCAGGCTGAATATCAATTAGGGTTATTATATGAGCATGGATTGGGGGTCGAGCAGGACTTAGAAGAGGCACGGCGCTGCTATCGACTAGCAGCCATCCAAGGACATTCAGGTGCTCAATATCAGCTCGGTAATTTATTTGATAAGGGAAAAGGTGTCGCACAAGATTATACCGAGGCAGCAAAATGGCTTGAACAAGCTGCCGCTACAGGACATGCCAAAGCACAATATCAATTAGCTCAAATGCACAGTCATGGACAAGGGGTACCGAAGGATTTTGTGAAAGCAGCCCAGCTGTATCGACTCGCTGCCAATCAAGGGCATCAAAAAGCACAATTCCAGCTCGGTATGCTTTACAAAAAAGGACATGGTGTCGCACAAGACTATACCGAGGCAACAAAATGGCTTAAAAAGTCTCTTGAAAATATGAAATAAAGTACTCACCCTCATAACGTGGGGGTGATTTCTTTTAGGCTACTCGCATTCCTATAGATGAGCGTGGAGCCGCATCCCGCGCTTCCACACAGATACATCGCTACCGAAGTTTCATTTTATCATTAAATTAGAGCGATATGCAGAAGATACATTGCTATGTGAAGTGGTTGATCTTCGTTACGACTGGGCGACTCCTTGGGGATCAGCGATATAGAGGAACGAAGGCTAAAAGCATCACGCCCTGTGATAAACATCGTGTTGGCCCGAGACCCTGCAGCGCAGCGAAGCGGCTCATCGGACGCCCCCAGGAAGCTTTGCTCTGTGCGAAAGCGTAGTGCTAACGTAGCGACAGCAACAAAGCGCCCAGTCGGAACGGGAATCAACCCCTCGTTTTGCAGAAGAACCATACATTATTTAAAGGCTTCAATAGCATAAAATACCGTGCCACCTCATAAAGACAGTGACACGGTATTTTCTAGTTTTTCATTTCTTCTTTTAGATTCACCATAAATGTTACAGCGATAAATAAAGCAAAGCTAATTAATAGCGTTGTCCCACCTATAATAAAGAAAATTAATGTAAATGTACTGCTAAAATGAAATGGATTTATATTGTAGAACCACATGCCTAGTGTTAAACCAAAAACCCCGAGAATAGCCGTCCAACCATGTGCTGTTACTAATTTTTGCGATTTCACTTTAAAAGCTCGATAGAAAATGCCCCATGCAAACATACTTAACCAACCTACGAGCAAAATATGTGCATGTATCGGTCTATATTCATAACTACCTGAGGCGGAAATATGTGAGCCTAGATACGTTCCCAATAAAGCAAAAATCGCAGCAAGACGAATAAGGCGTATACTCCATTTTAGTTCCATACAATAACTCCCCCTAAGTTTTTTCAACTTAGTCAGCAGTTTATCTCGTGAACATGAACTTTACATGAACTCCTCATTACAATTTTGGTAAGTGAACGCGGACCTTTGTGCCGGAATTCATAACACTTTCTATATGAACCGTTCCCCCATGTAGCTCGGCAATTTGCTTCACAATGGCTAGTCCAAGCCCAGTACCTTGCTTTGTTCTGGACTCATCTACTCGATAAAAGCGATCAAATACCTTTTGTAGTTGTTCAGCAGTCAATCCTATGCCACTGTCCTCAATAAGTACTTCAATTGAGGTTGAGAATTCTTGCAAGTGAATATGAATTTCTCCACCTTCGACATTATATTTAATAGCGTTCGTCAATAAATTATCCCAAACATTTTGTAATAGCCCAGCATCACCATTACATATTATTGGTTCTAGCTGATACGATAATTGTACATTGGCATCTTCAAGCTGCCAGCGGTATTTTCTTACTGTTTCCTTTAATTGCTCATCTAAACGATAAGGCTCACGCTTTAACAACCTTGTAGATTGATCGAGTGACGTTAGTAAAAGTAATTGCTTAGTTAATGTCGACAAACGCTTCGTTTCTAGTTCAATAATCGTTGTATATTCCCGCCTTTCCTTGTCGGTAAGCAAGGGATTCTTTAGTAAATCTACATAGCCTTGAATATTCAACAACGGCGACTGAAAATCATGGGACACATTACTAATAAACTCTTTACGTATTCGATCATTTTCCTGTAATTTTTCTGTCATGACATTAAAACTATCTGCTAATTGTCCAATCTCATCAGCTCGCTCTATATCTAGTAGCGTATCGAATTTTTCATGTGCAAGCTGATGTGTTGCCTCTGTTAGTTGTGTAATAGGGCGAATTAGTGCCTTAGCAAAAAGTAGCATTGCCAACAGACTAAGTACTGCCATCGCTAAAATAAGTCCACCAAGTATCGTATGAACCTCAGAAAACAACAAGCGAATATCGGGTCTAATGAACAGTGCATACTGCTTATTTTCATAAGTAAATGGCACACCTATCGTATTTATTAGCTCATTCGCAAAAAAGCCTGTCACAAAAGTCTCTTTAGGAAAATCACGCATACCATGATAAATTTCCCCGTTTAAAACACGCTCGACAGTTTTGGGCGGTAGTGCTTTATCACGATACTTACCGCCGAAAAAATGTCCTGCGTCACCGGTTGTTACATAAATCTGATAACCTATTTCCCCAAGAGTTGTTAAATAATTTTCTAAATCGCTAGGCTTTGACGACTCAATGTATTTTGCAATATCTTGCGCAATCTTCACGTTTTTCGCATCGTTTTTTTCCTTTACAACTTGATGATAATAAATATTCGTCGCTAAAAAGCCGATACACAAGCTGCCGATCATAACGAGCATTGTCGTGACAACAAATTTACTATATAACGTTTTCATCATCCAATAACCTCTAGCTTATAGCCAACGCCTCGCACCGTTGTAATCTCAACACCTGTTTCATAACGATGCAGCCGCTCACGAATCCGCTTCACATGCGTATTTAAAGTCTGCTCATCTCCATCGTAGTCATAGCCCCACACTTGCTCCATAATAAAACTACGTGTAAACACCTGATTCGGGCGGGAAGCAAGTAAAGCCAATAGTTCAAACTCCTTTAAAGGCAGAACCAGTGTATCTTCCCCAATGACCACCTCAAAGCTACGACGATCAATAACTAGCCTGCTCACCTGGATGGTTACCTGATTTTTTTTATCTAATCTACGCAATATCGCTGCTATGCGAAACAGCAATTCTTTAGGTTCAAAAGGCTTTACAACATAGTCATCTGAGCCTGCCAAAAAACCTCGTTCCTTGTCCTCAAGCTCACCTTTTGCTGTTAATAACAGTACAGGAATATCGTAGTCCTGGCTCAATGTCTTAGTTAATGTAAAACCATCCATACCCGGCATCATAACATCTACAACAGCTAAATCAGGCAAGTTTCCCTCAAGTAGTTGAAGAGCCTGTTGTCCGCTTTCCGCTTGTATCACCTGATAGCCCTCTTTTGTCAGATAAATATTTACTAGCTGTAAAATATGTACATCATCATCTACAACGAGAATTTTCATTCAAACTTACCCCCATCCAACTTGTTTCCGGTACACTACTTTAACAAAAAATCCGCTCCATTCCGTGTGGGCGATCTACAAATGCAATGATCGCTGTCTCGCGGGAGTGTAGCGAATTTTTTACTTCTTTCGCATTTATATTATAACGAAAAGAAAGAAATCAACAGCAATATAAGTAACGGCAAACCAATTACGATATAGCCTCGTGGATTTGCAAAGTTCATCGTCCAACCGACCCCAAAACGCTTCTCTACAAAAACGGAAGGATCTTGACGATTCACATAAATTAATCCACCTTTCCAATAGCGATCCTCATCAACATCCATTACTTCTGAAACAACATTATTTCCATATTCCACTCTCAGCTTGCGTTTTTTCCATGCGTAAATAAGGACAGAGCCAAAAACAAGGCATAAAAATAAAATAAATATCGGTAATAGCCTATTTCCTGAAGTCATTGAAGGATAGATATTGTTTAACTGTAATACTGTAAATAATATAGTAAGGGCATAGCTTAACAACATAATGTTCCAGCTCATATACTTTCGGCTTTTCAACTGATCTTCTAATGATTCTTCCTTACGATTAACGGCCAACTTGATTGCAGAACGCTTTATGGAATCTACAACTCCCCACATCATACATTGCATCATCAGCATAACAAGCGGCATTGAAACCGCTGTAAAATATGTTTTACTTCTCCAAGAATCCGCTTCTCCGCTAGGTCCCCAGTGTACAGCAATATGATCCGGTATTTGATCATAATGGAGGATTGTAAAGATAATTAAAAACGCTGTAACACCAAAAGGAACTACATAAAATGGCCAAGGAAGCATTTCATCACGACTACGTGCCGTTAAGTCAACTGCACGAACTTGTTTAATATTCAAGCCCCATTGCTCTTGCCTTTTGAGTTTTAAAACTTTTTGATGGTTTATCCAATATAGTGTCATACTGACTGCAAGCATTGCAAATAAGCACCCAAGCAGTAAAATACCTTGCATAAACTCAGATGGTGCAAGGTAATAATAGCTGGCAATCATAATCATTAAAAATAGGACACCAGATATTCCAACGATTTGTGCATAATGCTTTTTCATATTACGTAATGCAGGATGTTTTACATTTTGTTCAGGTACAGTAACGCCAAAAATGGTTGTCTCACGTACTATATATGGAACAAATACTTGTAGAGATAATGTTAAGAGGTAGACGGTTAAGAAAACGAAAAGTAGCATATGCTACACCCCTTCTGCAGGTATTTGCAAATCGGAAAATACCTTTTTTATCATGTGCTCGATTTGTTCGGCTGTTGCGCCGAGCACCATTCCTTCTACCACAACAGGCTTTAGGTTTTTTTCAATTTGTTTAAATTGTTCAAGAGTTAACGCTCGCTCCTCTGTTGAACGAATAATAGCACCTGATTTGGCTCTAATAGTAATAATCCCCTTTTGCTCTAGCTCATGATAGCTTTTATTAACCGTATGCATATTTACGCCCAGATCAGCCGCTAAACTACGTACAGATGGTAGGGTATCTCCTGGTTTCATTTCTCCTCTTGCAATACCTTCAATAATTTGCCGTGTTACCTGTTCATAGATTGGTACATCAGATTGTGGCTCTATTTGAATAAACATTACTATCATCTCCAAAATTGTTATATAGCTAATATAACAAATAATCATTCTTTGTGCATAAAAAACGAGACCAATTGAACAATCAAAAAAGAGATGTCTCATGATTAATTCGAGACATTCCCTTTCAACTATTGCTAATGCATCATAAATTTCGTCAACTACCGGCATCGCCCCGGGAGCCAGCAATATTTCCATTTTATACTCCCTCCTTGCAATGTTTTAGAAGATAAAAAAATGCCTTACAAGCTCCCCATCTAAGCTCGTAAGACATCCTTTACCCTTTTAAATCCCTTTATTCATGACCCCTTTTTTGTAACCGTGTTCAATTTTCAGTAAGGAACGGGGGAACAGACCCCGCTCGTTACATTAGTAGAATAAGGTGGACTCCATTCGAGTTTAGTCCACAACAATTTAGGAAAGCTTGGATATGTTCGTTTAATAGATTCGTATCTCAAATCAATCTATGCTGAAAGCAAGTTAAGCTAATTTTTCGTAACCTGGAAGCGTCAAGAATTCCGCAAATTCGTCTTGTTCAATTAAAGATTTAAACAGCTCAGCAGCTTCTTCATAGCGGCCACTGTTATAGACTTGTTCCCCAACAGCCTCTTTAATTTTCACAAGCTCTTCCTCCAAGATTTCTAATACAAAGGCCAATGTAATACCACGGCCATCACCCAAGATACCTTTTGGATGGCGAATCCATTGCCATACTTGTGTACGAGAGATTTCTGCAGTTGCAGCATCCTCCATTAAGTTGTTAATCGGTGCAGCTCCGTTGCCTCGTAGCCAAGAAGCAATGTACTGAACCCCTACGCTACAGTTAATTCGAAGCCCTTCAAGTGTAATTGTACCTTCTGGAACAGCTACTAAATCTTCCGCTGTAACATTTACATCCTCACGTTTTTTATCGATTTGGTTTGGTGTCGTCATAATCGCATCAAACTGTTCCATCGCCGTTGCAACCATACCCGGATGTGCTACCCAAGTTCCATCATGGCCATCTGTTGCCTCACGACGCTTATCTTCGGCAACCTTTGCAAACGCTACAGCATTCGCATCGTCATCCCCTTTAACAGGAATTTGTGCTGCCATACCGCCCATTGCAGGAGCATTACGTTTATGACATGTTTGAATACATAAAGACGTATATGCCTTCATGAATGGTACAGTCATTGTTACTTGTCCACGGTCCGGTAAAATTACATCAGGTTGATTACGTAGACGCTTGATGTAGCTGAAAATGTAATCCCAGCGTCCACAATTCAGACCAGCTGAATGTTCACGCAGTTCATATAAAATTTCATCCATTTCAAATGCAGCTAAAATTGTTTCGATTAATACAGTAGCCTTAATTGTCCCTTGTGGGATTCCGATATAATCTTGTGCAAACACAAAGACATCATTCCATAAGCGAGCCTCCAAATGGCTTTCAAGCTTCGGCAAGTAGAAATATGGTCCTGTATCTTGTGCCAATGCATTTTTAGCATTATGGAATAAATACAGACCGAAATCAAAGAAACTACCAGAGATCGGTTCGCCATCTACTAGTACATGCTTTTCAAGTAAATGAAGACCACGTGGACGCACTAATAACACAGCTGTGTTTTCGTTTAACTTATACGTTTTACCATTAGATGCTTGTGTAAACTCAATTGCTTTATTAATAGCATCACGCATATTTATTTGGCCGCCAATCATGTTTTCCCATGTCGGAGCAGATGCATCCTCAAAGCAAGCCATAAACATTTTTGCACCAGAGTTTAAAGCATTAATAACCATTTTACGGTCAACAGGTCCTGTAATTTCTACACGACGGTCTTGCAAATCTGCTGGAAGTGGTGCAATTGTCCAATTTCCCTCACGGATATGCTTTGTCTCTGGTAAGAAGTCGAGTTTCTCACCTGCATCAAGACGCTTTTGGCGTTCTTGACGAGCCTCTAACAGCTCTTTTCGACGAGCATCAAATTTTTCGTGCAGGGCAAGAACAAACTCAAGGGCTTCTGGTGTTAAAATTTCTTTTGTTTGCTCATTTTGTTCCCCAACAATTTTAAGCTTACCTGTTGTTGCTTGTTCCATCAGTTATTTCCCCCACCTTTGCGATTTTAAGTAGTCTTCCCCCGCTTTAGGAGGAGCGGGAGAGACTAATCTATGATTATGAATTTAGGAATACACGTACTTTATGAAACTTATACGAATTGTTCTGTTTCAGTAGAGCCAGCCATCGCTGTTGTAGAAGAAGTACCACCAGAGATAACTTGAGATACGTCATCAAAGTAACCAGTACCTACTTCACGTTGGTGGCGAGTAGCTGTGTAGCCTTTTGATTCTGATGCAAACTCAGCTTGTTGTAGCTTAGAGTATGCAGCCATACCATTATCTTTATAATCATGCGCAAGCTCGAACATAGAGTGGTTTAATGCGTGGAAACCAGCTAATGTTACGAATTGGAATTTGTATCCCAATTTACCTAACTCGCGTTGATATTCTGCGATTTCTTCTTCTGATAGATTTGCTTTCCAGTTAAATGAAGGTGAGCAGTTGTATGCTAGCAATTTACCAGGGAATTCTGCATGAATAGCTGCCGCAAATTCACGAGCTTCCTCAAGAGATGGTTTAGAAGTTTCACACCAAATTAAATCTGCATACGGCGCGTAAGCTAACCCACGAGCAATTGCTTGTTTGATACCTGGTTTTGTACGGAAGAAGCCTTCTGGAGTACGTTCACCAGTAATAAACTCAGCATCACGTGGATCGATATCAGATGTTACCATATCTGCAGCATCAGCATCTGTACGAGCGATTAAAATTGTATCAACACCCATTACGTCTGTTGCAAGACGAGCAGCAATTAAGTTACGAACAGCATTTTGTGTTGGAAGTAAAACTTTACCGCCTAAGTGTCCACATTTTTTCTCAGAAGCTAATTGGTCTTCTAAGTGAACACCAGCAGCTCCAGCTTCAATCATACCTTTTACAAGCTCAAATACGTTTAGTGGACCACCGAAGCCAGCCTCAGCATCTGCCACGATTGGAGCGAACCAATCAAATTGATCAACACGTCCTTCAGCATGATCGATCTGATCTGCACGTTGTAAAGCTTGGTTAATACGCTTTACTACTGCTGGTACAGAGTTTGCTGGATATAAGGATTGGTCAGGGTACATTTGACCAGAAAGGTTAGCATCAGCAGCTACTTGCCAGCCTGATAAGTAGATTGCTTTTAATCCAGCTTTCACTTGTTGTACAGCTTGATTACCAGTTAATGCACCTAACGCATTAATGAACGGTTCTTCTTGTAAAGAGTTCCATAGTCGAGCCGCACCTTTAGTTGCTAAAGTTTGTTCAAGTACAACAGAGCCCTGTAACTTAACAACCTCTTCAGCTGAATATGCACGTTCAATACCTGCCCAACGAGTGTTCTCTGCCCATTGCTTTTCTAATGCTTGAATTTTTTCTTGACGTGTTGACATATTGAAATTCCACCTTCCCCTTTGTAGACAATATACTCTGTTAAAAAACTTTTAATCCGCTGTTCCATAACAGGTTTATTTGTTGTAAATTAATATATAACAGAACTTCTGAATTTTCATTATTTTTAGATAAAACACCAAATTTTAATGATGAAACCGCTTTTTTTGGCGATGAAATTTGGTAAACTGTTTACAAATAAGGGGGATATTCACAATGAATAATGAGTTTAATTCTTTGCCAAAAGATATTTCACAACAGTTTATTTCAATGCTAAAGGACTGGGTTCCAGTCAATTCATCCATCGCAATTGCCGCTGAAAACTCTTATATTTATTTTCATTCTGGACATCAAAACATTAACTTAGAAGTAGGCCAGCAAGTACAATCCGGTAGCATTGCAGAACAAGTACTACGCACAAGGAAACGAACAGACGCCGTTCTAGATAATTCCTTATTCGAAACACCGTATTATGGGATAGGTTATCCTATTAACATTTTAGATGTACCTGCAGCACTTATTGTAGTATTACCTTCAACCTTTACCGAAAAGAAATTAGAGCCCTATCAATTTTTAACAGGAAAGCAAGAAGAAGAATGGAATCCTATTGCAATTGAAAAAATCTCTCATATTGAAAGTCTGCAGAAAAAAACGTGGTTTTATGTGGAGGGAGAACAATTTAAAACAAGTATTACACTGAAAGAACTCCAAATGCGTCTACCGTCATCTTTTATTCGCATTCATAGATCTTATATTGTTAATATTCATTTCATAAAAAAAATGGCTCGTGATCTTACTTCCAATTTTATTGTCACTTTAAAGGATGGAAGTGAACTACCCGTTAGCCAATCTTATTTAAATAATCTTCGAAATGCTCTTGAATTTTAGATTTTGTCTTAGCGTAATTACTATTATTGTGCTGTCGCTTTGCTTTCGCACAGAAAAACATTCGCTGAATAAAGATAAAAGGCTGTCCTATACATTGTTTGTATAAGACAGCCTAAAAAAAATAAAAAAGCCTGAGAAATAATTCTCAGACTTTAGATTGCCTAGCGACGTCCTACTCTCACAGGGGGAAGCCCCCAACTACCATCGGCGCTAAAGAGCTTAACTTCCGTGTTCGGTATGGGAACGGGTGTGA
>NZ_MWSJ01000016.1 GCF_002237755.1 Lysinibacillus sp. KCTC 33748 | reverse complement strand
ACAGCTTCTAATTTCACTTTTTCTTTAAATTTAACCATACAAAAACTGCACCTCCAATTGTTAGATTGAGTGTCTAATAATTGGGGAGCAGTTCACTTAAACGGAAGGCTATTTTTAAATTATTGACTCATTAATAAAATATTGGGATGATATTTTTGCTAAAAACCATAGGTCACGGAAATTAATCCCATGTTATAGATTTTTTCTATTATAACGTGGTGTATCAATCTAAATGTTGCACCTGGAATAAACTAAAGTAGGTGCCCTCTTTTTGCATTAATTGCTCGTGCGTACCACTTTCAATTAATTGTCCATGATCTATAACAATAATTTTATCTGCATGTGTAATCGTAGATAGTCGGTGAGCAATTATTATTGTCGTACGTTCATGTGCAAGTACATCCAATGATTCTTGAATAAGTGCCTCACTTTCTAAATCCAATGCAGAGGTTGCTTCATCCAGTATTAAAATAGGAGGATTTTTTAAAAACACACGAGCGATCGCTACCCGCTGCTTTTGTCCACCTGATAACTTCACACCGCGCTCCCCGACCTTTGTGTCATAACCATCTGGTAAGCTCATAATAAAATCATGTGCATTGGCTGCTTTTGCCGCAGCAATAACCTCTTCATCAGAAGCATCTGGCTTACCCATTAAAATATTTTCTTTTACGGAATCACTAAACAAAATATTATCTTGTAGGACTATTCCAATTTGTGAGCGTAAAGAATGTAGAGATACGTCACGCACATTATAGTCATCAATACATACGGTGCCACTCGTTGTGTCATAAAAACGAGGAATTAAACTAATGATCGTTGATTTTCCTCCACCACTCATTCCTACAAACGCAACTGTCTCGCCAGGTTTAATTGTAAAATTGATATTGTTTAAAATTTGTGAGCCCTCTTCTTCGTATTGAAAGTTCACATTGTCAAAACGAACTTCACCTTTTACCCGAGGTAGCTCTAACGCATTAGCCTTGTTTTTTATTTCATAAGGTTCATCTATTAATTCAAACATTCGATCCATTGATGCAATGGACTGTGTTAACATTGTTGATGAACTTACAAGGCGACGAAGTGGACCATAAAGTCGTTCGATATAGGCAATAAAGGCAACCATCGTCCCGATTGAAAGAGATCCATTAATAACCTGATAGCCTGCATAAGCAATGACTAGGAGTGGTGCTACATCCGTGATTGTATTCACCACTGCAAACGATTTAGCATTCCATCTCGTATGATCCAGCGCTTTCTCTAAAAATTCTCCATTTGCTTCATCGAATAATTTTTGCTCATGTTTTTCGAGCGTAAAGCTTTTAATAATACTCATTCCAGCTACACGTTCATGTAAATAGCTTTGCACTCCAGCTAGTGCTTGTGAACGTTTACGTGTTAAAGACCGAAGCTTGCCAAAGAAGAACTTTACGCTAAACGCATAGAATGGGAACGCAATCAATGCTACTAGCGTTAACTTTACATCCATAGCAAACATAATACCGATTGCAATAACAATTGTCGCAAGGTCCAGCCAAACGTTCATCAAGCCTGTCATAATAAAGTTTTTTGTTTGTTCCACATCATTAATCACTCTTGAAATCACGTCGCCAGCTCTTGTATTGGCATAATATCTTAAACTTAGTCGCTGTAAATGTGCATATATTTGTTTTCGAATATCGAAAAGCACTTTGTTACTGACATTTTGAGCAAAATATTGACGGTAATACTCAATCGGTGGTCGAATAATAAAGAATACAATGATCGTGCCACCTAACCAATAAAACAGTTCTTTAGTCTTCTCTGCATCCGTTAAATGATCTGCAGCAATAATATCATCTAACACAATTTTTATGAGTAATGGAATAAATAACGGAATTGCAAATTTCACTATACCAATTAAAATCGTTAAAATTATTTCCCATGTATATGGTTTTACAAATCTCATATAACGCTTTATACTACCCAATTCATTATCACATCCTTATCAAAAAACCTTTAGCAAATGCAAGGGGAACTCCTTGTATCACTTCGTACATAAAAAGAAACAGACATCCACAAAATGAATGCCCAAACGTATTATAGCAATATTTTGTTTTAAATACAGTTAATTTAGCTTTGTCACGAACTATTTTACAAACAGCTTATGTAACATTCCTTTTTACATTTTTTCCTTTAATCTTTTATATACAAATTCTAGTAATATAAAGATTAAACCTACTAGTATGAACCCGAAAGAAGGTACGTATAATTCCTTATTCATATGTATAGAATCATTCACAAAGTGACCCAAATATCGGACCGCCTCAGCTACAAGTCTGTGCATGAACAACATAAAACTACCAGTCAAAAAAAATAATGTACCTATAATATAACCTGTATTCATAGTTTCCCTCCAAATATTTGTAATACTTTACAATATTACTATAACAAAAACACTGGTAGAGAATTACTTATTTTTCCGATAAAAAAACACCTATTAGTAAAACTAATAGGTGTTACTAACAATCATCTGCTTGCATATCGAGCTGAAACTTATATCGACTTGTCCAGGCATCGATAAAATCAGGTGCAAAGGGTCCTCTTTTTTGTTGAATCCAGCTAATTAATTTATCGACATTGCGCTTTAAAATTTTATCTATGACATCTGGATAAGACATTTCCTTACGATGCAGCTCATATTCATCCTCATCTAAGAGTGAATAAGACAGATCTGGGAAAACTTTAATATCTAAATCATAGTCAATATATTTAATGGCATTATTATCGAAAACAAATGGTGAGCTTAGATTACAATAATAATACACACCATCTTCACGTAGCATGCAAATGATATTAAACCAGTACTCCGCATGGAAATAACAAATAGAAGGCTCTCTCGTTAGCCACGTTCGACCATCGGATTCTGTCACAAGTGTCCGCTCATTCGCACCGATAATGATATTTTTTGTTCCTTTTAAAACCGTTGTTTCTTGCCAAACACGGTGGATACGGCCATTGTGTTTATAACTATGTATTTGTATCGTTTCTCCTTCTACCGGTATTGCCATCTTTGAAGCCCACCTTTTCGTCTATGCTACCTAAATCTAGCAGTCTCTAGTATATTATAGCAATGTGTAGGCGAAAGGTGTAGTTAGAAAACCACAAATTTCCCTGCGCTCTTTTAAATTTGTACTAAATTTCGTTAATTTAAAGCTATCATAACACTAACCTAATTGGAATTTTTTGTTTAAATTCATGTATCGGAGCATGGTTTTATCAGCTACCCGAGCAGTTCCTTATCACCTGAACCGTTTTCTATCTTGCTATAAAAAAATTCAAAAGGAGCTGCCTTTTTTAATCTTTTCGATTTTAGACAGCTCCTCAGAGGTAAATGCAATTACAAAGTGTTATTCACCAAGATCTTGGTTAGTTTTATTGAAGTTACCTGAAGCTTGAGCTTTTTTCTGCTCTGCTTTAGCATTTTGCTTTTGCACTTCATTAACGTCTGTTTCATAACCAAATTCTTGACTTTGACGTTGCATGTTTTTATTCGGTTGGAAATTCTGGTTGTTTTGCTTTTTCATTTTCATTCACCTCCACGCTCATTATTGTGTACCGAGGTGAATGCTTTTATGCCTAAAAATTTTATATAAATAATTTTCTAGATTAATCCTTTATTTCCTGCCAAATTTTTAGCATTGGAACGGACATTGGTAACAATTCTATTTGTTCACGAGTCAGCCATTCGCCCTTTTCTGCTGAATTACATTTCATAAAATAGCTATTTATATGCCATGTTAAATGTGAAAAAATATGTTTAAATGTCAGCAAATCCTGTTGCGATTGAACATTCATAGCATAATCATTAATAAAAGTATCTATTGAATCTTTACCATGCTCTAGCATTGGGAACTGCCATAGATCAGCTAGTAAACCCTCTGCTGGACGCTGCTCTAATAAAATTCGCCCTTTGTCATCTTGACATACAAGCACATCGTATGTGAGATGCTTCATCTTTATTTTTTTAGATTTGATAGGTAATTTTTCAGGCTCGCCTTCATTAAAAGCAGTACAGTATTCCCGAACTGGACATAATAAACACTTTGGTGAAGTTGGCGTACAAATAAGTGCACCCAGCTCCATTAAGCCTTGATTGAAGGACGATGCATTTTTAGGATCAATTAGTTCTTCAACAGCCTCTTCAAATATCTTTTTAGTCTTTGGAACGGCTATATCATCATGAATAGTAAGCACACGACTTAAAACACGCATAACATTCCCATCCACTGCATGTTCGGGCTTATTATAGGCAATACTTAAAATAGCTCCAGCAGTATACGGACCTACGCCTTTTAATTTTGAAATCTCATGGCGATTATCGGGTACTACCCCACCGTAGTTTTCTAATACCTCACGAACACCCGCTTGTAAGTTACGTGCACGGGAATAATAGCCGAGGCCTTCCCAATGCTTTAATAAGTATTCTTGTGGAGCTTCCGCGAGTAATTCTAATGTTGGAAAACTTTCCATGAAACGATTGTAATAAGGAATAACTGTGTCGACACGTGTTTGCTGTAGCATCACTTCCGATACCCAGATTTTATAAGGGTCCGTCGTATGCCTCCAAGGTAAATCACGTTTCTCAACATTAAACCATTCGACTAAAGATTGTCGAAATTCTGTTACATATGGATAATTCACAGTGACCTCCAGTGTTTTTACGATTTTATTTATAGTAAAAAGAGTATACAATTAAAAAAAGACCATCTGTATAAAACGACAAAAAGCGCCATTATTTTCTAGCTTCAAGATTTAACACGACAGTCTTAATAAGTATTACGGATTATTGAAATATACATGTATGCAAATTGTACTCTATTTAGATGCATACAAGGAGTGGATATTTTTGGATTCAGGCACACATTTCGTTATGGGTATAGCCCTCGGTGGTCTTGCGTTAGCTGATCCCGTTGTAGCAAGTCATTCGATGACCTTTACCGCAGTAATGGCAGGTACAATTATTGGCTCGCAGGCACCTGATGTCGATACAGTTTTAAAACTGCGCAACAACGCAATTTATATTCGACATCATCGTGGAATTACACATTCACTACCAGCAGTAGCTATTTGGCCCATCTTAATTACAGCGGTTTTAGCACTTCTTATTCAAGACGCAAATGTGTTTCATTTATGGCTTTGGACATTTTTAGCTGTAGCACTTCACGTCTTTGTTGATATTTTCAATGCTTATGGTACACAAGCACTTCGACCGTTTTCTAGAAGATGGGTTGCACTTGGTGTCATTAATACATTTGATCCTATTATTTTCACCCTACATTGCATCGGCATTTTGCTTTGGGCATTTGGTGTTAATCCTGTTTGGACATTTAGTATCATGTATCTCATTATTATCGTTTACTACATTTTACGATTCGCAGTCCAAAAGGCTGTAAAGAAAGCTGTGCATAATACCATTCAGGATGAAGAGTATGTTATTGTAGCCCCTACAATGCGGTTCTTCCACTGGCGAATTGCAGCAAAATCTAAAACGCATTATTATGTTGGCCGTGCTTATGGGCGAGCTGTTAATATTTACGATAAATTCGAAATAAAACCTTTACCGAAAACGCCTCTTATTGAAATAGCATTGAAAGATCCCAATCTCGCTGCATTCGTGTCATTCTCACCATTGTATCGTTGGGAAATTTCAGAACTCGATAATGGCTTAACAGAAGTTAGATTAATTGATCTGCGTTACCGTAGTGATAATCGCTATCCTTTCGTAGCTGTCGCTCATTTAAACGAGGACAATGAGATTATCACTTCATACACAGGCTGGATTTTTACAGAAGATAAACTCCAGAAAAAATTACAAGTTGGCGCAAGTAATTAAACATCAGTAAACCCTGGCCATAATTTGGCCAGGGTTTTGTTATTGTACCATATCATCACTAGCATCAAGTAAATGTGCGTACTTGGGATTACGTCCCGCAAATGCATGCAGTTTATCGCCATAGCTGGCAATTAATTGACGCACCAAATTTTCAGTGTATTCCGTACCGCGATAAGCGTAACCAGCTTTCGCAGAAGTCGATTCAAAATCACTCCATAAAAGCTCGATCCATACTCGTGCACGCCCTACTGACATTTCTGGATTTTTTGCAAGCAACTCAGCTGTTAGCTTTTCAATTTTTTCATCCATTTATTTGCCCACCTTTACAGGTGATAGCATTGAAACAGGTAATGCCTCTTGGTATTTTTCGCCCCCTAAGCGATGGCCCCATGCGAAACGTCCTTTTAAATAATCCACTTGGAAAAATTCATTTTCAGAACCGTCAATACGATACATTTCTCCAGGAATTATTGTATCTAAATCCACTAAATAAGCTGCAGCCATTAAAGCCTTGCGCTCGTATACTGCGAATTCATTAATGATGCCTAGCTGTTCCGCTTTACGTGCTTTTTCCTTTATCCTAGCTATTTCTTCACGTAATTCATGCTCTGACATCGCAGCATAATTTTTTTCGTTCATTCCTCATTCTCCTTCTCTTCTATAAAACGATCTATAACTTCTATAGGAAAACCCTTTTGATAGAGCGCCTGCTTTATTTTCATTTTTAATTCAAAACCAGTATACTTCGATGAATACTTTTTCCAAACTTTTTCCCCTTGCACATCAAGTAGCTGTTGCCATTCATCTTCCTCTTGCTCAATCTCTATTTGACTAAGCACCTCATCTACAACACTAAAAGAATAACCTTTTCTCATTAAAAAATCTTGAATTTTAACTTTTATTTGTGTTGGCGTTTTCTTTTTTTCCGATCGAATGATCTTTTCAGCCAATTGTGTCGCAAGCTTTACCTGTTCCCCATGACTATATGTAGCCAATACCTCATCCTGTAAGCTTTTATCAATCCCTTTTTTCATAAGGTCTTGCCTAATTGCTTTGGGTCCTTTTTTCATCGTAGCCTTTTTCGTATCGAGCAACGCCTTGGAGTAAGTCTCATCATTTAAAAAGCCATACGATTTAAGCTTTTGTATAGCCTCTAAAATAACCGCTTCCCCAAATTCTAACGAGAGCAGCTTTTTCTTAACCTCATGCTCACTGCGCATTTGATAAGATAAAAAATTTAACCCTTTATTAAAAGCTTTTCGAATCTCATCCTCATAGGCAATTTCCTGAATATCAAATTCCTCAAGCATTTTGCCCTTCGTTAACCCAAATTGAATGAGAATTGCCTCATCTACAGGAAAAGCGTATTCTTCGTTCAAATATATATTATAACGTTCTGGATTGTTTTTTTGACGTGCAATCTTCGTAATAACACGCATTCGTAACACCTCACTATAACCATTATAACATTTTTCGTGAGTATTGCTTTTTAGGTACTTTCTCGGTTAGCGGGTATTCGCTTCTCTTCCGCGGGTATTCACTTCTCTTCCGCGAGTATTCGCTTCTCTTCCGCGGGTATTCGCTTCTCTTCCGCGAGTAATCACCTCTCTTCCTATAGAAGTGGGAGACTCCCGCTAAAAAAGTTAAATTTCCCTATTTAAAAGGAACTTTTTTAATGAAATCAAGTAGGATAATTTTTAAAAAAATAACACATTCTAATAAAAAAGAAAGGATGCGTTTTTATGTGGAAACAGCATATAGTGGGATCGGTAATTGCTACTTTTATTATTGCCGCGGCAATTAGCTTTAATCCATTTTCGGCCTCCGGCTCTGATGAATACAACTGGGGCATTAAACGAGCGAAAAACGGTGAACCAGCTGAAGCTGGGGCACAGCTTGATCAGATAGTTGAGAAATATGGTGCCATTTATAAAGGAAAGCCTGATAATAAAGTTGCTTATTTAACCTTTGATAACGGATATGAAAATGGGTTTACGGAAAGCATTTTGGATACGTTGAAGAAAGAAAACGCACCAGCTACCTTCTTTTTAACTGGTCATTATTTAGAAAGTGCCCCTGATTTAGTGAAACGCATGGTTAAAGATGGCCATATGATCGGCAACCATTCATATGGTCACCCAAATATGGCGAGACTAACTCCCGATGGTATGCGTACAGAATGGAAAAAGCTTGACGATAAACTACGTGAATTGACAGGTATTGAACGTACAACATATGCTCGCCCGCCTGAAGGTACATTTAATGCGAAATTATTAGAAATAGGCAATGCTGAAGGCTATCGTCATATTTTCTGGTCTGTTGCCTTTAAGGATTGGGAAAGGGATGTACGACGTGGCGCAGATTATGCGTATAACGCATTAATGGAACAGCTTCATCCTGGTGCCGTAATATTAATGCATACTGTTGCGCAGGATAACGCTGAAGCTCTTCCTAGGTTTATTGCTGAAGCGAAAAAACAAGGTTATACATTTTTATCCCTTAACGACTTAGTTTTAGAACATGAAGATTTCCCTGTCGCTTTGCAATCGTCTACTCCTTAGTTATAATGGGGAGATGATATTAAAAGAACAGGGACGTGGAAAGCTTGACGCAACAAACAATAATGGAAGTAGGACAAAAATTTCCTCTAATAATAAAAAGACTAGGTATTAATGGTGAAGGCGTAGGCTTTTATAAGCGTAATGTCGTATTTGTAAAGGGTGCCATTCCTGGTGAAGAAATTACAGCACAAGTGACTAAAACACAGCGAAATTTTGCTGAAGCAGAAATAATAACGATTCGCAAAGCTTCAAAACATCGCCAGGAAGCACCATGCCCAGTTTACAACGAATGCGGCGGCTGTCAGCTTCAACATATGACATATGAAAAACAGCTGATTGAAAAGCGTGATATCGTCGTTCAAGCATTAGAACGTTATGCTAAACCATTAGCTAATTCAGTCGAAGTTCGTAAAACTCTAGGGATGGATAATCCATGGAATTACCGAAACAAAAGTCAATATCAAGTACGTAAAGAGGGTAAGCGTGTCTATGCAGGGCTATTTGCAGAAGGTAGCAACAAGTTACTGAACATCAATGATTGCCTAGTGCAACATCCGGTTACATCAAAAATCACGGTGGCAACACGTAAAATTTTACAAAAACTGAATATTACTATTTACGATGGTCGTACGCTTGATGGCTTAGTGCGTACGATTGTTGTTCGTACAGGGATTCGTACAGGTGAAACACAAGTCGTGCTTGTCACAACACGTAAGGAAATTCCACATCTAGCCGAGCTCATTGCACGTATTAAAAAAACCGACCCAAGCATCGTGTCGATCGCTCAAAATATTAATCGTGAGAAAACATCGTTAATCTTTGGCGACGAAACGATTGTCCTCGACGGTAAGGAAACGATTCACGAGGAGCTTGGTGAATTAGCCTTTGATTTATCAGCTCGTGCCTTTTTCCAACTGAATCCAACACAGACTGTTCATCTCTATGATGAAATCAAAAAAGCAGCAGCATTAACAGGCAGAGAAACAGTTGTTGATGCTTACTGCGGTGTTGGAACAATCGGTTTATGGCTAGCTGACAAAGCAAAAGAAGTTCGTGGGATGGATGTTATTCCAGAAAGCATTCAGGATGCACGTAAAAATGCACGTAACCATGGCTTCAAGCATACAAAATACGCAGTCGGGACAGCAGAAAGTGTTTTAGCAAACTGGCGCAAGGAAGGATTTACACCAGATGTTATTACAGTGGATCCACCACGCACAGGTCTAGCACCAGAGTTTATCCGCACGGTGTTGAAGCTAAAACCGAAGCGCTTTGTCTATACGTCTTGTAATCCGTCAACATTAGCGAAGGATTTAAATGAATTATCGAAGTTTTATGATGTAGAGTATATCCAGCCAGTGGATATGTTTGCACAGACGGCACAGGTGGAATGCGTTGCGAAGCTCGTGTTGAAAAATAAATAATGTGAAGAAGGACGTCTTGAGGTATACGCTAGGCGTCCTTTTCGTTTTAAAATCGTCCATTTTATATACTAATTCGATGCACCCTAAAAAATGAGTTCTTATAAAAGCAAAACAAACGTCTCCTAAAATTAAGAGACGCCCGTTTTGTATTTTATTTTACTATGTAATGGACAGCTCTGGCTGCATGGATTAGTCATCTAAGTTAAAGTTCTTCTATTATATAGCGATAGACATCAAAGTCCAAATATTACTTGTCAGCAAATTTTATTTGATTTTATGTTTGCTTGTCTGTATAATATCATTCTAGGTGCCAAACCTATGTGACTTGGACGGAACATCCTTGTCACGCAAAGAACGCCATAACAGCACGGATTTGCTGGGCGTTTTTTGTTTTATGAGCGGGAAGATGAGCCCCGCTCTTTTATTTTGCCCAAAATTATACATAGCGCAAAAGCTTCCAAGCTAGCAATTTACTCGAGCTGTTACTTCCTCTACCCGAACTATTTGACTGACTCTCTTCTTTCCGCTTCAAGGATGATTTCAAAAAGACATTACATCGACACTATTCGCTTATTTTTATTTCGTCCAAATACTAACAAAATAATAGCTATAATTAGCAAAAGCATCGCCACTAATAAAAGGAAGCTATAATTTACATATTCTAAATAAATGCCGCCTAAAAATGGCCCTGTTAAGCTACCGATACTAAGGGCAATGCCACAAAGCAGATTTCCTGTTGGTAGAAGCTCTTTTGGTGTTAGGTCTGCCATATAAGTAATACCTAATGAAAACATCGAACCGACTAATGTACCTGTAAAGAAAAATGCTACGGCTACTGCCATTTGAGAATACTCTAAAAAACTGGCAATCCCAAAAATAATAGCCCCTCCAAATGACCCAATCATCAGGACATAACGTCGTCCTATTTTATCCGCTACTGCACCAAGCGGCACCTGCGTTAATATTCCGCCAAATGTAAAGACTGATAACATAATAGGAATCATATTGACGTCAAAATCTTTACGTAAAGCATAGACCGGGAACAAAGCATTTAAAGCAGATTCTAAAAATCCATAAGTGAATGGCCCTAAAAATGCAATCCATCCAAATGCAATGGCTATTTTATAACGATGCCAGCCTCTTGCATGTAAGTCTCCCGTTAAACGCTCTGGTTTTTCATTATGTAAAAGGAATACAAAAGCCCATGCAAATAAACACATAGCAGAGGACACAATAAACGGTAATGCTTCTGCAACTTGTATAAGTTTCACCATTAAAGGTCCAACTGCGAAACCTGTACTAAAGGACAGGCCGTAAATGGCCATACCCTTTCCTAAGCTTTTATGATCTGTGGTGCTTGTAATCCACGTTTGTGTCGCAAAGTGTAATGCATGGTCTCCTACTCCAATGAGTAAGCGTAGGACAAACCAAAAAGTCACACTTTTCCATAAAGGAAATATTAGCAGTGAAACAAACACAAATGCACCGCCAATTAATATAATCGGTTTATAGCCCCATTTTCGTAATGGCTGCTCGATAAATGGTGAGATTAATAAAGTTCCTATGTATAGACCTGTTGCATTCAATCCGTTCAACGCGGAGGATACCCCATCACGTTCGAAAATAATTGAAATTAACGGTAAAAGCATCCCTTGTGAAAAGCCTGAAATAGATACAATCAACACTAGAACGGCAAATCTTTTTTTGCTGTAATCTGAGAAGTACGTCATCTTTTCCTCCAACATCCAATCATTATTCCAAAGAACAGCATACAAAAAAGCCTTAGCGCTCACCACATGTGATTTTACGCTAAGGCCTAACTAACACTTATCTCCATTTAATTGTATAAACACGAATTTCGGCTTTTATATTGGCCGAGTACTTGTTTAAACTCCCTCCTTTTCGAGTTAGAGTCTTTTTAGATTTTTTAAATCAGCTCCTTTGCTTTTTCTTAATATTAATTTAACACACGCCCTCAATATTGTAAATATTCCGTCTATTATTTTTTTAAAATAATCGCTAAGTCCTAGGTGTTTACCTAAACATTGAAATTTAGTCCCGAATCAGCTAAGATGGAGGGGACGAAATGAGGTGTACGTATGTCAAATCCAATCACTGATAAAAAACAGCAAATGAATTACTTAAAAGAGCGTCTTGAAATGTTTTTAGAAGTTTTAGATGCCATCGATCCTGAAACAACTGAATTAGAGGATATTGATCGTTTAATTCAAATGATGGATGATTTAGAGGACAAAATGGAGCAATTTAATGCTCGTGAACAATAACTGATAAAAAGCAAGTGGAAACGCATCCACTTGCTTTTTATTTAAATTAATAGCAATCCCAATTATATAGAACTTTACTAAAATCTTTACGTTTTAGTTCATCCTCTGTGATGAAAAAGTTGCCGACCCCGACATCCCCCCACAGAATATGATCACCTACACTGTCAATTTGAAGCAACAAAATTGTTGAATCTGTATAGTCACCATAAGCTCTTGGATCTTCTTGAGTAAAGAATGGGTATCCCCCGATTTTATGACCTGTACTATTTAATGTTTCATAAAATGAGTCTACTAATTGATCATCGTCTTCTATAGCAACAAGGATCTTCGCATATGTTTTTTCACTTCTAAAGTCATTTGCTGATAATGGTTCATAGCCTGTTCCAAAGGACAATGCCATCTCTTTTTCCACAGGAAAGTATAATTCTTCTTCGTTCGCTTCAACAAACGAGAAATCTTGTACTAACTGTGACTCATCACTAACAATATGTTCGTGAAAAACAACGCGGAAGCCCTCATGATTTTGACCATTGTCAAAATCCATCCCAAGTACATCATCGTAGCCATCAATATAAAACTGCAAGATTCCCTCTTTAGGGAAGTTTGGTAAATACTTCGGAACATCTGCAAAATTAATTTGAGCTAGTAATTTTAATGGTTGCCCTTCTGGACTTTTCGGATACTCCATTGACAGTGGAAAATACGGATCGCCAGCAAACTTACTTTCAAATAAAGAAGTTTTTCGTACTTCCGTTTCAATCAATACAGTCGGCTGTATCGTATCCTCTATTACAGTCCTATTTTGTTCAAATGCTTCAGGTAAATTAAGTAACTTCATTCTATTACCTCCTAAAGTAAATTCACATTAATTATAGAACAAACGTTCCGTTTTAACAATCTTAATTATGATGAATCGATAGCTTATGAATAAGGCAAGAAACTTCCGTTCAGCGGTAGGTATAATCAAATAAGTCCATAAATCAAGTGCTTCTCGGAAGTTTTATCTTACCAGTTCTTAAATCCATCTGCTTCTCGGGAAAACGACTTCGATTCCTACTATATTCCTCTTAAGATATTATTTATTACCCTGCTGCAATTATCTTATTACAACCTTAACAATAAATTGATTAACATAATTTCACATTTATATTTCCTCTTTTTGAGAATAGGCCTTTAATTCCGACCACAATGAGTTGAACTCTTTTTTTCATTAGTTGAAAAGAGTATAATATTACGTGGGAATAATCAAATTTTTATGGGGGGCAATACTAAATGAATATCCAAACTTTGGAGAAAAGTCTTTATGATTTAATTACTGAAACGTCTACGGATCTACCAAAAGACGTACGTCGTGCTATTAAGAAAGCTAAAGAAGCTGAGAATTCAGGTACTCGTGCGGCAATGAGCTTAGACACAATCTCAAATAATATTATTATGGCAGAAGATAATGTATCGCCAATCTGTCAAGATACTGGTCTACCAACATTCAAAATCTATACTCCTATTGGTGTAAACCAATTAGAAATTAAAGCAGCTATTAAAAAAGCTATTGTCGATACTTCTGCAGATGCAAAATTGCGTCCAAATGCGGTTGATTCATTAACAGGTGCTAACAGCGGTAATAACCTAGGTGACGGTCTACCTGTTATGAAATTCGAACAATGGGAAAAAGACTATATCACAATTAAATTAATCCTTAAAGGTGGCGGCTGTGAAAATAAAAACATTCAGTATAGCCTACCTTGTGAGGTTGAAGGTCTTGGCCGCGCTGGTCGTGATTTAGATGGTATCCGTAAATGTATCCTTCACTCAGTATACCAAGCGCAAGGTCAAGGCTGTTCAGCTGGTTTCATCGGTGTAGGTATCGGTGGCGACCGCTCTTCTGGTTACGACTTAGCGAAAGAACAATTATTCCGTCATGTGGAAGATACAAATCCAAATGCTGAACTTGCTAAGTTAGAAGAGTATGTAGTGAAAACTGCTAATACATTTGGAATCGGTACAATGGGCTTCGGTGGTGAAGCAACATTACTTGGTTGTAAAATTGGTGTTATGCACCGTATCCCTGCTTCATTCTACGTATCAGTAGCTTATAACTGCTGGGCATACCGTCGTATGGCTGTGGACATCAATCCTCAAACTGGCGAAATTATTAACTGGCATTATCAAGAAGGCGAAAAAATTACATTTAAAGAAGATGAAGTTGCAGCAACAACAGAAGATACTACTACAGATGTAGTGGAACTTACTGCTCCTATTTCTGAAGAACAAATTCGCTCTCTAAAAGTTGGTGACGTTGTATCAATCACTGGTCGTATGTATACAGGCCGTGACGCAATTCACCATCATTTAATGAGCCACGATGCTCCAGTTGATCTTAATGGACAAGTTATTTATCACTGTGGCCCTGTAATGGCAAAAGACGAAGAAGGTAACTGGACAGTAAAAGCAGCTGGTCCAACTACTTCTATTCGTGAGGAGCCATATCAAGGTGACATCATGAAAAAATTCGGTATCCGCGCTGTAATCGGTAAAGGCGGTATGGGACCAAAAACACTTGCTGCATTAGAAGAACACGGTGGCGTTTACTTAAATGCAATCGGTGGTGCTGCACAATACTACGCAGACTGCATTAAAGGTGTTGACGGTGTTGACCTAATGGAATTCGGTATTCCAGAAGCGATGTGGCACTTAAACGTTGAGAAGTTCACAGCTGTTGTAACAATGGACTCTCACGGTAACTCACTACACGCAGATGTAGATAAATCATCTCTAGAAAAACTTGCTCTTCACTCAGAACGAGTATTCTAATAAAGAAGCAATTTCTTTCAGAAGTTAAGCCATTTTTACTACACAAATTTGAAAAGCACAGAATATTCCTATGAATATCTGTGCTTTTCATTTGTTCAAAAACATTTCAAAAAGCCTCACAATCACCCCAAACTCCATCTAATTCCACTTATATTCCACTTTCTATCAATTATACCTCGGCATAATTGCGTTTAAAATCGACTTCGTGCTTAGGCCTGCTGAAAAAAGTTAAAGTCCTTTCTAATTTCACACTTTCTTTTTCCAAATTCCTTTGTTATAATAATTCTAAATTAGAAAGAAGTTAATTGAAATCTATTTTCAATTAGAAAAAGTTTATAATCATTGATTTATATAGATTTTGATATTGATTTTCATTATCAGGAGGGATAAAAATGGAGTATACTAATCGAGAAAACATTAGTTTAATTGAGAAAACAAAAGAACATGCTGAATTAATCGCCGCCCTTATAGCAGGTTTGTTTATTTTGCTTGCATGGCGTTTAGATACTAGCGAGCAAACAACAGCTTCTATTCTTTTATATATTATTGCATTTTGCGTTGGTGGATTTGCTAAAGCAAAAGAAGGTATTGAAGAAACCATTGAGAATAAGGCGCTTAACGTTGAACTATTGATGGTATTAGCCGCGCTTGGTTCAGCAGCAATAGGTTATTGGACGGAGGGTGCTATTCTAATCTTCATCTTTGCTGTGAGTGGTGCTCTTGAAACATACGCAATGAACAAAAGTCACCGTGAAATTTCTGCACTCATGAATTTACAACCCGAAGAGGCATGGCTTGTTCGTGGTGGTTTTGAACCAATGAAAGTTGCTGTATCAACTCTACAAATTGGTGATCACCTACTTATTAAGCCCGGTGAACGTGTACCGGCAGACGGTGTAATCTTTAAAGGGCAGTCTTCTATCGATGAATCTGCAATTAGCGGCGAACCACTTCCAGTAGCAAAACAGGAAGGCGACGAGTTATTTGCAGGAACAGTGAACTTAAATGGTGCCATTACAATGGAAATGACAAAACCAAATTCTGAAACACTATTCCAAAAAATTATTCAACTTGTACAAAGTGCTCAGAGTGAAAAATCTCCATCACAACAGTTTATAGAAAAATTCGAAGGTACTTATGTGAAATTCGTGCTACTTGCCGTTGCCCTCATGATGTTTCTACCTCACTTTGTACTAGGTTGGGACTGGACGACAACATTCTATCGAGCAATGGTACTCCTAGTAGTTGCTTCTCCGTGCGCACTTGTTGCATCTATTATGCCAGCAACACTTGCTGCCATTTCAAATGGTGCAAAACATGGTGTGCTATTCAAAGGAGGCTTACACTTAGAGCACCTAGGTGCATTGCGTGCACTTGCAGTAGATAAAACAGGCACTTTAACACAAGGTAAACCAACCGTTACTGATTTCATTGTTCGCGAAGGATCAGACCGTAAAAATACAATGTCCATCCTTGCGGGTATTGAAGCTCAATCGAACCATCCACTTGCTCAAGCAATTACTTTATTCGCAAGAAAAGAAGGGATCATACAATTTCCTCAGACCACTATTAAAGATATTCCAGGTTGGGGTATTAAAGGTTACGTTAATGAGGTCGAGTACCTTGTTGGTAAACCAGATTTTGTTGGTGTAGATGAGGCAAATAAATTTGCAAATGGCGTAGCAGAAAAACTCGCTTCAGAAGGAAAAACGGTTATTTTCATTCGTGACAAAGATGGCATCGTTGCATTGGCAGCCTTAAAGGATACCGTGCGAAACGAAGCAAAAAAAGCAGTTTCATTACTAAAAGAACTAGGTATTAATGTTGTCATGCTAACGGGCGACAATGAGAAGACAGCAAAGGTAATTGCCAAGGAAGCAGGTGTGACAGAATACGTCGCAGAGTGTCTCCCTGAAACAAAAGTGACTGAGATGAAACGACTTCTTTCTGAACATAAATTTGTGGGCATGGTCGGTGACGGCATTAATGATGCACCCGCATTAGCAACCGCCACTACCGGAATCGCTATGGGAGAAGGAACAGATGTTGCTTTAGAAACAGCTGATGTCGTTTTAATGAAAAATGACTTATCAAAAATTGCCTATGCCGTACGCTTATCACGCAAAATGCAACGGATCGTCAAACAAAACATCTTCTTCTCAATCGGCGTTATCGTTTTATTAATTACCTCAAACTTTTTACAAGTCGTCGATTTACCCCTAGGTGTAATCGGTCATGAAGGTAGCACCATTTTAGTTATTTTAAACGGCTTACGTATGCTGAATAAAAACGTCTAAAACAAACAGCCTCGTATCACAAAACGTGATTTCGAGGCTGTCCTTTTTAATATTTCTAACTATTTGTTAAAGTCTCCTGCATCACAAGTTCTTTTTGCAATGTTTTTTTCTGCATCGTCGCATTTAAAACGCCACCAGAAATCACAATAATCCCCGTGAAATATAGCCAAAGCATTAAAATAACTACGCCCCCAATACTGCCATATGTAGCGGAATAATTCGCAAAATTATTAATATAAAAGGAGAAAGCGAACGTAACTGCCAGCCAGCCCAAAGTCGAAAACAATGCACCCGGCCAAACACTCATTAATTTCAAACGTGGATTTGTATTCGGAATAAATCTATAGACCCCTATTAATACGATAAAAATAAGTAAAGGTGGTATCCACCAGCGCATTCTATGCCAGATAATTTCAAATTGCTCCTCAATGCCAACAATCGAAAATAAGAAATGCCCCACTTGTTGCCCAAAAACCGGTAAAAGTAGTGCGACAGCAAAAACAACGACAAATGCTATAGTGAAAATAAGGGATAACCCTCGTTCTAATATACTCCCCCTATTTTCTGTATCGTAGGCCTTATTCAAGGCTCTAATCAACGCATTAATCCCTTTAGATGCAGACCAAATTGTTCCAAGCACCCCGATGGATAATAGACTACTATTACGACTTGTTAAAATTTCATTTAATGTATTTTCAATAAGCCTATATACCTCGTCCGGCATAACATTCACCAGAAAGGAATACACTTGCGTCGTCTCTAAATTCAAATACGGTAGTAATGTAACTAAAAAAATTAATAGCGGGAAAAAAGATAGTAAAAAGAAATAAGCCAATTCTGCGGCAAGAGCTGATATTTCCACTCGTTGAAAGCGGAGAATTAAATCTTGCATAAAGCCTCTCGATGTCATTACATCTACAGTGTCTTCGTCTGGTGAGACAAATGATTTCACCACACCAACAGCTGTACGTATCGATGCTTTTTTCTTTTTCATACAAATTTCCTCCTGTACGAACAACTATTCTTTATCAGGTAAAGCAAAGGCTGCTTTTGTATCATTAATCATGCTTTCGATTGTGGAAGGTAATTCTTTAAATTCATCCACTTTATCAGCAATCGAATTTACATTTTCTGACACACCTTCACATAGCACTTTTGCGGCCAATACTTTTTCCTCAACTAGCACTTGTAATTCCTCTCGATTGGCTGCATAATACGTGATTGCTTCTTTCATCTGTTTCGTTGTAGCTATTGTTTTTTCACGCGTTGTACGGTCTAACATGCTTAACGCAGCACCAACTGCAGCACCAACTACGATGGATGCTAATAATTTACTTCGTCCCATATTAAATACCCCCTGTTTTAAATGTGTTAGAATAATAAATTAAATACGCCTCGACATACTTGCCGTCCAGAGGCTTTAACTTCTTACTGCCCTTATTCTACCCAATAACAGTCTATTTTTAAAGCAATGCCCAAATCAGTGTTGACATTTTTTTTATTCAATGAAATGATATTTCCGAGGATGATGAAAGGTAGGTTTAAATAATGGATTTATCAGTACCGTCAAAAGAGAACGTTATTTATATGGTTGATCAAATGAAAGAAAAGCTTCGTATGGTGAATGTCGATGCAATGAAATCGGAAAATTTCAATGAAGCTGATTACGAAGATCTTGTTTATTTATACGAAATGGTCATGAAGCGTGATACATTTAGTCCGAGCGAAATGCAGGCTATCGTTGCTGAATTAGGCGCTTTGCGCAAATAAATAGGATTTTGTAAATAAAAAGCTATTAGCAATAAGGCATCAAAGCCTGTTACTAATAGCTTTTTTCTATTTTGCTTTTTTTGCAGCAGTACCATCCTCAGTGACAAGAGGTTGTATTAAGACTTCTACACGACGGTTTTTAGAACGTCCTTCTGCAGAATCATTTGGTGCAATGGCACGGTTCTCACCGAAACCTTGTGCACTAAAGTTTCGACGATTTAACTCCGAGTTACTGTTTATTAAAATTTCTGCGAAGTTCACTGCACGCAATACTGAGAGTTGTAAGTTAGAAGTGAAGTTAGGACCAGCTGGAACATTATCCGTATGGCCCGTAATCACAATACTACGCGGTGGATTAGATACTAATACATCTGAAAGTTCTTTAGCTATCGAATTATATTCTGGTTTAATCTCTGCTTTCCCTGGATCAAACAAAATACTATCACGAATTGTTACAAGTAAACCCTCATCAGTCATCGCTGTTGCAAATTGACCTTCCATCTCATTAACTGCGATAAAATTATCAACGTTATCTTTAATTTCAGCTAACTCCTTCTGATCCTTTAAATACGCGGAGTTTTGCGCTTGTTGTGGTGTTTTGTCACTTTCTGCATTTGGACTTTCTATCGGTGCAGGCTGCTCTAAAAAGCCTGTACCACCATCAAATACTTGATTAAACACAGCTGACATTCTCTCTAGTTTTTCTTGGTCTACTGAACTTGATGCAAATAATATGATAAATACTGCTAATAGCAGCGTTAAAATATCTGCATACGGAACTAACCAAGACTCATCGATATGCTCATCATGCTTTTTTTTCTTAGCTTTCTTTGCCAAGGCCGCCCGCCCCGCTTTCATCAGAAATTTGACGACGTTCTTCCATTGTTAAGTAAGAAGATAATTTTTGTTCGATAACACGTGGCGCCTCCCCTTCTAAGACAGAAAGGATGCCTTCAATCATCATTCTTTTTTGCTTAACTTCGATAGCAGATTTACGTTTTAATTTATTCGCAAATGGATGCCATAAAACATAACCTGTAAAAATACCTAGTAATGTAGCCATAAAAGCAGCTGAAATAGCATGTCCTAGCTTTTCTATGTCATTCATATCTGCTAACGCAGCGATTAAACCTACTACCGCACCGAGTACCCCTAAAGTCGGGGCATATGTACCAGCTTGTGTAAAGATTGCAGAACCACTAGCATGACGTTCTTCCATTGCTTCGACTTCTTCTGTTAGGACGTCACGAATATAATCCGCATTTTGACCATCAATTGCTAACGTAAGTCCGTTTTTCAAAAATGGGTCTTCTATTTCTGAAGCTTTACTTTCAAGCGCTAGTAGACCTTCACGGCGAGCTAAATCAGCCCATTGTGAAAACATCTTAATAATCTCAATATCATCCGCTAATTTTGTTTCTTTAAAAAGAATTTTAAATAGCTTTGGTACACGCTTTAACTCCTTCATTGGGAAGGCAATTGTTACTGCGGAAATTGTACCGAAGATGATAATTAGAATGGCAGCTGGGTTATAAAACGCACTTAAACTTACACCCTTTAGCACCATTCCTGTTAATAGCGCTACTAGCGCAAGTATTAACCCTACAATCGACGATATATCCATTCTAGAACCTCCAAATCTCCTATTAAGCTTTATTTCGTCTTTTTTTCCATAATTTTAATATAGTATAAATGTATTTCACATTTTTTTCGATGTAATAAATACTTTTTATTCACTTTCCGACCATATTTGATTATATCGAATTAAGAATAATACATTAAATTGTCTTTATTTGAAATCACTTAAGAATTTGTTATTAACCTTCAACACAAAACTATTAAAATTTGCTGAACGAGTCGTAAAAGAAGGAGTAAATACCTAAAAATATCAATTTCACTATATAAGCTATTCGACGGACAATCAAAAACCACTTCAGATAATTACTAAAATTTTATAAGAAAATAGTGTAAAACAACTGTTTATTGATGTGTCAGACGATACTTTTTTTCACTCTCACAATTAAAGTGCTTCTAAAGAATCATTTATTTTTTTCCTCTATTTAATCAATTATACCTCGGCATAATTGCGTATGGATTCGGCTTTATGCTTGGGCAAAAAACTTTTTTCACCACCTAAAGGTACGGAATTACCTATTTCACTGTCTTGCTACAGAGAATGCTGCCTATTATTTTCGTATGGAGGGTAGAAAGAGAATGTCGTTTGGAGAGCTATTGAAGAATGAGCTAAATCAAAGCTTGACGCATGACTTTACGATCAATCTTGAGGTAAATGAATATAAATAACATTACTGCGGATAGGTAAAAAAGAATCTGTTCTTTGTAATAAAAACTAGGCATTTTAAGTATTTTATACCTACTAATCTTAGTCCAGACTAGGTATCTTATGGATGTCATAAATTCTCCTTAGATTTTCCTAGCAACCTATTGTATAATTACTTTAGATATTATTGTAGATTATTTCAGTAGAGAGGAGCTTTTATTATGTTCATTACGACTGTACTAGGCTTTTCAGCCGTTTTACTAATTTCTACGGGATTCTTCATTCACTACCTACAAGTTGGTTTAGATACTAAGTCTTCAGTAACTATAGATCCAAAACCAAGTGAAAAATTCTAATCTATCTATAAAAAACAGCTACATAACGTAGCTGTTTTTTATTTTTTTACTTATTTCATTTCGCTAAAAGATTACTAAACTTCTTTTTTTCTTAAAAAAATTGCGTGAATATTGTCATTATTATTTGCATATTGATCATTTTGCTCTAAAATATTTCTGTAGGGAAGGGAGCAATCTTTCATGACAATGTTACAAGATATTCTTAAATTTAATGAAGATTTCGTTCAAGAAAAAAAGTATGAGCCTTTTATTACAACAAAGTATCCTGATAAACGCATCGTTGTGTTATCGTGTATGGATACTCGACTTGTAGAGCTGTTACCTAAAGCTATGAATTTACGTAATGGCGATGTAAAAATCGTTAAAAGTGCTGGGGCATTAGTTAGTCACCCTTTTGGTGCAATTATGCGTAGTTTACTTGTAGCTGTTTATGAACTACAAGCAGATGAAGTGTATGTTGTTGGACATTACGACTGCGGTATGAGCGCAATTGACCCAGAAGCAATGCTAAGTAAAATGGTTGCTAGAGGAATTAACCCTGAAACTATCAAAACGGTAGAAAATTCAGGTCTTGATTTAAAAGAGTTTTTACGTGGCTTTGGCGACGTAGCAACAAGTGTTAAGAAAAGCGTAGATACAATTCGCAATCACCCGTTAATGGTGAAAGATGTGCCCGTTCATGGATTAGTAGTTGATCCAAATACAGGTCGCCTTGACTTAATCATAGACGGTAGCAAACAATAGTAAAGATAAGAAGCGTCTATCCTTCATGACTTGAAAGTTAGACGCTTCTTTTTATTCGTTCTCTAAACGTGCATACATGTAATGATCCACCCATTTGCCATTAATGTACAGCAGCTCTCTCAAGAGGCCTTCTTGCTGAAACCCAGACTTTTCTAAAACACGGATAGAAGGATTATTTTGTGTTGAAACATAAGCCTCTACACGATGTAAGCCTACTTGCTCGAACGCAAATTGCACAACCATATTAACCGCTTCTGTTACGATCCCTTTCCCCACATAAATTTCATCCATCGCATAGCCAACAAATGCACTGGAATACGGTAAACGTTTTACTGCATAAAGAGCAATATGTCCTATTAGATTATTTGTACCCGGCTCAAAGATACCGAAAGTAAACTCCCTCTTTGAGTCCATTAAGTATAAGCTTTCTTGAATTTTTTTATATTGAGCATTAATTGTATAATATTCAGGTCGTTGTAACGGTTCGTATGTAGACCAAAAATATTTATTGCGGCTTACGAGATCAGTTAAACTTTGTGCATCTTTTTCGTAAAATGTGCGAATGTAGCATTTATCCCCCTGAATTGATACCACATTTTCACCCTTTTTCCTCAATAGTCTCCAAATTTTAAGCACCATTTCTCCACACTAACCTTCCGATAATTGTTTAAAGCCTGCATTCATTTTCAATGGATCTAACCCTAATAGCCTGAAGTTTCACTGCATCTCACTTTAAAGGTCAGTAACTGTCGTTCCCTGTTTTAAATTGATTTTCAATCAACATAGTCGACGATTAGCTGACTATTATGCTCACTAACAATTTGTGGGTAAACACCCACCGAATTGAAGTTTTATTTTATTGTATGTAAAAAAAGATGCTGCTACAACTAAAACATCTCGTCTTGTTGTTACAGCATCAATAACATTATTTCACTTTTTGTTTTTGTTTTTTAGGCTTCTCTTCTAGCAATTCAAGGCTAGACGATTCAGCATCTTCTAAATGCGTTTTGTCTAAGACATTCGTTAAATGAAGGCCACGTTTTTTTGCTTCACGTTCGATATGTGCTAGTGTCTCTTGCAGTACCTGTACACGAGCATACTTTTTATCGTCTCCTGATATTAGAACCCATGGAGCATTTTTCTTATCAGTCTTCTCAAACATTTCATTTGCAGCTTCTATATACAGTGGTGTTTTTTCACGATTTCGCCAGTCTTCATCTGTTAGCTTCCAAGACTTATATGGATCCTGCTCACGTTCTTTAAAACGTTTAAGTTGCTCCTCATCTGATACTTGAAGCCAAAACTTAATGACAATATAATCTCCTGCCGTTAAAATCTTTTCAAAATTATTCATTTCTCCGTATGCACGAGACCACTCTTCATTTGTTGCAAATCCTTCAATACGCTCAACTAATACACGACCATACCAAGAGCGATCAAAAATTGCGATTTGTCCATGCTGTGGCAGCTTTCTCCAAAAGCGTTGTAAATAATTGTAGCGTAGTTCATGGGGCTGAGGCGCTGAAATCGGGTGTACGACATAACCACGTGGATCAACACGTTCAATTAGACGCTTAATAGCGCCCCCCTTACCAGCGGCATCCATACCTTCAAATACTAAAATTAACCCTATTTTATTGTTTAATAAAAACTGTTGAGCATTTAACATTTCATACTGGAGTACTTTTAATTTCTTTTTATACATTTTCTTATCTAGATTAACTGTTAGATCTAGATCATTTAAATTTTGAGTCATTAAAACTTCACTCCTTACATTTGTATACTTCTATTGTACTAAAGAAATATATGAACGCCTATTTAAATGGTAAATTGTAGATAATTTTAGCGAAACAACACGATACATTGTTGGAAATTTCCGTTATAATGAAAATAGTACGTTACAGTCCTATACTTATTTGTCTTTTCCCTATACAATTTAACACGAAGGGAGAGGAAAACATGCCTCGATTTTTTTTGATGACAATCACTTACATTGTCTCACTTATCCTAACCTTTTCATCCTATTTCATGAAAATAAACGGTCAATCTTCCTTAGAGATTTCAAATCGTTTTCCAGTAATATTTGCACCGTTTAATGTTAGTTATGTGATTTGGATTGTGGTTTACATGTTACTTGGTTATTGGTTAGTCATGAATCTAAAAAAGACATCTATTAAACAGACTGTTCTCTTTAGTAGCATATGTATCATGCAGGCGCTAGCAATTGTTGTTTGGCATCACGAATTATTTATCATGTCAATCGTCAGTACGTTTATTTTAGTACTGTATTTATCAAAGTTGTACAAAACGTACCCTTTCAGCAATAACTCACTTACAGGTCGTTTACCCTTCTCTATTTACTTCGCATGGGTTACATTCAGCCTGATGACAAATGTAAGCTTCACGCTAACATCCTACCAATGGAATGGTTTTGGACTTAGTGATCCACTGTGGGCAGTTATTTTACTGACACTTGGGGTTGCAATAGCACTACATATTCGATTCCATTATTTTGATATTATCTATCCAAGTGTATTTATCTGGTCCTATATAGGGGTCGTATTACATAATGGTTTTGATGAGCTACTTGTGTCAACGGCAGCCTTGTTTTTATGTGGGGTGCTACTTGTCGGTATATTATTTATTAAAAAAAATCCTGCCCACCAAAAATAAGTTGGTAGCAGGATTTTAGCTTTTTTATTGTTCATCAAGTGAAGTTAAAATAATTGGTTTGTCTTTTGTAACGATAATTGAATGCTCGATTTGAGCAACTAATGATTTGTCTGGTGTAACGAATGTCCAGCCATCACCAGACTCCACAATATGCTCCGCTTTCGCTGAGATAAATGGCTCAACTGCAAGAACCATACCCTCTTTCATAATTGTAGAATCCCATGCATCATAATAGTTTAAAATATGGTTTGGCTCATCATGTAAAGAACGACCTAAACCATGTCCTGTTAGGTTCATAATCACTGTTAAATCATTAGCATATGCTTCACGCTCAACAGCTTTTCCGATTTGGTTTAATTTTGATCCAGCTTTTACTTTTGTCATCGCACGATCAAAAGCACTTTTGGCTACGCGACACAACTTTTCTTTATCCTCATAACCTTCACCAACTACAAATGAAATGCCTGTATCAGCAAAATAGCCGTTTAATGAACCAGATACATCTATATTGACGATATCTCCTTCTTTAATCACACGTTCACCTGGAATACCATGTGCGACTTCCTCATTAACACTAATACATGTGTATCCTGGGAAATCATACTCCCCTTTAGGTCCAGAAACTGCTCCAGCCTCAGCAAACATACGGCCTGCAATTTCATCTAGTTCTAGTGTTGTTACACCTGGTTTTGTAGCAGCCTTCATTGCTTCACGAATTTCAGCACAAATACGGCCAATTTTTTTAAAGGCTTCAATTTCTTCTTGCGTTTTTACAATCATTTTTAACGTCCCTTTCATCTAATATCTACTATTTAATATAACATAACTTTCTATGCTTAAAACGCTAAACGCTTTAAATATTATATGCCATCTTAAATTATAAAGTGCTGAAAACAGGCTTATCTCCATAACGTGAGATTGATTTCCGTTCCGGCTGGGCGCTTTGTTGCTGGCGCTTCGCTTAACTCTGCTTTTTTATTTTCCGCTAACTGAATCTAACTATTTCACAGTTGCAGCATTAGAAAAGACAAAAAGCACCTTTATTTCAGATGCTTTTTAAAAAGATTCAGTGGTTTACTGTTATTCAACTGACAATAGGTGCTTAAACATGACTGACTTTGAGTTCTCTTAGAATTAAAAGAGCACCAACTCCATAAACAATAGACATTGCTAAAGGTACTAGAGTGAAAGCTTGACCAACAAAGAAGCCACCTAAAATTAGAGCAGAAAGACAGATTCCTAAAGTAACAAATAAATATGCTTTGCTTTTATAAATCCATATGTAAGGCAGAAAATGAGAGCCTGCTAGTAGGCCAATTGTGAAGGGCAGGTATTCAGGTATTTTCATATACACAATTATAAATACAGGTATATAAAAAGCTTGAGGAGCTGCTACTATTCCACTTAAAGTACCTAAAGGGTTGTCAGTAGAGAGTAAATTAACACCCAGAATTTTACTAATGACAATCCCAATAGGAAAGATGACACCTAAGCCAAATATCCAAATTAAACGTATAGCTTCTATTGGGAAAACTAAGGGCATAAAGGCGAAAATTAAAAAGACAACGGCGCCAGAAAGCAAAATGGGGTATCCTTTTTTTGCTTCAAATATAATTTCTTTTTGTAAATTTTCAAGTGTTTTATTCATTAACGCGCTCCCTTTCGTAAAATCGGCAAAAGATTTATATAATATACCATCATTCAACTATTATTACCATTGATTATTCAATAATGCAATTTTTGTCATAATTGAAAGCTATGGAGAAATTGCTTAGGAAGGGAAACTTGATTACTGCACAGTATCTAAATTTAATCTGTCTTTATGTTTTGATAGCAACAATCTTTAACAGCCTAAAAATAAAAACCCTTCACTCATGTGAAGGGCATAATCATTATGATTTTCGTTGCATTAATTGAGGTGCTGCCGTAAATAACAAAACACCGACAATCGCTGTTAAAATCGTTGCTGGTAGCATATATGTTCCATTATAGATGATTGAATAAACCCATGCATTTTGATCGCCAGCATACTCTGCGAAAAATACAGCGCCTCCAATGGTATGTGCTGCATAACGTAAAAAGCCCGCTAATACCGTTCCTACAATAATATAAAGCGCCATTTTCTTTTTGTTTAAATCTTTTGCTGCCTCAAGCACTGGCCCACGCACTACGGCCGCTAAGCCTACTACCGTAAAGGCAACACCATAATCAAGTGTTCCTTGAAGCCAATGTATAATATAGGCGCCAAACATTGTTTGCATAACACCAATAAGTAAACCCGTTACCATGCCTGGAATAAGGCCCCAGCGAAATGCTATTAACATTATTGGCACCATTACGAGACTAACAGAGCCTCCTTGTGCCCATACTTTAAAGGAAACCTGGTCAAGCACAAGGCCAATCGCTGCGAATATCGCAATTTCCACAAGCATTAATAGTTTTTTATTGTCCATAATTATTCTCTCCTTTGTTCCGATGTAGGATACAAGAGCAGGAATAGAAATCAGTTGGCAAATATGTCCCTATCTAGCATCAATAAAGATAAAAAAACGATGCCAGGACAGAGCCTCACATCGTAAAAGTGTCGGTTTCTATCCACATCCCTACGCAAGCGTTAACTTACAGGTTCAAAGAGTTAAGGCATTACGTGCCCAGTCTCAGCTGACATCATCAGCTCCCCTTGTGGTCGTTACATCTTAATTTAGTTGAACAACCTCATTGTACGCAAACACTGTAACGATTACAACCTCTTCCACATTAATTTTTTTTGAAACTTTACTGTTTTTCATGCGTAAATATTTAAAAAGGAGGTACAACTATGGAGAACCAAAAAATTTTATCTGCCTTTAGTTATCTCAGTATCTTTTTTGCACCCTTTATTGTGCCATCAGTCGTTTACTTTGTTTCAAAAGATAACGACGTAAAGAGTCATTCTCTTCGAGCATTAATATCACATTTAATCCCAGTCGTATTTGGAATAATATTTTTTGCAGTCTTTATTTTCTCAACTTTATCATTCAACACTTTTGAACCAGATTCAGGTAGTAGTTCTTTTCTTATCATTTGGTTAGTTTCATTTTTGATTTACATTCTTGTTTCAATCGGAATTGTCATTTGGAATATTATTCAAGCAGTTCGCGTTATCCGATAAGTTTCATTTCAACCTTGAACAGAGAGTACTAAAAGGAGCTGTTATTTTTTGAAAGTATCTAAAGTTGTCAAAACCGCCGTTAAATTAGCACCAATCGTTATTCCAATTGTTAAAAAAGTAATCGCTGCAAAAAAAGGAACATATCCTTACGTAAATAAAAAGTAATAAAAAGGCGTATTTCCACACATCGGAAATACGCCTCTTTTTTATTTCACTTCAAAATATGTTTGACTGTGACCATTCATTGTTTTTTCAACGTGCAACACTGCAGGCATTGTAGCTTTTAACTCTGCAACGTGCGAAATGACGCCAATCATGCGTCCAGAATCTTGTAAATCAATAAGCGTATCAATCGCCTTATTTAATGCCTCTTCATCAAGAGAACCAAAGCCCTCATCAATAAACATTGTTTCAATACGGATATTACCTTGAAAGCTTTGAATGACATCTGCCATCCCAAGGGCAAGACTTAAAGAAGCATTAAACTTTTCTCCCCCTGATAATGTTTTTACATCACGTAATTGGTCTGTATAGGCATCATACACATCTAGCCCAAGTCCACTTTGCTTAGCATGCTTTTCTAAACGATCTGAACGTCGTAGCTCAAATTGACCGTTGGATAAATGATAAAGCCGGACATTTGCTGCCTCTGTAATTTTATCTAAATAATTGATTTGAATATAACGCTCAAAGGACAGCTTTTTCACATTTTGCCCATTTAACATTGCATAAAGTTCCTTTACTCGTCCCGCTTCTTTTTCAAGTAAGCGTATTTCCAGCTCCGCTTCCTCTACTTTTTCGATAAAGTCTGTGCAAGCTTTCGCAAATCCTTCCATCTGCTGCAATACTTTAAAGGCTTCCTCATAGGTTACACGAAGCATCTCTAACTTTTCTTCCATTGCCGTTAAATCTTGTTTCTCTTGTCCTTTAAGGTGCTTCGCTCCCTCAGTAATTTGCACCTGTAAAGTGTGGATTTGCATAGCATAATCACTGCATGCCTTCCGTAAAGCTTCTATTTGCAACACGCTACGCTTCCCAGTAGCAAATTCTTCATAGCTTTCAAAGCCGGCTTCCTTCATACTTACTGAAAATTGTTCGCGCTTTTCATCCATTTTCAGCTTTAGCTCCTCAAAAGCCTGTTTCGCTATTTCGACGGTCATTCTAGCATTGTTTGCTGCTTCCTTGGCAGCTTGCAAACTTTGTTGGCTAATAGTCCACGCAGTTTGTAAGGCAACCTTTTGAGAACCTATATGAGCAATTTCCTGTTTCATTGCATGTAGCGTCGTAAGATTTTCTGGAATATGTTTTTGCTGCTCTTCCACAACTACTTGTTGTTTAGTCAATTCCTTCGTCTTTTCAGCTAAATATTGCTCTAGCTTTAATTGCTTTTCTTGTAGCTGCTCCATTCGTGCACGATGATCCTTTTGTTGCATGCGTACATCAGACAATTGATTGCTTACTACTTTTAAGATAGTAATTTGTTGCTCTATATTTTGTAAGGAAGCTACAATTTGTGCTTGGTTCGATTGATCAACCTCATTCAACTCTAACTGTTCTAATGCCTCTTGCAGAAGATGCTTTGAAGAATTCAATAAAGCTTCTTTCTCTAAAAACTTGCGCTCAGCATTAGTAGCCTTTACTCGCAAAACTTCCACCTGTGCTAATTCGATCATCTCTAATTGCTCACGATGTGTTTCGAGATGTGTTGTACTACCGCACACTGGGCAAGCCTCTCCATCTTTAAGCTGCTGTGCTAAAATACTTGCCTGACTCGCAATCCATTGCTGCTCCAACTTTTGAAGAGCTTTCTTACTTTCTTGATAGTGAACATTAGCCGTGGCTACATCCTGTTCTGCCATTTCTACTGCTCTAGTGTATTTTTCAACTTGCGCTAAGTATGATACTTGCTCTTTTAGCTTCGGTAACTGTTCTAAAAAACCTTCATATGGCTCAAGTTGTTTTTCATATTGTTCAATTGTTGTTGCTAGATGCTGAACTTGCATTTGTCCTGTTTCTACAATTTTACGATTATCGTCTACTGCTAGTTTGGCTGTTGTAACATATTGTTCAGCTATTCGCAGTTGCTGAAGATTATTCTCATACGCCTCGAAAGTTGGTAATAATGCTTGGAGCTGTAACTCCCGTTGTAAAACGTGTTGGCGTTCAGGTTCCTTCGCCTCTTCAACATTAAATCTTTCTTGCGCTATTTTTAACTGAGCTTCTGCGTTTTGTTGCTCTGTCACTGCTTGTTGACAGGATTGTTCTTTACGATTTTGCTCAGCACGTAAATCGACGCATTGTTGCTCAAGTATAACAAGACGTTCTGCTTTTTCTGCTAATGCAATTTCACGTTCTTTTGCGCTATATACACCTTGCTCTTGTAGCAATGCTTGCAAACGGTTCTGGCGATTCGTTTGCTCATCAAATTGCTCAATCAATGTTTTCGCCATACTATAAAACTCTTGCTCTTTTTGATGATGCGCATAAGCTACTTTATAACGTTGCTGTTCCAATTGTATACATTCAGTATAGTAGGTCTGCTCTTCTTCCAGAGCCTTCTTTAGCTGATGCATATTTTCGGTATTATTAGTAATGCAAGTAAATAGAGATGACGTGCGCTGTGGCAAAGCCCCCGCAATTTGGCCAAGAAGATGCTCTTTTAATTGCTTCGCGCGCAGTAAATCACTTTCTGTTTCTTTTCGTTTCGCATCAAGTCTTTTTGTCATAGCACCAAAACGGTCTGTTTTAAAAATCTTGCGCAAAATAACTTCTTTATTCGTAGAATCTGAAGTTAATAGTTTGCGAAATTCACCTTGTGGCAGCATAACAATTTGACTAAATTGATCCTTTGTCAGGCCTATTATTTCCTGTAGCTTTTTATCTATCTCAAGTGTTTGCTGTTTTTCTACAATACTATAATCAAGTGTGTCTCCTTTGATTTCAGCCAGCTCTATTTTCTTACCAGTAACACTTTTGTTCTTTTCTTTAATATGACCTGGCTGACGTACTATTTGATACACTCTATCATGCATTTCAAAAACAAGTTCCACAGCAGTATACACATCATCATCTGCAAACCCGCTTCGTAACATTGCCGTATCTTGACGGTCTTCACCACTACCCGATCCGTAAAGTGCATAGCATATAGCATCAAAAATCGTCGTTTTCCCCGCACCTGTTTTTCCAGATATCGCAAATAGACGATGTTCACCTAGCTGTTGAAAATCAATAACCTCTGTATTTTTATATGGACCGAATGCAGTAATCGTTAACTTTAAAGGCTTCATTTTACTGTTTCTCGCTCCTCATCTAATAATTCTTGCAGCATCTCTGTAAATAGACGCTCTGTATCTTGATCTGGCTGTATACCTATTATATCTGTAAAAAATGATCGGAATAAATCGATGTCTTCTATCTTCTCTGTCTCAACCGCTTGAATTTCTTGTGCTACTTCTTGGCGTATTGTTTTACGCTCAACATGCATCGCATGAGGAAACACTGTACGAATACGTTCCATCGGCGAAGTTACTGGCGTAGTATCTGTTAAACGTACAAATACATAATCATCACTTGGTGGTAATTGCAATAAATCATCCAGTATCCCCTCTACCACTCGTAAATCTCGTCTCGGTATAAGCTTTCGCTTCGTAACTGTTATTTCTCCCTGTTCATCTAGCTCAACTATTAAAAAGCCCTTCTCATGTAGGTGCTCTGATAATGAATACTTCAATGGAGAACCGGCATATCGAATCGTTTCATTCAACACAAAATGCGCTTTATGCAAATGTCCAAGTGCCGTGTAATGAAAAGGCTTAAACAATGCCGCATTTATGCAATCCGAGCCCCCTATTGATAAAGGTCGCTCTGATTCACTCGTATTTGCTTCTTCTTCTCCATACTTCGTCACAAAGGCATGTCCAACAAAAACATTACGTTTTGTAGAATCTAAACTTTGCCCAATATATTCAATAATTTTTTCCATCGCCTCTTGATGAGAACGAATGGAATCATCCTCTAAAATCGTCCGTACTGACGCTGGCTCTGCATAAGGTACGAGATGAAAATGTACTTCACCATATTCATCATGTAAAACGATCGGTGCATGGTCTTTCGTAAACTGGCCTTTAATATGTAATCCACTATCACTCATTAAACTACTTCCAAAGTTTAATCGACCTGCACTATCGTGATTCCCGGCAACTGCTAACACAGGAATTTTCTTATCAAGCACAATTTCCGCCAAAATATCATTTAGTAAATTCACTGCCTCAATCGGAGGCATCGAACGGTCATATAAATCACCTGCTATAACGATAACATCTGGTTTCTCTTCATCTATAGCTAGCTTAAATTGCTGTAAAATAAAATGTTGATCCTCGGTCATGTAGACGCCTTGTACAAGCTTCCCTAAATGCCAATCTGCTGTATGAAATATTTTCATTTTGTGCGCCTCCTATCTATTTCATTTTATCATGGCTGTTGGATTGTTTGTTTTTCCTTTTATTAGTTTGAAAATTATAATAGGGCCCTCATCATAACTTAGGGTTCTGACGTGTCAGGGTGTATCCATCGTTTCGGGCTGTATCGGTCACTTCGATGATTCTTTCCGTCGCCTATATTTTGATAGATCTTCAACATAAAAAAGAGCATCCTTATCGAATGCCCTGTTACATTAAAAATTTTCTTTAGCTCTTACCTTCTCCATAAAAGCAGCATATCCTTTAAAACTTGGGAGGGCACGCGCTGTAGGAGTTGTTTTTTCTTTTTCCTCTCGTTTCTGCTCTGCCTTCACCAGTTGTTCTAAAATCTGGTCAAATGAAATAGGGTTGAGCTTTGGCAATTCGTTTGAAGAAATGGCTAGAGCTTTACTTCCACTATATTCATGTAAAAATGCATTTGCCATTTGGCGATAGCCTTCAAAATTAGGATGTACATCAGAGATATTGGGTAAAAAGTTTCTAGCGTTTAACCCAAAAGCATCATATATGTCTACATAAGCTGCTCCAGCATGCTCTGCCTGTTGCTGTAAAATCTTATTTAGCTTAACGAGCTGTGCATTTGTTCCTTCTTTTTGCGAAGGGTGAACATTTGGATAAGCAAAATAATAGCCCATTACATAAATTTTTGCTTTAGGTGCTCGCTCTTTTAACCCTTCTAAAATCTTCTCCATATTTTTTCTGGCAATGTTTAATGCATAATCGATTTGTAGCTGTGAAAAGGCTAATGTACCGGCAGTTGGATTAACTTGCACTAGCCGCAGTAAATCATTGGCGCCTGCCGAAACAGTAATAAGTGTTGCATTTGCTAATAAGTCACTTGCTTCCTCTGATTTTACTCGTTTCAAAACGTCGGCTGTTGTATAGCCTGGAAAAGCGAGCTCCTTCGTATAGAAGCTCAATTGTCCAGTCATTCCTAATTTCATGGCGATTAAATCACTGTAGCCTGTATCAATCTGTTGATAAGGTGTTTGACCAGCCGCCAAGGAATCTCCAATTGACAGGTAGTTTTCGGTCTGAGCTAAAGCAGATGAAATACTAAATACCATCGTGAGTATAACTGTACCAATTATGGTTAGTAATCGTTTCATCTGCTCAACTCCCTTCTTTAAATCAAGAGCCTAAAATGCCCAGCTACCTTTGCGGAAAATTGGCTCTACAGTTCCGTCTGGTAAAATACCGTCGATGTCCATCTCACCGCTGCCAATCATAAAGTCCTCATGTGTTACTGAAATATTTGCACCTAATGCTTCAAGCTGCCCTTTTTCTAAATCTCTTCCACCCTCTAAGCAAGTTGGATAAGCTTCGCCAATCGCTAAATGGTTCGATGCATTTTCATCAAACAATGTACTAAAATATAAAATCTCTGATGCTGAAATTGGTGATTCATGCGGTACAAGCGCTACCTCACCTAAATAGCAAGAGCCTTCATCTACATTAATAAGCTCCTGTAATAAATCATGCCCTACCTGTGCTTCAGCATTAACAATTTTTCCTTCTTCAAATGTTAGCTTAAATCCATCGATAATATTCCCTTGATAAACTAATGGTTTTGTATTACTGACATAGCCATTAACACCTTGTTTCATCGGTAACGTATAAACCTCTTCTGTCGGCATATTAGCAATAAAGATCGTATCATCTGGCGTTTTACCACCTCCAGTAATCCATTTATGCTGTGGCGCTAAGGCAATTGTTAAATCCGTACCTGGCGCTGTATAGTGAAGCTTCGCATATTTTTTACTGTTCAGTAGGGTCGCACGAGATTCTAAATTTGTTACATGTTCATTCCAGTTTTCAACAGCATCGCCTTCACCGATACGAACAGTTTTAAAAATAGCCTCCCATAATGCTGGTACTTGCTCCTCAGCAGCTAAGTTCGGGAATACCTTCGAAGCCCACTTTAGTGAAGGGACGGCAACGATCGACCAGGCGATTAAATCTTTCATTATTGCGTTGCGATAATTTTTCAGAGCAGCTCCTGATACTTTTTGATGGGTAGCTAGACGATCTGCTGAAATACCTGCTAATTTATCAGGGTTTGCAGCATCAATCCATAATAGTGCTCCTTTACGTTCGATCACCTCATCACGCATTTTAACTACCCATTCTGGGAAACGATTAAATTCTTCATCTGAGGCATTCTCAAAATAAGCTCGATCCATTTCATCATCTGAAAAATTAACATGAACACGTCCTGCCCCAGCTTTATAAGCCTCTTTCACGACTAAACGGGCGAAATCCAATGCATCGACTGATGTATTGATTAATAAATATTGCCCTTGTTGAATATTAACACCGACTTTTACCGCAAGTTCTGCATATGCTTGTAATTTTTCTTCAAATGTCATATTATTTACCTCGCTTTTGTCCAATTGTTTTTGAATTGCCCTCCATTAGCTTGCCTTCATGCCAAATTTTTTGCACAGGTTTTCCAGAGATTTCTCTAGTCCATTTTTTATACGTTTTTTCATCACGATATGATAATAATGTTAATACTTCGCCATCTGCTCCAGCACGACCTGTACGGCCAGAACGATGTAAGTACTGCTCAATTGTTCTTGGAACATCGACATGAATAACATGTGTTAAACCTGCAATATCTAAACCACGTGCAGCAATATCAGTAGCAATTAAAACACGCGCTTCTCCTTTACGGAATGCATCTAATGTCTTTTTACGTTCTTCTTTTTTCATGTCAGAGTGTAATGTCACAATCGGTGCCGCACGGTATTGTAATTTCGTTTCCTTCATTAGCAATTGATCTATATTGTTGACGAAAGCTAGTGCACGTAATCCTTCAGTATGTGATAGTCGACGTAGGAAATCAGTTTTATCTCGCTCCTCTACTTTCACGAAAGAGTGTACAACTTTACCAACCTTCAACATATCTTCAGGTTTAATTTTGAAGCGTACTGGCTCGAACATCATGCGACTAGCTACTAATTCAATTTCCTCCGTAATTGTTGCTGAAACAACAACTACTTGTCGTCCATATGCTGAACCTTCGATAAAGGATTTTACGACAACGCGATATTCACGACTAAGTAACTGATCACATTCATCTAAAATAACTGTTTCTATTTCTTTTAGCTTTAATTTTCCAGCACGTGCTAATTCATTTAATCGGCCTGGTGTTCCTACAACGATCGTCGGTTTTTTCTTTAACTTTTCGATTTGACGTGCAGAGTTTGCACCACCAATTAGTTGCTGAACCGAAATATCAGAACCTGCTGTCCATTCACGGATAACCTCTACAATTTGCATTGCTAGCTCCTGTGATGGGGCTACGATAAGTCCTTGTGTTTGTTTTTTTGAACCGTTTACTTTATTTAGTAAAGGAAGTACATATGCTAACGTCTTCCCCGATCCTGTCGGCGATTCAGCTACAATATCCTTGCCCTCAAGCATTGCTGGAATCATTTCTTCTTGAATTTTCATCGGTTCTTCAAATTTCCATTTTGCTTGTAAATCTTCATTTAATAAATTTATTACTGACATGTAATTTCCCACCTTCTATCTACTTGACACTAGTTTAACACACTAATCATTTTCCTACTTCATATGTACATAAACCAATTTATAAACTCACCTAACGAATTTTGAGATGGGCGTCTTCTTGCACAATAATGCGAAAAAAATCTGCCCGATTCATCCACGGGAATTGTAAGCCTACAAGCCCTCATAGACACCGGAGTTTCTTTGAAGGTTTACAGCTTACCCGCGTAGAGCGAGCAGATTTTTATTTGGTTGATTCAATTGTTAATCTACTATTTCATAGCCGCATGCTTCTATAGCACGCTCTGCTAAAACAATTAATGAGTCGATATAGGTGTCACTTAATTTTAAATCTCGATTGACGACAGATAATTCTGTACATCCTAATACGATACGATCACAATTAAGTGCAAGCATTGCCTCTTCTATCGGTTGCCAATCCTCTTGAGAGACATCTTTCCCAGCCTTTACATAATCATAAATAATAGACATGACTTTTTCTTTCATCACATCGTCTGGGACAACTGGTGTTATGCCAAATTCCTCTAACGCATCTTGATACATACGTGAAGTCAATGTACCTGTTGTCGCTAAAATACCTACACGCTCAGCCCCTAAATCAGAGGCACGCTTTGCTGTTTCCTTTATCATATGTAATACAGGGACTGGAGAACCTTCAACAATCTCATCGTAAAAGGTATGTGCTGTATTACATGGAATAGCAATTATATCTGCCCCAACAGAAGCAAGCTTTTTAGCATCTGCGACTATTACTGGTACAGGATTTTCCTTTGTATCATCTAAAATAAAGGCAGTACGATCAGGGATATTCGTATCATTATCAATGATTGTATGTAAATGCTCCTGATCCTTCGATGCCTTCGTACGTCTTACAATCATTTCACCGATAAACATCGTTGCTAGTGGACCTACGCCACCTATTATACCTAAAGTTTGTTTTTTCATTAGTTTGACAGACCTTTGTTGTTAAAATATTTCTTATATTGGCGATAAAAACTTAAATTATCGAGCGTTATATTCAACCAACGCTTCGCATTCATATCCTTATAATTAAAGATGGAATCCGTAGCCATTCCTTGGCGAATAAGGCTCTTCGCTTCAATTACTAGCTGTTCATTTTGTACATATTTAAAGAGTACACCATTTGGCACAATCGTCCAAAGATGCTTATTCTGAACATAAGTTAGCTGTTGCTTACTTCCTCGGATAAAATCATCCGCAACATATTGCATTAAATTATAGCCACTTGCTGTCACATAATAATTAGAAAGTTCATTATGTAATTCAATACTTAATAACTTATATTGACCGTCGCGTTCATCATACTTCATATCAAACGTGGCAAAGCCTTGGAATCGAATCTCCTCTAGAAACAATTTGACGCGTTCCATTAAGTCTTGATCATATGCTGTCATTATGGCTACATAGCGACCAATCCCCTCTGGAGAATGCTCTTCTAAAATCGGGTTACCTACAGAAAGCAACTTTACCTTATTATCTTGCCCAACATAAGCATTTACGACACACATATGAGCATCTTCGCCTGGAATATATTGCTGTACCATTATGTCATCTCGGTATGCAGATTCCTTATAAATGGCGTGGAAAATAGCATCCTTTTCGTCGTTATCTTTCGCAATATACACTTTTTTCTTACCTGGAAAAATACATGCAGCATACTTTGTCATATTCAGCGGTTTAATGACTACTGGATATTCAAAAGGGATGTCAAGTTCCTCATAGTCATTGACAGTGCAAACATGCATTGCCGGATAGTGAAAGCCGAACTTTGCACAAAGTTCATACATACTCTCACGTGTTAATAACTCTTGCGCAAGGTTTGCATCCACATAAGGAACTACAAAATACTCTGCTAGCTCCTCTTTATGTTGTACAATTTTTTTTACGTAAAATTCATCGCAGGCTAATAAAAGCAATTTTTTACCTGTAAATTCCTCTGCAATTGCCTTTAACGCCACGACAAAACGATCTTCAATATGGAGTCTTGGAACTTCACGAAATGTTAATAAATCACTGTGCTGTATTTTCTCCATATTCGTATGATTTAATGCAAGTGGTTTAACGCCATAGGACTCGTAAAATGCTCTCGCCATGCCATAAGCATTCATTTCATCTCCTAATAAAACCGGTAAAAAAGCGTGCTCAATGACCATTCTGCTCAACTCACTTTAGTTTTTTAGGCCTATCACCATAATGTGGGGTTGATTTCCGTTCTGGCTACCAGCCTCCACCCCAATCAACTTATATAAATGGACTTTTTAACGAATGTCATCCTTATTACTTGGTGATGAGTCTTTTTTATAAGTGTAACATACTTTCCTTGTACTCCTTATACCTCTTCTTTGAATCATTTATGAACGGCTACAGCATGTTTACCTAACTCTCTATAGCTTTTAAAAAACTGATCCACATTATACGTGACAAAGCCTTTTAATGGGTCCATGACAACTACTTTATCACCTAAATGCCCAGTTAAAACAACAGCATGTAAGTTCATATACGCTTCATGCGGCAATGTTTCACCTTCATATACCCAGCCCTTTTCTGAATTTTCCTCCGGCTTTGATAAATCCAATGTAACCCATGTCACAACAGGGACTCCATCTCGAACAAGCTGTAAAATCTCATCCTGCGAGGCATTGCTCTTATTTGTCACTCGTAAATCTGCCTGTTTATCCGCTATGACTGCTTCTGCTGCTTTGACAATCGGAGCTGCAAAGACATACATTCCATGTGTTTTATCACGAGGATTGCCTGCAAAAGCCTGCTCTGGATTTGGACCAAATCGCTGTCCGTTGACAGTGCTTATTGTTTGCTTTGGTAAATAGTGATCAGCCATTTCCAGCTTCGTAACATCCAGCCCATAATAATTTAATACAGCTGTTAATGATGTTATTTCACATCCATGTGGTAGTTCCGGATTTTGCATAACAACTGGTACATCTAGCTCCTGCTCGTCTCTTGAAAAATGTGTTTGCAATCGATAATACGGCTTTGTCGCATCATATGTAAAATGTTCGATTGTCGTATAACCATCGTTTTTCGTACTATTTTCAAGTGTAGTTGCAGCTATCGCATATTGCTGCCCCTCTTTAAGTTTCGAAAATTTCGCTTCGCCCTCTTCAGAGCCAACTGCATCCTCCACTACCTCACCTGTCTTTACATCTGTAGCAGTGATATAAAGGTTAGGTATCGGTGCACCACTATTAAACTCTACCGTTAACACAGTTAATCCATTGTTTTGCGTTTCCTGCTGAGAAAACGAATTGCAACTCGAAAGTAGCATGATGATCATAATACCTATTAGTAAAAGGCGTTTATACCTCGTCCACAAGACAAATTCCGCTCCTATCTTGTTTGAAGACAATAACTTCAACTCTATTATATTTCAATTTGTCGTAGACTCTATTATACGCTAATTTCATAGACGTTCCTATTTTAACCTCTTTCAGCAAAGTGTTTTTTGGAGCGAAAGCGAAGCGTCAGCTACAGATTTTTTTGGAATGAAAGACTGCCACTGGCCTAAAACCTCTATCGAAAGTTACGGAATTAGGCCGAGACATCATTGATCTTCATTCACACTTTACCGATAAAGGTATTATTGGCTTTGCTACTTTCGGGTTTCACTTTACACGCTTAGTTTATGGTGCTGCTTACGCTTGGTCGTAATGTATGCTTCAAAACCTTACCAGAAGCATTGCGCGGCAGTTCAGTTAAAAATTCAATTTCATGTGGCACTTTATATTTTGCAAGCTGCGTCCGACAATAAGCCAATATCGCCTCTTCATCGGAAGACTCCCCTTCCTTCAATACGACAAACGCTTTCGGAACTTCGCCATACACTTCATGTGGTAAACCTACAACGGCTGCCTCTAAAATTTCTGGCAGTTGATATAAAACCTCTTCTATCTCGATAGGATAAATATTTTCGCCACCTCGAATGATCATATCCTTTTTACGATCTACAATATAGAGATAACCTTCCTCATCAAAACGCCCTAAATCTCCTGAATAGAGCCAGCTATCTTTAATTGTTCTAGCTGTTTCTTCAGGATTACGTAAATAGCCTTTCATTACCTGGGGTCCTTTGATACATATTTCTCCTACCTCACCCGTTGGTACAGTTTCACCAAAGCTATCAACAACACGGACTTCTGTTTGTGCTAAAGGTTTTCCTACCGAACCAATTTTCGTCAAGGCATCGGCATCTAAAAGGGAAGAGGTCGCAGGCGAATTTTCAGTTTGTCCATACAGGTTTTGTACTTTCACATTAGGAAAAGTCTCTTTCACTTGCTTAACAAGTTCATAAGGCATCGGTGCCGCCCCGTAACATAATAAACGTAAATTTTTAAATGTATGTTCCTTAAAATTAGGTGTGTTTAAAATTATTGTATACATTGATGGAACACCAAAGAAAATTGTCGCAGCTGTAGCAGCAAGCTGTTCTAATGTATTTGACGAAGAAAACGCCTCTTCTATAAAAATCGTACCGCCTTTATAAAACATCGGCATCGCAAATACATGAAGACCTGCACAATGAAATAAAGGCGTACAAATAAACATGCGATCCTCATTGCTCATATCCATTGATGACGACCATATATCCGCAGTTGAAACAATATTTTGATGAGTTAGCATTACTCCTTTTGGTTTTCCCGTCGTGCCAGAAGTATACATAACAACAGCAGTATCATGAGGCTCCAATTTGATATCTTTTCTTTGACCTGAATTGTTTTTAATAATGTCTTTCATTTCATTGAGCCCTACAATATGTTGAAATGGATTCGCAATCGTTGTGAGTACATCCTCTAACCTTTCATCATAAATAAGTCCTTTAGCTTCAGAATGATTAAAAATATATTCGACCTCTGGAGCTGCTAATTTTGTATTAATGGGCATGACAACGTAACCCGCTAACTGAACACCGATATAAGCAATTAAAAATAAATCTGAATTGAGCGTGTATAATGCAATTACATCATCTTTTTCAAAGCCTTGCTCTTGTAAGTACGCTGCAAATTTTTCTGCACTTTTATAAAATTCACTATAGGATAGCTCTGTCCCATCGTATATCGTCGCAATCCTTTTTGGTTGTTGCATAGCATAGTTTTGTAAAATGTCTGTCATTAACATCGTCATCATAAGCCCCCCAAATCTTTAATTCATTTCCCTCTTACCGTACAAAATCGCCATAAATTAAATAACACTAAGAAAATTCAGAAAATTACAATTATATTTTATCAATCTATGAAAAGGTTGGCAATTTTTCTTCCCATAAAAAAGTTGAGATTCTGAGTGAAAGCCCTGAGGGCCCCAATTGGGAACTGAAATTAACTCCGCGTTATAGTGATGAACGAAAATATGACGAATATGTAACTAAATATACATAAACATTTTACTTTTCTATCAATTTCTGTTAGGTGTATGATATTTGTATAATGATTAGCTTCTTTCAGCAAATGTTTTATGTACCGAAAGCAAAGCGACAGGTACAAATGTTTTATGTACCAAAAGCAAAGCGACAGGTACAGGTGCTTTGACACCCGCTGAAAAAAGTTTTAAGAAAGGCCTGATTAAAATGCTGTACGCACTTTTAGGAGATTTACATTCTAATATAGAAGATACGAAGGCAGTTCTAGCCCATATTCAACACACTGCGAAAGATGCAAAAGTATTGGGATTAGGTGATTTATACGAATGTACTGTAAGTAAGAAAAAAGCACAAACAATGTCGGGTTTACCGCTTCAAAAAGCTGCAATAGTGGAAAATGATTTTGAAAGTTTGCTAACGTTCCCCTCTATTCGTGGCAATCAAGAGGAGCGAATTACGCGCGTAACTGGCATCGAACGTTTTAAAGAGCTACCTGAAACAATGGAGATTGATGGTGCTACGCTTATGCATGGCCATCAATTTCAATGGAGTGTGACGTGGCAACCAACATTTCCGCCATTCAAAAAATCGCTCCTTTTCTTCGGACATAGTCATGAATCAGGTCTTTATCATCGCAATAAAAAGTTACGTATTCGTATTCGCTTTGGCGAACCAATCGCATTACAAGAAAAGCAGTATGGCATCAATGTTGGATCAGTTGTCGATCACCGTGAGTGGTGTCTCTACGATAGTCATAAACGAACAGTAACATTTATGTGCGCTCCATCTGTTGAGAATGATTAATTTTTTAAATCCTAGGTAAGCCTTACTCTGTAGTTTCGCTAATATACATAGCACTCACAAAAAACGCTAAAGTCGGCTTCGACCCTAGCGTTTTTTAGCTCCATGCTCAACTAGCAATTTTCGCAATCCTTTAAAGCATCCAGTAATTTTTCCATTTCACAAATACGATCGCACATAGTTTTAATCATATTTTGAAGAATCGGTATTAATTCCTGGCAAATACAGAACCTTAAAACATTTTGTGCTAGTCGAACGCCTCCTTGATGATGAACAATCATTTCTCGAAGAAAGTTTATATTAATATTATTAGATACTGGTGGTAAACTCATTGCTTGGAACATAGCCCCGGTAATTTCTTTGTATGCACACATATATTCATACAATTCACATTCCGAATTTTGTACGATACAGCACCTATTTTGTATCGCTTCCAGGCATTCAACAATTTCTGTACTAGTTGCTATTATTTCTAATGCGAGATTTTGCACAAATATATTAGTGGTATATCGTAAAACATTTTCCGACATTCTAATTGCAGCTACTTGATGCGGTAATATTTGCTTAATAAAATTTTCTGAAATACTGCAGGTAATTGTCACATAGGTCATACCCTGCATCATTTTATTGAGGATTCTTTCGTATTCCTCTAAATATGCCTTTGTTACATTACTAAGTACAATTGGTTTAGTCATTAGACACACTCCTTTCAGAGTAATATATGTCCGATAGGTTGTTGTGCGGTAGACAATTGTACCAAATGACCTTTATTGTTTCGTAACAGCAGTTGAAGTTATTTTTAATCATCTTTTTTATATGTATCCAAGCATTTTTGACAAATACATCGCTCTTTAGGTACCGCTTCAAAAATTTCTTTAGGAAAACTTTCTGTCATACACCAGCAATCCTTTTGCCCCTTTACTATCCCACAATGATTTTCTTGCCCACATAACGGACAACGTTTTTCCTTCATTCGTCCACCTCCTTACATGTGCTTATATTTTATAATATAGCGAGATGTTAGTCAGTGAATTTTCTTCATTTCAATCGAGCTTTACGGCATAAATAAGAGAGGAGTACTTCATTTCATACTCCCCCCATAATAATTTATTGGTTTTTCCCATGAATCTCTTGCTTTACTTCTTCAACATCTGTATCACTATATTTTCTCGTACCAACCCCACCGCTTTGGGCTAGCAGTTTTTTCACTTCATTGTAAGATAAACCACTTTCCGCATTTTGTCTTTTTACTTCATTAATATCCGTTCCAGCAGAAGTAAACTGAGTTTCGTTATGATCAGTCATGAAAATCCCTACCTTCTATAATTCATCTGGCTGCAATTCGATCAATTCATCGCCTTCTCGTTCTACTTTTTTATTGAGCTCCTTAACCGGTATAGCATCAACCGTTTGCATATCTTCGTGTAAATCGAAAATACTTATATTATCAGATTCCACCATGTCTGGCTTGTTCTTGCTTGCTAAGTTCATAAACACCTTTTTTTCATGTGGTAAGTTTTCTATGTCCATCATTGCTCACTCCTTTACTAATAGAATGTGCAGTGTTGAACAAATCATGTACCTTTCGTTTTCGAGCTTTTATCGATGCGATGATATTCAGATATTTGAATGACCCGAACATATCTTGTATGCAGCTCATGATACATCCCTCTACTGTCTGTAAAGGATATATATTGATCTCGTTCGCTTCGAACTAATGCCTCTGCTTTTTCTTGTGATTCTATATGGATAAATCTCCTTACATAATGCATTTCATCAAAAAAATAAGTAATTTTAAATTCTTTCATAATAACTCCTCGATTACTGGAAATGGTTTGTTACTGCTTATCCTATCCAACTAACTACAGTTGCTATTCTCATGAAAATATAAAGGTATTTTTTATATCTACGGCATAACCTGTATTAATGCAACCACTTTATAGGAGGTGATGATTTTGATCCATACAGTTAAAGTAGGCGAAACCTTGTCCCAAATAGCTAGAAATTATCGTACACCGTTATCGTCCATAATTGCTGCTAATCCAGGGATAGATCCGAATGTACTTTATATAGGACAACAAATTGTTATTCCTGGATTCCCTAATCCAAATACGATCCCTTATAGAATAGATATTTCTACTGAAAATCGATGGCTACGGTTATATAAGGATAATGTTCTTCAAAAGCAATACCCAATTGCGGTTGGAAGGATGTTACATGATACACCTACTGGCGATTTTATAATCATTAACAAGGCTCCAAATCCCGGTGGTCCTTTTGGAACAATGTGGATGAGTTTATCTAAAGAGCATTACGGTATTCATGGAACTAATGATCCTAGCTCTATTGGTCATGCTGTTTCACGTGGCTGTATTCGTATGCATAATAAGGATGTCGAAGAGCTTGCAAGCATTGTCCCAATCGGTACTGGAGTTTTTATTCATCCATAAAAAGCCTCCAGACTAAAAACATTCCTAAAATTTTATCGGAATGTTTTTTAGTTTTATCGGAACATTATGTAGATTTATCGGAATGTTTTCCAAATTCATCGGTACATTATGCTGATTTATTGGAATAAAAAAGCAACCTGAAATCAAACCTCAGATTGCCATCGCTTTTAACCTTCACCTCTAGATTGTGCAAGCTTCGATAAATAGTATTGCTCCTCTCTTAGCATATGATCCGCCATTAGAGCTGTAAACGTTCCTAATACTTCTGCACTTAACTCCATTTCCTCTAACTCGCGTAAAAACGTTTTGAATAATTTCATTTCTAGATCTACATCTTGATTAAAGCGAGTTAATGCAGGGAAAGAGTCTATATTTGAACGTAAATATCCTGTAAGCTCCACTGCTTTTAAATAAAACTGTTCAAAATGTTGGGCAAAGGTAGTACTTTTTTGTCTCAATCTTCTTTCTACGCCATCCAAATCGTCATGAATAATACCTGCATGTCCTGAAGCATCTAAAAGCCAGAGTAAGTGATGATGTAGCTCATGAAAGATTGGCGGGACTTCCCCTTTCTTCAGATAGCTAAGTACATTTTGATATTCCTCTAGTTCATTCACCATGTGATTAATAAAGGAAGGTGATAAATGGATATTAATATTTCCCGATAATTGCTTTCGAAGGATATAAAATTTAAATTGCTTTAATTGCGTTACAGCTTCATCGACAGTAAGTGAAAAAGAAGCCGCATTATTGGCATCAATTGAATTCACATAGGTAAGAAGCTGAGAAAATTGATGAATAAATGAACTTGCTCTTTTTATATCCTCTGTTTCCGATGGATACAATGAATCATGAATAAATTGAGAATGGTCTTTTAATATTCTTAGCCAAAACCTATGTTCAAACATCGCATGCTGTAAGTAATTCGACAACCAGTCACATCCCCTTTATGCTCTACGTTCCTCTATTCTATTCTTCTTGAAAACCTAATATTATTGCCAAATGTTCTTTTCGTATAGGATGAAACGCTTCAAGCTATACTACATAATGCGAAATAAATCCAATGACATCCAAAACACTTGAAAATTAGGAGGAGATATACTTGTCCACAAAAAACAATACAGTATCAATTTTCGCCTTAGGTGGCATTAATGAGATTGGTAAAAATATGTATGTAGTACAGGTTGGGAATGATATTTTAATTATCGACTGTGGCGCTAAATTTCCAGACGAAAGCTTATTAGGCATCGATTTAATCATTCCTGACATTACGTACTTACAGGAAAATAAAGAGAAAATTAAAGCATTAATTGTGACACATGGTCACGAGGATCATATTGGCGGTATCCCTTATCTGCTTAAAAAAATAAATGTCCCTATTTATGCTACACGCTTTACGCTTGGGTTAATCCAACTAAAGCTGAAAGAGCATAAGCTTTTAAGAGAGTCAGAATTAATTGAAATTAATTCCGATTCATCTTTAAATTTCGGACAAGTTGATGTTAGTTTCTTTAGAACAAACCATAGTATACCTGATTGCTTAGGTATCGTTATGAATACACCTGAAGGAAATGTTGTACACACTGGCGATTTTAAATTTGATTTAACACCTGTCAATGATCAGTTTGCAGATATTCATAAGATGTCCGAGATTGGATCAGAAGGTGTACTATTACTTATTTCTGAAAGTACAAATGCAGAACGACCTGGTCTAACTCCTTCCGAGAAGCTTGTCGGTAATCATATTGAAGATGCTTTTTTACATGCCGACCGTAAAATTGTGATCTCTACTTTCGCCTCTAATGTTAATCGCATACAGCAAATTGTAAATGCAACGATTGCTACAAATAGAAAGCTTGCATTACTTGGCCGTAGTATGGTGAATGTTGTAGATGTCGCACTTGAGCGAGGCTATTTAGACGTTCCAGAGGATTTGTTAATTGATGCACGCGAAGTGAAATATCTCCCCCCTGAAGAAATTGTTGTACTATGTACGGGAAGTCAGGGAGAGCCATTAGCTGCACTCTCTCGCTTAGCAAGCGGCAATCATCGCGAAGTGAAAATTTTACCTGAGGACACAGTTATTTTAGCTTCATCCCCTATTCCAGGGAATGAGAAAGGTGTATCACGGATCGTTGATAATTTATTCCAGCTAGGTGCGAAAGTTATTTATGGTTCCTCTAGTCATACAGGTATGCACGTTTCTGGTCATGGTCATCAGGAAGATTTAAAACTGATGCTGACACTAATGAAACCTAAATTTTTCATTCCGATTCATGGTGAATTCCGTATGTTACATCAGCATCGTTTACTAGCTGAGTCCGTTGGTGTCAAAAGAGGACATACGTTTATTATGAAAAACGGGGATGTTGTTGATATTGAAAATTCCATGGCTAGACAAACACGTAAAATTCCTTCAGGGGATACGTATGTCGACGGAATCGGTATCGGTGAAGTCGAAGGAATAGTTTTACGCGATCGTAAACAGCTTTCTGAAGACGGTATGCTTGTCATCGTGATCACACTTAATAAAGTAGATGGTGCCTTTATTTCAGAACCAGATACAATTTCACGAGGCTTTGTTTATGCTAAAGACTTTGAGGCGCTTTTAACGAAAGTAAATATTCTCGTGAAAGAAACGGTAAATGAGCTTCAAGAAGAAAATAAGCAGCAAATACATGTTTTAAAAAGAGAAATCAAAAGAGCTGTCGGTCAGTATCTATTTTCGCAAACAAAAAGAAAACCAATGATTTTACCAATAATCATTGAAATTTAAAAATGTCGGTGTAAAGGCACAAGCCCAAACACCGACATTTTTATCCCGTAAATTGAGGCTGTGATGAATTTATTTATGCTCACCCTTAAAAATTTTATATAACATATGATTGTAAAGATACTGAGCCTGTTGAAACCCATAATGTAAACTTTTTGAATGATGTTCAACTTGCACCGAAACATTGTCAAAATGCTGCGGTAGCCCCTCTACTGCTGTCAACAACGGCTCTTTACTTTTTAATAAAAGCTGAATCGTATTTAAAGTTTGCACTATTTTATTTTGGATATCTATCATCGGAAGATTAATCGGTATATGGTACAAATGCTGCCATTCTTTATTCATTTTATACCATCTAAGAAAATGTAATAAATAATCGCTTAAAACAATTGTTTCATTTGGAATAATAGCAACGATCTCACTTGCGATACATAGTTCAGTTTCACTCTGATATATATATTTATTGGTGTCCTTCAAATTAGCTTTAGTAAGAATGATGGTTTTAGCTGGTACCGGTACACATTTACAATGTTTTCCAAAGGTAATATTAACTTTTGGTAATTGCTCAATATCACCGTCTAGCATTAACTTTTTTAAATTATCTGCTGTAATGAGAGGTACACCGATGTTTGTAAAATACTTTTTGCTCGGTATTATTTTTCCCTCTTCTATTGTAGCAACCTCATCTAATCGATAACACTTTACCATGCCTGAATCCTCCAATCCTCCACTTAATTAGGTATACTCTAAAACAAGCTACTGAAGAATCAACCACACTGTTTTACACAAGTCTTTTCTCATAATAAAAACCCCTACTAATTATTGTACCATTTTACTATAACATTTTGTCTATTATACCACTATAATGGTATAGGCATTTTTAATGTTTTTCACTAGCTTTTTACATAGAGGTGAATCATATGTCAGACTTTTTAAAGCTAGTAGGCGAACAACTCCGTATTATTAGAGTTTCAAAGGGGCTTAGTCAGGAAGAAGTAGCAGAAAAAACAGGGAAACTAGGTTTTAGTAAAGGACGAATCTCAAACATTGAACATGGGCAATCTAATATCACATTAAGCACTTTAGAAACGCTGATGAAAGCATTAGATATTGCACCTGAGGAGCTTTTTAATTTTCAAAAATTATCTGGTGTCACTGATATTGAAGAAAAGAACATTATGCTCGACATACATCGATCATTATTAAGGGAGCGCAATTTAGACGAGGTGAAATACGTAGTACGTATTACGAATGATTTTTTAAATACTATTGATTCACAATCAAAGAAAAATAGCTCCAATAATCAATAACGTTGGAGCTATTTTAGCGAGCTACAATTTTTTTCTAAAGTTCTACTTAATGTGTAGGGCTTTGGTTGACCCGCTTCGCTCACATTTAATAAATCGCATACGTATGAACAAGTGCCCTATTTTTAATGTGGACTTCTCTATTTGCTTGAATAGAGTAAAATCCCCCTATACAAAAAATCCATTTAGTTTAAAACCAAATGGATCTGTTTATTACATTCCAAATTTTTGACGATAGCCGCATTTTCTACATAGCTCTTCGACTGCTTCCCTACGTGAAAATCCATCGACAATATTATTCGCACGTTCACCTTGAACAATGTCTGTGAAGGATTTCTCGTTCACATTCCCCAAATTAATGACGCCCTCACCGTCAAGACAGCATGGCACTACTGTACCATCCACTAAAATAGCGGCTTGGCTTCTAAGTGCATGGCAAAAGCCTTTTCCTTCATCCTCAGGCTCCAATAAACTTGGCCACTTGAATTCATGATCCTGATTTAAATAAATATTATTAGCAATCTTTACACCTTTACCAGGCTGTACTTTTTCTTCGATGCGATAATCCAGATTATATTCATTTTCTAGAATTTCGAGTGTTTCACGATTTCTTCGTGCCGCGATATCTGTCATATGATCCTTTTGTAAATTCCATAAACGATATGAAATAATCGTATTATAATCTTTTGAATCACGCACAAAGTCTAATATATCCCCTAAGTATTTCTCACGATTTTCCGACCCCTCATGACCGTCGAAACTATGCAATGAAAAATTGATTTGGCGTAAAGCTGGTTTCCCTAATATCTTTTCACGATTCTTTTTAATCAGTGTACCGTTCGTTGTAATATTAACTTTAAAACCTTTCTCATGTGCTGCGTCAAGCAACTGATCAATACGCGGGTGTAAAAGAGGCTCTCCTTTTACATGCAAATAAATATATTTCGTATGAGGACGTATTTCATCCAATATTTTATTAAATTGTTCTACTTTAATAAGTCCCTTTGCACGAGCAGTTGGAGGACAAAAGCTACATGCTAAATTGCAGACACTCGTTATTTCTATATAAACCTTTTTAAATGTTCTCAACGTTGATTCACCGTTCCAGTTCTTCTTATATTCAAATCCTATTCATTTTAACAAATTTTACGATAAGGAACAGTTTTTCAGTCTCCATCCCTCACATTATTTATCAACTTAGGGCTACATGAACAAGTAAACTTGAGAAAGATTAATAACTTAGTATTAATGCTGAAAATAAGGAGGTGAAAACTATGTCTGACGATAAATTTGATAATGAACGTTCAAAGGAGCCAGCTAAAAATAATATTACCATCCATCTTACTATTAATATTGGCAATACAGATAACCATGTTAAACAAAAGGCTGAAGGTAGAGGACAAATAAATAATGATGTAGGTACTAACGCCAACCAAGGCGACCAAAACGCCAAAAACGGTAGTACTAGAAATGTAAACTCACAATTGGCTGATGGAGACGGCAGAAGTGAAATCGCTGGTGACGATAATGATGAAACTTGGGGATAACAAAGAATAAAAGTAAAGGACAGCTTAGTAATCAACAGCGATATCCATTCATCTTCGAAACATAGTGAAAGTAGTGAAGATGAATCCTCTCCATTGTTAGATGAATATAAAAACGAATAAAACTTATGGGCTCATCACCAAAGTTCTGGATAAAATATATTGAAAGTACGCTATGTTATAAATTGATCTTCGTTACGGCTGGGCGACTCCTCGGGGATCAGCGGTAGAGGAACGAAGGCTAAAACCACCACGTTCTGTGATAACGCCTCCAGGAAGCTGAGCGAAAGCGTAGCGACAGCAACAACAAATGTTTTAACTGTGCGAAAGCGAAGCGTCAGCAACAAAGCGCCCAGTAGGAACGGAAATCAACCCTACATTATGGAAATGAACCTTTATGTAAGACTTTCAAAAATTAAAACTTCTATCTGCTGGAATATTTTATACCAACAGATAGAAGTTTTTTGTTACACATTACGTTTATAGTTTTTTGTCCCATCATATGAATAAAGCATTGGCTTTCCATCCACATATGTTTCTAAATGAACAGGACGACCCCATAGCTGATAAACATAGGGCAAAACGTTCTCTAAATAGTGCGGATCGAGCTCCGTTCCCTCAAAGCCATGCGATAAATAGAGCTCTCCATTGCGAAGGTAATCGCCATTTTTAACGACGATATACGGGAATCCCCCGTTTACACGCATCGATACGAGCTGATCACGTACCATTTCATGATCCTTATCTGTAATACGGTATTCATTCCCCTTTTTCTGGAACAAATAAAGATCCTCTCGCTTAGCTAGATCCTTCGTTAAATAGTTGCGTATAAAGGATATGTCCGACTCTATCTCTCTTACCTCAAACATTTTCTCTCGACCTGAGTTAGGTTGAACGCCTAGCTTTCTCATCTCTTCTGTCGGATGATTATAACGGTTTTCAATATCCTCGAAAATTTTCACACCAAGGTAATAAGGATTAATCGTCGTTTTTGAAGGCTGCACAACACCTGCATTTAATTTCGCATACTCAATCGTTTCAGCTGTTGTTAGCTTGAGCTCACGCATAATACGTTGATGCCAAAAAGAAGCCCAACCCTCATTCATAATTTTTGTCTCTAATTGTGGCCAAAAATAAAGCATTTCCTCACGCATCATCGTTAATATATCTCGCTGCCAGTCCTCGAGCTCTCGACTGTGCTCCTCTAAAAATAGCAATAAATCTTTTTCTGGTTTTGGGGGGAAGTGCTTTATTTTTCGCCTGATCGATTTATACTCTTTTTCCTTTTCATCTAACTTCCATAGATCATCATACGGCGATTTTGATTGAGAAATCTCCTCTTCAAATTCATCCTCCGTATTCCAAGCCAATTTTGGTCGTAAAAGGGATGGGTCGATATGCTCCTGAATCGCTAAAATCGCATCTAAAAACTGCTCGACTTCATCCTTTCCATATTCTCTTTCATAACCAGCTATCCTTTCAGCTGTTGCCGTCATGCTCTCCACCATATCTCTTCTAGTATTGGAGAAGCGTACATTATTCTTAAAGAAATCGCAGTGCGCCAATACATGCGCAATAATTAATTTATTTTGTGTTAACGTATTTGTATCAAGTAAAAATGCATAACATGGGTTTGAGTTAATCACTAGCTCATAGATTTGACTTAGCCCTAAATCATATTGAAGCTTCATTTTATGAAATTGTTTACCGAAGCTCCAATGTGAAAATCGAGTAGGCATACCATATGCGCCAAATGTATAAATAATATCTGCCGGACAAATTTCATAACGCATCGGAAAGAAATCTAAGCCAAAGCTTGAGGCAATTTCTGTAATTTCATCAATCGCTCGTTCAAGCTCTTTCATCTCCACTTTTTAGTCCCCTCCTTTGAACATGGTTTATGATTCATTTTTTTTGAAAAAGCTCTTTAAGGCATCGTATACATCGCCTTTTTTTCTTAAAATATGATACCTAAACTTAGGATCATCTACTTTTTTATAGGTGTACATAAGTGTAGAGAAGCGGTTATGCTGATTGACTTCCCCATATCCAAACATGCTCGATACTTCCATCAACTCTCCCACTAGCTTCAAGCACTTTTCATTATCCATTGATATATTTTCACCATCTGAAAAATGTACTGGATAAATATTGTAGCGAGAAGGATTATACTTTTCCCGAATTAGCTCCAATGCCTTTATATAGGCAGATGAACAAATCGTCCCTCCACTTTCTCCCTTCGTGAAAAATTCTTCTTCTGTCACTACTTTTGCCTCTGTATGATGCGCAATAAACTCAATTTCCACGGTTTCATACTTGGAGCGCAAAAATTTTGTCATCCAAAAGAAGAAGCTCCTAGCACAATATTTTTCGAAAGAACCCATCGAGCCACTTGTATCCATCATGGCAAGAACTACTGCCTTTGATTCAGGTTTTTCCACTTCATCCCACGTTTTAAAACGTAGATCATCATTATGAATCGGCGTAATTTCTGGTTTTCCTTTCATCGCATTACGCTTTAGCGCATTAAGGATGGTGCGCTTTTTATCGACATTTCCCATTAAACCTTTTTTCCTAATATCGTTAAATTCGATTTTTTCCGTTTTAATATCCGCTTTTTCTTTTTGCTGCAGGTTTGGTAGTTCAAGCTCGTTAAATAATACATTTTGAACCTCTTCAATGCTTACTTCAGCTTCATAATAATCATGGCCTGGCTTGTCACCAGCTTCTTTTCCTTTACCATTAGCCTGATTGCCTTTGCTTGCATCACGCGCAACCACATCACCTACATTACTGTCTCCTTGCCCTTGCCCAACATGCTTGGAGTTATCATAGTTATATCGAATTTTATATTCATCAAGTGAACGTATAGGGATTTTTATAACCTCGCGACCATTGGACATGACAATACTTTCTTCACTAACTAAATCAGGTAAATTATTTTTAATAGCATCTTTTACTTTTTCCATATGCCGTTGCTGGTCCTGGTGCCCTTTACGATGGAGGGACCAATTTTCCTGAGAAATGGCAAAACGTTTATTTTCGTTTTCAGTCATTTTTATCCTCACCCATCTATCAAATTCGTTTTTTCTATACTATGCTAGTGATTCACTTTCTTGAACTTTTTTAGAAAAATCAATTACACTTCGTGGTTACTTCACTTATGGCAAAAACTAAGTGAATGAAGATCAATTTCGCCTTGGCGTAATTGTTGTTATTGTTGTTGCTGTCGCTTCGCTTTCGCACAGATAAAACCTTGTTGTTGCTGTCGCTTCGCTTTCGCACAGATAAATCCTTGTTGTTGCTGCCGCTCGCTTTCGCACAAATAAAACCTTGTTGTTGCTGCCACTTCACTTTCGCACAGATAAAACCTTGTTGCTGTCCCACAGAAATTTGCCACAGGACATAGCGAGTTCCTCTATTTCAGTAGATGTTTGGACACCCACTGAATGAAGATAAAAGGAGTGCCCTTAAATGGACACTCCTATTCACTCCTATCAATAGTCTTATAATTTCCTCTGAATAGGTCAAAATTATTAACGATTTAACAGGCTACCTACGTACTGCAATAATTCATTAGCAGATGTTGGATTATAGCCATGTTCATCAACAAGTCTCGCTACAACTTCATTAATCTTCTTCAGCTGTAATTCATCTGGCATTTTTGAAGATGTTGTAATTTTCACGACATCCTTGAGATCCGCAAATAGTTTCTTCTGTATTGCCTCTCGTAATCTTTCATGAGAATTATAGTCAAAACGCTTACCTTTTCGAGCATAAGCAGAAATACGAATGAGTATCTCTTCACGGAATGCTTTTTTCGCATTTTCCGAAATGCCAATTTGCTCCTCGATAGAGCGCATTAATTTTTCATCTGGATTCATTTCCTCACCAGTCAATGGATCTAAAATTTTATTTTTATTACAAAACGCTTCTACATTATCAAGATAATTATTCATTAATGTTTTTGCAGACTCTTCATATGAATAAACGAAAGCTTTTTGCACTTCGTTCTTCGCAATATCATCATACTCTCTTCGAGCAACTGCAATATAGTTCATATATTTTTCTCGATCTTCCTGAGAAATTGAAGCATGTTGGTCAAGCCCATCTTTTAGTGCACGCAGAACATCTAACGCATTAATGGATGGTACCTCTTTTCGGATAATAGCAGAAGAAATACGATTAATAATATACCGTGGATCAATACCGTTCATGCCTTCGTTCGGAAACTCTTTTTTAAGTTCCTCTAAGTCAACGGAATTAAATCCCTCCACATTTTCTCCGTCGTACAGTCGCATTTTTTTAATAAGATCCACACCTTGTTTTTTCGGTACTTCCAGTCTTGTTAGAACCGAAAAGATTGCTGCGGCCTTTAATGCATGTGGCGCAATATGAACATGGGACATATCGCTCTCTTTAATCATTTTTTCGTAAATCAATTCTTCCTGACTAACTTTTAAGTTATACGGAATCGGCATCACAATAATACGAGAATGTAATGCTTCATTCTTTTTATTTGAAATAAATGAGCGATACTCCGTTTCGTTTGTATGTGCAACAATTAACTCATCTGCACTAATTAACGCAAATCGCCCTGCTTTAAAATTACCTTCCTGCGTTAAAGACAATAAATTCCACAAGAATTTTTCATCAAGTTTTAACATTTCTTGGAATTCCATCATACCTCTGTTTGCCTTATTTAGCTCACCATCAAAACGATAAGCACGAGGATCAGATTCTGAACCAAATTCGCCAATTGTGGAAAAATCGATACTACCTGTTAAATCAGCAATATCTTGCGATTTAGGATCTGATGGTGTAAATGTTCCTATGCCTACACGTTTGTCTTCCGAAAAAGTAATACGTTCAATCATCACATTTTCAATGCGTCCATCATACTCCTTTTCAAGACGCATCGTATTTAAAGGCGATAAACTTCCTTCAATTCGTATACCATACTCCTCGTAAAATTCATTACGCAAATGATGTGGAATTAAATGTAGTGGATCTTCATGCATTGGACATCCTTTAATTGCGAAAACCGCGCCTTCATCTGTTCGCGAAAATTGCTCAAGTCCGCGTTTCAACAAGGTCACTATTGTTGATTTACCACCACTTACTGGTCCCATTAATAACAAAATACGTTTTCTAACATCTAATCTTCGTGCTGCCGGATGGAAATATTCCTCCACCAGTCTTTCAATTGCTGTTTCAAGCCCAAAAATTTCTTGCCCGAAAAATTTGTACATTTTTTGCCCATCGCGTTCCTCTACACCACTACTCTTTATCATATTGTAGACGCGTGAATGGGCTGTTTGAGCGACTTCAGGTCTTTCCTTGATGATGTTTAAGTAATCTGCAAATGTACCTTCCCACTTTAGCCGGTTTTCTTCTTCGCGATAGCTTTTCACTTTATCTAAAATGTTAATAGCCTTCCCTCCATTCAGGGCTTGATTTATAACATAGTATGAAGGAAATGGCATTATGATACCCAATACTTTTTCTTTGTCAAAGTTTCTTCTTATTGCCTTTAATTTTTTCCTACTGAATAAGGAATTTTATCGCAAAAACAAAAATAACGGATTTAAACATGAACCATTTCACCTGACGCTTTTTAGCCAATTTCCAGGGATTATTTTTTTGAAACTATGCCTGAATATAAGTTGATCTTCGTTACGACTGGGCGACTCCTTGGGGATTAGCGATATAGAGGAACGAAGGCTAAAAGCATCACATCCTGCGATAACGCCTTCGTGACCAACATCCTGTTGCCCCGACGCCCCAGGAAGCTCTGCGCGAAAGCGAAGCGGCAGCGAAAAATGTTTTATCTGTGCGAAAGCGTAGCGACAGCAACAACAAATGTTTTCTGTAGCGAAAGCGAAGCGGCAGCTACAAAGCGCCTAGTCGGAACGGAAATCAACCCTACGCTATGAGGTTTTTTTCACGAAAATTGCTCATTTTTACCGCTTCGTTTTCCCACAAAAAGTACTGAATGAAGATAAAAAATTCGGTTATTCTAACGTTAGAAAGGAGGTCCTTTATTGAATCGCCATTTTATATTCCTTTTATCATGGATGTTATTATGGAGTTTTACTCTCCCCACTGTTGCGTTCGCAAAAGAAGAACCTACACAAGAAGAAATTGTGCAGCAACGTATGGCCTACTACGTACAATTTGACGAATTACTCATCCCTTGGCATTTCTTAGCAGCCATTGACCAATACGAACGCAATTTGCAATCCGTTCGTAAAGATATTCCGGAACGGGATGGTATTATTTCCATTCAATTTTCTGATGAATATTGGTCAGGCGCTTTAAATCCTGTAAGAGATGATACTCGCCCAGATACTATTAGTTACTTTGGCGGAATGGGGTTAGATGGCAACGGTGATGGAGTTGCCAGTCCAAAGGATGATACCGATACAATATTCTCCATGGCTACTTTTTTAAGCAAATTTGGAACAACTGATGAAGACTTTAAATTAGCTTTATGGGAGTATTACGGAAGTGAACAGGCTGTAAATCAAATCTTCACCATTTCCAAAATGTATAGTCATTTCAAAACAACTGAGCTTGACGATCACACATTCCCAGTCCCTACTAATTATGATTACAGCTATCGAAGTACATGGGGTGCCAATAGGGGCTGGGGTGGACGACGTATTCATGAAGGTACAGATATTTTCGCTAGCTATGGTACTCCAGTGCTCTCTACCTCTTATGGGGTAGTAGAGATAAAGGGCTGGAACCAATTTGGTGGTTGGCGCATAGGCATTCGAGATAATCACAACTCCTATCATTATTATGCCCATCTCGGTAGTTATAATAAGAAAATTAAAGTAGGAGACCTTGTCGAACCTGGAACTGTCCTCGGTACTGTTGGTAGCTCTGGCTACGGTAAAGAAGGAACTTCCGGAAAATTCCCGCCTCATCTTCACTACGGCATTTACAAATTCAATGGACGTACAGAATGGGCATTTGATCCATATCCATCTTTACTGCAATGGGAACGACAAGCAAAAAAAGCAAAGCAAAACAGTAATTAAATGTTGCACACAAAAAAGAAGGATAGATAAAATTATCCATCCTTCTTTTTTGCTACATATATCCGGTAATTTCTAAAGCTTCTATGATTTTTTAGCCGAGCTCAGTCGCTAATCTACCACAAGCTTTCTACCTCTGATCTGTCCGTTTCTCCCCTTCAATTTTTAGAACTAGCTTGTTGCTATTTCCCTGAGGGAATTTTCCCAGCTCCGTATCTTTGCCCTGAGCGTCTACAATTCCATAAGTGAATAAGCCACGCATATACTCGTCCAAGAAATAAACATAGCTTTTAAAGGTTGGTTTCGCTCCCCACTCTCGTTTAGCCACATCATCCTTCTGCCATTTAATGACTGCCAGACCTTTATTATTCACTTCATAATAAGCATCGCCAGAGCCGGCGAGATCCAGCGGGAAACGCAATGCTTCTCCTTCTGGAAACGTGTAATAGAAGTAATTATACCCTTCACCAGCATGAAGAGGTGGCACTTCCTCTGTAAGTTTTTCTAGTCCGAGCGCAATATGACGCGCCTTCATGAGATCCCCGTGCATCAGTGTCTCGTATTCTTCCTGACCCGCAGGTGTACGGACAATAACCCGTTTATCTTTGTTATTGTAATAGACATAACCGTCAAGTGTCTCGCTAATGAAACGAATTGGCACATAAGTGCTACCGTTTTTATTTACTACTGCAGCATCTAATTTTATTGTTTTCCCATTAACCGTTGCTGTCTTTTTTCCCGCCACAAGCTGTACTTTCTTACTCTTATCTTTATTTTGAATCGTGACGATACCGGTCTTAGGATTATAAGCGAGCACAGGCCATGACGGGTCGCTCAGAGACCTTAGTTTAACCATTGTTCGTCCATCAACCGTAATAAAGTCATACTCAGCTTTACCGTTGACAAAAAGAGAATTAGAGGAAGCCGCATGTGCTGAAGTATTGCCAATAAAGCTCACAAGTATCACGAAGCCTATTATTTTGAAGCATTTGTTCATACCATATCCCTCCTATAATCGCATCGTTTTTCTGAACAATTATAATTCAAACTAAAATATGGATAATAATAGCAACAACTTTATAAAAGCTCATCAGTTAGGTATAAATACATAAAGGCATTAAAAAAACATCAGAATTTCTATTTAGACGTATATATTTAACTATCTATCATTCATAACTAGAAATTGTTATTGTACTAAAAAACCATTTTTAATTTTTTCCATTAAAAGGGCTTATGTATATATCTAATTAGTTATAAAATATATTTGTACTATAACAATTATGATTTCGATTTTTTTACAGTTCTACATTGAAAATGAACAATAAAAGGATGGGAAAAGATGAAGGGAATATATCAGTTTAAAACACTTAAAGCCCGAATTTTAAGTGCATTTCTTTTTTTGATTGTATTAGTTGTTGGTTTTACAGCCTATACGTACATTTCTAATAATAAGATGGAAAAACAAGCAGAAGGTTTAGTGAAAGAAGATTTACAAGTCTTAACAGCAAGTAAAGATTTAGCAATGTCTATGAGTGTTCGTCTCTCTGCAGCTTTAAGTTATGTTGTATCAGGTGATGAAAAATACATAGAAACTTTTAATGAATATCGTAAAATTGCTGAGGAAAGTAATAGTATTGTAGAAAAATACGAAAATACACCTGAACGTGTGGCACTAGTAGAAATGGCACGTACATGGAGCAATCGCGTAAATGCCGAAGTATTCGATGTTTATAAAAAAGGGGATAAAGAATTAGCATTAAAAAATTTAACAGCTATCAATAATCTCGTAACCGATGTTCGTCTTGGTTATGAAGAATTGGCCGATAAACGCTCAGTCGCCATTACTAAGGTAGGGGATGACGTAGTATCAACAGGTTTAAGCAATAAAACAGTTGGGCTAATTGTTAGCATTGTATTGACAGTCGCAGGTATCCTAATCGCTATTGTTACTGCTAGCAATATTTCTAAACCTATTACAATTGTCTCAAAGCGCATGAGCGAATTAGCGGATGGTAATCTGCAACATGAACTACTTCCAGTAACTCATCGAGATGAGATTGGTCAATTAATGCTTTCCGCAAATAATATGAATGAAAAGTTAAAGCAAACAATTAGCTCCATTCATACTGTTTCCGAAACAGTAGCAGCTAGTAGCGAAGAACTGGCCCAATCGGCTAATGAAGTACAATCAGGTACAGAGCAAATTACCGTAACTATGCAGGAGCTAGCCTCTGGCACTGAAACACAAGCATCTACTGCAGGTGATTTAGCCGAAACAATGACTTCTTTCCAACGTAGTATTCATGAAACAACACAGGAAGGCATTGAATTAAAAGCGCATTCCAATCTTGTACAAGAACTAACAACTACAGGTAAAGGCTTAATGGTACAATCAACACAACAAATGACAACCATTAATGAAATTGTTTTAGATTCAGTGAAAAAAGTTGAAGGCTTAAATGTGCAGTCTGCGGAAATTTCCAAGCTTGTTTCTGTCATTGATGATATTTCAAATCAAACAAATTTACTAGCCTTAAACGCTGCCATTGAAGCAGCTCGCGCAGGTGAGCACGGAAAAGGTTTTGCAGTTGTAGCCGATGAAGTTCGGAAGCTTGCAGAAGAAGTACAGTATTCTGTCACGGATATTTCAACAATCGTCAACCGAATACAAGGTGAAACTGGCAATGTAACAACCGCTCTACAATCCGGCTACGAGGAAGTAAAAAGAGGAACCGTACAACTAAATCAAACAAATGAAACATTTGAACAAATTTCGGAAGCTGTTGAGGAAATGATTCTTAACATAAATACCATTTCAAGCAATTTAAATAAAGTTGCTCAAAATTCCGAATCCATCAATGTCTCCATCGATGAAATGGCTTCTATTTCACAAGAGTCTGCAGCTGGTGTAGAACAAACAACAGCAACTGTAGAGGAAACAGCTGCTACTATGGAGGAAATTTCAAGGGGTGCAAATCATCTCGCTAGTATGGCCGAAGAACTAAATAGCCAATTACAGCAATTTAAAATTTAAGGTTCAAGGTGGTACCTGATCACTTCGGGGCGATTCTACTTAAAACAGCTATCTCGACATTACGGTCGAGATAGCTGTTTTCACCTTAATACTAATGCCTAACTGGTACCCTTTCCAGCTCATAACGATTGATTATCACGCTGATCTTCTGAAACCATTCCTCACATTGCTCCAGCACTTCTTGATACTCATCCTCTTCTCTTGATAGAGGCTCACTGTTATCCATAAAAACATATTCTAAAATGGGGTAAGATAAATTATCAGTTACAATTTTCAACGTCAACGAAGACATAGTGTCAGACTCAGAGTCCTCGTCATCTAATTCCTCTTCTTCTATATCCGTATCTTCGCCAAGTAATAAACCACTTATGAAGTTATTGCTCGTCCTAGCAATGTACATGTCGTCCTCTACTATAGCTACTTCATATATTTTTTCGAATGGAATTTCTTTTTTTATCAAATCCTCTTCTAAATCTTCTCTACTTGCTAGGATAAGTGTATTTGTAGGTTCATTTAATAATAAAGCACTTAAACAATCATTTGAGATGATGCACTGTGTATGAGGGATAGCCATAAGCTCCTCCTCACTCGCCTCTTTCATTTCATTTAATGTATTAATATAGATAAATCGTTCTTTCACATACCGAAAAATCCCTGCTATTACTAGCCCTAAGCCAATTACAAAATATACCTTACTAAATATAGCCGTTTCGACTGAGTTTGCTAGTAATATATAGATCATCCCAAGAAATAAAATAAAAAAGGTTTTCATCCATCTCCCACCCTCAAAAAGATAATCGATAGGATTATTTCATCCATATTAATTGAAATTTTATTCTAACGATTATCTTTTCATTCTTAATTTCTATAGGAATTATTTGTGCTGCTAGCATCCACATCAAACTTTGAAACGGATTTTTCAAGTTCCTCGGCCATTTTGTTCAGTTTTAAAACAGAATGGAGGATATCTTGATTGTAGCTTTCTTGTTCCATCGTTAGCTCTACAACACTTTCTGTTGCCTTTGCAGCCTTATTCGCAAGCATCGTTGTTTCCACAACTCCTGCTGTAATCTCCTCAGAAAATGCAGACATCTCTTCTGAGGTTACCGAAACTTGTTTTGTATGAGATACTACGCCCTGAATAGATTGGAGAATACTTTCGAATGATTTTCCGGCTTCTTCTACAGCACGTAAACCGTCTTCTACATTTTCAGTGACAACATTCATAGTTTGCACGGTTAAGCTTGTATCCGTATTTATTTTAGAAATCAAGTTTGATATGCTATTCGCCGATTTTTCTGATTGCTCCGCTAGCTTCCTTACTTCTTCAGCTACTACGGCAAAGCCCTTTCCAGATTCACCAGCTCTAGCTGCTTCGATCGCAGCATTTAATGCAAGTAGATTCGTTTGTGAAGCAATATCACGAATCATATTTATAATAAGTGATACTTCATTTGATTGACTCTCTAGTTTTTTTATGGCATTTTCGGATAATTGAACGGATTCATTAATAATATTCATTTGATGAACTACTTTTTCAATATTTCCATTTCCAAGCTCTACATTTTGTAAGCTAATAGATGATAATTGAGATACATTTGAAGAAGCCTCGGCAATTTGTTGAATCCCCTGCGACATTTGCTCTAATGTAGCTGAGCTTTCCTCTGAGTTTTTATACTGTGCATGTGCGCCAGCCGATACTTCCTGGATGGAGGCTGAAATATGACTAATTGCTTCATGTGCCTTTTCACTACTTTTTGCTACTCCGTTCGTCGTATCGATTAACTGCTTAGAGCCAGAATTGATTCCAATTATAATATTTTGCAGGTCCAACACCATTTGTTGGAATGCATTTGTTAAAACACCAATTTCATCTTTTCGATCTGTTTCTATTTTTACCGTTAAATCACCATTACCAACTTGCTTTACTTGTGATGTTAATTTTCTTATTGGCTTCGTTAAATAATCTGTAAAGAAATAAACAATGCCGATTCCTACTATTAATACTATTAGCGTAATCAATATAATTTTCATTTGACTCGCATTCATGGCCGCATAGACTTCTGTGGCATCTATATCTGCCCCTACTAAGCCTATAACTTCACCAGCATCATTTTTTATCGGTGCATAGATGGCAAGTACAGCGCCGTATTGTGAATCATTTGATAACTGAAATTGTATTTGCCCTGTTTCAAATACTTGCTTCATTTTAGGATAAGATTCTGGTGATTCCTCCTCAACCCCAATCGTTGAATCCTCACTCGGTACACTATCTACCATATAATAGTAGTCATATCCCTCACCATTTTTTATCCGAGTCATCGAATATAAACTAGATACTTTATGAAGCTCTTTAACAGAGCTTAATTCTTTTTGTAATTCATAATAAAAGTCATCTTTTTTTGCATCAATTTCTAATTTTTGATAGCCTTTAACATCTATCTTTGAGATTGCTTGATCCATCATATTTTTATTTTGCTCACCAACTGTCTCTTTCACCAGCTCCAATGACGAACGATAAATAAAAAAGCTAATCAGTAAACACGAAACAACAAGTAAAATAGAAAATACCATTAACATTTTAATTTTTAAGCTACTTCTCATCGTTGAACTCCTTTAAACTTTTTTTCTATGTGAATGCTTACTGTAAAATTTTAAATTTTAGTAGCAATAAATTTTACAATATTTCCCCTACTCCAATGTTGGTATTTTCGAAACATTCGAATTTACTTGCTAAAACTAGCTAGAATTGGTCATTTTTGAGTATTATTTTCTGCATAAAAAAAACACAAGAGCATGAAATTTCCATACTTTCGTGTCAGCTTGTCGACATAAAAATAACTATAAAATAATGTAAATCAATAAGCAAAGATTGATTTCTACTCCGAGTTAACGCTTTCCACGCAAGATAATCCTGCAGAAGTCTACGCATTGCTTTCGCTACAAAAGACATTTCCTTAAAAAAGTTAAAACAGCTACAACAAAATATTGTAGCTGTTACTATAAATTAAAATAATCAATTACCCCTAAATGATTATTCATATTAAAAATACTTATCCGTTTAGTGTCATAACTAAAACTGCCGGTATAAATGACACAGCAAACATACTCGCATACCACATCGATGTACGGCGTAATGAAAAACGAACTTGTTTCTTTTCTGCATAAAAAATGTCTATCATAATTGCAGCAACAACAAGTGGGATAGTAACACATGCGATAGCAACTAATAAAATTTTTAAACTGAACATAAAAGCACCCCTCTGTTCGTGAACATTTATTTTCCATCTTTGTGACAACTTTATGTCAATTTCAGTGTACACAATTCCGTCACAAAATGTCAACTACATTCGACTAAGAAAAATGTGCTTTTTGCAGAAAATTTTCGACTTATCATAGATATTTACGTAAAAACCTTCATAAATAAAGCAGCTGCAAAATTGCAGCTGCTTTATTTATGAGTAATTCATTGGCTATTCACTTGAATTTCCACTTGACTAAAATCAATAGAACGTTCCAGACTTCACGCTTCTTTTTAATCAATAATATATTTTAGTTCGAGCCATTTTAGTCTCTATATTTATATGTTAACCCTCTTAAAAAATTCCTTACAAAGCGATCGCCACATTCTTTATAGTTACGATGGCTTGGATTTCTTAAAATGGCACCTAATTCGCCTTTCGAGACGTTAACGCCACCATCATATAAAATATCGAGCATCTCCTCACTCGTTAAGGCTAACGCTATCTTCACTTTCTTTAATAGCATATTATTAGGACTTTCTTTTCCTGAAACAGGGGGTGGTCCTTCTGGCTGACCAGATTTAGGCTTTTGCGGACCTCGTTTAAATGTAATAAATCCATTTAAAAAAGCCTCTACCATTTTATTATTACATTTGATGTATTCTTCTGGTGCTTCTTCCTCATCATTTACTTTAATAAGCATGTTCAATACTTCTTCCTTCGTAAAGTCCATACCGCCTAGCTTAAAAATTTCAACCATATCTTTATTTTTGATATCTAATGCATATCTTAAACGAATTAAAATATCATTGTTCGTCATTTAAAAAACCTCCATTTTAACTGTAAAGCGCTTCTAACAATCGTATCTTCAAGATTGTAGCATTACTTTATTATAGCAGAGACATTCACAATTTTAGCTAGCTTTCCAAAAGTTACTTTACTATAGTATTTAGAATGCGCATTTTACTTTTTTAAATGTATGATTAGCCAACTCTCGACCATTCTAATCACAAGGAGGTGAGAAAAATGGCTAATCGTAGTTCAAATAAACTTCTAGTTCCTGGTGTACATGAAGCTGTTACTCAATTGAAGTATGAAATCGCACAAGAATTTAATGTACAATTAGGGCCAGAAGCCTCTTCTCGTGCAAACGGTTCAGTCGGAGGAGAAATTACAAAACGCCTCGTAGAAATGGCTGAAAAACGTTCAAAAGGTTTATTATAATAATAAATATCAAAAAGAACGAATCCCTTTTATTTTATTGGAATTCGTTCTTTCATGTTTTTGCTATTACATCATTCTACCCGTCCATCTCAATCAACATTGTTTGATTCGAAGTTATCAAGCAATGTACGCACTTCATCTGTTGATTTCGTGTTCATCAATTGATTTCTTAATTCACCAGCTCCACGGAATCCTTTGACATAAATTTTGAAAAAGCGATGAAGCCCAGAGATTGAACGTGGTAGTACTTCCGCATATTGATCTTGAAGATCCAGCTGCAGTCTTAAAAGATCAAGGTACTCTTTACTGCTATGCTCTTTTGGCTCTTTTTCAAAAGCAAAAGGATTTTTAAAAATACCTCGCCCGATCATAACACCATCAATACCATATTGTTCAGCAAGCTTCAGCCCAGTTTGACGGTCAGGAATGTCTCCATTGATTGTTAGTAGTGTATTTGGTGCGATACGGTCACGTAATTTTTTGATTTCCGGAATTAGCTCCCAATGTGCATCTACTTGGCTCATTTCCTTTCTTGTACGTAAATGAATAGAAAGGTTCGCAATATCCTGTTGTAAAATATGCGTCAGCCACTCCTCCCACTCATTTACCTCTTTAAAGCCAAGTCGTGTCTTCACGCTGACAGGTAGCCCTCCTGCTTTTGCTGCTTGAATAAGCTCGGCCGCAACGTCTGGACGCAGAATAAGGCCACTGCCTTTCCCTCTCGATGCCACATTCGGGACAGGACAGCCCATATTAATATCGATGCCTTTAAAACCTAGCTCCGCCACGCCAATACTCATTTGACGGAAATATTCGGGATTATCCCCCCAAATATGCGCCACCATTGGCTGTTCATCTTCTGTAAAAATCAAACGGCCACGCACACTTTTCATGCCCTCTGGATGACAATAGCTATCTGAGTTTGTAAACTCTGTGAAAAATACGTCCGGTTTACCGGCTTCACTTACTACATGACGAAAAACAACATCCGTCACATCTTCCATTGGTGCAAGTACAAAAAATGGTCGTGGTAAATCACGCCAAAAATTATCTATCATTTCAAACTCAATTCCTCTCAATATGGATACAACTTTAAGCTCTCGATCAAAAAAATATGAAGCAAATGTTCCACTTCTTTTTACACTTATATCATGCTCAATAACTGATTATCAAACACAAAAATCGGCAATGTTTATTTTAACGAAAAAAGCAGATGGTATAGATTTTTTCTATATCAACTGCTTTTCTATTATACTAACTCCAACCAAGCGACCGCTTCACAATGCGTCGAATGCGGGAACATATCCACAGGTTGAATCTCCTGTGTTTGATAACCCCCATCCTCCAAAATTCGAAGGTCACGTGCTAGTGTAGCTGGATTACAGGACACATAAACAACACGCTTAGGACGTTGCACTAAAATCGTCTGAAGAAGCGCCTCATCACAGCCTTTGCGTGGTGGGTCAACTACTAAAACATCCGCTTCTTTGCCTTCCTTATACCAACGTGGAATGACTTCTTCTGCTGGCCCGGCCTCGAAATACGTATTTGTAAACCCATTTAGTGCTGCATTGCGTTTTGCATCTTCAATCGCTTGCGGGACAATTTCAACACCCATAACAGCCTTTGCTTGTTGTGCAAGGAATAGTGAAATTGTGCCGATACCACAGTAAGCATCGATTACTCGTTCATCACCTTGTAAGTTAGCGTAGTCTAATGCTTGTTTGTATAGAACTTCCGTTTGCTCAGGGTTTACTTGATAAAATGAACGGGCTGATATTTCAAAGCGAACATCGCCAATTGTATCAATAATAACGTCCTTGCCCCACAGGTTTACGGTTTCATCACCGAAAATAACGTTCGTTTTGTCGCTATTAACGTTTTGCATAATAGATGTGACATTCGGGACAAGCTTCTGGATTGTCGCAACAGCAGCATCTTTTTGCGGGAATTTTTTCTTTTTAGTTACGAGAACAACCATCACTTCACCAGTTGCTCGTGCCTTACGAACAACTACGTGGCGCAGCATTCCCTCATGCGATAATTCGTTGTATGGTCGAACACCGATTGCCGCTAGTTCCTTTTTCAAACCTGCAAGAATAGCGTCCGCTTCTCCTGTCTGAATTAAGCATCGCTCCATATCCACAATGCTATGAGACTTCGTTTTGTAGAAACCAGCAATTGCTTGTCCTGCTTCATTTGAGGAGAAAGGTATTTGCGCTTTATTACGATAATGCCAAGGTTCTTCCATGCCCTTCACTGGTAGAACAGGCGCATCAATTTTACCAATGCGCTGCATGACATTACGCACCATGTTTTCTTTCCATTTTAACTGTCCTTCATAAGACAGGTGCTGTAATTGGCAGCCGCCACATTGTTTAAAATATTCACAAGGCGCATCAACACGATCTGATGATGGTTCGAGTATTTCTACGACCTTTGCGAAGCCGTAGTTTTTTAACGTTTTTACAACATGTACTTCCGCCGTTTCACTAGGAAGTGCACCTTGGATAAATAACGGATAGCCATCAACCTTTGCGACGCCATTTCCATCATGTGTTAAATCTTCTATATAAACTGTTAGTCGGTCATTCTTTTTCACGGGTGCTGACATTCGTACATCCTCCATTTCAATCTCTATATTGTAGCATGTTGAGGCGGATGAAAAAAGAACTTGGCTTCATATTGACGGCTCAAATGTTTTCAGCGACTGATCAGGTTAGACAAGATTGGGAACCGCTCTCTCTTCAAACTGATCACCTTTCCACGAGTAGAAAAAAGAGCCGCTATTCGCGACTCTTCCCCTCTTTCCTTACTGTATGGTAATCTCTAGGTGCCCACCAGAAAGCAGCGACTACACCTAGGATGACGACTATAAATGGTGCATAAAAAATCAAAAAACTTGTCATAGTTGTATCCCTCCTATGCGTGATTGTCTTCTTTTCCTGTCACATAATTTTTGTTGAAAAGGAATAGCTTCAACAACAAGAACAGTGATGGAATAAGCAGACATAGTCCCAAAACAAACGCAATGACGAGCGCAATTGCCATTTGTGTACTTGTAAAGCTATCGTAAATTGTTAAATATGGATACAGTAAATATGGGTATTGGGCAATTCCATATGCAAAGAATGCCACTGTAAATTGGGCAATCAATAAACTAACCGCTAGACCATAATTTTTTCGCATCCATATTAACACTACAGTAATAATAAACAGCACCGCAGAAATGGCAAACATCCACCATAAATTAACCATGTTATTGTAACTTTCAGGGTTAATGAATTTCATTTCGTACATAATGCCGAGCGCACTCACCATTAATGGTATCGCCCAAGCAAGCGCGTATTTTCGCATTAAATTTGTAGCTTCTCGATCCTTTGCTTTATGTGCATACCAAGTTAAAAACACGGCTGAAATATAAAGTACCGCTGCAATGCTCAGCACGACAATACTCCAAGCAAACGGACTCGTATACAACTTCCAATAATTCAAGACCGGTTGCCCATCAATAAGATCAACATAGCCGCCCGCAGCAATCGCGAATACAACAGAGAGTGAGGCAGGAATGAGTAATCCTGCTATACCATATGTCAACGTGTAACCAATATGCCCACGTGCGCCATATGATTCAAATGCATAGTAGGAGCCTCGTATTGCAAGAAGCACTAGCGAAATACTAACTGGAACAAGTAAAATCGTTCCATAATAGAAAGCTGTTTGTGGGAAAAATCCAACAATCCCAACAAAAAAGAATACTAAAAAGACATTCGTTACTTCCCAAACTGGTGATAAATAACGTTTAATAATATTCGTTAAAATGTGATTTTTTCCGATGAGTAGGCTGTAGGCATTAAAAAAGCCTGCACCAAAATCGATTGAAGCTACAATGACATAACCAAATAGGAAAATCCATAAAACTGAAATACCTAAAATCTCTAATGTCATAAGATGTCACCGCCTTTTTCATCATGGCGATCTTCTATTTCACGCTCAATTGGATTCTTTTTGAACATGCGAACCAACACTACGATACTTCCTACTGCTAATACCGCATATACACCAGTAAACAATAGCATCATTAAGTCTACATGATCACTCGTTGTGGCCCCTTCTGGTGTTCGCATTAATCCATATAAGATCCAAGGCTGTCGTCCCACTTCGGCAAGCCACCATCCTGCTTCAATTGCAATAATGGAAAGTGGTCCACCTGCAACAACAATCCATCTAAACCAACGTCTATGAATAAACTGCCAATCACGTGCTTTCCCGGTTACATAAAGCAATGAAACGAGTGCCATGAACATGCCAATAAACACCATGAGGTCAAACAGATAATGAATATACAGCGGTGGTCGATCTTCTTTAGCAAATTGATCTAAACCAATTACCTCTGCATTTGGATTATTATGTGCTAAAACACTTAAAGCATAAGGTACTTTAATAGCATATTTTACTTCTTCACCATCTAATACACCCAATAGTATAAGAGAAGCTTTATCTCCCGTTTCAAAGTGCCACTCAGCTGCAGCTAATTTTTCTGGTTGATATTCAGCTAAATATTTTCCTGAAAAGTCTCCAATAATCGCTGCTGCAATAGAGAAAATCAGACCAATCTTCATAAGTAGGTATAAAGATTTTTTATGGTATACATGCTTAGAACCTCTAAGTAGACGGTATCCTGCAATGGATGCTAACACAAATGCGGCCGTCATGTAGGCTGTAACGAGTACATGTGCTACCTTTGTCGGCATCGCTGGATTAAACATCGCTAAAAAAGGTTGAATATTTACAAGCTGTCCGTCCACAATGTCAAATCCTTGTGGTGCATTCATAAACGCATTGACAATTGTAATAAACACAGCTGACATTGATGCACCTACAGCAACCGGAATTAATAGTAGCATATGCTTTTTCTGACTATCGAAGCGATCCCAAGTATATAAGTAGATGCCTAGGAAGATGGCTTCAAAGAAAAAGGCAAACGTTTCCAAGAAAAGTGGTAATGCAATCGTTTGGCCAGCAAGCTGCATAAAATTCGGCCATAGTAAAGACAACTGTAAGCCAATTGCTGTCCCTGTTACAACTCCGACGGCAACTGTTATAACAAAGCCGCGCGCCCAACGTCTTGCCATTAAAATATAGTGCTCATCATTCTTTTTATACCCAGTCCATTGTGCGATCATAATCATTAATGGGACACCAACCCCAATCGTTGCATAAATAATATGGAACGATAAAGTTAGCTCCGTTAATGCTCTACTCCAAAAGACTGCTGATTCATTCACCATTTCATTGCCCCCCTAACCTCCAAATATTCTTCCAAGTATGGAAAGTAGCATGATAATTGCAACACCAAAGCTTAGCCAAATGAGCTTTCTTTCCTGTGACTTATACAACGGCAACACTCCCTTTCCCTTATCCATACCCCCATTTTCCACTATTGCAACGAAAAAAACCTTTATAATGGACCGGAATTTCGGCCTATTATAAAGGTTTCAAATTTTGTTCAAGTATTATACTCACATTTGCCAAACATTTTTCTTAATTCATTCACAATACCATTTAAAGGATGGGCATATACGCATATGTGGTGTTTAATCCATTAATACCCATAACAAAAGGATTTCTTTTAACTTCAATAGAACTATTTTTTATGTTTATTGTACACGGTCTTCTTCACGAATATCTGCTAGTGGGACAAAAATTTCAATATGACGCTTTAAGTTTTCAAATGTTGCAGGCGCGTCACCACCATATTCACCATCTAAGTTTAAATGAATTTCATCTTCAGTAGATACTTTGACGACACTTGCTTTTTTATAAATTACACGATCATCATTTAAATGCTCGCCTCTTAATGCCATTGCAGCAAGCTGAATAAATTCAGGCAGGTTTACTTTTTTCAATACGATTAAAGTAAAGTAGCCATCATTAATACTTGCGTCTGGTGCAAGCTTTTCAAAGCCTCCCACCGAATTTGTTAAGCCACATAAAAACATCATGGCATCCCCATCAAACACTTCGCCATCGTATTCAATACGCATGTGAGAAGCTTTAATCGATGGGATCATTTCCACTGCTTTTAAGTAGTAAGCTAACTGCCCTAGCATTGTTTTCATTTTACTTGGCACTTCATAAGTTAATTCTGTAATACGTCCGCCAGCAGCAATATTGATGAAATAGCGTTCCCCATTTAATAAACCAACATCTACTGGTAACGATTCACCTTTAATAATAATGTCAACGGCAGCTTCAATATTTCGAGGAATGTGCACGGCACGGGCAAAGTCATTCGTTGTACCCATCGGAATTAGACCTACTTTCGGCCGGTTCTCAAATGGACTTACACCTGCAACAACTTCATTTAATGTGCCATCTCCACCAACTGCAATAATTATATCAAAGCCACGTTCTACTGCATTTTTTGCAGCAATGGTCGCATCGCCTTCACAGGTTGTTGCGTGACAAGATGTCTCATAGCCTGCTACCTCTAATTTTGCCAATACTTCTGGTAGATGCTTTTTAAACACTTCACGCCCAGATGTAGGATTATAAATGATTCTTGCTCGTTTCATAACATACCTTCCTGCTTCATAAGATTCTATTTCTTTCAACGAATTATTCTTTTAAATGTTGCATTGAAGTCAACAAGAGCAAGGCATGTCCTCTTTTTTCTGACATGCAGCCTTGTGATTTACAATTATTGCAATGCAGCTGTTACTTGCTTTTTAAAATCCTCGTAAACATATGTCCAATATGATTTATTCGTCATATTCTCTTCACGAATTTCTGCATATAGCGCTTTTTGTGCATCTTCAAATGTAGGATCTTCTTTATCAGGTAAAGTAGCTCGTTTACTTACTACTAATTCCTGTAATTCTGGTGCTCGTGGTCCCCATTTTCCTACAACCTGACCAGCATCATCTAATAGAATATAAACCGGAATTGCACGGCCACCGTTTGTTAAATAACGATCAATCAAATCTGTATCCGCATCACGTAATACTGCGCGCATGTCTAGTTCTGCTGCCTCTGCAACTCGGCGAATGATTGGATTGTTTAACATTGCGTCCCCGCACCAGTCCTCAGTAATTGTTAAAATTTTTAGTTGATTGTTCTTCAATAGTTCGATAAAGCCATCGTTTATTGGCACTTCGAAACCATCATAAATACGGAAGCTTTCCTCTTTTAATGTCGTCATATGATCCATATATTGTTGAATTGAAATCGCATCATTGAAATATTGTTGTTCCGTTTTCATTGATAGACCTCCTAAAGTTTTATCATGTTCTTCTATATTTTGCTATGAATACTCCATTTAGACAACTATAAAGTGCTAATTTGGTATTTTTTAGTTCTTTTCTCCATAATTTCGAGTTTATTTCCGTTCCTGCTGAGCTTTTAAATCTCCCAGCCTCTACTCAAAAAAAGCCTTTTTATTGTTATAGATGCCCCTAAAGATTCTTTAGTATGTATTAATTTTTATTTATAAAAGGCCAAGAAAGCAAATTTGCTCTCTTGACCTTCCGTTGCAATTACAATTAACGTTTTGCAATTTCTTGTTGTAATAATTTATTGACCATAGGTGGGTTCGCTTGACCTTTAGTTGCTTTCATAATTTGACCAACTAAGAAGCCGATAGCGCGATCCTTACCGTTTTTGAAGTCTTCGATCGATTGTGCATTGTTGTCTAGAACTTCTGTAACGATAGCAAGTAATGCACCTTCATCAGAAATTTGAACTAAACCTTTTGCTTTAACGATTTCTCCAGCAGAACCGCCATTTTCTACTAATTCAGCAAATACCTTTTTACCGATTTTAGAAGAAATTGTACCGTCAGTGATTAATTTCACCATTTCCGCAAGGTTTTCTGGCGTTAATGCAGTATCTTTAAGGTCTTTTTGTTCTGCATTTAAGTATGCAGAAACATCACCCATAAGCCAGTTTGCTGAAAGTTTTGCATCCGCATCTTTAGCTACCATCGCCTCGAAGAAGTCTGAGATTTCTTTTGAAATAACAAGAACTCCTGCATCATATGGCGTTAAGCCTAATTCTTCAACATAGCGTTTTTTACGAGCATCTGGAAGCTCTGGAATTTCTGATTTTACTCGCTCTAACCATTCATCATCGATTGATAGGCGAACTAAATCTGGCTCTGGGAAGTAACGATAATCGTCTGTTCCTTCTTTTACACGCATAAGAATTGTTTTACCTGTTTTTTCATCGAAACGGCGAGTCTCTTGCTCAATTACCCCACCTGAAAGAAGGACATCAGCTTGGCGTAATTCCTCGTGCTCTAAACCACGGCGAACATAGTTGAAAGAGTTAAGGTTTTTAAGCTCTGTTTTTGTACCAAATTCTTCTCGACCATATGGACGAAGTGAAATGTTGGCGTCACAACGAAGTGAACCTTCTTCCATTTTACAGTCCGATACATCTGAATATTGGATGATTGATTTTATTTTTTCAAGATACGCATACGCTTCGTTTGGCGTGCGAATATCTGGCTCAGAAACGATTTCTACAAGTGGTGTACCTTGACGGTTAAAGTCAACTAAAGAGTGGTCTCCACTGTGAGACAGTTTACCAGCATCTTCTTCCATATGAAGACGTGTAATACCAATACGTTTTGTATAACCATCTACTTCAATATCAACCCAGCCGTTTTTACCGATTGGTTTATCGAATTGAGAAATTTGATAAGCTTTCGGATTATCAGGATAGAAGTAGTTTTTACGGTCAAATTTTGTTTCTTGTTCGATTTCCATGTTTAGTGCAAGTGCTGCACGCATTGCGAAATCTACAACATTTTTATTAAGTACAGGTAGGACCCCAGGATAGCCTAGGTCGATAACTGTAGTATTTGTATTTGGTTCAGCACCGAAGTGAGCTGGTGCTGGTGAGAAGATTTTTGAGTTCGTTTTTAACTCAACGTGTACTTCTAAACCAATGACTGTTTCAAAGTTCATGTTATTTTCCCTCCCAAATTTGAGGAACTTGTTTATGGAACTCCGTTGCTTGTTCAAAAGCATGAGCTACACGGTAAATTGTTGCTTCATCGAAATATTTACCGATAATTTGTAAGCCTAGTGGTAGACCATTTTCAATTCCACATGGGATTGAGATGGCTGGTACACCAGCTAAGTTCATAGGAATCGTTAAAATATCATTTGCATACATCGTCATTGGATCATCAACGTTTTCACCAATTTTAAATGCTGGTGTAGGAGAAGTTGGTCCAATGATTACGTCAAAGTCTTCGAATACTTTGTCGTAGTCTGCTTTGATAAGTGTACGTGCTTGTTGAGCTTTTTTATAGTAAGCATCATACGTACCTGCACTTAGCGAGTAAGTACCAAGCATGATACGACGTTTTACTTCATCGCCAAAGCCTTGTGCACGTGTTTCTTTATAAAGGTCCATCAAATTATCAACGTTTTCTGCACGGAAACCATAACGGATACCGTCAAAACGAGAAAGGTTAGAAGACGCTTCAGAAGAAGAAAGAATATAGTATGCTGCAAGTGCATATTTCGAGTGAGGAAGTGATACTTCTTCTACTGTAGCACCTAGGCCTTTTAATACTTCTAATGCATCAAGCACTGATTGACGTGCTGCTTCGCCAACACCTTCACCAAGGAATTCTTTTGGCACAGCGATACGTAAACCTTTTACGTCACCAGTAAGTGCTGCTGCGTAGTTTGGTACTTCTACGTCTGCAGAAGTTGAATCGTTTGCATCTAATCCTGCGATTGCTTCAAGTAAAAGAGCATTGTCTTCAACATTACGTGTAATTGGTCCGATTTGATCTAAAGAAGATGCAAATGCAACTAGACCAAAACGAGATACACGGCCATATGTAGGCTTCATTCCTACAACACCGCAATAAGCAGCTGGTTGACGGATTGAACCACCTGTATCAGAACCAAGTGAGAATGGTACTTCACCTGCTGCAACTGCTGCTGCAGATGCACCTGAAGATCCACCTGGTACGTGGTTTAAGTTCCATGGATTTTTTGTTGTTTTATAGTATGAGTTTTCATTTGAAGAACCCATTGCAAACTCGTCCATGTTTAATTTACCGATAGTGACCATACCTGCGTCACGTAGCTTTTTAACTACTGTTGCATCGTAAATTGGCATAAAGCCTTCTAAAATTTTAGAAGCACAAGTTGTTTCTAAGCCTTCTGTCACGATGTTGTCTTTAACACCGATAGGAAGACCGAAAAGTGGTCCACGCTCTTCAAATGGCACTTTATCCATTTCAGCTGCTTGTGCAGTTGCTTTTTCTTCGTTTGAAGCAAGGAAAGCTTGTACATCGCCGTCAAGCTTCGCCACACGTTCGAATGCTTCTTTTGTTAAATCAGCGATTGTTAAGTTACCCGCTTTAATATCAGCTTGTAGCTCCTTCGCTGAACGTTCAAATAACGTCATGAGGAATCCTCCTATGTTTTAGTATTACATGATAGCTGGTACTTTTACTTGACCATCTTCTTGTTCTTTTACGTTTAACATCATTACTTCACGGTCTAAACCTTTTGTTGCCACATCTTCACGCATTACGTTTACTAGTGGTAAAACGTGAGTTGTTGGTTCAACATTCGTTGTATCTAACTCGTTTAGTTGCTCTGCGAAGTCAGTAATTTTACCAAGCTGTTCAGCAAATTTCTCTGCTTCCTCTTCCGTAATTGCAAGACGTGCTAAGTTTGCCACGTGCTTAACTTCTTCTTTTGTTAATTTTGCCATTTTTCACACCTCCGAATACTCATTCAATTCATTGCTTTTGTCGATAACAATAGGGTTGAATAAAGTTAACCATGCAAATAATCATAACATTTTTCATATTAAAAATCACAACTTTCACCAAAAATAAAGAAACTTTCACTACTATGACGAAGTGTCGTCTTTATGGACTGTTTTTAGAGTCCTCCATTAAGACTTTGCTCTTTGTGAGCGGAGCATCGATCGCGTTGTTGTGCTTTCTTATGTATCCGTCACTTTGAGGAGTCTATCCATTTTTGCTTTTCTATCCATCATTTCGGTGAGGTTTTCCTTCACTTCGGGGAGCTTTCCGTCGTTCCAAGGATTCTTTCCGTCGCTTTCAACTCATATTCATCCCATAAAAAAATATAGTCAGCACAAGGCTGACTATATTTCTAATAGATATGGACGTATGGTTCTTTTTCGTTGGCATTCTTTACGATCAATGCCTCTGGACCGTTAATTGAGGTGATACTTACTTCAACATGAATATTATCAAATTGTTTGATCAGGACACCTGTTAAATATTGAGTGAATCCAATAATTTCAGGTTTACTAAAGAATTGGATGGGCACTTCAATCGATAATTTTTGAATTTTTTTGTTTTGGTAGAAGCCTGTTCCTACTACACTAGTATAGTTTGAAAAATACTTATCTACATCTTGTTTAAAATTCTCAAAGTTTTTGCTGTCATCACGGTATACATCCTGTGATTCACTCGTTGGGAACAGAATATATTCTTCATCCACAGCTTTCCAATCAGATACTTCGTTTTGTCCAGCTTTAGCTACGCCATAGTTAAAATATGTTCCTGGAACAATATCATTGCGCGCTTTTTGTTTAAATAAGCCTACTACTATCGGTACATCTTTCAATTCATCACGGGTTCTTAGACGAGACACAATTTCTGAGGCCATCTTCTTCCCTTGCTCAATCAGTTCTGCCTCCGAAATTGGTTTCTCATAGTATTCCCCATACTTTTCTTTTTGATAGTAATAAATAGAGTTTAAGGCAAGTCCTATCGAAATACCACTTAATTTTACTTTGTTATCACTAGTTTTTGTTAAATAATTTTGCTCAACAATATGTGATAAATAGATTGGAGCCTTTTCTGCACGTTCCTCTGCAGGCATTGAGTCCGTCGTCGGAGGATTTAAGCCGTCTTTCTCTTGTGAACTTCGGGCAAGCCAATTTTCCACTGTATTTTCCGCTAAATATTGCCCCTCTTGGAAGAAATAGTTTTCTGTGTCAAACTCATTTTGAGAAAGACGCATTAAACCTGTTTCAACTTCCTTCATATCATATTTTGTATAAATATTCGAAACTACTAATCCCCTACTAGCACTTTGTTTATAGGGTGTTAGCGTTCTATAATATGATTTATCAATCTGTAAGCTTGGAATAATTGTTGTTTCCGCTTTTTCCTGTTGCGTCTCCTGTGTTAGCTCTGTCTCCTTCTTATCAGAAGGCACACAGCCGACTAGCATTGCAGCAGCGATAATTGCTGGAATGAGTCGAAATGACTTCATTATTTTAGTACTCCTTTACTGATGTTCAGATTTTGCTTGACGAATTGTTCGTACCTATCTGTGGAAAGGACGAACAATTCATCTTTCTTTACTATAATATTTAGATCATCACCATAACGTGTGATTGATTTCCGTTCCAACTGGGCGCTTTGTAGCTGCCGCTTTGCTTTCGCTACAGAGCAAAGCTTCCTGGTGACGTCCAGTCTCCACTCCAATCAATTTATAAAGTATGCATTTAAACAAATGCCATCCTCAACTTTTGGTGATGAACCTGATAGTATCCATTATTGGGCAAGGTTAAATTGTTCGATCAGGCGATCTTCATTCCAAACTTCAATACCTAACTGCTCGGCTTTTGTTAGTTTAGAACCCGCATCTGCTCCTGCAATAACAAGATCAGTTTTTTTGCTGACACTGCCTGTAACAATACCACCTAACTCTTCTATTTTCGCCTTTGCTTCGTTACGTGTCAATTGCTCAAGTTTACCAGTTAATACGATTGTTTTTCCTGCAAGAGGATTATCCCCTACAGCTACCTCTACCTTTTTACCTTTATACTTCATATTGACGCCTACTTCAGCAAGGCGCCCGATGACTGCACGTGCATCCTCATTTAAAAAATACTCGACAAGTGATGAAGCCATTTTATCGCCGATTTCGTAAATCGCCACGAGTTGCTCCTCTGTTGCTACCATCACCGCTTCCATTGTTCCAAACTCCTCTGAAACAATTTTCGCAGCCTTTTCACCAACATGTCGTATTCCTAATCCAATTAGTAAACGCTCCATCGAATTTTCCTTAGAAGCCTGGATAGCATTGACTAAATTCGCCGCTGATTTTTCTCCCATACGCTCAAGCTCGACAAGCTGTTTCTCCGTTAAGTGATACAAATCAGAGACATCATGAATTAAATCTGCACGTAATAATTGTTCAACGACCTTATCACCAAGTCCGTCGATATTCATCGCATTACGCGATACAAAATATTTAATGCTCTCCGCGATTTGTGCAAAACATGCTGGATTTACACAACGTAAGGCCACTTCCCCTTCAATACGAATAAGTTCGCTATCACAAACAGGACAATTTTCAGGCATTACATACGGAACTGAGTCCTCAGGTCGCTGCTCCAGTATTACACCGACAACTTGTGGAATAATGTCTCCGGCTTTTCGGATAATGACTGTATCCCCTAGACGAATATCTTTATCACGAATTAAATCCTCATTGTGTAATGATGCACGTTGAACCGTCGTACCTGCCACTTGAACAGGCGATAAAATAGCAGTTGGTGTAACAACCCCTGTTCGCCCAACCGTTAAATCAATATCAAGTAATGTTGTGACTACTTCCTCAGCAGGGAATTTATAAGCAATTGCCCAACGTGGACTCTTTGCTGTATAACCTAGCTCATCCTGCTGGGCATAACGATCCACCTTAATGACAATACCGTCAATTTCATAGGCTAAATTCGGACGGTTTTCAGTCCATTTTTCGATAAATGCTAGTACCTCTTCTATCGTTGAACAGCGTTGACGCTCTTTGTTTGATGGGAAACCTAGTCCCTCTAAATAATCAAGCATCTCTGCATGACCGTCAATACCATATGCCTCACCATCTCCCCCAATTGCATAAATAAAGGTAGATAGTTGACGACTCGCTGCTATTTTAGGATCTAACTGGCGTAAAGAGCCTGCAGCCGCATTTCTCGGATTTGCAAACAATTCTTCTCCATTTTCAGCACGTAGAGAATTCAATTTTTCAAATGATTTTTTAGGCATATACGCCTCACCACGTACTTCAATTGTAAGTGGCTCCTTCAATCGAAGTGGTATTGCTCGAATCGTTTTTAAATTTGCTGTAATATCTTCCCCTACAACACCGTCTCCTCGTGTTGCTCCTTGTACAAAAACGCCGTTTTCGTATTTTAAAGAAATAGCAAGACCATCGATTTTCAGCTCGCAAACATAGGAGAATTTATCACCGATTGCTTGACGCACTTTACGGTCAAATTCACGTAAGTCTTCTTCATTAAAAGCGTTTGATAGACTTAGCATAGGGTAATCGTGCGTCACTTTTTTAAAGCCTTCTACCACCGCTCCACCAACACGTTGTGTCGGTGAATCTGGATAAATAAGTGACGGATTTGCTTCCTCTAATGCAATAAGTTCATGTAATAATTGATCGTAAACACTATCTGCTACGACAGGTTTATCCAATACATAATAGGCATGACCATATTCATGTAACAATTTATTTAATTCAACAACGCGCTGTTCAATTTCGTTCATTTAAGTTCCCCCGGTTACCCTTTTTCAATAGGTGCAAATTGCGCTAGTAATCGCTTAATACCAATAGGTTGTGGAAAGGCAATATCTAGCTCTGTACTATCACCCTCACCTTTTACACTAACAACCATACCTGTTCCCCATTTTTTATGGATTGCTTTGTCTCCAGCCTTCCAGCCAAATTGGTCTCCACCAGTTGTTTGTAAACGAGCTGTTGCAGGCTGTGTTTTCTGAATTGCTCCAAGTGAACGCTTTTGATAGCCACCTGCTGAACGATTGCTAGAGGCAAACGGAACTTCAGGCTTCGCACCACCCTTGGAAACCGATTGTGTAATATCCTCCGAAATTTCACCTAAGAAACGCGAGACATTGTTATAGCTAGAACGACCAAATATCGTACGACTTTGTGCACTCGTTAAATATAAACGTTCTTCTGCACGTGTTATACCTACGTACGCTAAACGACGTTCTTCCTCCATTTCATCCATATCATCAAGTGAACGAGAATGCGGGAAGATATTTTCCTCCATTCCAATGATAAAGACGATTGGGAATTCTAAGCCCTTTGCGGCATGCATTGTCATTAAAATAATATTGCCCTTCGATGCATCATCTTTATCAAGTGCATCTATATCTGCAATTAGCGCTAAATCTGTTAAAAAGGCAACTAAGCTCTTATCATCACTACGCTCCTCGAAAGCCTTTGTTACAGATAAAAATTCTTCAATGTTTTCTAAGCGGCTTTCTGCTTCAATCGTCTTTTCGTTTTGTAGCATTGCACGATAACCAGATTTGTCAATGACCTGCTCTACAATTTCTGTCACCGATAAATATTCTTGCATCTCTGTAAAACCTTTAATCATCGCATAAAATTGCTCAGCTGAATTAGCAGCCTTCCCTGTAAGCCCCATGAATACAAGATCATTCATGGCATCAAAAATTGAGCGCTCTTGATCAATCGCATAGCGCGCCATTTTTTCAAAGGAAGTTGCACCTATACTACGCTTTGGTTCATTAATAATACGAGCAAGTGATAAATCATCATCATTATTGGCAATAAGACGCAAGTAGGCAAGTAAATCCTTAATCTCTTTACGATCATAGAACTTAGTACCACCAACTATTTGATAAGCCATATTAGACTTAACAAGCACTTCCTCCATCACACGAGACTGCGCATTTGTACGATAGAGTATTGCAAAGTCATCAAATGAACGATTTTCTTTTTGAATATGTTGTTGGATTGTTTGTACAACGAATTGTGCTTCCTCTTGCTCGTTATACGCTTTGTACAATACGATTTTTTCACCCTCTGCATTTTCTGTACGCAGTTCTTTTGGATAACGTGTTGTATTATTTTGAATGACGTCATTTGCTGCTTGTAGGATGCGTTTTGTGGAGCGATAATTTTGCTCAAGCATAATGACCTTAGCACTTGGGTAATCCTTTTCGAATGAAAGAATATTGCCAATGTCCGCACCACGCCAACGATAAATCGATTGGTCTGAATCACCGACAACACAAATATTTTTAAATTTCTTGGCAAGCATCTGAACAAGTAAATATTGAGATTTATTCGTATCTTGATATTCGTCTACATGGATATATTGGAATTTATTTTGATAGTATTCAAGCACTTCTGGTACACGCTTGAATAATGTAATAGTCGTCATAATTAAATCATCAAAATCGAGTGATTGATTGCGGCGTAGTCTTTTTTCATACCCTTTATAAACTCGGGCGATTGTTTTTTCGTAAGGATTATTTTCATTGATTTGACCTGCATAATCGTCCGCAGCTATACATTCGTTTTTTGCCGAACTAATCGCATTTAAAATCGCACGAGGTTCAAAACGTTTCGTGTCAATATTTTCATCCTTCATAACATTTTTAACAACTGATAGCTGATCAGTGGAATCTAAAATTGAAAAGTTACGTGATATCCCTAGCTGATCAATATTGCGTCGTAAAATTCGCACACACATGGAGTGGAAAGTCGATACCCACATACTATCGCCAGTTCCATTACCGAGAATGCCATCTATACGCTCTCGCATTTCACGTGCAGCTTTATTTGTAAATGTGATAGCTAAAATCTTTGACGGATATATCTCTTTTTCGATGATTAGGTATGCAATACGATGTGTCAATACACGTGTTTTCCCTGATCCAGCACCCGCCATAATTAGAAGCGGTCCTTCAGTTGTTTTGACCGCATTTTCCTGCTCAGTGTTCATACCTGCTAATAAGTTTTTCGTTAACTGCTCCATTTCGCACCGCCTTACAAACGTTTATTTATCAATTATGCCTCGGCATAATTGCGTCCGGAATCGGCTTTGTGCTTTCACAAAGCACTCCTTTTCGATTCCGTGACATCCGCCGGAGGCTTTAACTTCTTTCAGCAACCTGCTGAAAAAGTTAAATTATATATTATTTTTTACAGCCTTAACAGTCGCAAGTGCAGCTTTTAAATCTTCGTAAATAATATTACCAACTACTACTGTATCTGCATATTTTGCCATCTCTGCTGCTTGCTTAGCAGATGTAATGCCGCCACCGTAAAACAGTCGTGTATTTTTCAGTTCATTTTTAACAGCACTTACAACTTCAATATCACCATAAGTACCGCTATACTCTACATAAAATACAGGTAATCTAAAGAAATTTTCAGCCATACGTGCGTAGGCAACAACATCATCAATGGATAGATCGGTTTTCGCCTTCGTTACTTCCGCTACTTTACAAGTCGGGTTTAAAATACAATAACCTTCAGCTACTAATTCATCCCATACCATAATATCTCCATATTCTTTAATTGCTTCATGGTGTAGATTTTTAATCCACTTTGGATCATCACTATTTAACACGGTTGGAATGAAATAATAGTCATAACCTGGTGTTACCGAATCAATATTAGAAATTTCAAGCGCTATCGGTACTTCAAAGCGTCTTACACGAACAAGCAAATCTAATACGCCATCTAAAGTTACATTGTCTGTTCCGCCAACTATAATAACATCTGTCCCTGATTCGCAAATTCTTTCTAGTGCCTCATCTGAAATATCCTTAGCTGGGTCAAGCTTGAACACATGTCTCCATTCTAAATAATCCATCTATTTTACCACCTATCATTTTCTATCTATTCGTTTACAAGTATAGCTTATGACTGTCTACAAAAAAATGAAAAAGACTGAGCAGAACCTCTACCCAGCCTCTTTACCTACTATTCTTTTGGTGCTTGAAATGGCTTTTCATCTGGATACAAACGACCTAACATTTCATCATATGTATCGTTCCCATAATCAAAGCAACGACGTACACGCGAAATAGTTGCTGTACTTGCACCTGTTTCCTTTTTAATGGATTCGTACGTTTTCTTTAAACGTAGTAAATGCGCAACCTCAAAGCGTTGTGCCAACGATTGAATTTCACTAATCGTACATAAATCATCAAAAAACTTATAACATTCTTCGATGTCTTTCAGCTCTAACACTGCTTTAAATAATTGATCTGTTTGATGCCCACGAATTTTTTCGATTTGCATGCAATCTTCCTCCCTTTAAGGCTGCGTTTTCACCATTGCTTTTAACCCTGGTGAAGTTGGTATGAAGTGAACCCAAGATTTCCCTGGTACTAGCTTCACAAGTTCCCCAGACTCTTCTACAGCCATTGGTATTCCATCAATATTAGCCCATTTGACTTCTCTCATATAGCCATTTTGAAATACATACGCATTTCCACCAGAAGTTAAATCAATTTCTTGGCGCCCCTCATTATCAATCGTCCGATGTTTCATTTCAAAAAATAGAACATTTGCAATAGATAATGTGTCACCTGTTAACATATCCTTTGTGTCAACGCCAGCCGATTGTCGTCCATAACGATTATTTTGATGATCATACAAATACGAATTATGGAAATACTCACTATTTCCGTAGGTAACGTCAACTCGACTTGTTTCAATGCCTATTTTACCACGTTCATCGGGTTCATAAAAAGCCTGACTTACTTTTTCACGGTAACTCATTGAAGCGCCTACTTTTTTCGCCCCATCTACTATATTTTCAGACGTAATATACGAGTTATGCGGAGCAACACGATCTTTCGAACGTTTAAAAAGTGCGCCATCATATTCCATGCCATTTATATTGTCGACTACATCATTAGTAAGCATCGATTTTGCCTCAGGGCTATAGCCATGTGCTACATAAAATGCATCAAAGCCTTTTGCAAGATCAATAAAATAAGATCGAGCACTTCGAACTGGCCCTACAGTTTCTGGAAGTTCACTTTGATACACTGCTAATAAACGCGTAACATCGCCTTCAGCTAGCATTTCATAAATAATATCCGCCGCTTCAATTCCTGATTGCGGACGTGCTTTCGGATGATTATTAATTGTAACCATAATTGGGCGTTGCGTAATTTCTTCCTTCACAGCTTCACCTGTTAATGGAGCAAACTTATCCCCCTGTTGAGCAGGATCTTCCATAACAGTTTCTTCATCAACCTTGTTCGTATCGTCTTCCTTTACTTCCGACGAATCTTTAGAACATCCTCCTATCAACAAAGTACTAAAAGCCATTGCGATAAATAGTTTCTTCGATTTGAACACAAGCATTACTCTCCTTTAATCAATTACACCTAACTGTAATTGTTGTGGCTATACCATAAGGAAGCTTCAACTAACGCATCACTGCTGGTAATAATAACTTATTCTTCATAACATCGAAAATCCCTTTTGGTGTTATCCGGATATATGGTAAATGTGTAGATTGTAAGAATAATAAAGAATAAATGGCGTCTCCTAAGTGGTAACCACGTTCCGCTAATGCTTGTTTTAAGACCTTCTCTTTTTCCGATAGTTCCTTAACATCTCCATCATGTAAAAGTCCACCAATCGTTAATGGAATAGCTGCAATTACTTCACCCTTTTCAGCAAGTACAATCCCACCACGCATTGCCTTCATTTCTTCAAAAGCTGTAATCATATCATCTTTATTTTTTCCGATTAGCAAAATATCGCCTGTATTCGAATATGATGAAGCAAAGCCTTGTACACTAGTAGCAAAACCTTTAATCATCGTGTTAACATGCCAATTGCCATCTCTATTAATAAGCATTAAATAACATTCATCATGATCTGCTAACTGCCCTTCTCTAGTAATTAATGAGTTATATGGTTTGGTAATAACATCATTTACTAACTCAATTCCAAACGGCATCGAAAATTGAAAATCATGAGACGTTAATGAAAAATCTAAGTCAAACGCAGGTAACGCTGAATAGTCAATTGCAGCAAGTCTTTGCACTTGCTCTCCATCGCGTTTTAACCAAACACCCTTCGATAGTACACTCTCAGGAACTGGGTGCCATTCATCTTGTAAAATATTTAAGGAAGCAAATCGACCAGTTGCGATAAAGCCATGTAAGCTGGTCATATTATAATAGCGTGCCACATTATAGGAAGCCATTTGATAAGCATCGATTGGTGCTACACCTGCATCTAAGGCTGCTTGAATACATTTATCCATCACGCCATCTTCATGGAAAGAAGGTGTTGAGCCATCTGTTGTCATCATTAAATGATCAAAAATAGGCAGCTCTTTTTCGACAATTCCTTTTAATAGATGTGGTAAGTCTGGACGTATTGAAGAATAACGCAGCGTTACAGCATATCCTTGCATAATACGTCGTTCCACTTCTTCAACTGTCATCGCTTCATGATCACCATCTGCACCAAGTAACTTCATACGTGCTAAAGTTCGTTCTGATGCGCCAGGGAAGTGCCCTTCTATTTTTTTTCCGTAGCCTTTAGCCATTTGCATGCGATAAAGCATTTGGTCATCTCCATGTAACAACCTTGGCCAGCCTGTTAATTCTCCACCAAGTAAAACATCATCTCGTTCTAACCATTCTAAAATGGACGTATTAGAAAAAATCTCTTCCTCCTGCTCCATCTCAGTTTGCGAATCAAAACGAGTCCACCAATAAAATGAAAACGGTAGTTTTTTCAAATCATCCAAAATTGAAAACGCTTTCTTATTTTCTAAAGATAAAACGAAGCTTAAATTATCTGAAATAAAAGTTGTAGTGCCTAGCTGTCCACAAAAGTCAGCAAAAGATTGTGGATGGTATAACTGGAACGGATGAACATGTGGCTCAATATATCCTGGCACAATTGTTTTATTCGTACAATCGACCACCTCTGCTCCCTCTGATAACGGAGGCATTCTATCACCAGCATAGACAATACGATTTCCTAAAATCCAAATGTTCCCTACTACCCATTGTTTGAGCATGCTATGTAAATAACGCGCATTTTTTAATACAATATCAGGTGCTTTTTTACCATCAATTACAGCTAATTGTTGGCGTAATTCTGTAATTTTCCATACTGGACCCATTCTATTCGCCCCTTCCTAAATTACGTAAAATTTCATCGTGTAAATCCTATTTGAAATCACATACTACTACTGCATAAACGCTTTCTTTCATAAATTTAGTGCTTTATGCAATCATCTTGTTTCAATCGTAACACAGCACTTTCATAAAGCAAAGTGCCCCCCGCTTTATTTTTTCCACAATGACTAAAGGAGGAAATATGATGATGCAGGAAACGAATTTAAGCGAAAAAAATGCCTTCTGTCGCTTTGCAATGGGTACAAGTTTAACGGCATTTGGTATCGCTAAGGTCTCAAGAAATCCTAACTGTACGGCAGGTCGATTGATGATTGCTTTTGGTGCCATGAAAATGGCTGAGGGTATCTTTAAGTATTGCCCGACTAAATCTTTACTGAGCTCAAGTATGGAGAGTGCTATGAACACCAGCAACAATAATAGCAACTCTTTTATGCAAAGTATGCTCAGTGGCCAAAATTCTATGTCATCTGAACAAATCGAAAAACTCATGAAGGATTTCTCCTCTGTTATAACTGGAAATATGTCAGGATCAAGCGCAACTGCGTCAAAGCAATCTGACTCCAGCACTTCCAATCAAACTTCCTCAGAAAGTAAAAGTTCCACAAATAATGCACAAAATCCTTCTTAGTCAAAGGAGCCGTCTCAACTATACAGTTGAGACGGCTTTCACCCTTGTAAATCATACGTTTGAAAACAATAAGAAGTTTCACAGTATGATTAAAATATTTAATTTAGGTTCGATATTAATCATTTTCATTAATTCAAAGGCTCTGATTTCCGCTACGGGCTACTCGCTTTCCTGCGGGCGAACGTCGAGCCGCTTCCTCCGCTATGCTCCGTGCAGGGTCTCGTCTGTCTCGCTTTCCCGCGGGAGTCGAGTAGCCCTACGCTACAATCAGTTAAAAATGGAAATATATTTGCCAAAATAGCAATAAAAAAATCCTTTTATCCCTCAATAATAAAACTTTGGGACGACATTTATTAAAACATTCGCGATGTAAATAAGTTGATCTTCGTTTCGAATGGGCGACTCCTTGGGGATCAGCGTCACAGATGAAACCCCGCAGCGAAGCGACAGCAACAACAAAGCGCCTAGTCGGAACGGAAATCAACCACACGCTATGATAGAAAGCAAAATGTGAAAAAATTATCCTTTTATCGGGCAATTATAAATCTCTATATTTCCCTACTCTATGCGCTTGATATTTATTTTATCATTAACTCAGTCACTACTTAAACGTACGCCAGCCTATATCTTTACGGAAGAAGAAATTGTCCCATTTTTCTGTTGCAATGCCTGCGTATACTTTTTCTTGTGCTTCCTTTAAAGTGGAGGCTTTTGCTCCAACTAATAAAACTCGGCCACCATTCCCTACAAACTTCTCATCTACAAGCTTTGTACCTGCGTGGAATACCGCATGTGAAGCTGATAGAGACTCTAAGTTTGGTAATGCATTGCCTTTTTCAACGTCCCCTGGATAACCTTCTGCGGCAATTACTACACCAAGCATTGCTTCTTCAGACCATTGCAAATCAAATGGCTTTTCATCCATTAATGCCATCATAAATTCGCCAAAGTCAGATGCCATACGTGGTAAAACTACTTGTGTTTCGGGATCTCCGAAGCGTGCATTAAACTCAATCACTTTTGGACCATTTTTCGTTAAAATCAATCCTGCATATAAAATTCCTGTGAACGATACACCATCTGCCTCCATACCTTTCACGGTCGGTTCGACAATTGTCTTATAAGCTTCATCCACTACGTCTTGTGAAATTTGAGGCACCGGGGAATAGGCGCCCATACCACCTGTGTTAGGTCCTTTATCGCCATCATAGGCACGTTTATGGTCTTGAGCAATGACCATTGGATATATGTGACCTTTATGGACAAACGACATAAAGGAGAATTCTTCCCCGTCCAGGAATTCTTCAATGACAACACGTGAAGAGGATTCACCAAAACGTTGGTTCCCAATCATATCCTCTACAGCTGCAATTGCTTCATCTTCAGTCATTGCTACAACTACACCTTTACCAGCTGCCAACCCATCCGCTTTGATCACAATCGGTGCACCTTGCTCTTTAATATAAGCGATAGCCTTTGCAGCCTCAGTAAACGTTTCATGGGCCGCTGTTGGGATATGATATTTATTCATAATATCTTTCGCGTATGATTTACTGCTTTCGATTTGGGCCGCTGCCTTTGTTGGACCAAATACTCGTAAACCGCGAGCAGTAAAGAAATCTACTATACCTTCAGCAAGTGGTTGCTCAGGTCCTACAAAGGTTAAATCTATTGCATTTTCTTTTGCAAATTGTGCAAGACCTGCAAAATCCATCGTATCTATTGCAACGATTTCTGCATCATTTCTCATGCCATCATTACCAGGTGTTACAAATACTTTATTCACAGATGGTGAAATACTAAATTGTTTGGCGATAGCATGCTCACGACCGCCGCTTCCAATGACTAATACTTTCATTTTAGGGAATCCTCCTATTTGTAAGTAAGACCGAGATGAAACAACATCTCGGTCTAGTTTTTAACGTGTTTTAATTAGTGTTTGAAATGACGTACGCCAGTGAATACCATTGCAATGCCGTATTCATTTGCTTTATCGATTGAATCCTGATCTTTTATAGAGCCACCTGGTTGAATAATTGCTGTAATTCCAGCCGCTGCAGCTGCTTCTACAGTATCGCTCATTGGGAAGAATGCATCTGATGCTAACGCTGCACCTTTTGCTTTTTCGCCAGCTTGCTCAAATGCGATTTTAGCTGCTCCAACACGGTTCATTTGGCCAGCGCCAACACCCAGTGTCATTTGAGAATCTGTAACGACGATAGCATTAGATTTAACATGCTTCACAACTGCCCAGCCTAGTTGTAATGCTTCCCATTCTTGTGCTGTCGGTTCACGGTCTGTGACAACTTTAATATCTGCATTAGAAAAGCCGTAGCGATCTGGTTCTTGTACGAGAAGGCCGCCTTCAACTGATACAACATTGAATTTGTCTTGTTTTGCTTGCCCGAAAGGAATTGTTAATAGACGAATATTTTTCTTCTTCGTTAAAATTTCAAGTGCTTCTTGGGAGAAAGCTGGTGCAATAATAATTTCTAAAAATATATGGCTTAATTTTTCAGCTGTTGCTGCATCCACTTCCATATTTAAAGCAATAATGCCACCAAAAATAGACGTTGAATCTGCTTCATATGCTTTATCAAACGCTTCTTCTAATGTTGCACCAGTTCCAACACCACAAGGATTCATGTGCTTTACAGCTACAGCAGCAGGCATTTCAAACTCTTTCACAATTTGCAATGCTGCATTCCCGTCCTGAATATTGTTGTAAGATAATTCTTTACCATGCAATTGCGTTGCATAAGCTAATGAAAAATCAGAACCTAGACGTTTTTGATAGAACGCTGCTTTTTGATGAGGATTTTCACCATAGCGTAAGTTTTGTTTTAATTCATATGTCATTGTTAAGTTCTCTGGGAACTCTTCTTCTGTTAAGTGGTTTGATATATATGAATCATAAGCAGCTGTGTGACGGAAAACTTTTGCAGCTAATTTACGACGTGTTTCAATAGTCGTTGCACCATTAGCTTTCAGTTCCTCTAATACGTTCGCATAGTCATTGCTATCCACAATTACTGTTACATATTGATGGTTTTTTGCTGCAGAACGTAACATTGTTGGACCACCGATATCGATATTTTCGATCGCATCATCCCATGTTACATTAGGCTTTGAAATTGTTTCAACGAACGGGTAAAGATTGACACAAACAATCTCAATTGGCTCAATTCCATGCTCATTCATTTGAGCTTGATGAGAAGCATCGTCAAATTTTCCTAATAGTCCACCGTGAATCATTGGATTTAAAGTTTTTACACGGCCATCTAAAATTTCAGGGAATTTAGTTACTTCATCTACTGCTGTTACGGCAACATGATTGTCTTGTAACATTTTTTTCGTACCACCAGTTGATAAAATTTCATAACCTAATGCTACTAGTTCTTTTGCAAATTCTAAAATACCATCTTTATTGGAAACACTGATTAATGCACGTTTTGTCACAACAATATCCTCCTAATTTTTAGGATCACCACCTAAACGTATGCTTGATTTCCGTTCCGGCTGGGCGCTTTCCTGGGGGCGTCCGATGAGCCGCTTCACTCGCGTTGCTCGCTCCAGGGTCTCGGGCCAACACGACGTTGGTCACGAAGGCGTTATCACAGGATGTGATGCTCTTAGCCTTCGTTCCCCTATCGCTAATCCCCAAGGAGTCGCCCAGCCTCCACTCCAATCAACTTACTTACATAGTAGACGTTTTAACAAAAGTCATCCACAACTTTTGGTGATGAACCAATTTTTATCGTGTTTGCCACGAAAATGTCTTGCTATTATTGATAGAGTAGAGTTAGGCTGTATTGTTCCAGAAACCTAACTCCTCACCACTGAATTACTTTAACAATTGCTGTAAAGCTTTTGTATATAGTACATGCTCTTCCCTATGAATTGCCGCTTCTGTTGCCTCACGGTCACCTTCAACGACTTGAACTGCCGCTTGTGCAATAATAGGCCCTGTATCCATACCTTCATCTACAAAATGGACTGTTACCCCAGTTATCTTGACTCCGTGTTCCATCGCTTGACCAATGGCATCTTTACCTGGGAAGGCCGGCAATAGTGAAGGATGAATATTCACAATGCGCTGAGGGTAGGCAGTTAGCAATACCTCACTAATTAAGCGCATATAACCTGCAAGCACAATCCATTCTACATGACGTTCGTGAAGAGCCTCGATAATAGCAGTTTCGTAATCTGCTTTTGATGAAAACTCTTTCGGACTTAAAGCAAGCACTGGAATACTATAGTTTTCAGCACGTGTCACTACATATGCGCTAGGCTTGTCTGTCACAACAAGTTCAATCTTTGCATGTAGTTCGCCACGTTCAATGGCATCTTGAATAGCTTGAAAGTTACTGCCGCTACCTGAAGCAAAAACGGCAATTTTAGTCGGTGCAGTCATTACACTAAACTCCCATCATGTGAGCCATTGAATACAACACCTTCGCCTTTCACAACGCGACCAATTTTGTATGCTTTTTCACCATTTGCCTCTACTGTTGCAAGCACTTTATCTACTTCAGCTGCAGGTACAGCTAACACAAAGCCAATGCCCATGTTAAAGACATTATATAAATCCTTGTCCTCTAACTGTCCTTTTTCTTTTAAAAACTCAAAAATGCGTAAGACTGGCCAAGAACCTAAGTCAATTTCAGTTGCTAAACCTTCTGGCATCATACGTGGTAGGTTTTCATAAAAGCCACCGCCCGTTACATGGGCACAGCCATGAACGTCTGCTGCTTTTAAAGCTGCAAGTACAGGTTTCGCATATAATTTTGTTGGCACTAACAAGGCTTCTCCTATAGGACCAAGATCCTCGTAGCCTTCCACAATCGAATCAACAGCGTACTGATTATCTGCAAAGACAATTTTTCGCACTAATGAGTAACCGTTTGAATGCACCCCACTTGAAGCAATACCAACAAGTACGTCACCCTCCACGATGTTCTCACCTGTTACGATAGCTGATTTTTCACAGGCGCCCACTGCAAAACCAGCTAAATCATACTCATCTTCTTCATAAAGACCTGGCATCTCTGCAGTTTCACCACCGATTAATGCCGCACCAGATTGCACACAGCCATCTGCAACGCCTTTTACAATTTGCTCAATTTTCGCTGGCTCTGCCTTGCCAAGGGCTACATAATCTAAAAAGTACAATGGTTCTGCACCTTGCGCTACGATATCATTGACACACATCGCTACACAGTCCACACCAATTGTGTCATGCTTGTCCACCATAAACGCTAGCTTTAGCTTTGTCCCAACACCATCTGTACCTGAAATAAGAACAGGTTCCTTAAGATTTAGTTCTGACAAGTCAAACATACCACCAAAACCACCGAACGTGCCCATCACACCTAGACGGTTTGTACGTTCAACGTGAGACTTCATTCGTTTTACGGCTTCGTAGCCTGCTTCAATATTTACACCTGCTTGTTCATATGCTTTTGACACGCAGAGTTCCTCCTTATCATCCAAATCTAGATCTGTCATCATTGCTAGATGTATTTAGATGTTTTTCTTAACGTAATAGTTCTTTTTCATGCGGTAAGATTGTATCTGGGAAAATTTCTGTTGGATATTTACCTGTAAAGCATGCTAGGCATAATCCTCGGTTTTCATCTTCATAAGGTCTTGCAATCGTCTCCACCATGCCCTCAACGGAAAGAAATGTTAGTGAATCAGCTCCGATAGTTTCACGGATTTCATCTACATTGTGGCTAGAAGCAATCAATTCTTCATGTGTTGAAGTATCGATGCCATAATAGCAAGGATCCGTCATCGGTGGCGAAGAAATCACAACATGAACTTCTGCTGCCCCTGCATCTTTTAACATTTTTACAATACGTCGTGAAGTTGTACCACGAACAATCGAATCGTCCACCATCACTACTCGTTTACCTTTTACGACTTGAACAACTGGAGAAAGCTTCATTTTCACACCGCGTTCACGTAATTCCTGTGTCGGTTGGATAAATGTACGGCCTACATAACGATTTTTAATAAGACCTAGTTCATATGGAATTCCGCTTTCCTCTGCAAAGCCGATTGCTGCTGAAATACTTGAGTCAGGGACACCTGTAACAACATCAGCTTCAATATGTGCACATTCACGAGCAAGCTGTTTTCCCATACGTTTACGCGCCATGTGGACGTTAATACCATCAATATCAGAATCAGGACGTGCTAAATATACGTACTCCATCGCGCACATTGCACGTTTATCCATCTCTACAAAACGATCAGATTTTACACCTTCATCGTTAATAATTAATAACTCACCAGGTTCAACAGAACGAACAAATTCTGCACCTATTAAATCAAATGCACAAGTTTCAGAGGCCACAACCCAACCATCTCCTAGCTTTCCAAGAGATAATGGACGTAAACCATGTGGATCACGTGCGACAAGCATTTCATCTTTAGTCATAATTAAGAACGAGTAAGCACCCTTTAATAATGAAAGGGCATTTTTCACCTTTGCACGGAATGGTGAAAGCGAGCTTTTCTTAATAAGATGCCCAAGCACTTCAGTATCAGAGCTAGAATGGAAAATACTACCTTGACGCTCTAAATACTGTTTTAAGTGCGCTGCATTGACTAAATTACCGTTATGAGCAATTGAAAGGCTACCAGTTGACGAGTGGAATAATAACGGCTGTACATTTTCAATACCGCCACCTCCAGCAGTCGTATAACGGACATGGGCAATTGCTGCTTTGCCGTCCACTGCCTTTAATTTGTCTTCGTTGAAAACATCATTAACTAGTCCTTCGCCTTTCACCGCGCGAAGATGCTGACTGTCAGAAACGACGATTCCAGCGCCTTCTTGGCCACGGTGTTGAAGAGCATGAAGCCCGTAATAACTAAGGTGTGCTGGATTTGGGTTACCCCAAATACCAAACACCCCACATTCTTCGTTTAAGCCTCTGAGTTCAGCAAGCATGGGATTGCTCCTTTCCAATTAGAACGGAATTCCTCCACTGTACCTTCTACAAGCACACCGTTGTCACCGTTGATTTTAACAAGCGCATCGTTTGTTACGACACCAATTTTCTTTGCGTCTTTTACAATTTCTACAAATGCAGATGCATTTTCTTCTTTCACTGTTACAACGAAACGAGATTGTGTTTCACTGAATAATGCTGTTGTAGCAGAGCCTGTTAATGTCACATCAAGACCTAAGTCATTAGCGCCAAATGTTGTTTCAGCTAGCGCCACTGCAAGACCACCTTCTGCTACATCATGTGCAGATTGTACGATTCCTGCTTTAATTGCTTTAAGTAATGCTTGTTGACGGGCAGCTTCGATCTGTAGGTCAATCGCTGGTGCTTTCCCTGAAATAACCCCATTATTGAATAATTTTTGAAGTTCCGAACCACCGAATTCAGTTTTTGTATCGCCGACCACAAATACTACATCACCAGCAGCTTTTACTTCTTGAGTTGTTACATGTGCTAAATCTTCAATTAGTCCAACCATACCGATTGTTGGTGTTGGGTAAACCGCTTCACCAGAACGTTCGTTATAAAGAGACACGTTACCACCGATTACTGGTGAATTCAGTGCTGTACAAGCCGCTGAAATACCATCAGCTGATTTTTCAATTTGCCAGAAGATTTCTGGTTTCTCAGGATTGCCGAAGTTCAAGCAGTCAGTAATCGCTAATGGTGTACCACCAGTTGCTACGATATTACGAGCTGCCTCAGCTACTGCAATGGCACCGCCTACTTCTGGATCTAGGAAAATATAACGAGAGTTACAGTCTGTAGTCATTGCTAATCCTTTGTTCGTACCGCGCACACGGATAACGGCTGCATCAGAACCTGGCGCAACGACTGTTGATGTACGAACTTGATAATCATATTGATCGTAAACCCATTCTTTTGAAGCAACTGTTGGCGCTTTTAAAAGTGCATTTAATGTTTCTTTGTAATCTGTTACCGCTGGTTCTGTGTTTTCCATCGCCTGGAACTCTGCATAGTAAGCAGGCTCTGCAGATGGCTTATGATAAACTGGTGCATCTTCTGCCAGTGCATCAGCAGGTACTTCCGCTACAACTTCACCGTTATGTAAAAGGCGAAGCATTTTATCATCAGTCACTCGACCAATTGCCACAGCATCTAAATCATATTTATCGAAAATCGCTTTAATTTCATCTTCGCGACCTTTTTTCACAACAAGTAGCATACGCTCCTGAGATTCAGATAACATCATTTCATATGCTGTCATACCTGTTTCACGTTGAGGTACTAAGTCTAAGTTCATTTCTACACCAGAACCAGCCTTAGAAGCCATTTCTGCTGATGAAGAAGTAAGACCAGCAGCACCCATGTCTTGAATACCTACTAGAGCGTCAGATTTTACAACTTCTAAACATGCTTCAAGTAAAAGTTTCTCCATAAATGGATCTCCTACTTGTACTGCAGGACGTTGGTTCTCAGATTCTTCAGTTAACTCCTCAGAGGCAAATGTTGCACCATGGATACCGTCACGACCTGTTTTAGCACCAACATACATGACTGTATTCCCTACACCAGCTGCGATTCCACGTTGAATATCTTTGTGGTCAATTAAACCTACACACATTGCATTAACTAATGGATTACCTTCATAGCAAGGATCGAATTGAATCTCGCCACCTACTGTAGGAATTCCGATACAGTTACCATAGCCTGCGATACCAGCAACAACTTCTTCAAATAAATATTTACCACGTGCTGACTTTAATTCGCCAAATCGTAGTGAGTTCAGCATTGCAATTGGACGCGCACCCATTGAGAAAACGTCACGGATAATACCACCAACACCTGTGGCAGCACCTTGATAAGGCTCAATTGCTGAAGGATGGTTATGCGATTCCATTTTAAATACAACTGCTTGTTCATCACCAATGTCTACGATACCAGCACCTTCACCTGGACCTTGTAAAACTTGTGGACCCTTCGTAGGGAATTTACGTAACACTGGTTTTGAATTTTTGTATGAGCAGTGCTCAGACCACATTACTGAGAAAAGACCTGTCTCTGTCCAGTTTGGTAGACGTCCTAAAATACCTTCTACCATTGCAAATTCTTCGTCTGACATTCCCATACCAGCGTATAGCTTTTGATCTTTAATTTGCTGTGCTGTTGGCTCAAACTTAGTTGTTGACATGATTTTCCCTCCACTGCTTCACAATTGATTTAAATACTGCTAGACCGTCTGCTCCGCCCACCAGTGCATCAACAGCTCGCTCTGGGTGAGGCATCATACCTAGTACATTGCCGCGCTCGTTTATAATCCCCGCGATATCTTCTAAAGAACCGTTTGGATTTTCGCCTGAGTATGTAAACACGATTTGATTGTTATCTTTTAATGCTTGTAAAGTTTCCTCGTCACAGTAGTAGTTACCTTCACCATGTGCAATTGGAATATTGATTACTTGACCTTGCTCATATTGGTTTGTGAATAATGTATTATTGTTTTCAACTTTAAGCTGGATTGTGCGGCACATGAATTTCAAATTTTTGTTTCGAAGTAATGCACCTGGTAATAAACCTGCTTCAGTTAGGATTTGGAATCCATTACATACTCCTAATACCGGCTTCCCAGCATCAGCTGCCTTTTTGACCTCTGCCATAATATTAGATTGATTGGCCATCGCACCACAGCGAAGGTAATCTCCGTATGAGAAGCCTCCCGGTACTAAAATACCATCAAAGCCACTTAAATCTGTTGCTGTATGCCATACATATTCTACTTCTTCACCTAGCTCGTCTTTAATCGCATGATACATATCGATATCACAGTTTGACCCAGGGAACACGAGTACTGCGAATTTCATGATTAGTTAGCCTCCTCGACTTCGTAACGGTAGTCTTCGATTACAACGTTAGTTAAAACCTTTTCACACATTTCTTTTACTAGAGTATCAATATCACGTTCTGTATCTTTAATTGCTAGTTCAAGATATTTACCAATACGTAAATCTTCTACTTCAGCGTAACCCATTTTCACTAAAGAACCTTGTACAGCTGAACCTTGTGGATCAAGAATGCTCTCACGTAATGTTACGTAAATTTTAACTTTTTTCATTGTTATTTGCCTCCGAGTCTAGAAAGTATAATAGTATAAACTTCAGTTAAATTACCAAGGTCTCTACGAAAGACATCTTTGTCTAACTTTTGCTTTGTAGTTGCATCCCAAAGTCTGCATGTATCTGGTGATATTTCATCTGCCAACAGTACATTTCCATCATTGTCACGTCCAAACTCTAATTTAAAGTCAATTAGTGTAACGTTGACATCTGCAAATATAGGTTGCATAACTTCGTTAACTACAATTGCTCCATCATAAATGGCTGTCACTTCCTCAGGTGTTGCAAGATCAAGTACGTCAATATGCTCCGTCGTAATGAGCGGATCGCCTAGTTCATCGTCTTTATAATAAAACTCAACGATTGGGCGTTTTAATGGTGTACCTTCCTCCAAACCGAGACGTTTCGCTAAGCTACCTGCTGCTATATTACGAACTACGACCTCTATAGGAATAATATCTACCTTTTTTACAAGCTGCTGCGTATCAGATAATTGTTTCACGAAATGTGACGCAATTCCGTTAGCTTGCAATTTTTCGAAAATTAGAGAGGTAATGCGATTATTTAATACGCCTTTACCTTCAATTTCTTCTTTTTTCTCACCATTAAATGCTGTTGCACTATTCTTGTATTCAACGAGTAACACATCTGGCTCCTCTGTTGTATACAATTTTTTTGCTTTACCTTCATACAAAAGTTGACCTGTAGTCATTTCGTTACTCCCCCTGATATTATGAAATACACGCGTATTGTTCAGAATTGAATCGTATACGATTCAATTCTGTAACATCCGCTAGTGGCTCTACTCAATCAATGTTAGTTAAGTCCAAGACGCTCAAAAATCATATCTACATGCTGTAAATGGTAGTTGTAGTCGAAGCACTCATCAAGCTCTTCTTTCGTTAAATACGATGTGATTTTTTCACTTGCATCGACTAACGTACGGAACTGAACTTGCTCATCCCACGCCTGCATCGCTAAAGGTTGTACTGTATCATACGCTTCCTCACGCACTAACCCTTTATCGATAAGTGCTAATAAGATGCGTTGAGAGTAAATTAGACCAAAAGTGCGACCCATATTACGTTTCATGTTTTCAGGGAATACTGTTAAGTTTTTCACAATGTTACCGAAGCGATTTAACATATAGTTAAGTGTAATTGTTGCATCCGGTAAAATAACACGCTCTGCAGATGAATGTGAAATATCACGCTCATGCCATAATGCTACGTTTTCATAAGCCGTTAGCATATAGCCACGCATTAAACGTGACATACCAACCATGTTTTCAGACCCGATTGGATTTCGTTTATGAGGCATCGCTGACGAACCTTTTTGCCCTTTTGCAAATCCTTCCTCAACTTCACGTGTTTCAGATTTTTGCAAGCCTCGAATCTCTGTTGCAAATTTCTCTATTGATGTTGCGATTAATGCCAACGCCCCAAAATACTGTGCATGGCGATCACGTTGTAATGTTTGTGTTGAAATAGGTGATGCTGTAAGTCCTAATTTAGCGCATACATATTGCTCAACTCGAGGATCGATATTGGCATATGTTCCAACTGCACCAGACATTTTTCCTGTTTCAATTACTTTTGCTGCTGCTTCAAAGCGCTCTAAGTTACGCTTCATTTCTTCATACCATAAAGCTAATTTTAAGCCGAAAGTTGTTGGCTCAGCATGAACACCGTGTGTACGTCCCATCATGACCGTATGCTTATACTCTTTCGCTTTCGCTGCTATAATGTCAATGAAATTCATGATGTCTTTACGTAGAATATCATTTGCTTGTTTAATTAAAAAAGAAAGGGCTGTATCGACTACGTCCGTTGAAGTTAAACCATAGTGCACCCATTTTCGCTCATCACCAAGTGTTTCAGATACGGCACGAGTGAATGCTACAACATCATGACGTGTTTCTTTTTCAATCTCTAAAATACGATCCACATCGAATGAAGCATTTTCACGGATTTTAGCTACATCTTCTTTTGGAATGTCGCCTAATTCTGCCCAAGCCTCACATGCTAAAATTTCAACCTCTAGCCAAGCTTGATATTTATTTTGTTCTGTCCAAATTGCGCCCATTTCGGGTCTTGTGTAACGTTCGATCATTGCGTTTCTCCTTCTATTCTGGCCAAATACCAGAACTCTCGATTTGTTGTAGTGTTTCTTCTAAGTTTTTCGTCATAATCGTTACGTGGCCCATCTTACGGTTCACCTTAGCTTCAGCTTTCCCATAAAGATGTATAGACCATTCAGGATATTTAGCAATTGAGTTACTAAGTGGCATGACATGTTGCCCTAAAACATTTATCATAATTGATGGTGCCCAAAGTTGTGGTTTACGCAATGGCCAACCACAAATAGCGCGTATATGCTGATGGAATTGTGAAACATTACATGCTTCTATTGAATAGTGACCTGAATTATGAGGTCTTGGTGCTAATTCATTAATAACAATTCCACCATCTTCTAATACAAACATTTCTACTGCTAATGTGCCCACTAAATTTAAGTAATCAGCTATTTTCAAAGCTTCGCGCTCTGCAGCCTTTGCTGTTTCCTCTTTTATACGAGCTGGCACGATCGTTTCATGTAAAATATGATGAACATGAATATTTTCTCCAACTGGCTGACAATATGATTCACCATTACCGTTTCTTTGAACAATGACAGACACCTCTTTAACGAAAGGTACAAATCCCTCAACAATACATTGTGAATGAGAGAAAAGCCCATTTGCTAACGATAGGTCTTCTGCAGATTTTAAAAGCTGCTGTCCCTTGCCATCGTAACCACCTCTTGCTGTTTTGACTATACAAGGATAACTAATCATATCGATATTGGCTAGTAATTCTTCATATGTATTTACAACCAAATAAGGGGCTACCGGACAACCTGCGTTCATAATCGCTTCTTTTTCAGTCACACGGTTTTGTGTAATGCGTACTAGCTCTGCTCCTTGTGGTACGTAAGCCATTTGTGTTAAACGTTTTAAGCCATCATAATCGATGTTTTCAAACTCATACGTTATAACGTCACTTACCTCAGCAAGTTCTTCTAAAGCTGCCTCATCATCATATGGTGCTACAATACGAACATCCGCAACCTGTCCACATGGTGAATCCATTAATGGTTCAAGAACAGCAACTTTAAAGCCGGCCTCTTTTGCAGCAAGTGCCATCATACGACCAAGTTGCCCTCCTCCGATAATGCCTATCGTCTGCCCTGGATAAATTATCTTTGTCACACTAAGTCACCTGTGCTTTCCAGTACTTGTTGCTTCGTGGCTTCACGTCTAGCATCTAGTTTATTAGCAAGCTGTGCATCTGTTGTCGATAAAATTTGTGCTGCAAGCAAGCCTGCATTCGTCGCTCCTGCTTTGCCAATCGCTACTGTTGCTACAGGTACACCTCCAGGCATTTGAACGATTGATAATAGTGAATCAAGACCGTTAAGAGCACGAGATTGCACAGGTACTCCGATTACCGGTAACGTTGTTTTAGCTGCTACCATTCCTGGTAAATGTGCAGCTCCACCTGCACCAGCGATAATTACTTGAATTCCTCGCTCACGTGCTGATTCTGCATACTCAAACATTAAGTCAGGAGTACGATGTGCAGACACTACCTTTTTCTCGTATGGTACTTGTAATTCATCTAAAATATCACATGCATGTTTCATTGTTTCCCAGTCACTTGAACTCCCCATAATGACACCGATTTTCGGATTCATGATTGTCGCTCCTTTTTAACGTTAGAAAAATGATCAAATATATTAAAGCTACTACAATTCTTTACTTAATCAATTAGGCCTCTGCATAATTGCGTCCGAAATCGGTTTTGTGCTAGCACAAAGAACTCCTTTCCGATTTCCGTGACATCCGCCGGAGGCTTTAACTTATATCAGTGGATGTTACACCCTCTGATCTAAATTAAACAAAGAAAATCCTCAAATAAACTACTCCCTACCATACACGTGAAAGCAGCTTACTTGAGGACTTATTATGAAAAGAATATGCGAATGTACATTTCTGTACACACACCCTTCCGTAACATGCCAAAAGTGCTTTCCCGCATAGTCCGGCATTTACGGTGCCGGGTAGAGACACTAGAGCCAATCCTCTAGCATATATGTGGGATTTATTTGTTTTTCCTTCTCACATTTTAACAAGTCATTCCACTATCGTCAATGCAAAAATGCGAACATTTTATTTTAGGTATTTATAAACGTTCGGATTTTAGTCAAAATCACTCGGATTCTTGGCAGTTCATCGCTTTAAATTGTATTTTTTGACGCAAATACGTTGGTTCTCCATTGACTAAGTGAAAAATAGGTTCTTCTTTTCTTCCCACTGCCATATAGCCATCTTGACGCATTCTTTCCAAACAATCTTCAATTGACTCATTTTCTTCTACTTCATACCAAATTTGCTTTTTTCCCAAATCTTTCTTCCTTTCGATCTTGTATCCAATAATTTTTTCCTCTTATGAGTTTCATTATACCTTTAGTTTGACCCATTAGTATGTTTGATTTGTTAATAAAATGCTCTTCACCCTAACGTTAGGTTGATTTCCATTCTGACTGGGCACTTTCCTGAGGGTGTCCGATAAACCGCTTGCGCCAGTAGTTGTGAGAAAGAGAAGCCTCAGCAACGACGCGATGTTGGTCACAAAGGCGTTCTCACAGGATGTGATAGGTTTAACCTTCATTCCCTTTCTGGCTCTCTACAGGGACTCGTCTGTGACGCTATTTCGCAAGGAGCCGAACACCTTCACTTCAACTATTTGGTAATGGTCTACGTTAAATAAATGCCATTCTTAACTTTTGGTAATCTGTGCTTTACAGTTACAATTTTAAAAAAAATTAAAAGAACTGCAGAGACAATATCTGCAGTTCTTTATTAAGGTGTTGAAACCCCATTACGTATACACCTAAGAAAAGGAACAATAAAAAATATTAAGCACAATAAGAACTCGACGAAAATCAGCTTTAATGCCAAAAATCGCACTAATTATTCCTAGTCCTCCTAGATATATATTATAGATACAAACAATTTTCAACTACATAATTTGCTAGTAAAACTTGCCCTATTTCATTCTTTGAGCAATAAGTGATGGATATATTTTATATATTGAGGCGATGCACACTGTGAGGCTTCCGTTTGAAACGTTCTGGCGACCGACTACGCATATTTTCAAGCATCTCAGCAAGTTGTACGACGTTCTATCCACCTATTCGTTAGATTCCTATCTGTAGCCTTTGTTTCTATAGACAGAATGAGTAGCTTCCTCCATAAACACTACACAGACAGTCTGCTATGCTAGTTTTCTCGGCAGGAGTGTCGCTCCATTATAGTCATTTCTCGACGTATAGTATACAACCTATTTTTTCATTATGTGAATTTTAACTTTTAATAATTTTATCTTTTTATAAAACAAAAAAGCCGAGGAATATATCCTCGACTTTTTAAGGTGCCTAGCGACGTCCTACTCTCACAGGGGGAAGCCCCCAACTACCATCGGCGCTAAAGAGCTTAACTTCCGTGTTCG
>NZ_MWSJ01000015.1 GCF_002237755.1 Lysinibacillus sp. KCTC 33748 | reverse complement strand
GCTTTCGACGCTTCGATCACTTTCGAGCAAAAATCTTATTAAATTTAAAGTATAAAGAAATTGGAGTTCATCTGGGTTAAGGTGCTGAAAGAGTATAGCACCCCAACATTTGACTTAGAACCTGTTTTAGGAAATTTTGTTTCCCTCTTACTATATTACGTCTGTCTGCCCTCAACGATTGTTTTAAAGATTCTTCTTCAACTAACGTCCCCATTAGTTGAAGAAGGTCCTAAGTATTATTTCTTCGTTATTTTGAAGGAGATCAAACGGTCACTGACTATCGTTCAACTATATGAGTAACTCTCTTATTATATGTTTATCTTCCAATACTCACCAAATCCATAAGGCTTTTTTCAATGTTTTCTAAAGATTTTACTAAAATAGTTCTTGGACATGCAAAATTGATTCTTTGGAAATGTTCTCCCCCCGCCCCGAAGATATATCCATCATCCAGTGCAATTTTTGCTTTTTTCTGCAGCATTTGCTGCAGTTCCACATCTGTAAAATTAAGATCACTAAAATCAAGCCATGCTAAATAAGTCCCCTCAGGTCTAACTAACTTTACTCCTTGCATTCGTTCTTTTATAAATTTATCAATTAAATCAAGATTGTTTTGCAGGTATTCAATAAGTTGCTCAAGCCACTCTTCCCCGTTATTGTATGCTGTTATCTGAGCCACTGATGCAAAAGATCCTGGATCGATGTCAATTGTTGTTAGTTTATGGTTTAATTCTTCCCTTAATGATTCATTGGGTATTATAATATCAGAAATATGCAAACCTGCAAGATTGAATGTCTTTGAAGGCGATGTACATATAATTGAGTTCATTTTAAATTCCTCAGAAATCTTACCAAATGGAATATGGCAATTTGGCTGATATATTAAATCAGAGTGGATCTCATCTGAAATCACCAGTAAATTATTCTCTAAACAAATTTCACCCAACCGTTGTAACTCTTCAGCTGTCCATACACGTCCAACTGGGTTGTGGGGACTACATAAAAACATGAGCTTTGTTCTGCTATCTTGAGCAATTCTTTCTAATTCAGAAAAGTTCATTTCATATTTTCCATTATTAAATATCAATGGATTATTAGCAATATGACAACCATTATTGGTGATAATGTTAGCAAATGGGTAATAGACAGGACTTTGAATTATCACCTTATCACCTGGCTTACAGAATGTTTCTACAATAAAATTTAGTGCAGGTATTATTCCAGGCGTGAAAAGTATCCATTCCTTTTCAATATCCCATCCGTTTCTCTTTTTATGCCAATTTACTACTGACTCTAAAAATTCATCACTTTTATGACCATAACCAAAAATACCATGTTGTGCTCTCTCTGTTAGTGCCTCAATGATAGGTTGAGCTACTTTAAAATCCATGTCTGCAATCCACATTGGAATGCTTTCTGCATCTCCAAAATTTTCTTGAAGATGTTTTTTAGACCATTTTATAGAATCAGTTTCTCGTCTATTAATAATTTCATCAAAATTATATTTGATCATAATATCTTCTCCATAGATTCCTTTAGGGATTTACAATAAGAAATAAACTGTAGCTAGCTTTTTATACCAAACTATACTTTACTAAAGTCCTCTTTAATAATTGAGTACATGTATAAATCATCGAATTTACCACAAGTATATTCATAATGTCTCAGCAAACCTTCTTTACTAAAGCCTTGCCTTTCAACAAGTTTTTGTGATGAAAGATTAGCTGGTTCAATTAATGCCTGAATTCTTTCTAACTGAAGGTGATGAAAACCATAATTAACAACAGCTTCTAATGCTTCACTAGCTATCCCTTTTCCCCAGTAATCTTTGCTTAATTCATACCCAACTTCAGCTCTATTATGTTTTGTAATCATATTAAGAAAACCGCAACTTCCTATAACCTTACCACTATCTTTTAGAGTTATTCCCCATCTAATTCCTGTACTTTCTTCGTAAATTGATTTATACCATCCAATTTCATCTTCAACATCTTTTACATTTTCACAGGGCATTATTCCCATATGTTTAACAACATCTTTATCAGATAAGTATTTAAATATATCATTAACATCTTCTAGCATTATTTCTCTCAAAATTAATCTATTTGTTTCAAGTATAGGAAATTTATTTTTCATTTAATTACCATCCTTTCAAACCTCTAACATTCGATTTATTTCTTATCAAAAGAGTGGTTTTGAATTTATTTAAGTGTTATTACTTTTACTTATAATATTTTTAAACTCAGGAGTTTCCATTAATCCTTGGAAAAATTTATGTTTGGCTTCTCTATAGATATCCATTGATTTGCCTTCATATTCCTTCTTTAAATTATCGTATTCATCACGGTAATTGATATTAGCCAATAAAACCTCTCTTAATTTCCAAAAGAAATCAAAATCAGCATCAATTATAGTTAATTGCACGCCTAAAGGTGGATTGGTCGTATCATCTTTAAATGCCCTAAAGGTATCAGTCTTAATACTTTCCTCATTATGTTCATATATACTTGAAAGTAGTTCCACAGCTTTCGGAAATTGCTCAGCACAAACACGTACTTGGATGTCTAAATCCCCCTTAGTTAAACTATTAGGAATTGCTGTACTGCCCACATGCTGGATATCTACATCAGGCAAAAGCATTTTAATCTTATTTTTATTCAATAAAAATGTTTTCTCAACATTTTTATTGAATAGTTCACTATCAAAAAAATTTACCTTTTCCATAAGGATCTCCTTTCTATTATTTATTATTCTTTCGATGTTCCCCTATAAAAGGGTACTTCAATAAAGTTGTGAAGAAATCCTACTTTGGAGAAATAGAACTGAAATGGTTTTATTTAAATATTTAATTTACTTTAACTTTCATTAGAGGGAGACTACGGTCAGGAAATACAGTAGATGGAGCAGAACCAATATTTTTTGCTCCCATTTTTAAATAAAAACCTTCTGCGTTAGGATCGCTATCTATAGTAAACTCGTTTAACTCTAACTCCTTTGCTTTATTTAATAAATGGCCCCATATTATTTTCCCTAATCCCTTACCGATATAGTTAGGTTCTATGAATAGTGCATCTAATTTTTTTTCATTTATATCAAAGCTATAAAATGCTACTATTTCGTTCCCACTTTCAACTAAATAAACTGAATTCTTTTCTATATATTCTTTTGTTACCGTTAAAGCATCTGTATCTTTACATTTTCGGATAAAATCTTCTGTATAACCCCAGTAAGCTTTTGATTTATAAGCTATATTGCTTAATATATTACTATCCTCAATTTGGGCTCTTCTAAATAACATATTAATACCTCCTATTTTGCTTTTTTTCTATAATGGCTGAGTGATACTGTATTAAAAATTAATATTGTTCCAATACCGCGTTTCAATTCCTATTTTTGCTAATCAATACCTTTTCTTTTAGATCTCCATTCATCTTCAATTCCCTCAATTCGCTGAAAAGCAAGCTGATATATCAAATGGAAGTCCTGTATTCTCTTTTTAGCTACATGATAGTCATCTAATTGATCTTCTTGGATATCTGACTCTTCTGGCCAGTTTTCTAATATACTCTCAGTACCTGATAAAAATTGTTTCATTTTTGTTAAAAGTGTTTGAGCCATTATTAGGCTATTATCTTCAGCTACATAATAATAATCTTTTCTATCACTTATTTTAGATTTTTTCACTGACAATCCACCTGCTTCTAAATCACGAATTCGGATGCTTACAGCGGCTTTTGTTACTCCTAATTGATTAGCCATTTCTTGTAAACTTAATGGTTTAGACGAAAATAATAAAGCAGTAAAAAGTCTTGCAGCTAATAAATTACCACCGTCAGCACTTAATTTCTCCAATTCTTGGCTAAATTGTTCCTGTAAATTATGAAGATTAGACATTTTAGTTCTCCTTATCACTTTATCATTAACGATGACGTTAACGATATTAATGATAAATAATGAATAGGATATTGTCAATGTGTGTTAGCGTTAAATTAGATCATTTTATTTTTAAATTTCCATTTTCAATCCAAGTTTTTATTTGACTAAATATTACATCTACCATATCGTTAATATCGTTAAGAACAATTTTAATGATATTAACGATATGGGGTGTGTCTAATGAATTCATCATCAATTGAAGATAAACATTATGAGTGTGCAGAGAGATTACTGGTTTGGAATACGCTAAAGGATGTACTTAATGGAAAAATTATTCCGAACTGGTTCGGAGAATCAGAGTGCTTTTGGTATCAAAGAGATATAAATACATGCAGCAAGCAATTTATAGTGGTTGATCCAATAAGGAAAAAAAGAAAAGAAGCATTCGATCATGAAAAGCTGGCAAATGCTCTTTCCCTATTAACAGGGAATCCGTATACTCCTTATGACCTTCCATTTGATTCATTCAGCTTTATCGATAACGAGCATTCAATTCAATTTAGTATAGAGGAAGCCTCCTGGGTTTGTCATTTACATCAATATGAATGTAAAAGGATAAAAACAAATAGAGGACTTTCGCCATATGAAAGCTGTTCACCTGACGGAGATTGGTCTGTTTTTACTAAAAATAATAACTTGTATTTGCGCAGTTTAAATACTGCAAGTGTTAAAGCACTTACTGTCGATGGTGAACCATATTATGATTATGGAATTCAGCCAGATTCAAGCACAAGTGCAGTTTTTGATCGTTTGTACCAAAAACATCTACCACCTCTGGTTTTATGGTCGCCAAATTCTAAAAAAGTTGTTTCTCATAGGTTGGATCAAAGAAAAGTTAGAACACTACATTTGATACAGTCGGTTCCACAAAATCAAGCAGGTGAACCTGAAGCTCATGCTTACCGATATCCTTTGGTTGGTGATAAATATGTTCCACTAATAGAATTTTTTATTTTCGATATAGAAAGTGAATCTACAATAAAGGTTGATTTCGGTCCTATAATTTCTGGAATGATGTCACCTTTAACGCATAATTCACAAACTGCATTTTGGACAGATAAAAGTAATAATTTCTTTTTTTTAAATTTCTCTAGAGATTATCGAATGGTCCAATTTATCTTAGTAGATGCTGAAACAGGTAAGGCTAGAATTTTATTAGAGGAAAAGAGTAATAGTTTTATATTTACAGATTTATATAATCTCGGCTTTGGAGGTGTGAACATAAGATGGATAAATAAAAGCAATGACTTTATTTGGCATTCCGAACGAGATGGTTGGTCACACCTATACTTATATGATGGAAATACTGGACAATTAAAGAACCGTATAACGTTGGGAGAATGGGGAGTTCGCCAAATTATAAGCGTTGATGAGGAGAAGGAATGGTTATACTTTACAGCGGGAGGGAGAGAAACTGGCCGTGATCCTTATCTTCAACATCTCTATAGAGTTCGCTTTGATGGAACTGAACTCATGCTTTTAACCCCTGAAGATGCAGAACATGAGGTGTTTATCTCCCCTAGTTATAACTATCTTGTAGACACTTACTCCCGTGTTGATTTACCACCTCAAACCGTATTACGTAAAACTGATGGAAGCTTTGTTTGTCATTTGGAAAAAGCAGATGTGAATCAACTTTTAGCAAAGGGGTACAATATTCCTGAACGTTTCACGGTTAAAGCAGCTGATGAAGTTACTGATTTATATGGGATTTTGATACGACCAGCAAACTTTACAAAACATAAAAAATATCCAGTTTTAGATAGTTTTTATGGTGGTCCTCAACTCATTCACACTCCTAAAAAATTTACTTGGGGTGGTGAGTTTTTAGTAGGACCTCTAGATTTTACAGGTGGAGCACAGGCATTTGCTCAGCTTGGATTTGCAGTTATTATAATGGATGGAAGGGGCACACCCTATCGTTCCAAATCGTTTCATGATTATTCTAATGGAAACTTAGAACGAGCTGCCGGTTTAGAAGATCATGTAGTAGCCCTTAAACAATTAGCACAGCGGTACCCTTTTTTAGATAAACACCGTGTTGGTATATACGGGGAATCTGGTGGCGGCTACGGATCTACTAGAGCAATCCTATCATATCCTGAAACCTATAAGGTTGCAGTTGCTGGTTGTGGAAATCACGATCAACGTTATTATTTAGCCTTTTGGGGCGAACGATTTCAAGGAATGTTTGATCCTGAACTATATAAAGAACAAGATAATACGCTCTTAGTAAGTCAGTTAAAGGGAAAATTACTTTTAGTAACAGGAGATATGGATGATAATGTGCATCCTTCTTTGACGATCCGAATGGTACACGCACTAACTAAGGCAAACAAAGATTTTGATTTAATGATTCTTCCTAATCGGCATCACAGTATTAGTGCAGATGTTTATTATATTCGTCGACGGTGGGACTATTTTGTTCAGCATTTATTAAAGGTAGAACCCCCTAAAGAATATTCCATTAAAGATCCTATGTTTCCAGGATAACTACATTAATTTGATGGGAGAATCTCCCCCCTCTCCAATTATGCTTTTCTGTCAGTAAATGAACGTTTACAACACATTTTTATCAATCTTTTTTACAAAACAACAATCAGATTTCAATACAAGTTAGCTATCTTATTACGTCACATAATAGAAATGTATAGCATCTAGCTACTGATTTTGTTACTAAGGGTCACTAGTATAGTGATCCTTTTAAATTCTTTCCTTATATTGAAATTAGTTGCCGTTATATAGGACTCGATATTCCACATAGATATTCTACTTACTCTTACTGATTAATTAGCTATGCTAAAGTTAGTTCTCGAATATCTATAAGTGTTACATACTTATCACGTTTATTACTGACATCGTTATAAATGCCACGAGCTGTAATAAGTGTAACATCCAAGAAGGAAATTTTATCTCTGGTAGAAATAATCGGATGAAAAGAAAGTTAGGTGTTAAAAATGTCTGATTATGATAGTTCTGCACATTTGAAAGCGATTCATGCCAACCGTAAGGTAAAAACCTATCAAAAGGTAGATAAAGCAATTAAAAGGCTTGTAAAGACCAATGAAAAAATTAACTTTAACATTGTATCCAGTGAAGCAAATATATCAAAAGCAACACTCCATTTTGAGAAAAGCTTGCTCAAAATGGAGGTAACCTTTCTAATTATTTTTATAAAAAGTTTCATCAATTAGATGAGAGTCATTGAGCTAAAGCACTTCATTAGTACAATAAATCCAATAAAAAAGACCATCAAAAATGATGGTCTTACTTCACTAACTATCACACAGTCATTAAAAATCAAAGGACATTATAGAAAATAAAATCCTCCATCTTTAAATTTATTGTTCCATAACATTTCTAATAAACAATTGCTTATTTTTATGAGCAATTGTACTTACTATCGCAAGCAATAGCCCCGAAATAACGAATACAATTCTAACCCCTAACAAATCTGCTAATACTCCCATAACAAGAGAACCAACGCCAAAAATCCCAGTTCCGATAGCACCTAATGAAGTATAAACAGTTGACAACTGTTCTTTTGTCACACTAGTTTGTATAACTGTTTGTTGAGGAATGGTTTTAATTTGTCCAAAAAGCCCTACACAAAATGATAAAAGTAAGGAAATCAATGGAATGCTGTTGATGCTAAATAATATTGTGAATAAGAAACTTGCGAATGAACCGACAAAAATAAAGGTTCCTATTTTCTTTTCAACAAAAGACGAAAATTTAATACAATAAGCACTTCCTAAAATCAGACCTAAAAAGTTAGCTCCATTGATAAATCCCCACCATTTTTCATCAACGTTCAATGCATCATTGACAAACACATATAAAATAGCAGCTATCCAAACCGTTGCTGCCATTGTTTCCAAAAATTCTATCCAAGCAATCTTTTTTAATACTGGCGTGTTAGATAAGGTTTTCCAACCCTCTTTAATCTTTTCTAGTTTCCCTTTTAACTCGGTTGTTTCATGGTTTACACTTTCTAAAAGGCAAAGTATTATGCTTGCAATGACAAATAAACATCCAACTAACCAAATAAGTTGTTGAGAACTCATAATAATTAGCAATGAACTTCCTACGAACCACATACCTGCTTGTATGACCTGCGTAACAGTTTCTGAAATGCCATTAGCTTGAATTAGATGTTCAGGTTTAACATAATATGGAGTCAATGTCTGTCTTATTGGATTTGCACAACCGTCAAAAAAAGCAATCAATCCTATTATTAAAAAGATAAAATAATAATTAGCTGCTGTTAAACCAATTAACATAAACCCTAGAATAAAGAGTAAAATCGTTTTTGCAATTTGTGACCCAGCAAGTAACCATTTAAGATTTAATTTCTCAACCAAAAGAGGTGTCAGCAGACTGGATATAAACATAGAAGAAGCAATCGTAAATGGCACAAAAGATGCTGCAATTGCAGAATCTGTTAACAAAAAAATTGTACTTATAACACTTACTATATATAATACATCGCCTATATTAGCGAGTGACTGACCCAAAAGTAATAAAGAAAAATTTCTATTTAATTTCATTATATATCCCCCATTTTTTCATTCAAATTTTGAATCAATAGGGGGAATTTTAGATTGGACTATTCATTTTATATCCCCAATATTTCATTAGAATTATGAATTAATAGGGGGATTTTAAATTGGACTATTCATTAAAATTTGACTCCTATCATATATCGATAAATCTGGGGGATGTAGATTTATCACAAGTTTTGTATCAACAATAATTACTTATATGAATTATAGCATTGTTTTCAAAAAAATTTCAGAAAAAATAATATATAGAGGTTCTTGTCTTTATTATACAAAATCTAAAAATTCTTGTCCTTAGTTTTGGACAAGAACTTTTAGACATTTTATTTTAAGACACCAAATTTTAAAATTTGGTGTCTTAAGTTTCATTAAGTTCAAAACCATTTTGTTCTATATACGAGAAGAATATACCGATTAATTAAATCTCTTAAAGTCTTATCGTATAATCGAAAGGGACCTGTTTTTTCTTGACAAACCCTCTTGTCTAAATAGATTGTGTATTACTTAATTCTAAGTAAGCGAATTAATTCTCTCTGTTGTTCCTGATGAAAATAAATGCTTTGGAGAGATGATAAGAGTTTTAAAAAAGGATGGAAGGATTCTGATCTTTGAAAATTTGCTCCTAAAAATCAAAAAATAACTCTAACAAAAAAACTGTTTAGACCATTTATAAGCATGTTAGGAACTGATATTGGACGAAGTTTTGAGGGATTGATTAACTAAAATGAACGAAGACTCAAAATTATAAAAGATGAACCCATAATGTTAAACGGAATGTATAGATATATTGAAGTAATTAAACTTTCTTAACTACTAAATAATAGGCATAGCTGCACAAGCACTATGCCTATTATTAGTAACTGCACTTATTGTCAAACATACACTTCTAAAAATTATTGGATTAACAATTAAATGCGTCACACTATCTATTATTAATCAGTAATGAAAACACCTATAGGATACTAAAAATAGTATAGTTTGTTAAATCCGAGTGAGTGTTTAGTATTATAGTTACTTACATTTTAAAGCTATCGCTTTTGTACGTCGCTCATTAAATTCCATAATTCGCGTTTCATTATTATTACCTACTTCAGATTTTAAGCGCTCGATTGCTTCATCAAGAATAGCAATTTCATTATCATAATCTTTTAATTTACGATAAGCCTTCGCATAAGAACTATAAAGCGCAGGTGCATTATACCCGTTAAAACGTGCTTTATCGAATAGTTCTATAGCTCCAATAATGTTGCCGGATTTGCGTTCTTTATCACCTTCTTCGTAATAATGAAAACCTTTATCAAAGCCTTTCTCCCAATTGTTTAGATTTTTAATATCTTTTAATGGTACACGATTATGAATAGCATTGATTACTGGTTCTTCTTTCGAAACAGAAGCAAACTCTTCAAACTTATTCTTTAAATGTTTCCATACATCAATCAAATGATACGTTGGAATTTGACCTCCTAATTCAATTAAGGCTTTCTCTTGATCAATATCGTAATTTATGACGTAATCATCACCAATGTATATCCATGCCGTTACAGATTTAGCAAATTTACTTTTCAGCACCTTATTTTCATTTGCTTTTAACGTGTTTGTAACCTCATCTTTATACTTTTCTAAATTCCCACCATATATAATACTAATTTCATCACGCATACTACGTGTAATAAAGGCAACAGCTTTTAAATTTTCGTTCTGAACTTCATCGAAAGTACGGTGTTGTATACCAAAATAATGTTCTTCTATTTCAGATGCATATAAAACTGGCGCCGTTTCAAACTGTATTTTGGGTGTACTTGGACTGCGATCATAGCCATTCCCTCGTTTTGTAAACAAAGGGATATGACGATTGGTTAATCTATCATTAGTTTCGTTTAAAATACGAGATATCTCTTTGCTTTCCAATTCAATCGCTTCACTTTCAGTTAACCCTGTAGCAACGAAATGATTATCTGTTTCATACATTTTTCGGATTTTTTCAGCTTCGTATGCTCGCTGATGGAACTCTATAAAACGTTTGCCACGTCCTTTGCCAACATAGAATATTTCTCCTGTTTCTTTAATAAACCATTCATACACATAAAAATCTTTTTCAGTACTACCTGTTGATACACCAACGGGTAATGATGTTAAATTTATATTTCCTTCATTGTTAAGTCCTATTGAAAATCCTAGACCACCTGTGTATTCAAATTTATTTGAGTTTGTATTTTCTGAAACTGGCTTTTGGTTAGTATTCACCTTTTTCTTCTCTCCAAGCTCTACGTCTTTCTTTTTACTCTTAAACAATTTACTGAAAATCCCCATAACAACACTTCCTTTTTGAAAATGTAATATTTCAACAAAATTATAGATTCTTTATAGCCCCCTACTTCGAATAACAATTATTAAATAAAATACTAACTTTCACATTTGAACGTACGATAAATGACGAGGTATTTTGAAAATATTTCTTCTTAACATAAAAAAGAAGCATGATTTTAACCATGCTGCTCTGTAATTTATAAGTGTTCCCTCTTTAACATTTATTCATTTTTTCAAAGATTAATTTTTAGTGTTATATGTTGTACATCCTTATAAAAAACTAATTGAATAAGTGTGTAAATTAATGATATTAGACTTATCCCACTTTTTAAAGATCTCATTTTTCGTATGTCTTAAAAATTTCATTTGCAATATTTAATATTAAACGGAGTTCGGTTTCACTTTTACCTTCTATTAGATCTTGCAAGATCATAATCAACTCTTTTTTTTCAAAATACTTGTTATCGAAATTTAGAGTATCAAATTTAAAGATACTACTCGGTGCTTCTTCCAAGCCTTCAGTAATCTTTTCTAAGGTCTGGATGGTAATATTCCTATCCCCTCTTTCAACTCCAGCCAAATATGAAGTTTGCAGTCCACATTTTTCGGCCAATTCTTCCTGAGTTAGTTTTTTTAATTTCCGAATTTCCTTGATGTTGCTACCAACTAATTTGACTAAACTTTCCACAAAATCACCTCACATTTAGACTATGTGAGGTTTGTACTATCTTACAGATACATATAGTATAAATTTGATTTAATTATGTACTTATAAGTACTATGCTGTTTAAGTATTAAATTTTTGTTAAGGAGTTTTTATTATGAGTAATAACTTACCTTCAAATATAGCAATAGAAAATGTATTACAGTCTAAAATGCGTGGTCGTGTTACGTATCAAGGCTTTGTTTCATCTCAAATTGCAGTCAACTTTTCATATTCAAAACTTTATAATGATTCTTCTGGTAAAGGCTATCAACGTCCTATTGATAAAAAAAGATGCAAAGATTTTGCAAGTTATTTATCACAAGGTGAAGATGCTCTTTACACGCCAATATTATTAAATGCTTCAGGACATTGGGAATTTCACGCATATGATGGTCAAAGAAGAAATTTTAAAGCTACATTAATGGATGGGCAGCATAGATTAGGTGGAATAAGTGAATATATTAATGAAACAGACAGCACACTTAATGTTCCCTTCCTGGCTTTTCATTATTTAGATGAGGATGAAGAAATTAAATTATTTGATGTAATTAATTCAAAAGCTAAGGGTATTGGTACATCACTAAGTCGCTATTTAAATAGGGATAATGATGAAATAAGCTGGGTCGCTACAAATTTAATTCTAAAGCCAGAGAGCCCATTCTTTAGTAAAGGAACCTTAATTGGAAGAAGAACTAAAGAAAAAAACGTAACATTACAAAATCTGTACAACATCATAAAATTATTAACCAAAAAATCTGCTTTAGCAAATCTCTCAAAAGAACGAAAACTAAATATAGCTTTACTTTACTTCAATTTAATAAAAGATTTGTTTCCAGAACAGTGGAATGATAATCAGTTGTATAGAATGACACATATTACTTGTTTAAATGCATTGGCGATTGTTGGAAATGAAATAATTAATGACAATTATTCAATGAAATCTCAACAACCGGATTCTGTAAAAATTACCGAACTTTTAATTAACTTGAAAGAGGTTGATTGGTTATCTACAGGGAATTTAAAGTATTTAAAAGGGGCTACGGGTTCTAAAATGTTGGCAGATGATATTTTAAATTGTATAAATAGTTAATAATAAAGCCTCCGATTTTTCGGAGGCTTTATTAAATGAAAAGTGCAGTTTTATAAAAGTGTTTATTACGAAATCAGCTATTTAGATAAAAATAAACTGAAAACGTTTTATTATAAAAGCTGACTTTAGATCCATTGTCCTTCCTCATCTATTAACTTTATTTTGGAGTTACTTTCGATTAATCTGATTAACCATAATATTTGAGGCTTTTTCTCTGAATAAAAAGATTCTAGTAACTCACTTAGAATGTCATATGAATAATTTTTCAATATAGATGCCATATCTTGATATGCATGAAAATGATTTTCTGGCCATTCAAATAAAGCGTTTAGAATCCTTTTAATTGCGGAAAGACACGGCAAAACTACCACGCAATTTATGCTAAGGTGGAACATAGACCGCAACACAGCAGTTATACCAAAATCAGCTAATCGCGAAAGATTAAAATCAAATTTGGATATATTCGATTTCACATTTTCCGCAGAGGAAATGAATAAAATAGCAAACTTGGATCAAAATAAAAGAGGATTTGTTAATCCAAACAATAATTTCTTTTTATGGATCACCCAATTTCTTCGTTAACTCCGAAAATCGGGTTTTCCTATAAGATGATGGCACATCCGTATTTTTAAAGTAATGTCATCGCTAATGTTTCACAAAATTGCGAAAAATAATATTCCCCCAATCACACTTGAAACTAGATTCCTTGAATAAGGTGAGATGAATAGCTGGAATCTGGATTCTAGTGTTGGGGGTGGAATAAAGTTTGATTAAAAGTATGCTATGAACGTTCATGTAATACGACAAGCCTAGCCTTGTTCCCGACAGCCCTTTATTCCTCGTTTCTTCTACAACATAAACAAAAATACCCTATAAGATGACCTTTTTGAAAGTGTCTATCTTATAGGGTACATTTTAATACGTAAACTTCACCTTTTTTCTAATATTTTTACGCTAACTGCAGCATACGTAATTATTACTTTTTTATCCTTTTTTCAATGAACCTCCACAATGGATAAGCTACTTCTATGTCTTCTTGTAAACTATTCCTTAGCGTTCAGATTTAGCCTCTCTGAAGATTATCTAAAGGAAAATTATTAGCAGTTACACTATTGCGAATTTCACGCTTTTTTTTCCGGTGAATAGATAGTATTACTATTTCCATCAATAATTAACACTGATTTTCCTGGTATTGTCTTGCCTTGATAGTTAAATTTATCTTCTGAAAAATTCGCGACTACTTTTAATGCTTCGCCATATTCAGTCATTTGAACGAGTCTATCATCTGAAATTATTTTAAAATCTGTCATTTCTTTCGTTATTGCTTTTTTGCTAAAATTTGACCATACCTTTGAATGCCTTACAATTGTTTCTTTATGTTTTTCCCACTCGTGTTTATCTATATGATATAAAGGAGGAACATTATAAAGTATCTCATACAACATTCTATTTGTTATTTCGTCTTTAAATTTTAAGGTTCCCCATCCCCACCAATGAGTTGTGATCACTGAATCGTTGTAAACCAACTTATACAATGGGATCGTGTAGTTTGAATCCAAAAATAACTTCTTGTACTTATCCTTTAGTGGTATTTGTTTAGAAAACATTTCGGGAACTCCACCATTACTCGAATAGTATCTCCCTACGTAATACTCACTTTGTTTGTTTTTTGCCATATCCTCGTCCATCCAAGAAAATGATGGCGTTTCTATTCCATGTGCAAAGGCAATAGATTTGCTAGCAAAATCATTTCCGCCCTCAGTTCCTACTACCATATTCCATTCTTTTTGCAGATACTCCATTCTCTTAATCCTAGCCTGGATATCTTCCTTTTCAGTAGTAATATGTTCTGGCGAATAGTCATCAAAGATTTCTCCAGTACCATCTGTGTCTAAAAACCATGAGTTAAATGCTAAGCCAGTATTTAAAATCGAAGTTACTCTTTCTTTTACACTAGGCATTGCAAGCGTCGGATTCAACTTTCTACCTGCACCTTGGAATCCTTCAATCTTTTCTCCATTTTTATTTGTTACAGTTGCATTCTCGTAAAGTGAAGTGTCCTTAAATTTAGCAGTTTCCCACTTCTCTTTACCTGGTTCATGGATTGAATGATATGAATCATAGGTACCAAATAGATAGCCGAATTCTTCTGCTTCTTTTACTAACTCTGGTTTAATGAATCCTTCCTGCCAATCATCCAAGCCGATCCACATATTTTCTAGCCCAGAATCCTTCATGTCCTTTATCACATCCACAGTATTAGCATCTGCCCACTTCTTTATTGGGTCAACTACTTCTCCAAGCATGCTTTTTAATAATCTCTTATTTAGGTCAATTAATTCAACGGGATTTAATTTTTCTATTCCTTTGTTTAACAGCCTCTGAGTATCTTTATCTGTTTCAGTAAATACTTCCGGATTATAGAATTCCTTTAGTTGCATTACGGCACTTAAGGCTTTTATTATTCTTTTTTTATTGTATTTATCTACATAATCTAAGGTTTTTAAATCTTCAAAAGCTGATGAAAGCTCTGATCCATCCTCAACATTAGTAGTTAATAGCCTCTGAATCCATAATTTCAGTTTTTCGGGAAAACTGTCTCTCAGCTTTGCCCATTTAATATTTTCTTCTGAAATCACAGTTCTGTCCCAAAAATAAGCATGAGGTGCTCCATAAAGCTTTTCAATATTACTATTTTCTTTAGCCTTATCCGCCAAGCTTTTGAAGTTCCCCTGTTCAATCAAATAATTTTTATAGGTCTTTGCAACATCTACTGGATTTTTTTCCGTTAAATATATTCTGAAACCATATTCCTTCTCTTTATTAATAGTTGGAAACTCATGATTAAAAGTAAACTCAATATCGTTTTCTGTATTATAAACAATTTCACTATTATAAGGGTTTTTAATTATATATACTAGTGAATACCCACTTTTATCAACTGCAAAAAATTGCATAGATAAAGCCTCAATTACCTTCATTTTTTCTTCACTTAAGTAATTTTTCCAAATTGAATCATTGCTTGGAATATACTTCCCTTGATTTAATGGGAGCATATATCCGTCACCTTTCACTTTTGGCCATGCAAACATGTTGTCTTCATCTTTGCTGGATTTTATGGTTACATCAACATACTTATCTTTTTTTTCGATATCAACCTTAATTCCCTGTTCTGCGTAGTTCCAGCTAATGTTATCTCCACTGTCTTTTAAATTTGAAACTTTCATTTTCCCCAATGGTTCAGATAATTTCTCAGTAATTCCATTGGATTCCACCTCAAGCGCAAGTGTCTCAGGATCCACACTAAAGTTAAAGTCTAAATTATTTATTTGTGGTTTACCCTCTATACCTGTATTAATTTTTTCTTTCTTACATCCCGTAAGAACGCTTGTTAATATTGCAGCAATTAACATGATTGATAGAATTTTTTTCATGTAACACACCTCCATACCTAGAGTAATATCGGTTTGTTACACTAATGTGACAAACAAATCTAACATATTATTTTTTAATTCAAAATAAAAGGCAAGCCCAAATCCTTAGTAGAGAGATTCTATTTTTGATTTTCCAATTCGTAAAAAGTTCTCCAAATATTTTCTAAATCATTTATGTCAATTCGCCAACCCCAATAGTTTGGAAATAAAGAAATAAGGTCTTTCTATTGTAAATATGGCTGAAAAATAAGGTATTGATAGAGAATACACATTGCAACAAAAATCCTAAGAGTGAGGTAGCAATCAAAAAACAAAAGAAAAGATGAAAAGGAAGTACGTAACCTTTCACAAAAGGAACTTCGCTGGCTTTTAGAAGGTTTACCGCTTCAGCAGCTAAAAGCGATAACGAAATCTGCAAAAGGTGTCTTTTATACTCCCTGGTATAATCATCCATAACTTATTCTGAACGGAAATGTGGTGAATGATTTGAAGAACGTTCCTAATCGAGAAAATCAAAATTAACGATTAATTCGAATACTTGCGCAACAATTAGCTCAGTCAAATCGACAAATCGAAGCATTGACTGGACAAGTTCGCCAATTAACCAAGGCTTTATATGGTTCAAAATCGGAAAAATCAAAGTATCAAGGGCCAGACTGACATGGCTCTTTATTCGATGACGATCCGTCTTTTAACGAATCTGAGCACACAGAAGAACATAGCTCAGCGACGGTTACTTAAACTGTTAAGCGTAAATTACAAAAAAAACGGAATGATTCTTTTCATGATGGGATTGAAATAGAAGAAATTCACCATCATCCCACCAATACACAATGCGACTGTTACCTTGGCCCAATGACCGAAGCCGGTACAACTATTGCGCGTGAAGAAGCAAAATTCATTCCGGCAAAAATGATGCGCATTCAGCATATTGAACATACCTACGAGTGCAAGCACTGCAAAATGGATGCCACACAAAAAGCACAAATGAAACGTGGGAAAGCCCCACAAGCTGCCATTCAGAGAAGCATTGCGGGACCTACCGTTCTAGCAAAACTCATCTATGATAAGTTCATCCAATACTTGCCTCTTTACCGTTGGGAACGATATGGCCTGCTTACGAATGATAAGAACTTTTCAAACTGGGTGTTCCATGCAGCAATGGAATAGACCCAAGTACGTCGCTTTATCCAATATTTATTAGGATCATTAAAACAAAAACCTCGTTCGGTGAACCGAAAAATTTCTTCCTTAAAATCATTCACAGCTAATGATTTTACGCACGGGATTGAATCGCCAAAGACCGATGATAAACTTCCTGTCTATATGACACTAACGGATCTATAACAGCTATTTGACTATTTAGAGCGCTCCCAATCACGTTTTTCGATGCGGAATGAGCTAATGTTTAAATTATTAGCAACAACAGGTCTGAGGCGTTCTGAGCTCGTTTCATTGACCTGGGAACAAGTTGATTTGGTAAGTGAAACAATTCGAATAGAAGGAAAAGGGAAAAAAGAACGTATATTGCCCCTTCATCCACACTTAATGCCGCTTCTGGCATCCTATAAAGCTTCTTTAAGATCATATCAAATTTATCCAACAGAACCTGTTTTTCTAAATAAAAATCGTAAAGCATTAGATCCGCGGGGTTTACATGTCATTTTTTAAGATGTATTGAAAAAAGCAGGCCTTCCACCTACCCGCTTCTCGCTACATCACTTACGGCATACTTTTGCAACATTGATGTTACAGCAAAGTAAAGATAACGTTGATTTACGAACACTGCAAGAATTACTTGGCCATGAAAGTATTACATCAACTCAAGTCTATACACATGTTAAGTTTGAACAGAAAAAGAAAGCAATTGATTCTTTTCGAATATTTTGATTCCTTATTTTTTAAAAGGAAGCAACTACCCGTAAATGGGTAGTTATTATTTATTAGAAAAATCGTAACCGTTCAATTGATTTGGATAGCTAGACTGAAAATGATTAGTTGTTAATTGCGGTTGATAAGGATAATTCATATTTGTTGACGGCATTGTAAATCCTTCTGATTGAAACCCGACTTGTTGACGATAAGAATAAGGGTTTACTTCAGCTGTTTGAAACGGTGATGTTACATTTTTACCTTCAATTGAAGGATTAGAAAAAAGTGTAGCATTATTAGAATAAGGACTTGTATTCGATAACATTGCGTGCTCCTTTTTTTAAAAAGTAAAACGAATTAGTTGATCCTTAAATTCATTAATATAGTGTGGATTTTTTAATAGGTTTTCATATGCTACTGGTAGTTGTTCATAGATCGTTCCTAAATCCATTAGTTCTGTTGTGACCCAGGTATTTATATTATGTAAACTAAAATTATTTGTCGTGGAGGAGGGCTTGGTTAACTACTGTACATGGACATCAAAGTTTATACTTTACTTTGATGACAAAATTGTTTAGACTTTGGTGTCTTATGTGTTTTCTCAATTTGATATTAAATTCATATTAAAAAAACAGAACCATACTTGTTAGTTCTGTTTTTTTAATCTTTGTTGATTATTAGATTCAATACTACTTTATTCAAAGTAAACGAAGAGAAATTAGAATTACAATAACGATCTTACTACCCACTTTTTATTTATCCCACACTCTCATCTGCTAGTGCTACTATTTTTTATTACCAAATTAGCCGTTTCACATGGATGGTTAAGAGGAAAATGATGACCATATGGAACAAAATCAACCTTACCAAGATGCGAAGGAGCAGAATAGCCTCTGTCATAATCCCCCCAAATAATGCGAAGATTATACTTTGTTACTTCATTGAAATCACCTTGAACGTTTTTAAATAGTAAACTGTTAAGCTGAACCGTGGTATTTAAAATTCTAGGAGAAGTAAAACTGTTACTTATTTTTTCAATATAATGTTCAGGGATGTTCTCCGTACTTTCAAATAAACCATTACTTAATAAATAACGCTCTATCAAATTAGTAGTTGCCAATTTCAATGTCCATTTGTTCATAAATTGAGGAACATTGATCGATTTAGCATTTTTTTTAGCAACAGGTGGCTGAAGTAAAGTAATTGTATACTTCTTATCTATGTACTTTTGTACTAATGCTTCCAAAAGAATATACGCACCAAATGAATGGCCAATTAGATGGGCCCCATTAGTAGCTTTCTCCAATAACTTTTTCACTACATTCAAATAGATATTTAAAAGGTTTTTCTCTCGTTTAAATGGAGAACGTCCCAAACCTGGAAGGTCCATGATCCATACAGGTCGACCCGTTTTTTCATGAAGCTCTTTTCCTAAAGGAAATAAATCCTCTCCATCACTTAATAAACCATGTAATAAAATAAACGGTTTACCCTCTCCTTGTGATTGGTAAATGGTAGTGTTATTACATAATGTTCGTTTAAATAAATGACTGTGCTGGCCATTTTGATACATCATGCGATAATCCAGATCAGCTATTACGGCTGGGAGAAATTTCATTACATTTGTCTCCTTAAACCAATCTTCTCCCATAATCTTTTTCGCTGAACCATTTGAAAATGTTCGATTTGTAATAAAGTTTAGCCCATCAGCAGGAATTTGGGTTATTTTGCTTACGCCACTATTCATAAGTGCTTTCATAAATGGCAATGGGGCAGAAATTTTAGGTGCAGTCATATTCATACTTTCTGACATAGCATCTAATAATTCTGAAATATTCTGATCATGTTGTTTATCTTCAACAAGTGTATATGTTTGTATAGTTGGTTGCTCCAATCTGAATACCTGCACAATAAACTTTGCTAGTTCATCGTTTGCAATAAGTGGTAATCTATATTCCTTACCTCCAGGGATCACTGGCATGAGCCCTTTTCGCATACTCTTCACAAGCAAGCCTAAGCCTCCTGTTTGTTCCGTACTCCCTGTTTTACTACTACCAACTACAGTTGGTGGATTAATTACTGAAAGCGGATAACCTACTGTTGATGCCTGCTGACGGATATAAAGATCTGCTAAAAACTTTGTTCTCTCATATGGATTTTTTATTTTCAAAAAATTGTTTCCTTCTTTAAACACATCTATCGCAATCTTGCTATTTATATCATCAAAGGGACTCATATAGCCTACAACATGAATAAATTGTTGCAATCCCTTCAATCGATGAATATTTTTAGCGAATTCACTAATATGTTGGGCACCATTCAAAAATACGGAAGCTGCCTCTTTGCTTGTCGCTTGAATATCCATGGGGCCACCTGCGTGAATAATCACATCCGTTTTCAATACCAACTCCTTATCTTCAGCACTTAGACCTAAGTCTATTTTCGACAAATCACCTTCAATAAAGTGCATAACTGCCTCTTTTAAGATGCCTCTTTCTTGATAAATGCGTGTTGCTTTACTTTTCGATCTCACTAATAGAAGAATTGTAACATGCTCTTTGGCTAATTCCTTCACTAATTGCTTTCCAATAAAACCTGTGCCACCAGTTAAAAATACTGTTCTCATATAAATCCCCATTTTAGTACTATTCAGTACTAATTTGATGTAAAAAAAATGCTTCTTTTATCGAAGCAAGTTAAAAAAATGATCTGCTGTTTTCATGATTACAGTTGCATCCTTCAGTGTTTCTGAAATAAATAGCGCTCCTTCAAGATTTGTAATAAAAAGAGATGCAACCTCGTCAATATTAATTGTCTTTCTAAATTCACCATTCTCTATCCCTTGTTTAAGTAATAGAGAAACTTTCGTTTGTAATCCTGCAAAAAAAAGACCTATTTTTCCTTTTACTTTTGTGGCATTTGCAGGGCTTTGAATATAAAGCGTAATAAATGGACAGCTCCCCTTATATTCTCTCGTCTGAACTCCTTGTGATAATTGCTTTAAAAACAGTTGGATACGATCTTCAACTAATAATTGGTTTTGAGATAGTAAGCCATCAATTGCAGATTGATACATTTCTATCCAATAATCAACGACCCCTTCCAACAATTCTTCCTTATTAGAGAAGTGATAATACACATTAGACTTTGAAACTTTGCTTACACGAACTAATTCATCCATGCTTGTATAAGCAAACCCTTTTTCTAAAAATAATGTTGCAGCTACTTCAATCACACGTTTTTGATTCATTAATTTTACCCTTGTCATAATTAGTACTATACAGTCCTATAATAGGTGTTGCAAGTATTTTTGTTAGTTTTATAAAAATTGATCAAAAAAGCTATACTTTAATTGATTTTACTGCTAATAATTAATCTCATTTTGAACAAAGTTGAACTGAACCCCAAAACTGTTTTGGATGGCTTGCAATTCAACAATCTGGCCCTTTAGATGAAGAAAGACGCATTCCTTTTAAAAGTAATGCGCCTGTTTATGTAATAGCAGTTTACTTCTTTTTGTTTGCATGCCTTTTTGCAAATGTAGAAGGGGAAAATGAAACTTTGTATTTCCCTTCAAGTTCCTTCCTTACTTTTTCCGTTAGCTTTAATCCTTGTTGATTATGTATTTCTTCAAGTTCAATTCCAATAGGAACTATTTCATCATTAGCCCAATCAATCCACTCACCATATTTTAATATCCATTTTGTTAATTCCGATTGCAGTTCGATGGAAATTGGAACATATGATATTTCAAAGTTACAGAGGCATTTATTACACCATATAGCATCAGCCCCGATATCTGCTTCTACTCTTAAATCATATGTTTCATCACATTTACATTGTTCAATCATTGCTTTTTATCTCCTCTTATCTTTTCTCTACTATTTTTTGAGTAAAGAGATGATTTCTTTGTTTTGTTCAATCTGGATTTCAATATTTACCCAAATAATCTGAACCCATCTTAATAGTAACGCTACTAACAATATAGGTATTAACTGAAACAACAATCCAACCATATCTACCGTATCTCCAGAAAAATTCATGCAAACCCTTCTTTATAATATAATTTTAACATATATAGAATTCAGTTTAACAATTAAACAATATGGCCCTTTTCATGAAGAAAGATGCTTTCCTCATTACAGAAAAGCGCCCGATTGCGGAATACTTTTGATTTACACTTTTTATATAAAAATTACCTGATAATGTATTTTTTTAAAAGTATCAAATTGTTATTAGAATTTATTATAGATAGGGAGAAGAATATAAAATAATTGGACCCGAAGTTCTTATCATTTTACACTTCGTTTGTTTAAGTAGAAAAGGTTTTTCCTCCATAGATGAAGTAAAGCCCCGGTTAGTTCAATTATTTTTAAACAGAAGTTTTAAAATATTCTTTGTAAACTCCTCATATGAAGAATTCTTTCCCCGCTGGTTATACCACTTTCGAATCGTTTCTACTAACCAAAACGGCACAGAATTTCCATCTATTAAATGATAGTATTGCTCATATCCTTTTTTTAAATGCTCCCATCGAAAATCATTACCTTGTAATGTGTATTCAGAGACATCAATTATTTTTGCTCTTCCATTTTGTAGTAAAATATTTTTCAAATGGATATCACGGGGGTTGAGGCCCTTATTCCGAACATATTCCCTTGCATCCTCCACTTCATTTACAACCTGTTCTGGAATGTGAATACCTTGTAGAATGCAGTCAAAGAGAGTCGTTCCTTCTTCATAGCCTAAAATAAGATATTCGTCATATGAAGCAAAACATGTTGAAAAGAAAGGTGAATCTTCTAATAATTGATAAACATTTGCTTCAACTTTTACTTTGTGTAATTTGTCCTTAGCATATATTTTAAATGCATAGGCTGGGGCAGAAAGAGACTGAAAAACAGCCGCATCTGTCCCAACACCTATACACTTCAAATCATTAGCTTCACCACTTATGGTTACTGGATCGTTATTTGGATTTGAAAATACTTTAATTTTAGAAAGAGAGCCAATAGCTTTGTCCCAGTCGTTTTCCAAATAATCACTCCCTTCATTAGCATTGAAGAAACCTACATTATCCAAGTTACTTTAATAGTGATTCTCTATTCCTCTTAACAAAATTCAGATTATACATTGCAGTTCATTGATTTTTACCTAACACTCCCGTAAAAGCTTGGAGGGTACTATTTTCATCATTATTTTGAATACCTCATTATCATATTCTTAGATTTTAATTAAATTCCTGAACATCGAATTTTTACTTTGAATTTTTTAAATTGGTTTTTTGTAGAATGATAGGTTTTAATTATTTTGATCCTCAAAGAACATATATTGTGATTCTGAAACACCTAGCTATGTTCATCACTCTTTGAATAATTTTTATGAATATTGGACAAATCTACATTGAACGATAATTAGCATTATTTAAACGAATAATCCCCTTTTGAACGATAAATTATAGGAAACTTCCGATAACTAGAAAGTTGTGACCAAGGTATTTATATTATGTAAACTAAAATTATTTGACGTGGAGGAGGGCTTGGATACGTCAAATACCCATCTGGCATCTTATAAAGCTTCTTTAAAATCCTACCAAATTTATCCATCAGAACCTGCTTTTTTAAATAAAAATCGTAAAGCATTAGATCCGCGAGGTTTACATGTCATCTTTAAAGATGTGTTGAAAAGGCAGGCCTACCACCTACCCGCTTCAAGCTACATCACTTACGGCATACTTTTGCAACATTGATGTTACAGCAAAATAAAGATAACGTTGATTTACGGACTACTTGGCCATGAAAGAAAAAGAAAGCAATTGATTCTTTATACTTTAAAAGGAAGCAACTACCGTAATTGGGTAGTTATTTTTTATTAGAAAAATCGTAACTGTTCAATTGATTTGGATAGATAGACTGATAATGATTAGTTGTTAACTGCGGTTGAGAAGCCATATTTGTTGACAGCATTGAAAATCCTTCTGATTGAAACCGGACTTGTTGACGATAAGAATAAGGGTTTACATCACCTGTCTGAAACGGTGATGTTGAATTTTTACCAATAGAAAATAGTGTAGCATTATTTGAATAAGGACTTGTATTCGATAACATTGCGTGCTCCATTTTTAAAAAAGTAAAACGAATTAGTTGATTTTTAAATTCATTAATATAAATATAGTGTGGATTTTTTAATAGGTTTTCAAATGCTACTGGTAGTTGTTCATAGATCGTTTCTAAATCCATTAGTTCACCAAACTTCTCTTCCATTTCTAATGCAGTTTCAAGAACTGTTTCCAATAACATTTGTTCAGTACGTAGCTGTTTTAATTCTCGAGAAGATCTAAGGAAATAGCTATCTAAAGCACCTAAAGACGTTTTTTTAGAATGTAATAGCAGCATTCGAATAGAATTATCTTGGACCCCCATATCATGGAATATGCCTGCTATTGAATATCTGGGGTAAAATACTTTTCTGTTTTAGTTTTCTTTTTCATGTCACTTCCATTGGAGATCGGCATTTCTATAATCCATCTTAATAATTCGTTAATTATCTTTTGTAAGGATTAATTACGAACAATCATATCTAACAATTTTTTATTGCTTCAATCCCCTTCTTTTCAATTACTTTCTTTCAAGGATACTACCTTTTGTTTAATGATCTTTTTAGATAGCTGAGAATGCTTTACTTAGAGCGACGCTTATTAAACAATCCCACCCGATTGTGGAATACGAAACTCCGCATATACAGGATTATTAATCAAATTATTGGTATCAAATACGGTTTATTCCTATGTTTTTAAATCAATTTCAATACGATACTCAATTGGTAACATTCAAGTTCGCTCCGTTTCAATAAAATTTCATCTTCTCTAGAATCGCCAACAATCTCGTCCGATTGAATAATACCAATTATTTCAAAACATATAGACACTCACAATTGGCAATGATAGGAAAAAAGTATGATGGGCGATTGCTAATCTTTCGTGTATTCTTGATGAAGTTGATGAACACATCAATATATGATTAAGAAAACAAAACAGAATGAAAGAGAGTGCCTTATGAATGAAATCCTAGAGCGAGAGAAAGACTTCGGATTTGCTAGAGTTTATGCTATTGAACTGCTGTTTAAAGAAAAGCCAGTAGTGGACCGCGAACTACTCTACAGCAAGATAGAACAATACATGGGGAAAACAGATCGACCACAAAATGAAAAGAATGGGTCGCTGGCAGTATGGGAGCCCTATGAGCAACATGAGAAAAGCGAAATGCTTCACTTCTTTCATTTGAATTATATGGTGAAATATGCAGAAGGAGAAATGCCTGCACAAACAACGCTTACTGGCATGAATGTAGGTCCGATATCTGATTACGAAGCCGCTTTGCAGCAAAGTTGGTATTGGAATGAAGCAGGCCAAACATTGCAAGAGTGTAGTCACGCGTTGTTACTTGTCGATATGATGGCATCTGGACTGGAGCCAAAAAAAAGATTGGAGCTACATACGAATGTTCTTCGTGCAATAGTGGAAACGGTCCCATGCGCTGCCATTTATTTTAGAGAAAGCAATAAGTTGGTCGAGCCATCCATGTTTTTGGCTGCTATTGATGAGGGCGAAATGTTGTATGGGGCATTGAACATTCGGTTCTACAATGTTGAGGGTACTGGCAGTGAACGTCAGGAAGGTCTCATGGATTCCATTGGGCTTGCTGCACTAGGCGTTCCTGATGTGCAATGTCACTTCTATGATATGGATACCAATGAAGTTGCAGGCTGCCTGACTAACTTTGCTTATTATTTATTTAATCAAGGTGATATTATTACAGATGGAGAAACGATGGGTTTTACAGAGGGGATGCGTTGGCGCTGCGAGCATCAATATGCATTGGCTGTTCCGCACCGCATAGTTATTGATCTTGATCCCGGTGAGGGCAACTATGCAGGTCACCAGGGCGAGTCTGAAGAATAGTTGCTAATGTATGCATTTACAACGTTAAGCACAAAGAATTACACGCTATGCTTGTTCATTGTTGTGGGATAGATCAAAAAGTTCCATTGTTTGAATAGATTCAAATAATGACTAACGAACAATAAAAGATCCTTTTTATTGAATTAAAATAATATCCCCTTTTCTTAGCTGTTAAGTGCTTAAAAAAAGGGGATATTATTGTTTATAAAAATGCTTATTGGATTCGTTAAATATGTTAGCGCTTATAAACGGGTTGTTCTAACATAATCGGATTCGGATTGCTAAGTACCCATTGCACTGCCAACTCGCATAGTCTCGCAGGTTCCTCATCTCCATCGCCTTTGTGAAGTTCTTTGCCTAAAGTGATAGACTCCTGAAGTGCAGCGGGATGTAATGGCGTACCTAAGCTAAGGTATTGGTTCAAACTTTTGAGCATTTTACGAAAATCATTATCCCAGTTGATGCCGCCGTTATCTAAAATTTCGTATGAGACTTTACCGGTAATACGAATAACCTCTCCTTGTACAGTTTGAGCATGTCCTTGCGAAGGAATTAGTAAATCCCAAAGTTCATTATGTTGAGCCTGCCAGCCCTTTGTACATACTGTTATTGGAGACGTACCATCATGCGTTTTCCGCTTCTCTACTGGTGGAACATCAAATAGCTCATAAAGACGGGAAAGTGCCTCATCCGTTTCGTTCAAATATTCTTTATTAAAACCTTCTCTGTGAAATTCAAAGTCTTTTCCAATTCGCTTAATAGAATTTTTCATTTCCGGCGTTACAGCTATACTTGCGCTCAAAAAAATCTCAGAAACTTCCACTAGATCAACAATATTCATATTTCTACATACTGCTAAAGCTTTGTCCAAAGGCGTCTCATTCATCATATTTACCGCGCTAATATTTGCGCCTTTAGAAACCAATGTGCGCACCGCATTTGGTTTAAAAAAAGCAGCCGCAGCAAATAAAGGTGTTTCATTTTGATAATCCAAGGCTTCTATATCTGCATCTAACTCAAGAAGCAATTCAATATTTCCCCGCCAACTTATTGCCTGATTATGTAAAGCCGATCTTTTGTAGTTGTCTCTCGCATTTATATTTGCCCCCTGTTCCACGAGCCAGCGAACCAATTCATCTGGTACATTGAAAAAGCTTAAGGCTGTTGTTTTACTATAACCACCATATGCATCTAGCTCGCACTTTGTAAATACCTCTTGTAATGCCGCAATATCACCTGCTTCAATTAGTTCATTAAAATTTTTCGGTAACGTTTTTCTCTTCCTCGCCATATGTATTTGCGCTCCTTACATTAGATTTTTGAATATAGTTCATCACGTCATTTACCATATATATACGCCCATCTCGATTGCTCTCACAGCGCACAATTATTAAAAGATAAACAGTCGTATTCACTTTTTGATAAGAAAACTCTAAAAAGAAGAAACGAAGAACCATAAGGATCATTTCTTTGCGTACCCATTACCGCTGTATGGTTCAAATACAGCTAAATAATAATCGAAGGTTCCATTTTTTCGATCACAATCAAATGTTTCAATTATACCAACAATATTATTGTATCTATCAACTGCAATAAAACGGAATTCATTCCAATTGTCCTTCTATTCATTCTCTCATTTTTTCAGCTGAACGAGGAAAATAAAGTGAGTCCATATTTCGTAGAATCTCATCATCTAATGATTCAAATATTAGATATCTTTAGGTTGAATAGCTCATAGTGTAAGTTTTTTTCTTGTCCAATAAGTAACTGCCATTATAACCTCCCCCCGTTATTTTCTAGATATGTAAAGGTAGCGAGTTTGAAATCCCCCCTTTTTAACAGCATCTTTATACTATTCTGGCTGTTTATTAATAAGTCCTTCTTAAATTAAACTACTTCGTTAGTTCAATAAAAAAAAGAGTTGCCTATGCAATTCAACATTATTCAATTAACGCACCCTGATAGATTAATAAGTCTTTAGTTTTGTCCCCATTTATTTTCGAAAATAAGATGTTCTAAAGAACGTCTTTTTTCCCAATTAGCTAACTCTAAAATGGGCTTTTCTGGGTAATTTTCAGTATAACCGATTGATATAAGAGCAATGGGATCGATGTGTGGTGGTATTTCTAAAATGTCTCTAATATCATTCTTTTTATAAAAACTTACCCACCCCATCGCAAGCCCTTCAGCACAAGCTGCTAACCACATATTTTGAATAGCACAGGCTGTTGATAAAATATCTGTTTCAGGAATTGAATTTCGTCCTAATACATGGGAACCTCCTCTTGTAGGGTCACATGTAACACAAATAGTCATAGGAGCTTCTTTTAAACCCTCAATTTTTAAATCAAGGAATTTCATTTTTTTCTCCCCATCATAATGAATAGCTAATGCTCGGCTTTCTTTTTCTGCTGCCCAAGCCAATTTTTCTTTAATTTTGTCAGTGGAAATCAAAATAAAGTTCCAAGGTTGCATAAATCCTACTGAAGGTGCATGATGAGCTGCATTTAATATTCTATGTATAATGTTTTCAGGGATAGGAGTTGATAAAAAACTTCGAATATCTCTCCTATTATAAATAACTTTATAAATAGACTCTCTTTCTTCATTAGAAAACATAAATTCCTCCCCTTTTCTTTACAAAAATGTTTATTTTTAATATTAACTGATTTTTCATTATTCCGCCACGTAAGTTGAAGTAAAAATGCACCAAAAAGCGTGGTTTGGGTATGTTTGTCCTTATCGCTGTATCCGCATAAATCTGACTCCACCTCTCCTTACTTCGGATTAACATTCGTCAAATCGAATACCACATTTCCGTTCAGTTTCATATAGACAACTTTAAATATAATATTCGTGTTTTATTTAATTCTTGATGTGTTCAGCCGATGGACAAATAGCACTTCTATCTCTTAAACACGAATGTTTTAGAACAAATGGTGCAATATAATTCGTTTATTATATTTTGTTAGGATTATTTACGGACAATTAGCTCTAACAATATAATTCACTTCAATTTACACTTTCCGTAGCGGCTTTTTTCGCTAGTCTTGTGATTTCTTTAACAATGTCGATTAGCGTTACGCCCTTTGCAAACTGTGTTTGTTTGCTATTTGGAAATTGAATTGGTTCTTTTTGGGTTGACATAATAACTCTCCTTTTTTTGTTTTCATTTTGGGAAATTAAAAACTATATTTGTCTACTGAGAATATTCAATAATCTAAGATATTGATAAATCTCAATCATTGAATAATCTAAAAAGACGCTTTCCATGTTTCCATGAAAGCGCCCGATTGTTGAACAGTCGTCATCTACCTAAATTTCTTTTACTCCTTTAGTGGTCAGAAAAATACGGGTTTACAACGCTTAAAAATTCAAAGAATAACCCTATACAAATGTTCAAACTTTCTACCTCGTTACGCTGCTATTGCGGTTTCTTATTCTGACCATGGTGAATGTAAGATACAATGACAGAAATTCTTATTTTTATATTCCGGTCTAAAATGTTGAACAATATCTTCTTTCATATTACCAAAAGTAGTTTCTGGCTTATGCTTAAAGCCTCCATAAAACGCTGGAATAATTTCCTGTTTGAAATTGTTACGAGGGAAGGCTTTTATAATTTCTTCACGTAGGTGCGCAGGAAATTGTTCAAATCCATCCCCCATCACATCTAAGCCAACACCTGAAAAGAGTAATCCTACTTCAGTCTCTTTATGTTCTGCAATGCCAGGTGTAGTGTGTAATGCGATCGAATCCCATACTAGACGAATCGATTCATCTGGAATTTGATACTGCTGTAGGAAGCTTCTTGCTGCATTTGCACCGTCCACTTCAAATCGTAAATCTGGGCTACTAAATTTTTCTGTTAAGCCTAAATCATGGAATAATGCACTAACATACAGCAACTCTAAATCATAATTCTGTTTAGCATTTTTTCCGTTGACTGCACCAAATAAAAACACACGATTCGAATGATTCCACAACAAGTCATTTCCATGCTCACGTAAAATATCTACTGCATCTTTCGCCAATTGAGAATCTGGAATTTTAATGCCTGCTATTTCTTGAAACATCATAAAAAAAACCCCTTTACAATTTGATAGTTCTTTATGAACTTATCTTCAGTGTAAAGAGAATTTTATCATTCGTCTATTGTATCATTTTTATGATAATGATAGATAAAATCTATAATGAAGCACTTAAAAATTATTTAAATTTGGATTTCAGAAAAAAATATAAAAAGGGCTACATATTACATATGCACCCCTTTTTAGTCTCATAAATTATTTTTTTATCTTTTCTTTCTCAATTAACATCGTACCTTTTTCTTTTAAGCTTGTATGGAAAGAAAAAGCTTTCTCAAGAATATGTGGTGTATGCCCACCCACTTTTTCTTTTGCTTCTTCAAAGTAAGCACGTAATTGTGGTCTATACTTAGGATGTGCGATTTCGATAAGCTTTTCTGCTCTCTTCACCGGTGGAAGTCCACGAAGATCAGCATATCCCTGCTCTGTCACAATTACATCTACATCATGCTCTGTATGGTCGATATGTGATACGAAAGGAACGATTGTTGAGATAGCTCCATTTTTTGCTAGGGAAGACGTTACAAAGATTGTAATTCTAGCATTACGAGCAAAGTCACCAGATCCACCAATTCCATTCATCACTTTTGTTCCGCTAACGTGAGTTGAATTTACGTTTCCGTAAATATCTACTTCAATCGCAGTGTTAAATGAAATAACGCCTAAACGACGAATAATTTCTGGATGATTAGAAATTTCCTGAGGTCTGAACAAAACTTTCCCTTTGTATTTTTCTAAATCTTCAGCTAGTGAATCAACACGCTTCTTCGAAAGTGAGAACGAAGTACCAGCTGCAAATTTAACTACACCAGCATCGATCAAGTCAAAGATACCATCTTGTAATACTTCTGAAAAAACTTCGATATCTTTAAACTGAGAATGTTTCATACCATTTAAAACTGCATTAGCAACAGACCCTACCCCAGACTGTAATGGAGCTAATGATTCTGTCAATTTTCCAGCTTCTACTTCACCAGCTAAGAATTCTAATAAGTTATTTGCAATTTGCTGTGTTTCTTCATTTGGCTCAAATAACGGTGAAGGAATATCAGGCTGTTCTGATAATATAATTCCTTTTACTTTATCTGGATTAACTTTGATTCCAATTTCTCCAATTCGATCTGAAACTTTGTACAGTGGAATCTCTCTACGCTCACCTTGATTCTTTGGTACAAAGATATCATGAAGGCCTTCGTACGCTTTAGGAGCAGTAGTGTTAAGTTCAATGATAACGTTATCAGCTTGTTCCACAAAGATGGGTGAATTCCCCACAGAACCAGTTGGAATAATATAACCTTCTTCAGTGATCGCAGCTGCTTCGATAATTGCATAATCAAGGTTTCCTAATGACCCTTTTCTTACTTCTTCTGCTGTATGTGATACATGTTGGTCAATATAGTATATCTCACCTGCATTGATTTTCCCACGCATTACAGGGTTAGCTTGGTAAGGAACACGTAAATTAATGATGTCAGCTTCAGCCATTGATTGGTCAGCAGTTGGCCCTAATGAAGCCCCGGTATATAGATTGATTTTGAAGTCTTCTTTCTCACCACGCTTAGAAAGTGCAAGTGGAAATTCTTTTGGCTCACCGAAAAGTGTAAATCCACTCATTCCAAGATTCATTCCGTCTTCAATCCAAGAAGCTGCTTCCTCTGCCGAAACAACTTTATCTACAAATGCTTTATTTCTGATGAATTGACTTAAATCTTTTCCCATTAACAATCACCTCATATTAGTTTTATACCTTGTTTTTACTTTACAAATTTTTGACATGATATTCATAGACATTGTTGTCAATTAAAAACCCCCTTACAATGTCTACTTCTCATCTCCATGAGCTGTCTTGTCTACATTGTAAAGAGGACTCCACTGTTCGTCTATTACATCATTTCTATAATAATGATAGATAAAAACTATAATACAAAACCATACAAAGAATTAATGTCATCTTTCTCTGTGTGAAAATGAAGCTTTTCGATTTCACGTACTAGTAACTTAATATATTCACGTGCTGCATAATTAATAAAACAGTTCTTTTTAAACATGAGATACACTGCCCTTGTCAAAGATGGTTTTTCAATTTGTTGGAAAAATAAATCCTCTGTATCATAAAATTCGTATAATGTGCGCGAGATAACACTACGACCAGCACCACTTCGAACTAAATCTAAGATAGACTTAATACTAGACGTTTCAACAATAGGCTCTAATGGCTTACCAATTTCATTGCTGGTCTTATTAAGTACTTTTCTACATTGATGCATACTTGGAAATAAAATAAGAGGGCCATCTAAAACAGAAGAAAATGAAACTTTTTGCTCTTCACTACTTTGATTACTAATCAAATAAAATTCTTCCTCATACAACTTCGTTACTTGCAACAGTTCATATTGATTAAGTTGAAAACCAATACCAAAATCAGCTCGATTCTCTAGAATGGCCTGTTCTACTTGGTCTGTAGTTTCAATGAACACTTTAATGTTCGGATATAGCTGGTTAAATTGAATACACAAAGTAGATACCAAATCCGTTATTTCCCCGGGCAACACAGCAATCCTCAATTCCCCGATTTCTACTTTCGAAAATGCTGCAATTTGAGAAGATATACTTTGAATAGAACCTTGAATATTCAATGCTTCTTGTTGGACAATTTCTCCTACCTTAGTAAGTTCAATTTTCTTGCCAACCCGGTTAAATAGTGAATAACCTATTTCTGTTTCAAGCATCTTAATCTGATGGCTTAAAGTGGGCTGTGAGATTCCTAATTTTTCAGCTGCTTTTGTAAAATGTAGTTCCTTACTAACCATTAAAAAATACTCTAAATGCCGTAATTCCATAATACTTCAATCCTTTTTAATGAAATTTTTATTACTTTTGTTAATCAGATAATTTAGTTATTATATTTTAAAGTAATAATCCTTTGATGTAAACAATATTAGTGCAGAAATTGGACGGTTTAGCTTTTTAGAGAAACATGTGCATGGTAACCTTCAATAATTTGTTGCTCCTCTAACTTCCATACTTGCTCAGTTACTGACGGAGAAGATAAGTGAACAGCTTTCCCTAAATCCTTCATTGAAATTTTTGCATTTGACTGTAATAATCCCACGATATTTTTATCAATTTGGTCCATAAATTATACGACCTTTTTTTATAAAATAGAATACCCTAAATTCTTTATATAATAAATACAAACAATCAAATATCCTTATTAAACATATTTATTAGCCTTCTATATTTGTATAAAATGAGGGTATCAGGAGGCGATTTGGGATATGAAAAAAGATTTTTATGAACTTCAACAAAGGGATGCTTTAATGGCATAAGGACACAGAAGTGAACAAAATTTTTTATAAAAACAAGAGTATTTCAAAACTACAACAATATTGAAAACAGTATTAAAGGAGAACATATATGGGAATTGAACTTGTTCATTTTAGCATTGGTAAACCGAAACCAATGAAATATGCAGTAAATAAAGAAATGACAACAGGTATCTGTAAAGAACTTGCTGAAGAGGTTTTCCTATCAAAAGATGGATTTCTGGGAGACGGTGTAGCTGACCTAAGGTTCCATGGTGGGCCTGATCGAGCAGTTTGCGTCTATCCTTATGAACATTACGCACAGTGGGAACAAGAATTTCAAACGAAGCTCCCTCCATCTACATTTGGTGAAAACATTACTGTAACAAATATGTTAGAATGTGATGTATTCATCGGGGATACATATCAATTAGGAGAGGCCATTATTCAAGTTACACAAAGCCGAATCCCATGCAGTACCATTTCAAAAAGACTTGGCATTCCTGGGATTTTACCTCGCATTGTAGCGACCGGTTATACTGGTTATTTATGTCGCGTTCTTGAAGAAGGTATCGTTCGTAAAGATTCACAAATAAAACTGCTAGAACGTCATCCTGACTCAGTTTCTATTCTATTTTCTAACGAAGTATATTTTCATAGACGGAAGGATATTGAGGCAATGGAGAAAATTGTAGCTGTTCCAGAACTAGCAGAGGATTGGCGTGAACCGTTAACAAGTCGTTTAGCAAAATTAAAATAATGTATCTAGGGTTCCCATTCGCTTTTTAACGAAAAAATACGAACAAACAAAAAGATGGGGTCCCGACACATAATCATTTTTAGGAGTATCTTTCCCGATGTTCAACTAAATATCCTGATTTATGCCACAATCCCTATATAGAAATTTGGATAAGGAGCAGTACCACTTATTCCAAATTTCTAGCCCAACCCAAGGAAAGAAAGCGCAACGATTAATAGGATTATAGAATCGATCGGTGCGAATGGAGCTAATAAGCCAGCAAATAACGAATTCACTCCGAAAGCCATACTTTAATTACTAAATTTTCACATTGATAATAATGCTGTGAGAGCAATCGAGATTCAGTAACACGTACCCTTGCCCATCTCGATTGCTCTCACAGCGCACAATAAAAGTATTCCGTGTTTCTTGATTTTACATAATATAGGATGAGCACCTCCTGTTCTACAACTTTAGACTACAGCTTTTCCTTATCCCTTCAATATTTGTATGTATTAAATATCTCATTAGTAATTTTTTAATACTATGCGTATTTCGGTTTCTCTTTTGACTTCTATTAGATTTTGCAAGATCATACTCAACTCTTTTTTTCAAAATACTTATTATCGAAGCTTAGAGTGTCAAATTTAAAGATACGACTTGGTGTCTTTTTCCAAGCCCTCAGTAATCTTTTCTAACGTCTGAATGGTAATCTTCCTATCCCCTATTTCAACCCCAGACAAATACGAAGTTTTCTGTCAGCATTTTTCAGCTAATTCAATTTCCGTATTCGATGTTGCTACTAACTAATTTGACTAAACTATCCACAAAATAATTTCATAATAATAAAAAAGTTGATAAGGAAAAATACTCCGTATCACCTTTTTAGCCTTTGTTAAGATATAGTATCAACTAGCTTAGTTTGTTCGCTCTTATGAATAATTTTTATGAATATTGGACAAATCTACATTAAATGATAATTAGCATTATTTAAACGAATAATCCCCTTTTGAAGGATAAATTATTGGAACCATCCGATAATTAGAAAGTTGTGACCAAGGTATTTATATTATGTAAACTAAAATCATTTGGCTTGAGGGAGGGCTTATACGCCAACACCCCATAATTGTAAAAGAACACCAAGTACGCACATTCGCAATTTATTCGTAATTTCGAAAAAAACGAGACACAAAGTTTACACAGTTAGTCATTCCGACTTTTTTATAATGTGTGTTGCTAAAAGTAAAAAATGATGAACATCGAGAATTTGATGTTCATCATTTTCTATAACTATTTTTTAAAACCTATTTAACCGTTATTATCTTCATACTTTGTACCTTCTGGAAAAGTATTGGACATTTCTTTAGCATTTTTGAAGTTAGAGTCATTTGACAAGATAAGCAAATTTTCGCAATCGTGTCCTATGCAAAAAATATTTTGACCATCTAGCATGCGAATTTGTTTACTATTTGAGTTATTCTTCTCAAAGAATATATTTTTTTGCGTGACCCACAATACTAGATCCCCTGCACATGATATTGGTATGACTAAAGAAAACAACTGTTTCAATTTGCCTTCATTTACAACTTCTATAATTTTATACTTTCCTTCTAAATCATAGTTTTTAGGATAAAATGCATATTGAACACAAAATGAATTGAATTCTTTTTTCATGTAATCTTCAACTTCAATGAAAAAGTACAGTGGAAATCCATTTATCTTTTTTATCCAAGAAGGAAACCAATTCTCATTACATTCAGGTAAATAAAGCCCAGAAATATCAATAAGAAATTGAGGTAATTCTTTGATAGCAAAAGGCATCTTTTTTAAATAATCTTGGACATTCTCACAATCAATATTTACATACTCAAAGTAAAACCCCATAATTAACTCCTTTATATTTTCCTTTTACCATACCCACATATATTTCTTTTCACCAGTAAATGTATATCCTTTTATATACTGACCATTCCATCTGAAAACATAGTGAACATTAGGATTCCCTAAATGATAATGCCAAGCTTTTTCTTTAACAGTTTTTTTCCCATTTTTGAAAGTAACTATTGCATATTCAAATGAAAAAATTCTTCTATCTCCTGGACCACTTTTCTTCACAATAGATACTAAATTACCCTGACCAAATCTTATTGTATATTGTTTACTAAAATTTTAAAAATACTTGTTTATATTGCTACTTACAATATAATTTAATACTTTCATTAATTTTCGTGTTTTTTAGCTAGGTATTAGAAATATATAATACAGAATCTTTTTCAATATAATAATTTGCTGTTATTTTTTGTTTACTACCATTCTCAACATATATTATTTCTAACTGATTGTCTTTTGAAAAATTAGCAGTTCTTAAACCCTTACCAAACAAAAGCGAAGCATGTAGTATTGTAACAAAAGCTACACAATCGTTGAACCGGATGCCTCCTAATCCAACAGATAATTCTTTCCTATCTTGACGCTGCAAATTCTAAAAAACAAATGGGCTGCGTCTGCTTTCGTGTTGTCTTTATTCCGAAATTGAAGAGTTTTATTTTCATGGGAGTTTAAAAGACATTCCTGCTTCTTTTAATGCAAGATCATAAACCTCACCGTTTAATCTTTGAACATCAGTCTCCAGCAATTCTTTTCTAATGGTACTAAATAGGTCACTTGTAATGTGAGGAAATTCATTTTCCCAAACCTCTCTTTTATTCAGTTTGTTTAGCGATTCAATGATAATAAGATAAATGTTCGGGTATTGCTTCTTTATGTCGGAAGAATATTTTAAAAACTCTTTAAGGTACTTATCAAAATGATGACAGTCGCATTCTTCAACACCTGTATAGAATGGAAATCCACTTGCGTCTTCCCACTCTAAGAGAAGTCCCCAAAAAGCAGTAAGTGAACCTGCTCTATATCTGAAATTATCGTCATTAAAATGTTTATAATAGGGATAAAATAATTTGCCACACCAGTCTAAGTCTATTATCCCACCCATGCTTATCATATCATTATGTAACAGGACCAGTTTTTCATTAATTGAACTCATTGATAGACCTCCTTTAGAACACGATTAAGAATAGCTTTTAAACAGTTTATTTGTTTTTCCATATTCAAGTAGCCTGCCCCGTTAGCGAAAATAATTATAATTTTACTGTCCAAATTTTATAGATGATTTGTCCATTTATTTCTGTTTTTCCTGTACAGACACCGATTTGCAAGTTGTTATAAACAGCCCATTGAGGAAAAAGGGATGCTAAATATTTAATTACTTTTTCATCAGGTGTTGCATATCCTACATTATTTTTATCACTTAAATAGGCAACAAAATCTGGATATAATGCTTCTGTCCATTCTTTAACTTCAAACTCCGAATCAAAAATACGGTTATCCTCTTTATAGCTTCCATTTATCCATTTAACATTCCCCATTGAATCCACCTCATTTCCAATTTTTTCACAACTATTGCTATATTCTTATGCTAACCTACTCTGTTAGCATAAGAAGAAATTGCTCTAATTGAACAATCGAACTCCGTTAGCTTAATAAGGATTATTCATTTATTTTGTAGAGGAAAACTTTTGAGAGAAATTATCTCTCAGGACTTTAGCCAATACTAACTAAACGCTTGCTAATTTTTACTGACTCTAAATATTTAATTTCTTAATATTTTTCAATTGCTTTTCAAGAGACCAATTTTTTGGTTTTTTACTCTTATCTACCCATGTAGCCCCTCTTTTAATCCATTTATCTAGATATTCTTCAAAAGTTAAACCTTGATCTAAATCATCATATCCAGATTGGAAACCACAACAATCGCAAATTACAAAGTTTGGTGCATCATCTTCTAAATACTGCGGCCATTCTAATTTATCAAAACCACAAACTTTACATGTAAACATTTTTTTCACCAACTCACTTTAAATTTTGAAAATATTTAAAACCATTTTTGGGTTTATAGAAAGATCCGATTTCTTTACTATTATGAAAAATAACTAAATCCTTAGTTGAGTGTCTATAAGTGGCTACTCTTCCACCCGAAATCGATCATGGTCGATAATTTGGATTTCATGCTAAATGATGAATTTCCTCAAACTATTTATTACTTTCTTTATTTTAGGCTTTTTTTGAGCTAACTTGCTCTGTTAGTAAAAAAACTTCCTCACTTGTTGGAGAAACGCCACCGTTCCTATTTCATTCCATAGAATACTTTACCTATCAAATCTTAACAATGTATTGCCTTATTTTATATATGTAATTTCTTCCTACAATAAGAAAAGAGAGCTGTCAAAGCAGCTCAATGGTCTTCAAGTAAAGCCCCTGGTACTACCCCGAAAGAAGCTTTTATTGAATGGGCGTGTTGATAGTACGAACGTATCTTCTCTTCAATAAAAAAATTATTCATCATGCATTGTGCCTTCAATGATTTTAAGAGTAATTTACAGACAAATTGGGTTAAAATAATATGTTTGATTATGAATGATTTATTAAGTAATATAATCAAGCCTCATAGTTAAAGGAGTTGATGGTGGTGGCACAATTAATCAACATATTAGTTGTTGAAGACGACAATGATATAAATCAATTATTATGTAGGATCGTTGAAAAAAGTGGATATGCTTCACAGCCAGCTTTCTAAGGAACAGAAGCCATGATTTACTTGGAGAAGCAAGATTGGGATATGGTATTACTCGATCTAATGCTTCCTGGTATGAATGGAGAAGAAATACTGTCAAAAATAGCTGAACAAAGTAACACTCCAGTCCTTATTATCTCAGCAAAACTGGAGCAGCAAGCTAAAATTGATGCTTTAAGATCGGGGGCAGATGACTATATTACGAAACCATTTGATATAGATGAAGTATCAGCGAGAATTGACTCTCATTTGAGAAGATATCGACGTTTGCAGGAACTTCCGATGAAAAAAGAATTAAGGTACAAAAACATAGTGATTGATACAGAAGCTAAAAAAGTAGTTGTTGAGGGGAAATCACTCGCTTTTACAGCTCGTGAATACAATATTTTAGTCCTTCTTATGTCATCACCTAACAAAATTTTCACGAAAGAGAACTTGTTTGAAAATGTTTGGAATGAACCATTTTATGGTGATGATAATACCATTAATGTTCATATGAGCAATTTAAGAAGTAAGCTCTCTAAGGCTAGCCCCGGTGTTGAATATATTGAAACAATCTGGGGAATGGGCTACCGTCTTAAATCTTAAGGTTTTCTTTAGATTTAACTTAAGCTTCTCTTATGTTCTTCTTACTATACTAAGTATATCAAGTAAGGGAGGTAAGTATATGAAAGATTGTGTACTTAAGACAAATCAATTATCAAAGCAATATAAACATCAAGTTGCTTTAAATAAAGTGAATCTATCGATTGAAAAAGGTTCTATTTACGGCTTTATTGGGCAGAATGGTGCTGGTAAATCCACGCTAACTCGTTTAGTGACTGGATTAGCAATGCCCACATCAGGTACTGTAGAGTTATTTGGAGAAACGGACGAAAGGAGGTTAATTCAAGCTAGAAAGCGTATCGGTGCTACGATTGAGCAACCTGCAATATATCCACATATGACAGCTGCTGAGAATTTAGAAGCACATAGACTTTTAAAAGGCGTCCCAGGTAAAGAATGTGTTCAAAAAACACTAGCACTTGTTGGTCTTCATGATACGGGGAAAAAGAAGGCGAAGAATTTTTCTTTAGGTATGAAACAAAGACTTATTCTTGCGATTGCTCTTTTAGGAGATCCAGAGTTTTTAATTCTAGATGAGCCCATTAATGGATTAGACCCTATGGGAGTTGTAGAAATAAGAGAGTTATTAAAAAAGCTCAATAGTGAAAAAGGCGTTACTATACTGATATCAAGTCATATTTTAAGTGAACTTCATTTGTTAGCTACTCATTATGGCTTCATTCATAAGGGAGAATTGATTGAGCAAATGACACTTCATCAGCTAGAAGATAAATGTCAGCAATATTTCCATATTAAAGTAGATAATACCGAAAAAGCTGCAACAATAATTGAAACTGTGCTTTCTACTAATGATTTCGAGGTCATGCCAGATGGTGTGATTAGACTATATAAGTATCTTGATCAACCAACCAAAGTTTCTACAGCATTAGTTAACGCAGGGTTAATCATTGAACAGTTTAAGTCAATGGGTCAAGATTTAGAAAGTTACTTTACAAAGCTTATTGGAGGAATTCAGCATGGGTAATCTATTAAAATCAGAACTATTTAAGTTAAAAAAGGATACATCGTTTAAAAAACTGACATTGGCATTGATGTTAATTGCTGCCCTTTTTCCTCTAATAGCGAGTATTTATGGAACAGAGCAAATTAGCGTTAATGAATTATTTCTAACTATCATTGGTAAGAACAATTACGTGTTAAAATTAATCCCATGTCTTTTAGCTGGTTATTTTATCGCTAGTGAATATTCTTTGGGTACTATGAAAAGTATTGCATCTTCGGGCAATAGCAGAATTAGAATTTATATCTCCAAATTAATGGTATTTTCATTTGGGGCAATCATTTTTTCAGTAATATTACCAATTGGTATGACAGGAACTGGGGCTATTCTTTCTCAATTTAACGATATGCCCGATTTAAAATACTTTGCTCAAATAATTATTTTTACTATGTTATATGCTGCAGCATTTGCATCAATAATGATGTTATTTGCAACGATGTTTACAGATAGTGGAAAAACGATTGGCTTGCTAATCTTAATATTCCTTCTATTTGATGGTGTAATGTTCATGTTAGCTAGTAAGATCACTTTATTTGAATATATTTATAATTATTCGGTATTTAAGTTATCATACGACTTCATTAATATAAATGCTTTGGAAAGCATTGAAGTATTTAAATTAGCGATAGTCCCGATTGTAACTTATGTGATATTTGGATTACTAGGAGTATTAGCATTCCAAAAGAAAGAAATTAAATAAATAATAAAAAGAAAGGCGAGTGAAATGATGATCTATATAGTAATTATATCTGTTATAGCTGTATTTTTTATCCTCATTCGCTTTTACTTATTGAAACTGGAACTAAAACGAGTTACTCGACAATTAAATCAGTTAAACAATAAAGTAATCTCAAAGAAAATAGATCTAACATTTTATGACAAAGATCTTGAGAATTTAGCAAAAAATATTAATGACCAAATTGATTTAACAAATGAAGCAATTTTTGAGAAATTAAGAACTGAAAATGAAATGAAGCAGGCAATTGCAAATATTTCGCATGATATTCGTACGCCAATGACGTCTATTTTAGGTTATATACAATTTTTAGAATCCGATGATATAGGTCTTGAGAAAAGGATAAAATACCAAAAGAACATTAAAAATGGAGCACTGAGATTGAAGGTTTTATTAGATGAGTTTTTTGAATTATCGACTATTGAATCAGCTGATTATCCATTAAAGGTGGAGAACCTCAAATTAAATAAACTGCTAGTTGAAGTGTTAATTGGTTTTTATGATGATTTCAATAAAGCACAGATCGAACCATCAATCCTTATTCCAGATGATGAAATTTATATTACAGGCGATTCATCAGCTGTTAAACGTGTAATAGAAAATTTAGTTTCCAATGCGATTAAACATTCGAGTGGCAATATTACTATTCAACTTGTTAAAAATTCGTCATCTGTTCAACTTAACATAATGAATCCTGCCAAAGAATTAAAAGAACAAGACCTCCCCCTTCTTTTTGACCGTTTTTATAAAGTTGATCAAACAAGAACAAAGAGAAGTACAGGTTTAGGATTGTATATTGCAAAAAGCCTCATGATAAAGATGGATGGAAATTTATCTGCAAAATTAAATGGAGATCAATTACTGATGAAATGTGAATGGAAAAATTGAATGCTATTTCTCTGGTGTGTTTCAAACTACTATTTAACGTTTAAAATCAAAGTGAATAAGATGATTTGAAGAATTTAACGAACAAAAAACTCACAAAATTTTTATCTGTATTTTGTGGTGCTGCAGCTTGGAGGCGATACTTTTCCCTTTACTCTTATTTGATATATAAACACTTACTTCCCCAACTCCAGAATATACAGTATGTGTAGAGACAGGTGAGATGGCAATCCATCCACTCACTCTGTTATGTTCCTCTGCTACAAAGCGTAAAGTTGCATGATGTCTTTCATCCCATACTTGTTCACCCGGTACATATGTTTCAAACGTGGCCATCCCAGTATCGATTCATTCTTTATAGATGTTTAATACCTCTTTTAAATCTTTGTGTTCCATTTTTCGAATAAGCAATGTTACCATTCAATTTCCTCCTTATTATTTAGAAGAGGACTGCTAGCAATTGCTAACAGTCGAATAATTAACAACATGTATTGGATTGATTGGAAAGATTACTACTGCATACGCCTGTTTCTGGTAGCTCTAATTCCACACGTTGCGAAGCTTCCTCATCGCCTGCTAAATAGGCAGTTATTGATCGGACTTGTTCAAAACCTGTAGCCATTAAAAATGTTGGTGCGCGTCCATAACTTTTGGCTCCGACAATATAGAAACCATTTTCCGGCTGTCTTAATATTTCTTCTCCATGCGCTCGTACTGTCCCACAGCTATGCATATTAGGATCAATGAGTGGTGCTAATGCTTGCACACTCTCTGTTACATTATCGATGGAAAGACGTAGTTCGCTGTTTATTGAAAAATCCGGTCGATTCCCTGCATTTACAATGAGTTCATCGAATCCTGTTAATACTGTTTGTTCTCCATTTGTAGTACCAACAATATTTATTTTTTCATCTTTTTTCACCATTGAAATATAAAATGGTGTCACTACTTCAATCTTACCTGCATCTACTAATTCATGAATACGTACACCTAGCGCTCCGCGTGCTTTCAAGGCATCTTTTTCTTCCCCACCATATACTTCCTCAACAGATTTTTTACGCATAATCCAAACAAGTTTCGTTGAAGGATTTTCTTTTTGTAATTCAACCAGAGATAATAAAGTATTGATAGCGGAATGACCGCCTCCAATAACCGCGATCTTCTTGTTAGCATATCTTTTAGTATTCGTATGAATATTTGGAATACCATACTCTATGCGACCTGCTAATATTTTTTCATTTTGAAGCCAAACACCTGTTGAATTTGCTGGGTTTGGGTTTCCCCAAGTACCTGTTGCATCAATAACAGCTTTAGCTTCAATGACATTTATGTCGTCTTCCGTTTCAATATATATAATAAAGGACTGATTTACACGATTTTTTGATTTCATCTTATCATTTAATTGACGTGAAACGCCCACTACTTTCGAGTTTAATTGAATGAAAGGTTTTATTTGTGCTAACGCTGCTAAAGGTTTTAAATAGAGATCAATTAATTCATGTCCAGTCGGTAATGTTTCTAAGTTAGGTTCTTGCCAATCCGTATCCTCAAGTAAGGTTTTAGCAGCTTTATTGATGTTATATCGCCATGGAGAAAAAAGTGTAACATGACCCCAAGTGCGAATGTTATGAGCTATTTCACGCCCAGCCTCTAGTAATATAAAGGATTGATTTTGTTCCACTAAATGAGCAGCTGCAGCTAACCCAATTGGACCAGCACCAATTATTACAGTAGGTAAATTCGTATTTAAATCATTAAAAGCCTCTTGTGCTTTAATGTTATTAGTAGTACAGCAAGAATTATTTTGCTGAATTATATTAAATGTTTTCATAAATAAACCCTTCTTTTCTATAAAATTTCAATATAAGCATTTCCTTATATACAGTTTATTTTTTACGTCTAGCATTAAGCTAGACGCAGTTATACTTAAAACATGGAATTAATATGCTTCAATCTCACACATTTTTTTCTCAATTTCTATTTTTGCTTTCTCGAATTGGCACCATGTTGAAGAACCATAGCGATCTTTATCTCCTTTAAAGAAGAAATCAAAAGCAAATGAATTGGCTTGAGCTACTGTATAATCTCTACTAGTAATAATAAGGGTCAAATAGGAAATGAAGTATTCTTTTGTTAACACACTGGCATGATTTACTGTCATGTTTTCATCCTCCTATTTATCAGCTTATGTAATTGCTGTGACAATGTATTTTTCACCTTTACTTATGTGGAATATCAACTTCATCAGCAGGATTTTGGTGAATATCCTAATAAGACTAAACCTAATTCGCCATTCTCTTCTTCTGCATGAATTGTGACTTCTGTTAATTGAAGAACTCCTATAATTTAATGGTTTTAAAATATTTCTTTTGCCAACGTAAGGCAACCCAAACAAGTCCAATAAGTACTGGCACTTCGACAAGTGGACCAATAACAGCAGCAAAAGCCACCCCACTATGAAGTCCCAAAACACCTACAGCTACAGCAATTGCTAACTCAAAATTGTTACTAGCAGCTGTAAAAGAAAGGGCTGCTGTGACAGGATAAGATGCACCTACTTTACGTGAAGAAAAGAATGAAACTGCAAACATCACAACAAAATAAATGAATAATGGGATAGCGATTCGTACAACATCGAGTGGTAGTTCGACTAACTTTTCACCCTTTAATGCAAACATCATCACAATTGTGAATAGAAGTGCTATTAAAGTAAGCGGTGAAATTTTTGGTAAGAACTTTTCCTCATACCACTGTTTCCCTTTTGTTTTTATAGCTATTAATCGTGTTAGGAATCCTGCAGCAAATGGTATCCCTAAGTAAATAAGAACGCTTTTTGTAATTTCCCACATAGAAATGGATACATTAAAGTTTTCTAATCCAAACCAACCAGGTAATACATTTAAGAAAAAATAAGCAAAAATTGAATATGTTACAATCTGAAAAATAGAATTAAATGCAACTAGACCAGCTACATATTCGCGATCTCCACGAGCTAAATCATTCCATACGATTACCATTGCAATACATCGAGCTAACCCAATCATAATGAGCCCAGCCATATACTCTGGATAGTCTCTCAAGAATATAATGGCTAAGAAGAACATTAGAAACGGACCAAGTAACCAGTTTTGGAAAAGTGACAATAAAAGAACTTTCCAATCCTTGAACACACGCCACATTTCCTCATACTTTACTTTTGCCAAAGGTGGATACATCATAACAATCAGCCCTATGGCAATAGGTATAGATGTCGTGCCAACTGACATAGACTCTAATGCTTCACCAATATTAGGCATTGAAATACTTAATAAAACGCCTATCCCCATTGCAACAAAAATCCAAAGAGTGAGATAGCGATCTAAAAACGAAAGCTGTTTTGTTAAAGAATCATTATCCATTAATTTTCCTCCCCTATGTGTGTACAGTCAGAGCCACAATTGCATCCATTTAATGGCTCAATTTGGTCTAAAATACCTTTCATAAGTGGTGTCTGCTCCTCAACTAAACGATAATGTTTCCATGTACCAACCTTTCGTTCGATAATAATGCCTGCCTCTTTTAATTTTCGAAGATGCTGACTAACTGCTGGTTGTGAAATGCCTAAGACATCCACAAAATCACATACACATACCTCCCCATTTTTCATACATGCAAGTAATTTAATGCGATTCAAGTCAGCTGTTGCTTTTAATTGTTTTTCAATTAGTGTATTTTCCATCCTATCTGCGCTCCTTATATAACCATTTACTTATATATTATTGAAAATAAAATCACCAATTAATTGCAGGTGATTAAATCAATATATAACTATACACTTATATTATGCTCCCTATTGTTTAATTGCAATAGTACGGAAATAAATTTTTTATTTATTTAATAACTGTTTCTTTTATGTATTGTTAATACGCCCACATAACTAATATATTTCTAAGTCCCATATTAAATTTAGGAAATTACATTTCAAATGGTACATCTTCATATCAAGATATCTCCACAAAAAAACGTCTGCTCTTTACTATGTGCAGACATTTTTCCTTTTTAAAAAACTTCAAACCAATCGGGAACATTATATTAATACTATTCGGAAAAACCTTCCAAATGACAATGGCACTTTTAGGTAGTCTCTTGCCTGTTGAGTTTCGTACAGGTTTGGAAACCTAAGTGGTGACTGTCGATACCAGATCCTACTCTTTCTAAAAAGTAACAGGTCTGTCACTTTAATGAGACAGACCTGCTACCTTTTATATTTTAAAATCGTTTGACACCACTAAAATTACCAGCAAGTGTCATTGGGGCCTTTAGGTCGACTAGGAATAGAACAACGGTTGAATCTTTTGTTATTTGTATTGTTGTTAACTCTTCCGCAGTACCTGAAATTGCATCGCCTTTATATAGGCTTTCCCCATGTGCCATAATTTCGCCATCCATTACATATAGCCAAGGCGTATAGCCTGCCACAATCGGTAATGTAAAGGCTTCATCTATTTTTCCGTGTACATCATAAACAATGATTTGCTGACGAATTTCAAGTGGGGCTTTCGCTTCTGTTGGTCCTGCAATTAAACGCCAGTCACTGACTTCTGGTAGTTTCATTTCCGCAAATTGAACGCGAGGCTCAAAATCTTTTTCAGACGGACGTATAAATACTTGTAGCATTTCAACAGGGCCTGTTGGTGTAGATTCCTCATGGAAGAAGCTTCTCCCAGCACCCATTATCATTAGCTTTGTTGATGAGCAAGTTTCTTTCAAGCCTGATGAATCTTCATGTAGCATTTCGCCTTGCCACATATAACTTAAAATTTCATCATTAATATGTTCGTGCATACGAATCATTGTACCTTTCCCAATTTTTGCGTGGTCAATTCGGCTAAGTGGACCAAATGCATGATCCTCTTTTTCAAAGATTCCATCGATTAAACCTGGTCGATGAATTTGTAGGGAAAATACGCCTCCACCGTTTGAATATGCTTGTTCATTCCGTAAAATATTCACTCTTCATGCACTCCTTGATTCGCCTTTTTTAGTAACTGGATCAACTGTTCAAGTTCATCTTCTGTTAAATTCTCAAATTGCCCTGCTCGGAATTGCTCTTGTGCAGGGACAATTTCATTTCGTAGTGCAACGCCTTTTGGTGTAAGTGAAATATATTTTGTCTTCCACTCTTGTTCACGTTGAATAAAGCCTGCTACTTCTAGTTTGCTTAAGATTTGGGTAATATTTGAATTGGTCACTACAAGACGGTTCGCTAATTCTGATTGCGTAACCCGTTCACCTTCTTTTAAATGACTAATAATATCAAACTGACCTGTCCGTAATCCCCACTTGGCTAAATGACGATTGCTACAGGTCATACTTTGGTTAAAAAAACGGGTGTAACGAAACCAGGCAATATAGCTTAATCGAATTCTTCTTAATGAGTATTTCATAATAATCCCCTATCATTTAATATATTAATTGATGTTTGTTATAATTGCAAAAAATTGATTTTATCTTTTATTAGAAATATCTTATTTCCTAATATAAAGATGATTTCTTCACTATTTTACAGTATCGATAAGCAGTTTGGTAATGCATACGTAAATATGTCATGAATTCTCACCTATTTGTATTATTTATAAATATTATATCTATACCCTTAAAATCAAACTATTTCCGTCTTTTACTAAGAATAAGTCAATTCCGAAGGTGTTCCACTTGAATATTTATCATTTAATATATAAAATGATGATCGTGACAAATCTTTTTATTAAACTACTACACATCGTTATCAATAAAGGGGAAAATGATATGGCTGAATTATTGACGAATGAAGATTATCTTTTTTTAGGAGCTCGCGTAAAACCTTTATTATTAAGTACAGAAACTGGCGGGAATTTCTCAGTATTTGAATTTATTGAAGTAAAAGGATTAGAAGCGCCGTTTCATATTCATGAAAATGAAGATGAAATCTGGCGTATAGTTGAAGGAGAAATTACATTCTTTTTAGAGGAGCAAGAAATTCATGCAGTTGCAGGTGATACAATCTTTGTACCAAGAGGGAAATCTCATACGTTCAAATTAAAAACAAATACTGTAAAAGCGATTTTATCCCTTACATCAACTGATTTTGAAAATGTCATTCGTGATATCGCTAGACCTGTCACTTCTGCAACTGAATTGCCAAATCAACCTGTTTCAAAAAAACAAGCGGAACAATTAATTGCTTCTGGCAAGAAAAATGGATTAACAATTTTAAAACACGAATAGTAACTGTAAGTTATTTGGTTATTTAACATGAAATTTATTAGTAAGATTAAGTTTAAAAAATCGCCCTTCACATACAGTGAAGATAGCGATTTTTTTGCTTTTTTCTGAACTAAATGTAAAGCCTGCATCTTGTAAAAGTACTACCTTTCCCATAAATCTTTAGGATTTTATTATATGCATCTATACTATTTCCTTTTAAAAACAGAAAATGGATTTATAAAACTGATTCCATTAATAAATTCTTTGAAGAAATTTTTAACTAGAAAATCACCTATAAAATTAACACTATAAAGCCCAATTGAATATTTGATACGAATAATACATATATTGGTTTAGTAATTCATTAAAACAGAACGCTATAATTATCCTAATGATGGAATTATAATATAAGCGAAAATTATCTATAAAGATAGGATGATGACAATTATAGAAAAATCGGTTCTTGCTATGGTTATTTTACGTGTATTGTCTGGAAGTATTGAAGTAAGTGCTGGATTGTTGATGCTAAAGTTGAATAATTTAGAAAAAGCATTCTATATTAATACAATGCTTGCATTGGTTGGTCCAACTGTTTTAATCGTAACGACAGCAATTGCATTATTTGGACTAGCTGATAAAATTCCTGTGGCGAGAATCATTTGCCTATTTACGGGAATAACACTTATTATTATTAGCTCACATGTAAAGTAATATGGACATTCCATTCTTAATCCTTGCTATACTCTTTATTACAAAATAAACCTCACATTTATTAGCCGTATTTTATTGTCCTTTCTAAACAATACCTTTTGATTATTCTTTCTAATAATGTTCATTAGTTTGCTGTAGCGTGTGACCACGCTGCGTTTTTTTTATGTATAAGTAACCTCTACCTGAACAAATTTATATGGAGTGTATCGCTCGCACTTATTGGGTTGTGGCGTTGATTGACCGTCACATCCTCCCTCATTCAGGGTCACCTTAACTTAGTGACCCTTTTATAATTTCTATTCTCAGATTGTATAATAACATTACACTGCATCAGGTAGTTTCCTATTTGAATAAAGTAAGAATCTTTAAAGCAACTTCTTTCGACTTAACATCGATCGAAACATTTTCGACCTCTACCCATATTGGTAAATGAGTTTCTCTATCTTTGTTTTTGTCAGTGTATTCTCTTCATCTTGTCCAGTTCCCAAATCCCCTTTTGAACGATAAATTATAGGAACATCCGATAATAAGAAAGTTGTGACCAAGATATTAATATTATGTAAACTAAAATTCATGTCTACAAATCGAATGCATAAAGCTTTTTATACTATCTTTAAATTGAAGCCCACGAATATCTCTATTTACATATTCCAATATGATAAGATTGTATAAACCTCAAGTCCACCTACTATTAAGTTCCCAATAATAATAAATGCTAAGTTTCCTTTTAATTTAGTATTTTTCTTTTTCCCTACTCCACCTAACGTTCCAGTAGTCCCTATAAAAAAAGACAATACAGGATATATAAAGATAAAATACTTACTGCCGTACCAATTGGGACCGTTTAATTTGAAGGTAATAGGAATCTCATCCGATATATTTTGTACACCAATAATTGATAACACCAAAAACAAGCCACAAAATATCCAAGGAATAATACATACTGACTTTTTAGATTTATTCATAATAATCTCCATTCTCACAGATTTTTCAATTAATTGCGGTCTTTATTTAGCTTACTTTCTTCAGTATTATTGATTATTTTCGTTTTCACACTGCTCTTCCCAAATTAAATAGGCTCACCATTTATCGTTTTAGCATATAACATGCTAGTTACGATGCTTAAAATTAAAATAGTAACAACATCATATATGCCTGCTATCGAACCAGACCATAGTACTTTTGGAACTGCTGCAATGAGTACCAGAATTATTCCACCGAACATCCCCAATAAACTTGATACACTCTGCTTTACTACTTGGAGTTCTGATTGCCAACTATAATTTACAAATCTTAAATTAATTGCAACTCCGTATATTGCTGAAAATACTGCAAATGCACATGGAAGAAGTACTAATATGATGGAATCAAATAATGTTGCTCCAAACACTCTTCCGATTATTATTCCGTTTATAATCGTAAGAGGTATTGTAACCGTAAGATTAACAAGTATCTTACTCTTTACAACCAATTCTTTCGACAATGGAAAAGTTTTGATTATCCAAATATTTTTTCCTTCAAGTGAAAAAGACACGCTACTTGTATTTGATAGACATACCATCAATGACATTATATACGGTGTTACTCCATACAGAATCTCTACTGTATTAATATTATCGATCGGCATATTTTCCATCACTTTTGTGATTGAAATCATTAAAGAAATCGTAAAAATAACCATCATGATCATTCCGAACACTTTGTTCATTATGTACGTTGTGGACGAAAATAGTCGCTTGATTTCTTTTATATATAATGCTTTTAAAATACTTGATCTTTTTAATGTTTTTACTTCATATTTTTTGTTACTACTCATTGATCGAATTTTAGTATTTAGTCGTTTGTATACAAACGAAAGACCAATAATGAAAATCACTGTTAACACTAATGAAACTGCTATATATATAAGAAAATCTCCCACTGTTCCAGTTACCAGTATTTTATTATACAAATAAAACATTGGATACACTTGGTTAAACTGATTCAATATATTTGTTAATATCAATTTCATATCACTTGGATCTAATTTATAACCACTCAATGTGGGTGCTAATACTAAAAATAAAATAATACACATATAGCTAATTGAAGAAACCGCACGAGAATATTTTAATCTCGATGAAGCTTCTAAAACTAATATACTAACAATTGACGCTACAATTGATGGTACTAATGAAACTGTAAGTATTCCAATCAGTATCTTTATCCAAAAAACTCCGTTTACTGTTCCTGTAGAGAAATATACTGCTCCCATTAGAAGCATGATTATTAAAGATACTACCGTATTCAAGAAATATATATAAAAGAATCTACTTACAACTATTATGGACGTTTTAATAGGAAGTGACATTAATGTATCATAATCTCTTTTTCCAAATAATTCATCACTAGCACTAAAAAATGCGAAAAACAATGATAGAACAGTACTCAATAAAAATGAATATGCAAGTATGTGTTCTCTCATATTATATTCATTCAGCATATATGCAAGACCTGTAATATACGCTAGCACGATAACAAACGGAAGAAGTATACCGATAATAACCATTTTATCACCAATACTGGCTTTACCTTTTAGGGTATTAAGTCTTACTTGCGAAATAATCCTAACTTTTAGAAGAATTAGAAAATGTCTCATCTTTTAACTCCTTCATAAAGAACTCTTCCAATGTTTGATTTTGTATGATTTCATCCATCGTACCACTATAAACTAGCTTTCCATGATTGATCATAGCCACCTTATTACAAAGCCTTTCTGCAACATCTAAGACATGTGTAGAAAAAAATATTGCATTCCCTTTAGCAGTCATTTTCTTCATTATCTCTTTTAAAACAACTACTGCTTTTGGATCAAGACCTACAAATGGCTCGTCCAGAATCAAAAGCTTTGGTTCATGAATAATAGCCCCAGTTATTGCTAACTTTTGCTTCATTCCGTGAGAATAAGAGGATATTAGATTTCCAAGACTTTCTGTTATTCCAAACATTCCAGAATGTTCTTTTATTCTCTTTACTCGAACATCTTCCGGAACTCCGAAAATATCTGCTACAAAATTTAAATACTGGATTCCTGTCAAATGTTCATATAATTCGGGACTATCAGGAATATAAGAAAATGTCGATTTGCATTTAAGAGGCTCTTTCTTAATAGAATGCCCATCAATGTAGATGTCGCCTTCCTCAAAATCTAGGATTCCTACTACTGATTTGATTGTTGTACTTTTCCCTGCTCCATTATGACCTATAAATCCAAAAACATCGCCATTTTCTACAGATAAGCTAATGTTATCGACAGCTTTTTTTTGACCTTTATACACTTTTGAAAAATTTTTAATATCTAGGATTCCCATTCTTTCATCTCCTTATCTTATGATGTGTGTTTTAGTTTCTTCTAATCCTATTTATTGCTTACTCCCCTAGAACTCACTGACTTGAAGCGAAAATTACAAAAGTAAGGATATAATAGAGTCAATTTAATAATAAAGCTCCCAGCTAAAAATTAAGACAACCAGTAGTAGCGCAGAGACACAAGAAAGTACATAGCCGATTTTTTGACCACATGTTGTTGTCGTTTTCTTCCACTGCACTAGCAGGGACACTAGACTAATTGCTACGATGACGATATACGCATAGTTCACCAAGAAATGAATATTCAGCGCAGTATAAGAAGTATAATTAAAAGTTCTGAAAGTTATAATTATGAAATTAATAACAGGTACAATACCCGCTAAGAGTAATAGCGTTTCCCACTTCTTCATCACTGTAAATTGAACTTCTTTTTTTCGATGCTTTATCGCTTGGATCAACACGATTAGTAAAGCAATGAGAGTGTATAGGACACTGAAAGCTACTGCCACGATACTGAACATATTAAAGATTTTCGTACTTTGAGAGACCGGTAGTATATCAATTGTCGGCATTGAGATCTTTTCCACTTCACCATCGTTCAACGTAATATGAAGATATATATTATGATCATCTGTAGATTTATAAAGATACGAAGCGATTTGTTCATATGTCATCCCAAAAACATTAAATATGTTCGAATCTGTCGCATCAATATCCCTAATACTTAGCGCCCCGTACAACTTGTTAAAACCTTTATAGGGATGTCTTGCCATAATGTAACTTCCTTCAAGCTCCTGCGTATTTGGCAGTACTTGATTGCCATCTACTGCAGAATACTCGCCGTACACGAATTTTGGTAAGCCATAACTCAGCCCTACTTCACCCCTTTGATTGGTCATGACAATTACACCCAAATGCTCATCTTTTGAAAAAGTGAAATTGTTCGAAAAACTATCTGTATTTCCTGCATGTTCCAATACATCTACTGAATATAGCCCTTCCCAAAAACCATGCGCATTTCGAGGAAAGCCATCACCATAGAAATCACTCGTCGTCAGCATTTCATCTAATGTACGATTGTTTTGAAATAATGGACTTTTCACGCCATCTGCTGGCATGAGCGCCACCATAAATTTCGCTGCATCCGTAATCGTACCAATTGCGCTACCAGCTGGATACAAACCAATAAATACCCGTTTATTTTTTGAAATACTAAATTCATCGTTGCTATTAACACTGTATCCATAAACTGCTTCTCTGTTCGTTGCTATATCTAGGTTATCTTCCTGTGTAGGATGAATCGTTGTGTCCTTCATCTCCAAAATAGAAAAAATATGTTCATTAACATATTCATAAAATGGCTGATCCGCGAGCTGTTCTACAATAAACCCTGCGAGTGCCACACCATAGTTCGAATAGGCGACCACATCTCCTGGCTCATGCACTTGATAAGGCTCAATAATGTGAAGCGTTTCTTCTAAGGGCTTTACTTCATCCGCTGACTTATAGAATAAATCTGTAGATTTCTCCTCCCACCCAGCATTATGGTGCATAAGATTCAACATCGTAATAGGGGTATCATATTGCAGTTTTGTCAAAAATCCGTCCGGCAAATACGTGCGAATATCTTCATCTAATTCCAACTTTCCCTGCTCTACAAGCTGCATTACACTGGTCCACACAAGAAGCTTCGTAACAGATCCCCATTCAAAAACAGTATCTGTTGTGACTTTTATTTGATTTTCAACATCTGCATAGCCATAAGACGTATTCATGAAAATTTCTCCGTCTTTCACAATTAACACATTCGCTCCAGCAGTAGATGTCCCAATGAATTTAGATGCATATTTATCCACGCGATCCTTTAGTTCAGCATAAGGTATCCCTGAAGGTGTCAACATTCCCTCATTTGCAGAAGCAGCTGATACAGAGCAAAGTACCATTACCAATACCATTAAAATTATTTTCCTCATTATATCTCTCCTTCTTTGAAATTAACATAAATTGGATATGTCGGGCTCTTTCATATGTATATTGCCAATCTAGATCAGAACCTCGCCTCCAAACTGCATTGGTTACTATCCATAATAAATCTGTTATACACAAAGCAACCCAGTTTTGTTATAAGAGTGAATTTTTCTGATAAAACAAAAAAGAGCTTTGTCTAACCGTTTACGAATTTACTGCATCTTTGAAAGCGTGTCCCATTGAGTGAAAAGTCCAATGACAAGAGCAATTATTATTATGATGAAAATGGGAATTTAGGAGAGTAAGGCTAACATTTCAGATGGTCCTGAAATCTCTATTTACTTAGTAATATTGGTAAGCCAGCAGCTATTACAAAAATTCCGATTAAAATTAACCAAGCAAGCGGCTTTGCTAAATTTATTGTCCAGCCAACTCCAAAACGTTTTTCTAAGAACAATGAGGGATCATTTCGATTAAAATAAAATTGACCAAGCTTCCAATAGTGATCGTCATCACGATTTATTACTGTACCATCTGCCGTTCTTACATTTTTCACACGACTTCCACCCTGCCCAGTTGTAATGACAAGTACAATCACACCAATAATCATGATTGCTGGAAACATTAATGAAATTACAGTCATATAAGTTGTTAAAATCGAATAAATAAATGATAGCTGGATTACACTAAAAAGTACTGTAAGCAAGATTCCACTAGCAATTAGGAAAACCGACCACCTTCTACGAAAAATAATGTTTTGTTCTATTGATCCATCTGGATTTTGAGCATTCAGCTGTTGTTTTGATCTACCAATCATCCAATTAATAAACATGAATAATGCAATCATATAGATTTGTGTTATTGGCATGATTAAGACAGATCGATATGATTTTTCTGTCCAATTGGTAACCCCACCAAATAAATCATATTGCGTTGGAATCCGTTCAGGAATTTTTCCATACTGCGTAAAGGTAATAAATAGCGTGACAGCTACTAAAGCAAAAGTAATTAAAAACCAGTAATTAGAATAAATTAATTTTTGCTGATAAAAATTTGTTTGTAGTACAATCTTCTGTTGTCTTTGTTCATTCCATTTCTCCTTTTCTTTCAGTTGTTTCATTTGCTTATGAAATACTAAATAGATTAAAAATGAAATAATCATAAAACCAAGTATAGTTATCGATAAAACAATCCCCATTGTCTCTCCATCGTTTGGAGAATGCTTTCCTACGATTAAATAAAAAATAAATAGTATAACAATACTAAAAGCTGTCATAACTGAAGCATATTGTTTTCGCATTTTTTTTAGTTTTTTATCCATATAGACATCAGACGGAATAGAAACTCCAAAACTCTCTGTACGTCGTGTCCAATACGGCATACCAATCAAAATAATAAAAATAGGTATGAATAAAATAATTGAAATCCAAAAGATATGATCCATCGTTTAGCTTCCCCCCTGAACATATGAAGTAAAAATCTCTTCACAAAGCTTCATAAAATCTTCTTTATTTACATCTCGACAAATGGCCTCTGCAATAAGGGGATGTAATATTTCTTTCATTTCTTCCTGAAAAGATACATCTGCCTTTGGAACTCCTTCTGGATTAACCAGAACTCCTTTTTGACGATGATTTAGAATAAATCCTTTTTGTTCCAGCTCTTTATACGCTTTGTTCACCGTGTGTAAATTGATTCCTATATCTGCTGCCAATGAGCGAACAGATGGTAATCGTTCACCTGGAACAAGCTCCTTCTTTGCAATACCTGCAATAATACAATGGATAAGCTGTATATAAATTGGTGTTTTAGACTCAAACTCTAAATGAAAAATCAAAGCAATCCACCCTCCTCTCTGTATAATGTATGTTATATTTGTAATATAACATACATTACCAATATATCAAAGAATTTTCATAAAAAAACCTTAACTGTTTTTATATGACAGTTAAGGACTGTTTTTCAATGTATTTGGAATTATTATTAATATAAACAGTTATTAATAAAGAAAGCTGTCATTTTGATCAATCTTTATTCAAAACGTCAGCTTTTTATATACTGTAAAGTCATGGGTTTAGAGTAATTACTACTTAAAGCTTCATCTCATTCCATAATAGAGTCCAATACAATTGTATATACTCCTCCTAAAAGTTCCTTTGGTTCTATTCTAGTATTACAAGCAGAAAGTAAGACCAACATCATAAACAGACAACTAAAATATCGAAATTTAAATTTTACCCCGTCCTTTTATTCGATGTATTTTGAATTTATCTCACTAAACTGTTCAGCTAGCTCAATAAGTACATTATTTAAGCAATGTTTGAAGATTTATTAGCAAGGGTGCATACACGATTAGTGGAATAAGCAAAATTACTGCACCAATTTTTTTAATTCCTCTTTGTAATAGTAAAAGAGAAGTCACGAAAAATAATGGGTAAATAATAAAAGTAATTATTAATACACCTTCAACTAATTGATATAATTTTCCTGTAAATGCACCTATGAATGGGATTGAAATCCATTCTAGTAAGCTAAACGCAATAACCAATATCCACAGCCATTTAAGTGTCATCACTAATCACCTCAATATATATTTGATTGGTTAAAAATAGTAAAAACTCTTATTTCGCTTTATCACCGATTATTATTTCAATTTTTTGTATTAACCTAATAAACCTAATTGCTGTTCAACTAAAGTGTTTTATTATCCCCCCGTTTCATTTAAGTTATGGTAAGGTCATAAAAAGGTTTCATTCGTGACCTTTTCAAAAGATAAAATTCGTGTTTTATTCGATTGATATAGTATCCAGCCGATGAAAGAATGGCATTTTCATTATATAAACACGAATGTTTGTAATGATTACACACGAAAACGTTCGTTAATTGTATTTGTCTGGAATTTTTGCAAACAAATCAGCACTTACCTGTATTTTTGCAGTACTGAATTCGAGACAACTTGATATGATTTGCTGAAATATCTTCAAGTGATTCGATCCCTCACTAGAACATGTGGGGCGTTTATGTGGTAACAAAAGGGATGTTGGTTGGTTTATGAAAAAGACTAGGTTCTATCATAGTAGAACCTAGTCTTTTCATTTAATTTCAAACAGTATTTCCATCAACTTACACACTCATTACTTAAAGAATAGTTTTCTTCCCAGTCGGAGTGATACACATCGTTATGCTTTCACTTTAGATTCAACGAATTGATTAAAAAATGAGAGGATTTTTTGATAAACAGCAATTTCATTTTCTTTTTTAGAGAACCCATGTCCTTCGTCTTCAAGAAGCATGTACTCGACATCACGCCCTTTATCTTTTAAAGCTTGTACGATTTGATCAGATTCCTCTTTCACAACACGTGGGTCATTCGCTCCTTGGATAACGAGCATTGGTTTGACCATGGTTTCTAGATACGTTAATGGTGAGTATTCAATGAGTTTTTGCTTGTCTCTTTCAGGATTTCCTACCCATTGATCCATAATTGGCTTCCAGTCTTCAGGAACCGAGTTGATAAATGAGAACAAATCAGATGGACCAAATATATCCACTACGGCTTTGAAATACTCAGAATGTCTACCGTGAAGCAATAAGGCCATGTATCCTCCATAACTTCCGCCCATCAATAAGATATTGCCTTTTTCAGCGTAGTTATTATCAATGAGCCAGTCGAGAGCAGCTACATTATCAAGGCGTGGGCCGTATCCCCAATCTCCTTCTACCATTTTCGTGAAAGCCAATCCATAGCCTGTCGAACCGCGGAAATTCGGAGCAAAGATGCTATACCCATGATTTAAAAAGAATTGGAAGGAAGCTCTAAAAAATTTACGCTCTGCAGCTTGCGGACCACCATGCGGCCAAAAGATGATTTCACCATTATCATTTTCCTTTTTAGCTTTGAAAAATAAGGACTCTATTTCAAGTCCGTCAAAGGAAGCATAAGTAATCACATCCGGCTCAACTAATTCGCTTTGATCTACACCTGGAACTGTGTATCCCGTTAAAGATGCCCACCCATTTTCCTTAAATTGATAAATATTATGCGGCTTCGTAGCCCCTCTTCCTAATAAATACAAACTTCCGGATTTTGTGACGATAAGCTTTTCGATGACGCTGCACGGTGAATCTAGTTCTTCCCAATTATTCGATAGCAAATCATGCATGTATAAACGATCTTCTACACCTTTTTCACTAATTACATACAGGCACTGCTTTTCTTTGTTATATTTCAACGAAGTAAAGCTTTCATTCTCCAAATCTTTCAATTTTACAAACTCATTTGTCTCTAAATTATACGAAGCCAAATACGTAAAATCAGCATTGTAATTCGTTAATAAATAGATGAGCTCATTGGATACAAAAACTGCGTCACTGACAGTATGTTGCTGATCTGTTGGCGGTGTCAGGAGAATATGTTCCTCTCCTCGTTTGGCGTATAGGAGTGTATACGTATTAGCAAAATGTTTATAGTAGAGGGCTGCCTCTTCATTAGGGCTAAAATCGATTAAAAAAGTGGGCGCATCTTTTCCCTCAAGAATTGTTTCTTCCTCACCGGTCACTAAGTCATAGGCATATGCATTTAAATACGTAGGATTTCCTTTCGAAGATGTATAGTATAGCTTGTTCCCATCTTCTGATAAAATTGGCATAGCATTGCGGGTTCCTTCTTCATAAATAATTTTCTTCATTGTCCCACCTTGAAGCGGAAGTCCATAAAACTGCGTATTTTCGTCCCCATTCTGGTCAAAACCGGCAATGATGAACCGTCCTTGTTTATCATAGAGGAGTCCTTGACAGCTCTGGTCAATAAAAGTAAGCGGTGTCGGGAACGTATTTGGTAAATTCATGGCCCATAAATTATACTTACCACTTAAATTAGTACTGAAAACTAGTTGTTTTTCATCTGGACTAATCGCAAAATCCCCAATCGAAAATGTTCGTAAAAACTGTTCTACATCTGGTTTAGAAAAAGATATCATAATGAAAACTCCTCCTTTTTTGAATTGAGTGAAAAGTCTATCTCTTTATACAATACCATTATTACACTTTAATGTATAATTTACGCTAATTAATATTATCTAAACTTTGATTATAAAAGTTAAAATCATAATACTAGTTACAACTTAGCGAAAAATATGGCCGTTCTAAGTACCATGTTTTAGACTCTAACAAAATTGCATTATTCCTTTTTAAAGTAAAAAAAAACGATTTCCATCATCGAAATTCGTTTTTTTAATATACTCCTAGCATTATGCTGTTTCAGTTATCAGTAGTTGTTAATGTTGTCGTTGAAGAACAGCCATTTATTAGTAGCTGCACTTATTGTCATACATTTTGCAGAAAAACTTAGTTCATTGGGCTTCCTCATCGGCCGAGGGACCGTAGATGCCCGGCACCGAAATATCAAGTAGGCGCAAGTATACCCCGAGCTGTGCCCGGTGGTGGACCATGTGGTTTAATCCGAAAGTGCGGAACGCAGTTGCTCGGGCTCGCGGCGGATGATTTGGTCACCATGGCGCAGCGTCCATTCCTCACCGAGCGTTTTCTCGTCACATTCGGTCAGAAAATTTTTCAATTTACCGATGTTTGCGTCAAACTCATCGAGAACGTCAGATTGTTTTTCCAAAGGCTTCCGTCGCAGTGGCACGGTCGAAAGATCAAACTCTGGGTACTGAAGAATTGCGATTTACCAGTTCAGCAGGTTGATCAGGTGTGTGGCCAGCTCGCCAAGCGTCATCGATTTCTCATGTGGTCTCCATGGCATATGTTCCTCGGATAAGCGTTCCAGAATGCGACGTGTAGTAGCCAATTCATGCATTGCGTCGCCAACAATCAATTGTTTAACCATAAATGCCTCTCCTCCATTTGCTTAGCATAGTATAAATTCCATTCGAGTAGAAAGCTGCAGTCTAAAGAACTGTTTTCGATAAAATCAGTGCCTTACGAAACTGGTTATATTTTTTAGTGATCCACAGAACAGCGCTCAGACGATTCGAGAATCATATTGACGGGTACTTGGTTACATGGATTACGCTCAGGTCAATTTGAAGAACATAACAAAAGCGCTCGAACGTTCCTATTTTTTAGATGAGTTCTCTTCTTTTACTTCGTTCTTAATTTTTGAGTAGAAATCCCAACTTTTTAAAACCACCCAAAATATAATGACTACTAAAAATGAATAGTGTTTATATTCGCTAGGAAGTTGCACAATAAGTAATATTGTAATGATAAAAAATGGTGGCATAAGTATCCAATAACGCTTATTTTTAAAGTGTTTTATTACGATTCCCTCCGTTTCATTAATGTTATGGGTCAGGTCATAAAAAGTTCCATTCGAGACTTTTCCCTAAAGATAATATTCGTGTCGATTGATGTAGCATCTAGCTGCTAGACGAATGGCACTTTCATTATATATACACGAATATTCTATGTAGTTTTATTGATAGTTGTTCGTTAATTACCGTTTACCAGGAATTTTTGCAATCAATCGTCTCTAACTATATATTACTTCAATTTCTCTCTTTTCAAAGAGCATTACTTAAGGAATTTTAACATTGTTTAATGATCACTTTTAAAGTGTATTCGACGTATGTATCGCTAATTCTCATTGCTAATAAGTCGAAAAATCTAAGACTATGAGAAGAATCCGATAATTAGTAATATGTGAATAAGATATAAATATTATGTAAACTAAAAATCATTTTGGGTGATCAGCATTTAGTTATGACCACCATTAGAATTAATATGATTAATTCCAACATCCTCGACAGCATGAAGCATTGTAATGCTCTCCTTATAATTTTCATGATTATCCACGTAATTTAATCTAAATAAATTCTCTAAACCCTGATTCCATTCTCTTTCGAAAAATAAAAAAATAACCTCTTGCAGATATAATACGCAAAGAGGTTACTTTCAACGAACTTTATTATCTATTAAGCATCTCCTTAAGAGCTTTTGTACCTTAAATTACACATCAATTTCAATACCGATTCCTTGTTGCTTTGCCTTTTGAAATATTCCTTTTGCGACTGCTAAATCATAGTAAGCTGCACCTACTGATTTGAAAATGGTTATCTCGTTTTCATCTTCTCTACCTTTACTAGTTTCTGTGACAAGTTTACCAAGTTCACAATATATATTATCGAATGACCATATACCTTTTTCAACAGCATGAATAAATTCTCCAGCTTCATTTTTTACACCATTATAATCATCTACTACAATTTTCTTAGCCTTCAAAATCGATGTTTCATCAATTTCGCGCATACTTGGTAAATATGAACCTATGCCATTAATATGAACGCCTGGCTTTAAATGATCTCCATCTAAAACGGCACTAGTTGATCTAGTAGCACAGCAAATAATATCCGCTAGCTTTACTGCTTCAGATACTTCTTCTATTACTTCAAAAGGGATCTCCACACCGTGCTCTTCCAATTTATTACCAAAACGATGTGCTTTTGATGTTGTTTTATTGACTAGTAATATTTTAGTTATAGATCTTACAGCTAATACCCCTAGTACTTGCTCAAATGCCATCCCACCTGTACCGATTACTGTTAGTATAGTTGCATCTTTTTTAGATAAATAATCAGTAGCAATTCCACTCAAAGCACCCGTTCTAAGTCGAGTTAAATACGAGGCATTCATCATAGCCATATGTGTACCATTCTCTGCATCAGTTAGTAATAAGACACCTTGAGTTGTTGGTAACCCCATTGGAGAATTTTTAGGGAAAATGGTAACCACCTTTACAGCTGCAACTTCACTTACTAAATCGGCACTTGGCATATATAGTGCAGACGCATCATAATCAGGAAAATCTATGACAGTACGATGCATGTTCACAATTTTGTTTTCCTCTTTTGCTATTAATACCTTCTTAATGTCCTCTATAGCATTTTTCATACTGTAGCTTTTCATAATTTGATCTTCATTTAATATCAACATATCAAAAACCCTCCAATGAATTTTATCATTACGACTCCATAGTCCCGACTGGGATTTTTTCCGTATCTTCTATTTTAGAATCTTTTTGTATGTCAGTATCTAAAGTCTCTTGACTACGATCTTTAACAGCCCAAATAGCGATTAATGAAACGATTGCTGTAAAGATAATATATAGCGCAATCGGTACATAAGAATTATCAAATTTAACTAAAAGAGCTGTTGCTACTAATGGAGCTGTTCCTCCTGCTACAGCTGCACCAATTTGGTATCCTAATGTGATCCCTGTGTAACGAATTTTTGCGTCGAAAATTTCTGAAAACATTGTACCTAGTACGGCTGTAATTGGCGACCAAATAACGCCTAGACCGATGATTGTAGCTATTACAAGTAATACGGCCGATTGTTGCTGTAACATCCAGAAATAAGGGAATGCAAATAGGATCATTCCAATAGTTCCAATAATGTATAACTTTTTGCGACCATATTTATCTGATAAGCTCCCCATTATTGGAATTAAAATCGTCGTAATAATTGTTGCAATCATTACGGCAGTTAGCGTGACTGTTCTAGAAAAACCTAAATTTGATGTTGCATAGGATACAACAAATGTCCCAAAAATATAAAAAGGTGCTGTTTCTACAACCTTGGCTCCAATAGCAATTAATACTTCACGCCAATAGTTTTTCAACGTCTCTATAATTGGTAGTTTTGGAATCTCACCTGATTCTTGAACTTTTTTAAATGAAGGCGTCTCATCAATTCCTTTACGAATCCATAAACCAAATAAAACTAAAAATGCACTTATTAAAAATGGTATACGCCATCCCCATGTCATAAAAGAACCTTCAGGAAGTAAAGTCATAATAGACAATGCAACAGTTCCAAATACCATACCAATCGTTACACCCATTTGCGGAATAGCTCCATATAATCCTCTTTTTTCTTTTGGTGCGTATTCTACAGCAAGTAAAAGTGCTCCGCCCCATTCACCACCAATACCTAACCCTTGCACTAATCTTAAAGTAATCAATAATATTGGAGCCCAGATGCCAATGGCTTGATATGTAGGAAGTAACCCCATCCCAAAAGTTGCAATCCCCATCAAACTCAACGTTAATACTAATGTTTTTTTACGGCCAATCTTATCTCCAATATGGCTGAAAATTACTCCACCAAACGGCCTAATAAAAAATGATAAAGCAAATGATGCGTAAGCAAGTAACAAACCTACTGTTGGATCTTCATTCACAAAAAACAATTGATTAAAAACGAGTGCAGCAACTGTACCATACAAAAAGTAATCAAACCATTCAATTGAACTCCCTACTAAACTAGCAATCCAAATCTTTCTCATTTGTTTTGCACCCATATAGTTTCCCCCTTTGTTCAAAATTGAAGTGGAACTTCAATTTCTCCTTGTTCTTACTTTACAATCGCCTGAATTATCTGTCAATAATGTAGATTATTTTTTTATTATGACTTTCTATTGAAACGTGTATAGAATAAAATATTATAAGCAATAAAGGAGCTTGATATAATGACATCAGATTTTCTAGGGGAGACATTAAAAAGAATACGTAAAGAAAAACAATTTACTTTAAAAATGCTTGCCTCTCAAACAGGAGTTTCTATTAGCTTCTTATCTCAGGTTGAAAGAGGTAAATCCAATGTAACATTAGACTCTTTGAAGAAAATTTCAGATGCTTTAGGAGTAAATCCAAGTGTTTTCTTTACTACTAACAATGAAGAATTAAACGAAATACGTTCCCAATTCCATTATTCGGACTTATCAGATGGTAGTATAGGTGCTTCCTATTTCCCGATCCTTGTTACGTTAAAAGCTGGAGAAAATGAGGGAAATGCTCTTTCACATGACGGTCATGAATTTCTTTATATTGTAGAAGGTGAATTAACCGTTATTATTGAGGAACAAGAATATGTTTTAAAAGAAAACGAATCTAAAATGTTTGATGCTCGAAAAACACATTATTGGTACAATTACCGAGATAAACCAGTTAAGTTCCTGCTTGTCTCATCTCAATAAAAAAAGACTATGAAGGACACAGCCATTAAATTATCCAACTTTTGTTTTTTAATGGAACTGTTATTTATTGTAAAAACCAAAAGAGCCATGCTACGCTATACATGTACATGGCTCTTATAATACAACTAACTATAAATGAAAAGAAAAAGAACTTTCTAATCTTTAAACACACGCCACATTTCCTCATATTTTACTTTTGCCAACGGTGGATACATCATCATAATTAGCCCAATCGGTGCCACAATTACATCCACTTAAAGACTCAATCTGAACTAAAATGCCCTTTATCAACTGCATTTGAACCTTCGCTAAACTATAACACGTTCAGTAATAATGCCTGCATCCTTTAATTTTCGCGATGCTGACTAACTACAGGTTGTGAAATGCCTAGAACAAAAAATGCAACGTTGCATGATTTCCTTCAACCCACTATACATGCAAAATGTGATTCTTATCAGAAAAAATAATAAAGTCCAGTTGATTACTGCGATTTGATATAATGAATCAGCATTTTTATATTATTTTTTCGGAGGATTTATGAGCAACCCTAATAAAAATAAATATTTATCTTCATTAGCTATTATTGCTGGTTTAATATTACCAATCTTTCTACCTGCATTTATAATGATGGTCCTAGTTAATTTCATGCCTAATGAAATTACTCACTCAAGAATAAGTTCATTATTTATATTATCAATTGCGCTATTTATAATTGCTGGTATTTTCACTAAAGTATTAAGCCTTGTAGGTTTAACTGAACAAAAAATAGAAGAATTAGGCTTTCTAGGTTTTATTATCACTGTTTTGACGTCATTTATCTCTATAGTTGTAGGATATTATTGGATGAAAACTCTCCACCTTACTTCTGTTGAGTTATCTACCATTGGAATTTTAATAATTGCAGCTATCACTACAATTGTTTTAACAGCCCTAATAAAAATTTTAGAGAAGTTATAATCAACACAAATGCCCAGGCTCAATAATAATTGAAACCTGGGCATTAAAATTATGCAGTTACTAATTATGTTCTTCTGCTACTAAGTGTAAAGTTGGAGAATGTGCTTCATTCCATACTCCCACCTTTGGCTTCAGCAAATATAGGTAGGACATTACTAAAAACACTTTAGCAGTTTACTCTAAGAAGCCTTTGATGGTGTATACGTAATGTTTTTTCTAACCTTTTGTTTTATGTTTTTAAATCGATGTTCAATCCCAAGGTAACGATCTAAGCTTAAAACATAACTTTTGTTTAAAAATAGCAATATACAAAATGCACTAGTATAAAGAGTTAAACTAATTAAATTCATATTCCCAGAAAGAATAAAATTCATATGCATAAAAAGACAAATAAGAACAGAGGGAATGATCATTAATCCTACTATCAGAACAATCCCGATAATAATTTGAACGATTGGAATCATGTAATTAAAAAACATAATATGCTTTAATACGAAGTGTTCGATGAAATACTTATAAAATTCTGGCACATTCGGTTTGTCTAGTGCCATCATTAAGTAATTTTTAATAAATATTCCTGGTTCACTAAACCAATTTTTCTCTGTAATTTTCGTTATACCCGCAAAAAGCCAGCCAATCCCAAAAAGCAGTCGCATTAAAGTAACTAGTGATTGAAAGGCTTGTTCTCCAAATCGTGTTGATAATAATTTCATATACTTAATTGTCCTCTACCGTTTATTTGAGAAGGTTTGCCCTCCTCTGTATAATTCTTGCTTACTATTAATTTTTATTCCTTTGGTTTTTAAACTCTTTCACATTTTCAACTTGACGAGTTCAAAGATCTTCCCTCTTTTCCGATAAGGGTATAGCCATTTTTCCAGGCTTTTTTATGTACATGCCACAACTACTTTTCGAAATACATACCCTCTTTAATCAATAATGATAATCATTCTCAAGAAGAATATCAGTAAAGATTATCGTTGTCAATGTAATATTTAGGTGAAAAATTTATATCTATAAAACTTGTTCAAAACCTGTTGCCATATAAAATGGTTTCAATACTTCAATCTTACCTGCATCTACTAATTCATGAATACGTATACCTAGCGCCCCGCATACTTTCAAGGCATCTTTCTCTTCCCCACCATATACTTCTTCAACAAAATTTTTACGCATAATCCAAACAAGTTTCGCTGAAGGATTCTCTTTTTGTAATTCAACCAGAGATAATAAAAAAGTATTGATAGCTGAATGACCGCCTACAATAACCCGCGATCTTCTTGTTGTCATTTATTCGTATGTATATCAGAATACCATAACGCTGTTTTTCAAATTTAAGGGTAACTAAAAACGCCAGGATCAATGATTTACCAATGATCCTAGCGTTTGATTCTATTATTTTATATGTGTTCAGTTATTTTCTGGGCGTCTCACAAAAAATGCTAATAGTAGACCGATTACGGCCACAATCACTATAGCCCCAAATGCAAATTGAGTGCCTACTGCAACTAGTGTTTCAGGGGTTGCAGTAGAATGCTCTACTGTATAGCTGTGTTGTCTTGTTGTCATAAGTGTAATTGCTAATGCGGTACCTGCTGCACCTGCAATCTGCTGAAGTGTGTTTATGACAGCGGAACCGTGTGAATACAATTTTTTGGGTAAATCATTAAGTGCGTTTGTTTGCGCTGGAATAATAGTTGTTGATACACCTACGTAGAAAATCATACATGAAACTATTACTAACCAAAGTGGTGTTGTGGCGCTAATGACAAAGAATAATATACTTGTTGAAATAACTAAGCATAAGAACCCAAAACGCAAGTAAAATTTTGGACCAACACGATCAAAAGTTTTACCAACAATTGGAGCAAAGACGGCGTTCAATATGTTTCCAAGTAACATCGCTAACCCAGCATTCGTCGCTGAAAGTAATAAAGATCCTTTTAAATACAAAGGCATAAGAATCGCAATTGCTAAAAGTAATGAGAATACAATAAATATTAAAACTGACCCAATAGTGAAATTGCGATATTTGAAAACTTGTAAATCAATCATCGGATGCTTACTTGTAAGTTGACGCCATATGAAAAGTAAAAGAGCTACAATACCTACAACTATAATGATTGTTGCCAGTGTAGAATCTTCTGAAATAGTACTTAATCCATAGATAATACTACCAAATGCAATTGTTGAAAGAACGATAGATAAAAAATCGATTTTCGGTTTTGTTAGTGTTGTGACATTGTACACTTTTGGCATAAAGGTAAAGAAAATAACGATATATAGGGCAATGCTTATCCAGAAAATATAATGCCAGCTAGATATATCGACGATAATGCCAGCGATTGTTGGCCCAGTTGCTGGAGCAAGTAATGACCATTCCCATAATCCCCATTGTTGCACTGCGCTTTGCGAATGGTACAACCATGAAAATAACGTTAATCATAAGTGGTAAAATTAATCCTGTACCAACTGCTTGAATTACACGTGATAGTAATAAAATTGAAAATGTTGGTGCTAATGCCCCAATAATTGAACCAACAATGGAGAATGAAATTGCTATAATAATAATCCAACGTGTTGAGATCCATTGAATAATAAGGGCAGAAATGGGTACTAAAATCCCCAATACTAATAAATAACCTGTTGTTAACCATTGTGCACTCGGCGCACTGATGCCGAAGTCTCTCATCACATCAGTCATAGCCATATTCATGGCTGTTTCTCCAAAAAGGCCAACAAATGCTGCAATCATTAATAATGCAATCATTGGTTTTGGGTTTCGTTGCTGTTCTGTATTCATAATTACTCCTTTTAAGGCGGTCTATATAATTTTATTATAAATCGTATTAACGATCCTAATATTAGACCAGTCTATATATTTTAAGTTCAAAAAATAAGTCCTAAGCTCTTATAAAAAGAAACTTGGAACTGTTTTTTGAAGCATTTTAATAGGTTCATTCGATTTCTCTGTAATGGATAATACTAAAACACCTATGATAGCTGCGTTAAGTGATACTGCAAGTATCTTTGCTTTATCTGTAGCCATACCTGATTCAACAAACTTATTATAATAGTGCTGTTGCACCTTGCTGTAATTTTCTTGACAAACTACCCGAATTTCTTCGTTCTCAAAAGCTGACTCCATTGAAATCAATGCAAATGGTGGCATATTTAACATATCGGGGGTGTCTAGGTTTTTAAAGTTTTCACTCAAATGATTCAAATAATTTTGCACCGCGATTGTTGGATTTGGATCAGAATTTAAGTGTATTTGAATGTTAGCAAGTAAACGTTGAGATGACGACTCAACAACTTCCTTAACGAGTTGATTTTTCCCATCAGGAAAATAGTGATAAAGAGAACCTTTTGGTGTCCCTGATTCTTTCAAAATTTGATTTAAACCTGTAGCCTGATAACCTTGCAAATGAAAAAGTCTTGTAGCTACTTCAAGCAAATGATCACGTGTCGAACTTTTTTTCATTGTTCTCCTCCCTTTTTCTATAATGACCGGTCTATTTTTAAATAATAGTAAAAAATTTTTTTAATGTCAATGGTTTGATTTGTAATAACTGTATTAAATCGAGTATTTAGCATTCCATTGTGGGTGTGACGACGTTGCGGCTTCTTTATGTATAGAAAACATTAATATGTACACATTAGTATTGAGTGTATTCGCACGCACTTAGGTTGTGGCGCTAGTTGACCGTCACGACCTCCCCATTTGTGGGTCAATCCATCCACTGCCCCTATAAACGTAAAAATTTATTTATATTACATATCGAGGTGCTTTAAATGACTAAATTCGGAAAATGTTTATACATCGCTTTTTTTGTAACACTGTTTTTATTGACATCGGTTTGGGATTATTTCGAAAATAATAATTTGCCTTTACTAGAGAATTTTTTCTTTTCCTTTTGGGTAGCAAGTTTTTTATTCATTGCATTGCTACTTAGAAGTAAGAAAGAGGAAATGGAAAAAAGCGAAAAACCAGAGGCAGAATAGATTATTCTATTCTGCTTTTTTTCTTTGCCTTTATAACTGGAATAAAGAGCTATAGTACTGTCACTCTTTTTTCATTTCTTAAGGCCATGAACTAACCAACCTTAGTTATTAAATCATATAAATAGTAGTGTTAAGATAAAGCAGTTCCTTATGGACGCAATAATTATTATACGCTTCTCCTTCTTCAATTCACTTTATATTAAAAGGAGGAATCCACAGTTATACATCTAAATTTATTGTCATTCCTACTGTCATTATGCTGGCTAATAGTTTTCTTTATCACAATTAACTCTACTCAATTCACACTATTTTTTGAATCTTACTTTCACGTAGATCCCCTAATATTTTTATTAGTAGCAACAATAATTACTTTTTTTCTTGCCAATTATGGATTGAAGAATGTAAAAAATTTAACTGCTATCGTTAGAGGACTTCTCACAATTATTATAACTTTAATTCTATTGGTTATAATTTGTATAACATTGTTCATAAGGATTTTTTTAAATTGAAAAACCAGATGGCGAGTGTTTAATTAGTATTGGTCACTTTCTTTTTAGGAAGTGGCCTTTTTAATTTTAGGCTAATTTCTTAATGATTGTTGTTAATCGAACGAGGGGCCTATATTTAAAAGAGTATGTTATATTTTGGATTGCAAGAAAGGTCGAATGAAATAGTATAATTAAGCGTTATTTAACTTATTTCGTAAGAGGTGCTTAGTATGTTTAAAAAGAAAATATTGATTGGACATTCAGTAGATACTGCCCAGGCAATTATTGAACACAGAGAAAAAGGGAACGTTCCGCCAGAAGAGACCGTCCAGGCAATGATCGAACACTTAGAGACAAGTAACATTCCATTTGAAGATACTGTCCAGACAATTCTCGAATACTTAGAGAAAAGTAATGTCCCATTGGAAGTAGATATCGAAACCTTTTTAAAGCCGTCGTCTGAAGTATACGAGCTTTTTTATACGGTCAAGGTTCAAAAAAAATATGCAAAACAAGCGGAAGCCTTTGTTACACAGTATGTGCCGCAAGAAGATCTGATACATCGGTATAAAGTGGCGAAAAAGAAAAGTAGAAAATTACTTAGGAAAGAAAGAGCCCCTTATTTGCTTGCAGCCTTTATATATTTTAATGCAGTAGCGGCTTTCCAAACTAGTAAAGACTTAGGAGCGTACAACGTTTCGTCTATTGTTGGCGCCTTTTTATTGATGTGCGGCGTGTTTATGACGACAAAATATTACAAAGCGATGAAAAAAGAATCGGGTGATTTAAGAGAGAATAATAAGACGTTGATGATGATCGGTATTGGTATGATAGTTCAGCCGTTAATTCTTTTATATCTGCACTTCGACGTTTTAATCACATCTTTTAGATAGAGACCTTGTTCTAGTGTCTTAAATAAAGTTTTTTGGTCTGCATTCTTTATTTCCATAGCCACTTCATAAACATATCTCTACAATATCAAACGCTTCCTTGAACCCGCATTATATTCGACATTTATCAAATTCGTATAAGCAACAATCTATACGAAAACAGCCTAATTTTAAGAAAAAGCTCGAATTTCATTTCTTACATTTCCACGGTTGTAATGTTTTTAAATACAAGTACATACACTTGTTTTGGGATAGCAATCTGTTGCATGTATCGCCCCAAGTTGTTAATGCACTCTGCTATCCTTCATAGCTAAATAAACTGACATTAGAACAAAATAATTTATAGTGTAAACAATACGTAAAGCTATAACGACCGCGTTATGGCTTTTTTGTTATTTGCCACGATCTGAAGCTTATGATAGCATTCATTTTTTACTGCTTTTCTTTATTTTCATTTTGTTCTTTCTTTTGCTCTTTTTCTTCAGGTACTTCTAATTCTTTCTTTAGCTTTTCTTTTGCCAATGTACTTTCCTCCAATAACTATTAAATTGTCCGCTTTAGGGCGATTTATACTTTTATCGTTGGCTAAATTTCAAAATGGTTTACCCCTTAAATTCCAATTTAATTTTACGTCTTAATAGAACTAAAGATTGGTTATTTCCAACGCAATTACATCTGTGCGCTTTAATCTACGAAGATGGTTATTGGTCGGCTTATCATTACCCCTTCATTAAGGTTCGTAGCAATTTTGAAAAAGAACAAGCTAGATAAATTAAACACAAAAAGACCAGGTACTCACTTTTTAGGAGCGCCTGATCTTATCCTACTATACTGCTGAATGAACAGACGATTTTGAATGCCCCCAAAAGACATCCATTCTCTATGGGTCAGCATATAGGTACAGCTGCATCCCTACGTCTGAGCCGTTCTGAACTTATTTGGATATTGTCTCTTCACCCACACATTATCCCGCTTCTAGTAACTGATCAAGCAACTTTAAGATCAGTTCAAGTTCAGATCCATCAGAACTAGTTTCCTGAATATAAAACAAAATCATTAGATCCGCACGATTTGCATGATATTTTTAAAAATGTGATAAAAAAGACAGACCTTCCACCCACCCGCTTCACGTTACATCACTTATGGCATTTTTTAATTACGTTAAATAATTTTCAAATTTAATATTCGTGTTTTATTTCATCTAAAAAGTATCCAGCCGATGGACAAATCGCACTTTTATAGCAATAACACGAATGTTTTTGGAATTTTAATATGAAAAAATTCGCTTTTATACTCTTTTTTGATATTTACAAAAAGTAGTCTCTAACTACATAACACCATAACCACTTGTTTCAAACACTGTTTCTCACGGATACTTGCTTTTTCAAAGTATCTTGGCAGCCTTTAAACAATACAATAATGCATACGTATATACATACAGATACATCAATAAGCAATTAAGTTAACTGCTACTTTCCATCAATTACATCAAAAATGAAAGCAAAAAATGTTGATAAGATTATTTTGAATGAAGTATTTGATGAAGAAACTAAATAAAATCTAGAAGAACTATTTAATAGCTCTTTTACTATAGGTTGTTGCTCCCTGATTTTAGATAAGTAGAATTTTAAATTGTCGGATAAAGCAGGTGTTTTCTTACAATGTGAAGAAGTGCTTATAAGGGAATATATTAATTCAACGATTATGGCGAAGAAATAGTATATAAGAGGTGAAGGTAAGGTGAAGTTAAAAACAATTTTGTTTTTATTTATTTGTACTATGTGGTTAGTGGCTTGTAACAGTAATGAAGAAAAATCAAAAACGATAGAAATTCAAGAATTAATTAATTTCGAAGAAGAAAAACCCGACACATTACAGTTAATATCCGATGCAAAGGATATTAAAATTATAGAGAAAACGTTTAAAAAGGCTAGAGAGTTTGGTGAAGTAGATAACAATGTAGTCCCGCAATATAAGATCAAACTAAACGATGATGAATACTATTTATGGATAGACAATACATTTACAGGGACAATAGCAAACGTAAATAGTAGAAATATGTTTTATAATATCTACACTACCGAAGAATTTAAAGAGGCCATTAATTATCAAGAACAAAAATAAATTACTTCTAAAAAACTTGATCAAGGCTATTTGGATATCTATATAGCAACAATCCATACGAAATAGCATTTCTCAAAGATTGTTGCTATTTTTGCAGTGCCTTTTCGAATCATTTTAGCGATAGATATCCGTTAACAAAGAGCGAGCATAAATATGATTGAACTTTTACGACCTTTTATGGTTGGCACCTTTCCTGCGGGGAGAAAAAAAGTGCTATTTATATTGGCTCCACGCTGTATGAAAGCAGCTTTTCAATAAGGCTACTGAATGTTTCTTACTTACTAAAACATTACAATAACTACATTCCCTTGATTATATGTGATGTCGAAATAATCTAGTATTGGAAAGTCCCCGATTTTCATGGTAGACCATTGATTTTAGTAGTTTACTTATGTGTAGTTATACATTTTGAACAGTTACTTTCCTTGTAAATGCGCTAACAGTTATACTTACTAAAATATTAACACTCAGTGCAAGGAAACCAATGTTGATATCTTGTATATAGGATGGCCAGCTTGGAAACAGCTTACTTAAATGAGCACCTGTAGCTGCTTGCCAACCCACAATCGTAACACCTACGATAATCCCAGCAAAGACACCTTGTAAAGTTAATGGATTTTTCTTCAAAAGGCTACATACAACCCCTGGTACAAATTGAGTAACTAGTCCATACCCCATTAAGAATAATAACGTAATTGCTCCGCCACCACTAAAAGTGAAGTATAGTGCTACAAGTGCAATTACTGGAACGGAATAACGAGCAATGATACCAATTTGTTGATCGGTAGTTTGAGGTCGAATAGGTTTTACGACATTTTTCGCAAGCAATGTAGCTGCAGACATCAAAATCAATGAACCTGGTACAATGGCAGTTAATAACCCTGCTGCTCCAACAAATAAGATAAATAATAAAAATAATGCATAGATAGGAAGCATAATCGCATTATTTCTTAAGGCATTTCCACTTTTCGCTGAAAAAGTAGCAACAAATGTATGCGGCCACATATAAAACCCTAACGATGTTAACATGATCGTTGAAATATACCATGAGGCACTAAAACCTGAGTCTGGAAGTGTTAAAAACCCTGGTTTAACAGCTTCGATTGCTTCCCACATTGGTTGAATCCCACCATAATAATGTATAGGTAAGTAGATACCTAGGAATATCACAACACCAAGAATAAGAAAATCTTTTATTACAGCTGTCCAAGCCGAGCCATGAATTCCTGAAACCATAACATATGCAATCATTGCAATTGTGCCAATCCAAATTGTTATTTTCGGATCAATCGCTCCATAGGAAGCTTCGGAAACAATAATGCCAAGCCCTTTTAATTGAATGATTAAATAAGGAATTAATGCTACTAACCCTACAATGGCTACGAGTGTGCCGAGAATTCTACTGTTATATGCCTGTTCAAAAAAGTCAGATTGAGATAATAAATTATGTTTCTTTCCATAAGCCCATATTTTAGGTGTTAACCAGTAAGCAATTACATAGTTCAGCATCGCGATATTGTAAAATGCTACGCCACCTTTTCCATACATCCAACCACTTACTCCTAAAAATGCATTTGTAGTATAAATTTCTCCAGCCATTAATAAGAAAATGAAGATAGATCCAAATCCACGGCCTCCAACACTCCATTGTTCAAGGCTCATATCTTTACCTCTACTTGCCGCAATACCTAAAAATAAAGCAATCACTAAGAAGATGGCAATGATTCCAACTGAAATGATCATATTATTCCACCTCCTCTTTTGCATCAGGATTTATACGATGAACTAAAATCATTAAACCAGTTCCTAAAAAGATCCATAAAACCATCCAAAATAATAAAAATGGGAGACCCAAAATATATGGCTCGGTACTTTTAATAAAGGGAATTCCTAAAGGCATCCCAAAATATGCAATGAACGTGAGCAAATAACAGAGCTTTTTTCGTGTCATTATTCCTATCTCCTTTTTTATTCATTTATTAATTGTTGGAATCCATTATCAATAAATAGACTCTTTATATCTCTTTTATCAGGAGTAAATTCAAATTGGTTTTTGTAATTTAGAAAATCGATTGTATATTGTACTGTTGCCGCCACACCTAGTTTTAAAGCATCTTCATCTAAGTCAAAGAAACCATTATGGTTTCAGCCCCTATCCCTTCTTCAAGGTTTTCTATTCCAATGAATGCAAACACACCTGGGAAGTACTTTTCATAAAACGCAAATGATTCTGATGCCATCCAAGCGGGAATTGAATGTAATGTATCTGTACCAATTGCCTTTTTCACTGCATCGATCGCAATCTGTGCACATTCTTTTTGATTGTAGACGATTAAGTCCGATTCTTTAGGCTCTATAATAAATTCATAGGTGCAATTATGCAGGTCACATACTTTTTCTAGAATTCTCTTAAATTCTTTTGCTGCATGGGCACCTTGATCAACATCTAAATACCTGACTGTTCCTGAAAACTGTAAACTTTCTGGAATAATATTTGCTGCGGAACCTGAAATAATCGTTCCAATTGAATAGGTAATGGTTTTAAAGGGATCTAAAGTATTTAACCGCATCGCTTTTAAATTGTTATAAAAATCGGTAAAGCAATCTAAAGGAGCAACTGATAAATCTGGTCTTGAACCATGTCCGCTTTTTCCTTTTATTAAGACATTGAAAACAAAAGAAGCGGCCATTCTTGGGCCCTGGTCAATAGATATTTTCCCAGTCGGAAGATCAGATTTTAAGTGGATTCCCCAAATTCCGTCTCCTCCGATTTCGTGTAATCGTTTACAGAGATTATAAATTCCTCCGCCCATTTCTTCCCCTTGTTCAAAAGCGAGAAGTACTCTTCCTTTAATTTTATCTTTGTTTTGAGTCAAGATTTTTGCTGCACCTAAAAGCATTGCTGTATGACCATCATGGCCACAAGTATGAGCAGCTTGATCAGTCTCAGAAAATACTACTTTTTTCTTTTTTAAGTTATTTTCCTCTTCTTTCATCGGCAATGCATCTAGATCTGCTCTAAGAATTAACGTTTTTCCTGGTTGATTCCCTTCGATATAACCAATAATCCCTCCATCAGAAACGATTTCGTAATCAACGCCCAATTTAATTAATTCGTCTGTCACCACTTTCATTGTCCGTACTTCATGTAATCCAATTTCAGGGTGTCTATGGAGATCTCTTCTTATCTCGATTACATAACCCTCTATTTCTTTTGCAGCTTTACATGCATCAAGCTCCAATTCGATCATTTTCATTATCTATACACCTCTTCCAAATGATTTTTAGTTTCGACATCTTGAAATTCTATTGCGATTCTTTCGAGTGCTTCTTGTATAAGGGATCTTGGCGAAGGGATACAAATTCTTTGGAAGTCTTCACCTTCTATTCCAAAGAAGTGGCCATCTTCAAGGATGACATTGGCTTTGTTATAAATACGATCATGAACTTCTTGAGCTGAAAGATCATACCCACTAAAATCCATCCACATTACATATGTACCTTCAGGGATCCTCACTTTGACTGTAGGCATTTTTTTAGCTAAGAAATTTTTCACATACACTATTGTTTCGTCAATATAATCTATTAGTTGCTCTAACCATTCTTCTCCTTCGTTGTAAACAGCTATAAGCGCTGCAATTGTAAACGGTGATGGTAACTGCGTCCCCATTGTGTCGCTAAATTTTTTTCTAATTTCGGGGTTTGAAATAATTACATTTGTACAGTGCAGACCAGCAACATTAAATGTTTTGTTAATGGCTGTACATGTGATGATATGGTTCGTACCCTTAGCAACTTTTGCGATTGGTAAAAATTTTTTGCTTTTTCTAATGAGATCCCCATGAATTTCATCAGCTATAATAATCACATTATTTTCCGCACAAATAGTTGAAAGCCTGTTTAGTTCCTCATATGTTAAAATCCTTCCAGTAGGGTTGTGAGGACTACAGAGAATGAACATTGTAGTATTTTCTTCTTTTGCTTTTGCTTCAAAATCCTCAAAATCAATTGTGTAATAACCTTCAGCGTCACATTTCAACGCATTATTTCGAACGACTCTTCCATTTTCTTCGATCGTAGTAGTAAATGGCGGATAAACAGGTCGTTGTATGATAATTCCATCACCAGGCTTAGTTAATGCTTTTACAGCTATATTCAAAGCATGGACAGTTCCAGGGCTATATACAATCTCTTCTCTTTTGATAGTCCAATCATGTCTCTTAATAAACCAATGCTGAATGGATTCATAGTACGCCTCTGGAAAAGTAGAATATCCAAAAATACGATGATCCACCGTTTTATGAAGAGCATCGATCAAGGGTTGCGGTACAGGCAAATCCATATCAGCTGTAAATAGTGGAATGGTCTCATAGTCATACCTTTCTGTATAACCCATTGTTTTAATGAAATCTTCGCCATCCCACTTTAAAGAATACGTATTTCGACGATTAACCACTTCATCAAAATTATATTTCAACTCTTCCCCTCCTCTTGATTGTGTTCAAATTTTCTATTTAATCTCAGTTTTAAAATCGTTTAGATTAAATTTTTCTCAGTTTAACACCTTAACTGTAAAATGGTCAATGATAGATTTCAGAATTTTTTAAAAAATATATAGATTCGAAACAGATGGTAAAATAAAATTATATTTGCCTCTAATTCTGGAGAGGAGGATACATTGTGGATAAAGAAGAGATTTTTTATGAACTAATGGAAACGATTTATGAGACGTCTAGGGTAATTAATTCATATGAAAGTATTCCGAGGAAATATGGAATAGATGATGAATTGTATATGATTGAGGTTCATACACTCAACGTAATTGGGGATCAAGTAAAAACTACTACTTCCGAAATTGCGGAAATTAAAAATTGTACTAAAAGTGCCGTTTCTCAAATGGTTGATAAATTAATTAAAAAGGATTTAGTCGTTAAATATAGAAACCCGGACAATTATCGAGAATTGAATATTGAATTAACACCAAAAGGCAAATTAGTTTATGACTATCATAAGAAGCTAGATCTAGAGGAGTATCGAAATTATCTGAAGAACCTCGAGCAGTTTACAGCTGAAGATTTCGAAAAGTATATTACACTCTTAAATGTTATCAATCGTAGGACACAAAGCGTGCTTAATGACAAAAAATCAACGGTGTAATGATTTCCCTTCCACCTTATATTGGATATCACAAAAAAGAGTGTTTCAAAGTTGAACTTTGAAGACACTCTTTTTTGTGATACATGGAACAGTTCTATAGCCTCTTGGTCGATAAGCAAAGAAAAAACAAGAAGCCTTTTACTCGAAGGCTTCTTGTTTTTATCATATGGACGCAACATTTATTTAAGCTATAAAACAAGCAATAGCTGCATAGATAGTAGCGCCACCAGTTCAAGTTGTGCAACTCGGTAGCACTACTCTTGATTAGGTTCCATATAGTATGGATTTACATGGATAAGGACTTCCCCGACATCGGGGTATTTTTTTAATATCGCATTTTTTATGTCACGAGCAATATCATGACCTTGTTTAATTGTTAAATCATGATTAAGGGATAGACGAATATCGAGAAGCTTATAGTGACCGTGTTCTCTTGCACGAATTTTGTCTATTCGTTGCACTTGATTAAATTCATGAATAGTAGCTTCATAATCGTCTAAAAGTTCCTGATCTACACTTTTTTCCATTAAAACGTCAACAGAAGGTTTAACTAATTCCATTGCGATTCTAAAAATAAAATAAGCTACTAAAGCACTGGCAATAGCATCAGCGTATAACAAAAATGTCCATCCAATGGCATTTCCTATTATCGCTAAGAGGACACCAATAGATGCAGCAAGTGAAGCAACAATATCACCTTTATGATCTAACGCAATCGCTATAATCGCCTTACTATTCCACTTTTTCCCCTGTTTTATAGAGTATCTATATAGTATTTCTTTCGCTATGTAAGAAATAATAGCTGCAATCAATGCACTGTATTGTGGTACGCTAGGTTTATCAAAAAATGCTAAAATCGCTTCTACTAAAATATATAGTGAAACTAATATTAAAATAATTCCAACGATTGCTTCACTAATAACCTCCGCCTTACCATGCCCAAAGGGATGATCCTTATCAGGTGGTTTATTAGAAATACCAACCACCGCTAGCACAGCAATCGAAGCAACTACATCTGCTCCAGAGTGAATACCATCTGCAAAAACGGCCTCACTTCCCCCAAAAAGACCAAAGAAGATTTTACCTACCATAAGAATTACGTTGGATATAAGTGCAATCCATGCAACCTTTTTGCTAATTTGTTCTCTCTCACTAACCATTTATATCTCCTCCGAGTAAGAGTTTTATCCATAAAAAATGTGGGAAGAATTATTCTCAAATACTCTTTACTCTTCTTCCTCCAATTAATACTCAACTATGATATCAGACGAATATCGAGTGGGTCTACAGCAATCTTTTTCACCATTACTAAATAAAATTCGAGCGTAAAAATAAGTTGCCTTAGACCAAGATTAATCTTCACGAAAATAGACATTTTACCCTAGCTAGATGAACCTTTAAAGTCGTTCACCTTTTGCATCGGCTCCTATTCTTCTATCATAGTAACTATAGCTTTCGAACCGCTTTTATTTTCTGTTCCACTTTTCGAAATACCCAAGAAATCATCGTTAGTACAAAATAGAGTATGACAAAATTAAGAATTACACTATTTTCACTTTTGCTAGCTATATAAACGTATAGCCCGGATGCTTAGTTGAAGATTTGAGAAAACAGTCTTTCCCAAAGGTCATTGCGGCTAAAACTAAAAGGCAGATTTACTCTACAAAACGGGTAGAATAAATCTGCTTTTTTGTTTTAAACTTTGGTGAGTGGAGACATTCCTAAATTTACTATTTTTCTATTAGTTCTTCTTGCCATAAACGTTCTATATTTACTTCATTGTTTGTGTAATATAATAAAAACACATCAGGGTTACTAAGGCTGTTCCAGCAATCAAAATCAAAGCTGTTATCATAATGCATTAGCAGAAGAGACATTAAATTTCCATGAGTAACGATTATTGTGTTTTCAGCTTCACTTTTAAAAATTTCATCTACAACTGTTACTATTCGGCTCATAGCTTCTTTACTTGACTCTCCACCTTGAAATTTCAGCTCCAAATCATTGAATGTTGCTTTAAGTTTTTCAAACCAATCAGGTAAATCCGTAGTACTTAGTGTACGTTCTGATAAACGTTCATCAATCTCTATGTCTATGTTTGTTTCCTCACGAATCGGTGCTACTGACTGAATTGCACGTAAAAAAGGACTTGAAATAATTCGATCAATTTCTCTATTTGAGAAAAATTCAGATAAATAGTTTGCTTGTATCAATCCTTTTTCCGTAAGTTGTGACTCTGGTGGTTGCCCCTGTGCTTCACAATGTCTTACAATATATATCCTTTTTTTCATTACAAAGCCTTCCATTTATGTATAACTACTTTACTTCTATGATTAATTTAAAGCAGTGATGACAAATGAATTTGAATCAACGCATGCCAAGTTTAATGCTTTCCTTTAAATGGGGGTGGCTTAATAGTTCTTCAGGTATTAACCATAACACCGCTTCGAGATCATCGCTTCCCCCATTCATATTCACAACTTTTTCACCTGTAGCTGATCCATACGGCGCTTTATAATGTAATAGCTATTCTACTTCTAAAACAAAGGCATAGAAAGCGTCGCCATTAGATACATTCGCCTGCTTTTCATCCATCCACCAAACGCCATAAGAATAATAATATACGCCACGTTGTGTAGGTGCAGTAAAACGATTGTCTTTGACCACGACATCAGTTTCCTTGTTACCACTTATTTGTGCAACATGAAATTCATTCGGTTTTATTTTATAGTCCATTACAAGCGTTATAGTTTCACCTGATTGAACTTTTATGGGCTTTTGGCCTTCTAAAAGTTCAATTGGTCCAGCAGTATCAACACATCCATTTTGCCAACAATAAGTACCGAGTGTAGTTTCAAATTTTTTATTTTCAATCTCTATAAAGGATTTAGGAGGCTTTTCTCCCGACAATCCATTTGAACATCCCATTATAAAAGTAAGTCCTAAAAGAGCTACTACATATAAAAAATATGTCTTCATGCACATCCCTCCTTACCATTCGACGAGCTCGTTTAAACTACGTTACAAAACATTTTCCGTATTATGTAATAAAGGTAAAATTTCTTTCTACAACACTTGCTACATTCTTTGTGGGTGTTCTTTCTAATTGTGAACATAGAAACGGCTGAGTTCTTGTATAACAAGAGTCTCAGCCGTTTGTTTATCCAGGATGGATGATCGTATTTTTAATACTTAGTTTGACAATTCACCCGCTTCAAGTCCTAGTTTAGATTGAATCATGATAGGTACCTAATTAATAGTACCTGTTGGGTGTAATGTAGTTCCTCCAATTGAAACTTTTATTTCTTTAGATAATGGAACATTGTATTCATCAATAATTGTTCTCCACCAATCCCATGCGAGACCTGTACATTCTCTCGCATAAATTCTTATATTTTTCGAATTAGGTGGAAGTGGTATTACAGTAGAGAAATGAGCTGTTTTGTCTTTCCAGTTTCCATTCCAAGTTTTATGAGATAGCACTTCTTTACCATTTTCATCATATGAAAATTCATCCCATGCAACTTCAAATTGAGCGACATATGCTCCATAATGATCAAGGATGATGCTGCCTTTAGAGTATTCTGTAGATGTCGTCTCGACATAATCTGTATTATTATGGACAGCAGCAATTGAATTGTCCTTTAAGAAAACACTTGTATAGGATATTGGGTATGCTGGATTTTTAAGACTAAATTCTGCATTATCTTTAATTATTTTTCTAATATCATTAAAGTCTTTTGAGACAACTTGATTATGCTGTTGTGAATCTCCACCTAATACTACAGCAGTAAAAGAACTTTCTTCAAAAATATCTTTATACTGTCCACTTGTTTCTACATTCGTATTCACATTATTTAGTAAGGCTTTAAATGCAGCTTGTACATCTTTGCTCTTAGAGCTTGTTTCTAATTTTACATAAATTGTTCTGCCATAAGCTACATTTGACACCATAACGGGAGGAGCGTCATTACTTACCCCTTTACGTGTTAACTCTTCAAAAGACACACTGTCATCAAAAAGGTCTGATGGATTGTTAGGTAGTTCTGCACTTACTGTATAAAATATTTGTTTATATGCCGCAACCATCACTTTTTTCTCTCCATTAGCGATGGCATTAAAGTCAATTCCTAGTGAATTATCAAGAACTTTGGCGTTCACATTTAGCGTACTTGCTATTTGTGATTTGCTATAAACCATAGACTCTGAATATTGTAGTCTAGCGGGTAAAGTATGGGTTGTTGAATATTTTTCACTCCAAGTAGATACTAGCTCATCTACTGCACCAGAAACATTACCATATGTAGGATTATCCACGGTCGTAGTATTTTCTCTTTTCATGCCAGGTAAATCTATGCTAATATTTAGCGGTTTTCTTTTCGCCACTAATAAACTAGGTTGATTGTCTACAAAAGCTTGATTTGCAAGTTGTAATGCACCTGGATAAGTACGATTCGCCATAGAATCGATAATTGAAATATCCACTGGTGAGGTTGTAAGTGATTTTTTATTTCGTTCCACCACTATAAATTTATCATTTGAGTTAATACCTTCTCTTGGAACGAAACTATCAATCTTCTCTCCTTTTGCTGCTAAAACCTCGTTGTTATTGTAGTTCAAGTTTGCTATACCCGTGTCAATGTCATTCGAATTGCTTTTTTCACTAGGTTGAGTATCAAGTGTTTCAGCAAAGGTAATAACCGGATAACTTATCATGCATAATATAACAGATAAGCTGACTAGAAATTTTATTACGTTAAAATGATTTCGATTTCCCAAAATTACCACTCCTTTCTTAGGGATATTATACCACAAAACCATTTTGTTAAAATATAGTAAATTGGTCTTATGTTAGCATTTTTATTAATTTTCAATAGAAAAAGCCCTCTACAAATCATCATTTTGTAAAGGGCTTCAAACCGTAAGACATTTCGTTCCATTAATTATTTAGTACTATTCCACTTTAACTTGCCCCATCATACCATTTTCTTCATGCTCAAGAATATGACAGTGGAACATGTAAATGCCTTTGTTATTAAATTTCACAGCTAATCTTACTGTTTCTCCAGCATCTATTGCGACAGTATCTTTCCAACCATATTCGTTTGTCGGAGGTTCTTTCCCATCAATGGAAAGAATTTTAAATTGAGTACCATGTATATGGAATGGATGTGTCATGCCACCCATCATATCTGGTTTATTATAAATTTCCCATATCTCAGTCTCTCCTTGTTTTTGCGTAAAGTCGATTCGATTCATATCAAATTGTTTATTATTAATAGTGACCATCTTCCCCATTCCGAAAAGTTCCAGCTTTTTAGAAACAGGCAATTTTCTTTCCTCATCGGTTACTACATAATTATTTAAGTTTTTTGGAGAATTACTAGAGGTTGCTGATTTTTTATCGACGATATTAAATGACAGTAATTTAGTATCTTCTTCATTCATTAAAGCTATATCCGTTGACTCATTGTATGTTGAAAAATCAACAATAATTTCTGCACGTTCGCCTGGCGTTAATGATAGTTCATTCATCGAAATTGGTTTATTTACAAAACCACCATCAGTAGCTATTTGTTGAAATGAATCTCCAGTACTTAATTTAAATGTATAGTTACGAGCATTTGAACCGTTTAATAAACGTAAACGGACCTTTTCTTTGCCAACTGTTAGCTTAGGATTAACTGTGCCATTTATTAACAAAGTATCACCTATAGTACCATCCTCATTCATTGCAGCTTTAAAGTTTAATTGTTTATTATCGTCAAATTTTCTATCTTGGAATACTAAAGGGAAATCATTCACACCATACTCACTTGGTAAGCCTAGCTTTTTAGAATGTTCATCTTCCACGTATATTAATCCTGCTAACCCTTTATATACTTGTTCTGCAGTCGCTCCTACAGGATGAGGATGAAACCATAATGTGGATGCTCCTTGTTTTACTGTAAACTTCACATTTTTCGTATCTCCAGGTTGTAATAGATGATGTGGACCTCCGTCTGCTTCTCCTGGTATATCTACACCATGCCAATGAAATGTCGTTGGCTCTGATAGTTGATTGTTTGTTTTAAACGTTACTTTTTGGCCTTCATTCACTTTAATGACAGGACCTAAATACGAGCCATTATAGCCATATGTTTCGGTGTTAATGCCTTTGAAAATTTCACTTGTTCCTTCTTGTGCAGTAATGGTAAAAATGCCATCTTTAGCTTCTAGTAAAGGTGGAAGAGCTAGTTCATTTTCTCCAGTCGAATGATTTAATGCTAATGGATTCGTGTGGCTTTCGTGTCCATTCATTGCTTCCATATCTTTTCCCGACATATTGGAATGATCCATCCCCTCCATATTCGACATTTCTTCTTTTGTCATCTTAGAATGGTCCATCGTTTCATCTGATTTTGAACTACTAGCACTACATCCTCCAATGATCACACTACTCACTAATAGAGAAGTAATCAAAAATTTAGGTTTCATGATGTTTCCTCCTTGCATTTCAATACAAACTAACTGTAGCAAATAAATATGAAGAAATTATGGAGTTACAAGATCATACTTAAAAAACATCATGATAGCCCTTCGGACAATAAAAAAAGATATCCATGTCAAAATTGACTAATGGACATCTAAATAACATTATTTTATAGATACATTGCGCTTCTTTACCCCCATTTATATCCGATTCCCCAAACGGTATTAATAAAATTATCACTTGGAAAACCAGCATTCACTAATTTTTCTCTTAAATTTCGAATATGAGAGTCTATTGTTCGTGTATCGATATCAGCATCATATTCCCATGCAGAACGTAATAATTCTTCTCTAGTATACGTTTTAGATGGTCGAGAAATTAAAGTTTTTATAATATTAAATTCTTTTAATGTCAGCTGAACAGTTAAATCTTGATAGTGTAAGGAGTATGTTTCTTTATCCAATGTGAAATCTTTGTAACGAATAATTTTATTCTCATCACGATAAGTTCGACGTAGTATCGCATTTACTCTTGCAACCAACTCTCGTTCGTCAAAAGGCTTCGAAATATAATCATCCGCTCCTGTATTTAGACCCTTTGCTAAATCTACTTTATCGGATCGTGCCGTTAGCATAATAATTGGAACATTTGAGAATTCGCGGATTGCTTCACAAACTTCCCATCCATTCATTTCGGGCATCATAACATCTAAGATGATAAGAGCTATGTCTTCTTTCTTTACGAGCTCAATTGCGTTTATGCCACTTGTTTCCTTTATGCAATCAAAACCATATGGCAATAGAAATAACTCTACTAAATCCAACATTCTTAGTTCATCATCAACTAATAAAATTGTTTTCATGTATATTCCTATCCCCTTCTATATTGTGATTGTAAATGTACTGCCTTTGCCTAAATTGCTTTTCACTTTAATTGTACCGCCATGGGCCTCGACTAGTTCTTTAACTACAGCAAGTCCTATTCCTGAACCCCCAAAAGTTCGCGAACGTGATTTTTCCACTCTGTATAATTTTTCGAAAATCAATTCCAGTTCGTCTGAAGGAATACCGATCCCTTCATCAATTACGTTTATTACTGTTCTTTCTTCTTGTTTCATTGCTTCTATTATTACTCTCGTGTTTTTATCTGAATACTTCATAGCATTATCTAATAAATTTAGCATGATTTGCTCCAGTCGTATGGAATCTGCGTATATGTCAAAATCCTCTTCGCAAACAAGAATTAACTTTATGTTATTCATGTCAAAAGAAGGAGCAACTCGTTTACATATATGATCTAAAAATAGATGTGCAGAAAAATATTCCTTTGACACACTAAACGTGTTTTGATCCATTTTTGCTAATTCTAATAAGTTTTTTACAAGTTCCTTCATTCGATTTGACTCTTCTGTAATAATTTCAAGATAGTGATTTCGATCATTTTCGTTCAAATTTTCTCGCATCGCTACTTTTGAATACCCAATTAAATATGTTAAGGGTGTGCTTAATTCGTGCGCTATTGATGCTAGAAATTCATTTCTTTCTTTTTGTAACCTTTCTAAATCATCGGCTAACTTCTGAATCGATTTTGCTAACTCACCAAGTTCGTCTTTTCCTATATCAGCTAGACTTACATTAAAGTCACCATGACTTAATTTTTCAGTAGCTGCTTTCATACGGATTAATGGTCTCGTTAGAACTTTCGATAATAATGCGTATATAGCAAGAAGAACAACAATGCTAGTAATACCAGATATGAAAAAGTGTTTATTCAAATTATGAACCATTTCTTTGATAGCACTTGTACTTTGAAACATGACCACATAACCAGATTGGTTGTTATTTATGTTATAAGGGTGCGCGCTGACTATATATGGGGAGTTTCGCCAGTCTGCTACTAGTATTTGATCCTTTTTTTTACTTAGATTTTTTACTAAAGGCATGTATTCTTCTATTATTGTGTTATTTAAAGTGGAACGACCAATAATACGCCCATTTTTATCTGTGATCATGACTTCTCGATCTTTATTCTTTTCCATTAACACGATATGCTTTATAGTCATATCTGAATAATTCTCGAGTAATACATCTCTATGATTTTCTCCATTTGCTAATAAACTGACTAGTTCTTCTTCAACTTTCGACTTAATAATATTTCGATGTAGGTAAAACATAAGAAATAATTCCATAATTAGCACGACAACAAAAAAACTAGCTGCTAATTTAGTAGAGATTTTATTCACCTTATTGCATGCTCCTCCTTATCTCGCGTTATATATCGTCTAAAATCCTGTAAAGCCTCCTAAAAACGGTGTTAAAAATGCGATCACTTTAGTCATCATATCAAAATATAACATGATTCCCATAATAACCATTAACACACCACCTATTTTCATAAAGAGAGCACTTCGTTTTTGAAACATTTTCATTTTCCCAATAAATAGAGACATAATTAAAAATGGAATAGAGAAACCAAGTACATAAAATAGCATATATAACATTCCTCTACTAGGATCGGATATGCCTAATGCAATCACTCCGGCAAGAATTGGACCAGTACACGGAGTCCATCCAGCAGAAAAGCCCACACCGATAAGAATAGAACCAAAATATCCTTTAGGTCTTTTCGAAAACTGTATTCTCTTATCTGAAAGTAAAAAATCGAACTTCAAAACACCTAAAATGATCAAACCAAATATTACGATAATAATAGCGCCAATTTGTCTCAGCAAATCTTTATGCATAATAAAAAGAGTGCCTATAAAAGATGTAGAGAGTCCTAATGCCAAAAAAATTATAGAGAAACCAAATAAAAATAAAAGTGTATGTATCAAAGCTTTCCGATGAAATACGCCTTTGTCATCCTTTAGGTCATTAAAGGACATCCCCGTAACATACGACAGAAATGCTGGGTAAAGTGGTAATGAACAAGGGGAAATAAACGATAATAACCCTGCTGCAAAGGAAAGAAACAAATTCAATTCTCCTGCCAAAGCCATTCACCAATCCTTCCTTATTTAATTAAACACATCAATTATTTAGTATAAATAAAAAATATGAAAAATTTATGGAGAATGTCCAATTGTCTTTATGAAAATACAATGGGGATGAAAGTTGCTTTTTCCCCCTTTGTGAACTAGCTCGTAAAGAAAGTCTTCGTATATAAGTATAAAAATCTAGCTATTAAACGAGGCGATAAACTAAAAAGGACAACAGTGCCATAAAGCACTAGATTGGATTATATGTGGAAAAGCAATGAATCACTTAACGTTTTTATGTTGGATGGAACCGCTAAATTAACCCTTTAAACCCTCTATAACCATTTATTTAAAATATTTTTAGTAAAATTGCCCATGATTATTGCAGAAGTTTTACACATTTAAAAATAAGGTTTCAATTTTGCTGTTTAACGGTAATCGGTAATATGATTGAAAAATAACTCATGGCTGTTTCATGCTATTCTTACTTTATTAAAAACTGAAAGCTTTTTGAAAGGAGTAAGTTTACATGAAGAAAAAATGGTTACTTCCCATTTTTGCATCGTTTATGTTTTTCACAGGCATGGGTGTTCATGATGCGAAAGCAGCAACAGTAGAAGATTTAACGAATACAGCAAAATCATATATAGGTGTACCTTATCAATATGGAGGAACGGATATTAAGACAGGTGTAGATTGCTCAGCATATACACAAATCGTTTATTCTAAGTTAGGTATTTCACTACAACGTACATCGAGTTCTCAATATCAGCAAGGTACTTCGATTGCGAAAGCTCAGTTAAAGTCTGGAGATCTTGTATTCTTTAATACTTCGGGAAGCGGCGTTTCCCATGTTGGCATATACATAGGTGACAGCAATTTTATTTCAGCTACTACAAGTTCTGGAGTAAAAATCGACAAACTTAATGATCCTTATTACTGGGGATCTCGTTACGTAGGGGCAAAACGCGTAGCAAACTTCTCTGAAGGAGAAGTAAAAGATGCAGAAATCGACTTTAGCGTTTATGCATCACGTGGAGAGGTAGCTCTTAAACTAGCTAAGCAGTTAAAGTTAGATACTAGTAACACTAATTCAAGTTTTCCAGATATAACACCATCGTCTAAATATGCGGGTGCTGCAGAAGCACTTAGAAAAATCGGCGTTTTTACGGGTGATCAAAACGGAAAATTCAATCCAGGTTCTCCGATGACACGTGGTCAATTATCAAAAGTTTTAGTGGAAGCATTCCGTTTAAAACAACAAGGAACAGCAGTACAATTCGTTGATGTTCCAAGTTCGCATTGGGCTTACAGTTATGTATCTATTCTTGCTTCTAATAAAATTACGGTTGGTAAAGGTGACAATACTTTCGGAGTAAATGACAATGTCACACTAGTACAATTAGACGCCTTTATCCAACGAGCAGCTCAATAACTTTATGAAAAGGTGTTTCATCCATGGATGAGATGCCTTTTTTCGTTCTTTTACTTTGAGGCAATACCATTTCATATGCCCTCCCTCCATTAAAAAAGCCAGTACTAATTTGTACTGACTTAAAAACTATTCTCTTGGTACCAATGTATAATATGTAGATTCAATCACCGTTTCCTGTTGATGAAAATAACAATTTCTTATCCATTAATTCTCGCGTTTCCCATTGAATTCGTATCGTCTATATTTGACCATCGATAGTATGCCCAAAATCGGTCCAATCGCCAATATAGTAAAGACCCATTCCCAACCAATGATTCTTTGAATTATAGGGATGAGATTAATTGAAAATATAGTAACTAGGAAACCAATACACATTTGAAAAGTAAGGGCAGTACCTACATATTCAACTTCGGCTATTTCTGAGACTGCTGCAGAAAATTGGGCGGAATCGGATATGACAGACATCCCCCAAATTATAGAAATGATGAGCGTTAACCAAATCGATTGTCCATAAGTAAAACCTATTACTATAGAGCATATAGCACTAATCACCATAGAAATAATCGTTAAATTGGCTCTTCCGATTTTATCGGAGATGAGTCCACCAACTACACACCCAACCCCTCCTGCAATTCCTATTGACATAAATGAGGATAATGCAATAAACCAATAAGGCGTTTCAGATGAATTGATAATAAAACTAGCTGTCAAAAAAGCAGGGAGCCATGTCCACATCGCGTACAATTCCCACATATGGCCAAAATAACCGTAGTTCGCAAGCATTACTGGTTTATTCAACATTACTTTTTTTATTAACTTGAACGAGAATGGTGTTTTTTGGGGTGTTACGGGAGCGTCTTCTAACATGAAAGTAACTATAATAGCCGATAAAAGAGCCAATACCGAACTACAAATGATCACGAGTTTCCAGCTTAATGAAGAAAAGAACATCACAACAAAATGCGGCAATGATGATCCTAAAGTTAATGCCGCGATTAAGATGCCGATAGCAAACCCACGTTTTTCGGGAAACCATTGTGATAACATTTTTACTGCTATTGGGTAAACACCTGCGAGGGTTATGCCAGTTAAAATCCTAAGGAGAATACCGAAAAAGCCAGAATCGACTAGTATTAGCAAGGTATTTAAAAGTGCACCTAGAAAGGCAGAAATGGCAAAAACCTTTCGAGGATTAAATCGGTCAGCTACCCCAAAATAGGAACTAAACAATGCACCTATAACAAATCCAATAGGAATAGAAGCAGAAAGCCAAGCTTCTGAATTAGAGCCAAGTTCCCAAATAGTAATTAGTTCGGGCGCGATCACCGATGCACTATACCATAAGCTTAAAGCACATAATTCTGACAATCCAATCCATACCAATGCTCTCCAAGAACCTTGCATCATAGTTTCCCCTTTCGAAATAAAACCGAATAGTGTTATTATACAAAATATTAAGAAAATGAATCTACCTTGTGTTTATATAAAGTAAAAAAAATCTTTTTTCTAATCTATTACTCATGTTTGGCACGTTTTTTTACTGGGGGCTTTCACTAATCGTTTATTGATTACCACCGATATAGCCGTTTCATTGCAGTGGATGAAGCCATTCCCCTACACCTACTTCTACTTAAAATTTGTTTAAGGGTGCAAAAGAAATATATATTTTCACAGGTGAAGAATTAAATCATCTTATTATTATTCTCTGGATATTTATTTTTATGTTTTAAGAGATAAATACCGCAAATACATTTATCAACGATACATATTATAGAATATTGAAAGGAGGGAAATTACTATGTCTGAATATAGCGGTAGTGATTACGGTTCAGGTTCAAGATTTGCGCTAATCGTTGTTCTATTCATTCTATTGATTATTGTCGGTACTAGTTTTATAGGTTATTGCTAATAGCAAATTCCACCTTTCATAATCAAAATGTATAGGATTATACAAACTAATCCTATACACCTCCCATTCTTAAGGGTCACTTTCCGCCAGTGACCCTTTTAAAAGTTTAGTTACTCAAAATTTTTAGTAATAGACAGTAAAAAAACACCTAAATATTCAGCTACTTGACGGTATCATCAGTAGCTATATAAATCAAATCAATCCCAATACTTAGAATAAGACTGGATTAAATCGATCATACTCTCCATCGCTGGAGAAACCCATTTATCTTTATGATACGTAACAAATGTAGAAATTGCGTATTGTTCATCTTTGATTATCTTCCCGTTTAATAACTGATTATCTAACTCATTTTTTACAGTGAAATAAGGAAGCATAGAAATACCGAGCCCATTCATAACACATTGCTTAATAGGTTCTAAACTTGCAAAATCTACACTTCCCTCAATCTCAATTTGAAACTCTGAAAGATACTCATTAAATATACTTTTATACGTGCAATTTTGTTCTGAATAAAGAACGGTCTTACTGTTTCCTTTTTGTTTATCTTTTAAAGGTGTAATTAGTACCATTGGTTCTTGTTTAATTTGTTCACTGTGTAAATCTTTTTCTTTCCAATCATTCTTTTTAATTACTAACGCCAAATCAATATTTCCTTGTTGAAGTTCTAAAGGAATATTTCGATAGTTAATAGAAGTGATCGATAAGTTCACCTCGGGGTATCTTTCTTTATAATCCAATAAAATTTGAGGTAATCGGTAGCTTGTTAAGGCTTCTGAAGCCCCAATAGTCAAACTTCCTGTTGGCTCACCAAATCGGTTTGCCTTTTCTTTAATTTCCGTATAGAGATCCATAATTTTTATGGCATAAGGGTAAAACTCTTTTCCGAAATTAGTAAGGATCACCTTTTTCCCTAAGCGATCAAATAAAGGCTGGTTTAGTTCCTCTTCCAATTCTTTAATATGATTTGTCACAGAGGATTGCGCATATCCAAGTTGATCGGCTGCTTTTTTAAAACCACCTTTCTCTACTATCATTTTAAAAGTCATAAGATGACGAAGCTCCATGTAATTCTTCTCCTTTTTACGTTCACTTTTATTGAACGTTTCATTCATTTATATCTATTTTACTAAACTAACATCATCAATTACAATTTATCCAGTAACCAATTATAAAAGTTGGTTAGGGTGTACAAAAATTTGGAGAAGGCGGTAAATAAGTATGAACAATTCAATTAAAAAACAAGAGATTATTAATGCATATATGTTTCGACATGCAACGAAGGCTTTTGATCCAACTAAAAAAATCTCAGAAGATGATTTCGAATTTATTTTAGAAACAGGTAGACTATCACCAAGTTCTTTAGGATTTGAGCCGTATAAATTTTTAGTTATTCAAAATATGGAGATTAGAGAAAAATTAAAAGAAGTTAGTTTTGGAGGACAAGGTCAGCTTCCTACCGCTAGTCATTTAGTAATTTTTCTTGCTCGAAAAGATGCAAAAGCTGATTCTGATTATGTACAAAATCTATTTAAGAATGTTAAAAAGCTACCTGAAACTGTCGTAGAGAATATGACGAAGGCGTATGCAAACTTCCAAGAATTTGATTTTAAGTTGTATGAAAGTGAAAGAGCATTATTTGACTGGGCTAGCAAACAAACATATATTGCACTTGGCAATATGTTAACTGCCGCAGCATTAATCGGAATTGATTCTTGTCCAATGGAAGGTTTCAATATGGATAAAGTAACAGAAGTGCTTGAACATGAAGGATTATTAGATAGTGAAAAATTTGGTGTATCGGTTATGGCAGCGTTCGGATACCGATCTGAAGAACCAGCCCGTGAAAAATCAAGACGAAGTCGAGAAGAAGTTGTTCAATGGATTAACTAATTATCTATTAGTTTATTGTAATACTTGTTTAAAAATATAAGAGTTAAAAATACAATATAGATAAGTATTTAGATGATTTATTAAATCGTTATTCAATTAACTTATTGTGTGGAATAAACAACATGAAAGAGCCTTTCTACAATAAAATGTAGTAAGGCTCTTATATTTTTTATTCAGTTTTAATACTGCTATATCGAATCTACCATTACTACAATCTAATCTAATTCCAAAGGCAGAAAAGCATATTCTCCGCTTCTAAGAACATCACATTTACGAACTGGAATAGGCTGTTTGAAAATTGGTCCGTCTAATACTGTAGTATGGAATTCTCCACCTTCCCCGCAAGGGTCAATACCGCGGGCTTCAAGCTCCTTCACGTACTCGTGGGTTAATGTTCGCCCTAAATCGTCCTCTCGCATGCCTAATGATAAATTAACAGTGACTATGATTGTAACGAATCCTAGGTTTAAAAATTCATCGACGGCTTCACGATGATCCATTTCCCATAAAGGCATGCCTAACTTTAAACCAGCATTCTTTGTAACTTTGTCATGCCAGCAGCCATGTTCAGGCATATCTAAGTCACCTGTTACTAAAACTTCTGCACCTTCATTTTTAGCTTTTTCTAAAAGGTTCATAAATACTTTTTCATAATCTGTCCAGCTTGCTGCTGCCGTATATACCGGTAAACCTAGAGAATTAGCTTGAGCACGTATGAGTTCAGGAGGCATTCCATGAGATCTGGAACGATTCCCTTCTTCCTCCATCATAACGATTAGTCCAACCGCTTCTCCAACCTGCATAGCTTTATATAAAGCTAAGACACTATCCTTTCCTCCGCTAAATGAAGCTATAAAACGATGCCCTTGAGCATTATTTTTCCAGACCATCAATTCTGTCATTCCTATCTTTCCCCTTTTATTCTACTAACTTTTTTACAAGCTCTTTCTCAGGATAACATAAAAACTCATTTGCATTTATTATTGCAAATGAGTTTTTGAAGTGACTTTCTTAAAATATATGGCTTACTTTAGTTATTTTGCTCAAGGCATTGGTAAACCGCCATCATCTCTCGTTTATTTAACTCTCGAATACGATTGAAAATAGGGATATTAGCAACAGCCTCCGTTCGTAAGTTTTCAGCCACAACATTGCTTACTTTGCCGGTTAGCCATGTTTGCACGTCTACGCCATCGACAATTTCCTTACGTCCTTCATCATTGATGCCACTTTCATAGCAACGAACACATGGTACCGATAATTTATAAACACCATCATGGAGATTATCTTCTGAAATGACTTTCTTCCCACTACAGAATGGACATTTATGATTTGCTTTAATTTTATTAATTTGTGTAACAATTTTTTTATAGCCAAATGCTTCATAAACATACGTTAATTTTTTGTATTTTCCATTCGTGAAATACTGATCAATAATGGCTTCTCTCGTTTCGTCAATATGGGCGAAATCACAAATTGTAACTTGATTATTGCTGCTAATGGCTTCGATATTATCTTTTATTTTGTCCCAGAATGGTAAAACATTTTGGAGGACTATTTCATATCCAGCAAAGCTTGCGAGTTCTAATTCCAGCATTTTCAACGACACTTGTGTTTCTCTAGGAAGTAAGGAGACATCTTCTGTAAGTGTCATATCACCGCCGACAATTGATTTTAGCTTTTCAAGCTCTGGTAAATTGCCAATCGTTTTTATAACCTGATCAATCGGTTGATGAATAAGCTCACGAATATCAGTGTCCTCAAATGTTAGTGGTTTCTTATGGTTTAACACCGCTCCTTGACAGATCGGACAGGCAATCATCTCTTTCGATGCTTTCATTTGCTCTTTAATAATCGATTTCGAAATCACCATATAACGTCCAAGGATCAAATTAAACCCTTCCCATTTTTTCGAAGACTTCGTTGCTTTATCATAAAATGATTTTTCCCAATAACCATAAAGGAATGTATGTCTTTCTTCTGCTGTCATGTCATTGTAGCTTTTACTAATATCTTGACCCAGTTCATTTTTAATCTCATCAAACAGGAATTCCAATTTCGGATATTGATAATAGTTTAATACTTCCATCACGTCTGGATGTAATAAGCCATCCCAAAATGGCACTGTTTTGTCTTGAATGACCAAATCAAAATCAAATTTTTCAATTTGCAGGCGGCCAGAACAGCTTGGGCAATGATTTTCCTGACTAAAGAAATCGAAGCTTCTTGTATCTTTATTCTTCGGATGTGACGCCACAATATGGTTGATGAGACCACCTATTTCATATAAAAAACTATACTGACTATACAAGTGTCTTTCTAGATCACTGGCGACGACAGGAGCAATAGTTGCAGATTCGTATTCACCATAAATTAATCGGGCCATCGATGATAAGCTTTTTAAAATACCACCTTTGTAAATGTTTTCGGCATTTTTAAAATAGCTAATATGATTCTCTTCTAAGTAATGAATACCATTTTTAGAGTTTAGAGTTGAAGATATATGCAATGGAACTACACTATTTGGTTTGTTATGTTGACTAAAATAATCATCATGACTGACAACATCAAGATGTCGAACAGGTTCCGGCTGTCTTTTACCAAAATCGACGATGAAATCGGAGCTTTCCATCATATAGGCATTATGTTCAATCATCATGATAGAGACAGATTCATCTTGCAAAATATCCCTAACACTATCAATGAATTGGTTTAAAATATTTTGTGATAAACCTTTGGAAGGCTCATCAAAAATAAATAAAGTATGGGGGTTTCTTGCATTCGAAAACAGCTCAGACACTAAATGAACGCATTGAAATTCACCTGTTGATAAGGATTGTGTTTTTCTTTCTAACGTCAAATAACCAAGTCCCAGCTTAATTAATAAACTTAAGCGTTTATGAGCGATGTCTTCATTTGGAAGCTCATCGATAATGTCCTCAATGGAACGTTGGAAAATATCATCAATTTCGTCACTGTATTTCGTCATTTTCTTTTTAATATCAAGAAACGTAGCAACTGTTGATCGGCTAGTAATCGATTGGTTGCGGTCTTGTCCTACCATAACCAATTTATCTTTCGGATATCGTTTTTGGAAATCCTTAGCGATACACTCATTGACAAGGGTCGATTTCCCACAACCGGACTCACCAGTAACGGTTACGAGTCTATTTTTAGGAATCTGAATGTCAGCCATTTCAATATTACGGCAGTAAAGATCATGAAATTGATAATAGTCTGTAGGCATTACCTGATTTCGTTCCCAAAAGACTGGTTCTGGACGTGGTGATACTTCGACAATTTTACCGCCATATTTCCCACTGCCAGGTCCAAAGAACAGTTGCTCATCCGCTGTATCTAGCACTGTATCAGAATGATCAATAAGCCAAATTTGGTTTTTATAGCCCAATTGTTTAATCTGCTCTAAAATTTTCAACAGCGTTTGATGATCAAGACCAACAGAAATTTCATCTATAATAATGACCGTATTTTCACTAGCTGCCATAAATTCTGCCAAGTACAGTCGTGTTAATTCCCCACCTGACAGAGTCCCCATAATTCGATTTAACGTTAAGTAACCAATATTCATTTGGATAATATTTGTGAGAATACGTTGTCTTTCTTCGCTAATCGCTAATTCCTCTGAAAGGGAATAAATCGCTTCAATACTCAAGTTGTTAATATCGGAAATACTATGTGGTTGATCCCATAATTCAAACTTATATTGCTCAACCTCTGGATTATAGCGCTTACCCTCACACTTTTTACATTCGACATTTTTAGTCGTACCACGCCCTTTACAAGCAGGACACCAGCCTAATGCATTATTAAAGGAAAAAACTTCTGGCGAAAGATCAAATTTATTTGCCAGCTTTTCACGAATCTCTTTAAAAACGCCGGTATGAGTACCAACCGTCGAACGTGGATTGGCAGAAATGGATGATTTCCCGAGAAAAAGGACTAAAGGCATTTCTTCCATCTTAATGGCACTAAAATTCGTTTCCATTATATACGGGAATAAATACTGATATTCAGCCTTTGGTAATAAAGAAACGAGACGCTTTTTTGATTCTTCACCAATTGCTTGGCAAAATGTAGTTTTACCAGATCCGGACAATCCAGCAATTCCTAATGATTGATCTTCCGGCAAGTCGACATTTAATCGGTTAATATTGTTAGCGATTAATTGATTTATTTTCATCGGATACTCTCCATTCAATCTAGTATTGTCATGTTAGCACAACTTCAGAAGTATTTGCTGTGTTTTTGAATCGACATGCCAATCAATTAAGCCTCGGCATAAATGTGTGTCAACTTCTTCTGAAAGAAGTTAAAAATGACGCTTCCCGTGTTCGGAAAAGTGTCGAATTGTTGAAGAATGGTATATTTATAAAAGCGATTCATATGGATTATAGTTCTGCTAACACTTTTTCAAGCTGATTACCATTGTTAATCCAAGCATATTTAGCTCCCTCGATTGCTCCTTGACGAGCTTTCGTTGCTTCACTAAATCCAGATTGATCAAAATGTAGGTTAGTAGTACCATCTTCACCTTGTGTCAACGTCCACGTAACCGTAGTGATTTCTCCGGCACTCGCCCAAGTGTAAGATAATGTATGAGGTTCATCCACTATAAGCACTTCACAATTGACAATTCCATCCCACCATTCGTTTGGCTCAGCTCGGAATTGAAATTTATGCCCGACGATTGGTTTAAAATCATTTTTCCATATCCATTTTTCAAGAGTGTCTGAATCCGTTAATGCGTTCCAAACTTTCTCGATTGTACTTGTAAATTGGTAATCTAAAGATACATCTGCTTTCATTTTTTTTCCTCCAATAGTAGATTTAATTTAGCCATTCTTTCTTTCCAAAATTCTTCGTAATACGATACCCAATCTTGAATTTCCTTCAACGGATTGGCATTCAACCGATATCTCGTTTCTCTACCAACCCTTCGAGCAATTACAAGATCAGCATCTTTAAGGATAGCCAGATGCTTAGAAACTGCTGTACGCCCCATTTGAAAATGAGCCGTTAATTCGTGAAGAGGTAATTCTTTTGCATCAGCCAACAAGCGTATTAATTGACGTCTTGTTGGGTCAGCAATCGCAGCATAAACATCACGCTCTAGATTTTTCTCGCTCAAAATCCCCTCTCCCTTATGAATAGGACACTAAATGGTGTCTTAATTATACGACACCATTTAGTGTCCAGTCAAATATTATTATTGACATCATGGCATTCGTTTTATTCTTTTCCACAACAATAAAAAAAGAGTGTCAAATACCTTTACAATTTGACACTCTTTTGACTGATATTTTTTAACTAGACGGCGTTGTTTAAGTCCAAATATATACTATGATCTTCCTTTAGGAATGGTAGCTAAAAATTGAACACCATTTTCGGTATTATTCATTAAATAGGTAATAGAAAGTGATTCAAATATTTGCTTTACAATATAAAGACCTAGTCCGCTCCCACCAGTATTCCGATTTCTCGATTTTTCGATTCTATAAAATGGCTCAAATAATTGTTGTATGTCCTCTTCTTTGATTGTGACACCTGTATTCATCACTTGTATTTGAATCTGATTTTCTTTTTGGAGATTGGTTACGTCTATACTTACTGTTTCTCCGTGCGGTGAATACGTAATCGCATTATGAATGATGTTTTTGAAAGCTTTTTCTAATAAATCACGATCTGTGTGTACATTCATGTTAGGAGAAATTTGTTTAATAATCTGAATGTCTTTTTCAGAAGCAAAATAACCGAGATCTTTCGTTATTGAATCTAATAATTCTAAAAGGTTGACTTCCTCCAATTGTAATTTAAAGGTATCTTGTTCTAGTTTAGACATGCTTAGAATCTCTCGAACTAATTGTTCCATTCCTTCGATAATTTTGTGGTTTTTTTCTAAGTAGAGGTCACGATTTTGATAAGGGCCGATATGATAAATCATCCCTTCTAAATATCCCTTCATAACAGTGAGCGGAGTTTTTAATTCATGTGCAACTGTTGCGAAAAATTCTCTGCGTTTTGTTTCGATCTTTCGCTCTCTTTCAATATCATCTTTTAATTGCTCATTTGCTTTTTGTAAATCGAGCATAGTTCTTTGCAAGTTATTCGACATCTCATTCAAGCTATTGGATAGTTCCTCTAATTCATCATTTGAACGAACTACGATGTTTTCGGAAAAGTCCAAGTTGGCCATCTTTTGCGCACCTTCATTCATGTAGATGAGCGGTTTTGTAATGAACCTTGAATATAAAAAGGCACTTCCTAACCCGATACATATTACAATGATACTTATATATGGGAGAAAACGGACTAAGACCTGTGTCGCTTCATCAATAGGTTGGAACGTCGCAAATACAGTAACCATTAAATTATCTTCATTTAGGAATTGAATGGGCAAAGTAATATTAAATGCATTATTAAGGTTTTCTGAATTTTGTAAGGGCGCTGTTTTTGCAGAAAGTATTGGTCGTTGGGTATCCCCCTGAATAAAAAATGAAGGCGAATATATAATAGTTCCTTCTTTAGTTTGTAAGTAAATGATGGCATTGTTTTCTTTTGTATACTCATCCAAAAGTGGAATCGCATTTTGGATTGTTAAATTTTTAGATTCATCAATTATTTCCTCAATTCCAGATTGGAGTTGATTCGTTTTATATTGTTCATAAAATGTTGGAAGGAAGAAGTATAACGTTAAATAAATCAAGACTGCAAAAGATAATAATATGAGCGAGGTGATCATAAAGAGCTTATACGTTATTCGTTTCATCTTCATGATGTTTACAATCCTATTCATCGATTTTGTATCCAATACCCTTTACTGTTTTTATATAAGGTATATTTAATTTTTTTCTTAAATTTTTTATATGTGTATCGATCATCCTTGTTTCTCCTGCATATTCATAGCCCCAAATTTTTTCTACAATAATTTCTCGAGTAAGTACCTTTTTTTCATTATGAAGTAGTAGTTGTAAAATTTCGAACTCTTTAGTTGTTAACGGTATTTCAACTTTATTTACATAAGCCTTATATCCGTCACAATCGACATTCAGTTCATTAAAATTTAAATGATTATCGCTATTTTGATTACAACTTCTTCTTAGAACCGCTTGTACTCGTCTTATTAACACATGAAATGAAAAGGGTTTTGTTATATAATCATCAATCCCTATATCAAAGCCTTTCATTTGATCTTGTTCTTCTTCTAAAGCCGTCAACATAATAATGGGTATGTTTGACTGACTACGGATCATTTTGGCAACTTCAAATCCATTAAGGTTTGGCATCATGACATCCAGAAGAATTAAATCAAAGGGTTGTGTATTAAATCGTTTCATTCCCTCTAGCCCATCTGAAGCAACCTCTATTGTATAATTTTGTGTCATCAAAAACTGTTTAATTAATTCTTGAATTTCTAAATCGTCTTCTACTACAAGAATTTGATAGTTCATCGATATATCCCCCTCGAAGCCCATTATAACCTTTCAATCTGTAGTTTATGTGAAGATACTTCATTTTCGCTTAGTAACCTCTACGATCCTCTCATCCATACAACAAATATTCGGAATCAATAATTGCTGCCGACGCTATTATTTATCTTTTCTCTAAGCTCTGTTAATGTTTAATGTTATTTTTAACTAAAATTAAAAAAGCTCTCAAATTAAAGATAGAGCTTCTTAATCATTAGTAATTATTATCGAATAGACCTTAAGTGGTTCAATATCAAATTCATTTTCAATAACCTCTTTCTCTTCTTTCTCTCCTATTGGAAATCCATCGTGATAGGGAAATTGTAAAAAGTCGTTTAGGATTGGCTCTATGTTTTCGATTACCTTATGGTTACAACCAAAAGGTAATTTTGTGTGTAAATCTGATATGAGATTGAAGTGAAGTCTTGCAGATTGCCAATCAAACCAAACATAAAAAATCATATTATGGTCACTGGTGTTAACTATCTGTTCTTTTCTATTGTTTTGAACTTGATGAAAGAATGTTATCAAATCTTCAGTAGTAAATTTGCTCACCAATTCTTGCCCCATAGAAATAGACCAATTATCTAGTGATGTTTCATCGTCTAAGTCATCAACAGAATTGCCGATAAATAACTCATCTTGTATTATTTCATCTAATTCTTTTAGAAACGCTTCTTTATTCATATTTACCTCCTATAAGTTATTCCATTAAATAGCCCGAATGTTGAACATTAAGATAGTGATTACCCCTTTTCACAAGATACTTTTATGATCTCGGAAGATGAGAAAAATCCCTTTTTATTTGTTTAAATGTCTCATTCATCCTTCCAACTACGTAAAAGTTCTTCAAAAAAGAGTTGCGGCGCAGAGGACTGATCATCTTGTAGATAGCTTTTTGCCACAGCCATAATATTTAAATTCGGAACAATAAATATATATTGTCCGTATAAGCCATTCGCATAGTAATATTCAATTTTGGTGTTACTATTAGTCATTTCACAAGTCCATAGCTGATAACCATAACCATATCCAGCTGTTCTGTCTTCTTCTGCGTCAAATTGTTTATATGGTTTTTTTGCCTCGTGGATCCAGGTAGATGAAACCACTTGATTTGATTTAAATTGCCCTTCGTTAAGTAATAAAAATCCAAATTTCACCATGTCCTCTAAATTTAATGAAATACTAAAGCCACCCTCGTGAATTCCTTGCGGGTCCTTTACCCATATGTATTTTTTTATCCCTAATGGATGGAATAGAAATTCTTCAGCAAATGAGGCGGTAGTACCTCCTGAAACTTTTTGGATGATCGCGCTTAGTAAATGAGAGTTCCCACTATTATATTCAAAAGTCGAACCTGGTCTATGTATAACTGGTTGTTCTAGTATGAATTTAACCCAGTTTTTTGAACTTTGGAATTTTCCTACTTGTAACCCCGAAGTCATAGTCAGCAAATGAAATAATGTGATTTCCTCCTTCATGGGGTCATTGAACTCTAATATTTCCGGAAAGTAGTTATAAATAGGTTCATGAATGTTTTTTATTAGCCCTTTATCGACCATAATTCCAATTAATATAGACACAATACTCTTTGTAATGGAATAAACCTTTGTCGGATTTTTTACGACTTTTTTATTCTTTAAATATTCAAAGATCCGTGTATTTCCTTTATAAATGACAAAACCTTCAATTTTAATCTTCTTCACTTTCTTCTCTAACTCATTAAAAGATATTTCACTCATACATATAATCCCTCCTCCACTAAATTGCGTCATTAGTTTATGTACATTAGTTTATAATTTAACCTAAATTTTAACATAAATTCATTAATTTCACCAAAGGTGTTATTCAATTAAATGGCCCCATTGTTGAACTAAGCTGCACCGTTAGTTCAATAAAGAAAAAAAGAGCTGCATATGCAACTCAATGATCTTCAAGAAACGCGCCATTTATTTTAACAAAGGAACCTATAAATTAGCATTCATAAGCCATTCTTAGAAATTCATATGTGCTACCATTTGTATCTTGCATAAATGTATCAATATCTTTAAACCCAACTTTTCTATATACTTTTATCGCTCTTCGATTAAAAGTTGCCACTGATAATGTAATTTTATCTGGTGTAAATCTTGATTGGACAAAATCAATACCTGCATTTAGAAATTCTAACCCTCTACCATCGCCAATCAAATCTGGCCTCATTCCTAAACCTATATCATAAATATTAGCAGCTACTTTGTTAACACTGAAGAAACCAATAATTTCATCTTCTTTCAAAACTGCAAACATTGAGCTACCTCTTGTTTCTGGGTCTGAAAATTCAGCTAAATCTTCTTCATCAGCTTCTATATTATAAAAAGAATATTCTCCATCATAGTGCCAATTATGTGCAATATCCTCAGCTTGTTCCTGAGTCATCATCTCAAGTATTCTCATTTTCAGCAATGTTGATCTTCAATAATCTGGCCTTTAGTGAAACAGCTTATTGTCACTCTTCATTTCCTTAATCGATTTTCAAATTCACATATTCTTTTAGTTTTCACTAAAAAATACTATTTTAGATTACTATTCAAAATCCACAATAACCTTTCTCATCGAACCTTTTTTATAAACGTATCGACTTTATTTCTAAACTACACTTGAATAAAAGCTTATGGGTTCAACTTCTCTATATAAACTCCTCAATATCTTCATACAGAATCCAGATTGGTCATGTACATTAATTGTTAGAAAGAAAATTGATTTTAACGTCATTTATAGAGTGTTCAGAATCAATATTTATCTGACTATATAGCAGTTATCTTTCAACTTATTAAGTTAAGGAGCAGTTATTATGTATAAAATCAATCTACGTCCATGGTTATTTTTGGTCGTATTTATGTTGTTAATGTGTTCGTGTTTGACATACGTATCCCTAAAAGCATTGGGCGCAGAGGAAATCTTCTTTAAGTGTATGAAGTCACTTGTTAAGATGACATTTATTAAAATCTATTATTTTTCAATATGAGCAATAATAAGAATCCATCTTGAAATAAGATGGATTCTTATTTTGCCGTTTAAGTTTTAACACGCCCCTTTATTCTTTTCACTTGCCTACCATTAATTTTGAGCTTCCTACAAATCTTTCTTACATGTAATAACTTCATCAATAGAAAAAATCCTCACTGAATTTTTTTGAGAATTTTTTAAGACACAAAGTTCCCCTTAGAATAAACATGCTTGTTTATCCTAAGGGGAATATATCTTTTTCATAACTATTAGTTTATTGCTGCCTGAAGATATATCTGATTGGCTTCAGTATCTTTCAGAATTGTATTTACATACATTAAAGAAACTCAATATGGAGATGTAGAACCCGATGTAGAACCTTGCATCATGTCTTCTTCTGGATTAGATGAATATGGATCCCACTGTTCTGGTGTTTGTTCACCTGGTTTTGTTGTGAACTCCTCCCACTGTTCTGGTGTCATTTCTCCTCTTGGATTTGGAGATTCCAACTGACGCTGATCAGGTGTAACTTCTTCTGAATATGTGTTATGATCTTGGTCCATATTGTTTTCACTTTGATCCAGGTTTCCACCTAAATTCATCAAATTCGCAAATAAACCAATTGCTATTCCGATAGATACTAAACCAATGGATGCTGCTATTTTCGTCCACATTATTTCCACTCCAATTTTATGTTTGACTTCTATTCCAACTACATTTTTGCAAATTAGTTCTTTTTCAGATTCTTACAAACCAAATTTCGTTTTTCAAGATACACTACCTTATCAGATTGTTTAGCGACTTCCTGGGAATGAGTGACAACGATAATACATTTATTTTCTTTATGAGCTAGTTCTTTAAACAAATTGACAATTTCATCCGAAGTATTCTCGTCTAGATTACCGGTCGGTTCATCCGCAATTAATAAATCTACTTCACAAGACAATGCACGGGCAATGGCTACACGCTGTTGTTGACCGCCACTAAGCTGTAAAACCTTTCTTTTAGCTTCGATTTCCGACAAGCCAACCATTTCTAATAACTCAAGCGCTCTTCTCTTTTTATCACTTATGTTAACTCCTGTAATTTCCATTGCCGTGACGACATTTTGCAGAGCCGTCATATACGTAATTAGATTATATGATTGGAAGATGATTGAAACATATTTATTTCTATATTTATCTAAACCAATTTTCCGTATATCTTTTCCTTTGTAAAGTACATGTCCTTCTTTTGGGTTATCTAATCCACTTGCTAAACTAAGTGCGGTTGTTTTTCCTGAACCGGATGGACCTAAAATGCTATAGAAA
>NZ_MWSJ01000014.1 GCF_002237755.1 Lysinibacillus sp. KCTC 33748 | reverse complement strand
TCCATAAAAGAAATTTGATTAGCTCAAATTGTTTTGCTGGCATCATGTTTGATGTCCAAAATTTTGTTTCGTTCACTAACTCAAGGTTAGCTACTGAAAACTTTATTGATTACGTTTTGCTTGTTCAGTTTTCAAGGTTCATAATGTCGTTTCTAAGCGACAACTTCTACATCATACTATACAAAAGTATGAATGTCAATAAGTTTTTTGGAGCGGGTGATGAGAATCGAACTCACGACATCAGCTTGGAAGGCTGAGGTTTTACCATTAAACTACACCCGCGATATGAATGATATTTATTTAAAATGGCGCGCCCGACAGGAGTCGAACCCATAACCTTCTGATCCGTAGTCAGACGCTCTATCCAATTGAGCTACGGGCGCATATATATTTGATAAATTGACTTGGTGCGGCCGAGAGGACTTGAACCTCCACGGGGTTGCCCCCACTAGGCCCTCAACCTAGCGCGTCTGCCGTTCCGCCACGACCGCATTCAATCAGTAACTTTCTCATTATACTACGATAACCAGAAAAGTCAACTTTCTTTCTTAAAGAGATGAGCCATGAAGGACTCGAACCTTCGACCCTCTGATTAAAAGTCAGATGCTCTACCAACTGAGCTAATGGCTCGTATTAAGAAATGAATGGCTGGGGTACTAGGATTCGAACCTAGGCATGACGGAATCAAAATCCGTTGCCTTACCGCTTGGCTATACCCCAATAAGTGGCGGTCCCGACCGGGATCGAACCGGCGATCTCCTGCGTGACAGGCAGGCATGTTAACCGCTACACCACGGGACCAACGTTACTATATTTTCATGAATTAAAATAATGAAATGACCCCTACGGGATTCGAACCCGTGTTACCGCCGTGAAAGGGCGGTGTCTTAACCACTTGACCAAGGGGCCATGGCTCCGAAGGCAGGACTCGAACCTGCGACAACCTGATTAACAGTCAGGTGCTACTACCAACTGAGCTACTTCGGAATAATTCACATGTTTTGTCGTCGTTATCTTGTCGACTTTTACTATTATAGGGACATCTGTAGTAAACGTCAACCCTTTTTTATTATTTTTTTCATTCCATTAGTTTTAAACGTCCTAAACACTTGCTACAGCAGTATTTCTCCACATTCATTCTAATTTTTCTTACATATGATTGTTGGCATTTTACGCATGTATATGTATACAGTCGACGTTGTTTTTTGGAAGCTGTCTTAGGCATTTGTAATACTGCACAAAAACGAGGAGCATTCACTTTTCCTAATAACTCACGAAAATCTTTGTCTCGATGCTGATACCCTTTGCCTTCCAAATGTAAATGATAATGACATAATTCGTGTCGAACTATCCCTTCTACTTCACTAATACCATACAATTCATAGGCTTTTGGGTTAACTTCAATATTGTGCGAATGTAAAAGATAACGTCCACCTGTTGAACGTAACCTTGAATTAAAATATGCTCGATGCATAAACGGCTTCTGGAAACTATCTAATGATATTCGACTAACAAGATATTGAAGTTCCTCGTTATTCATATCTATATCACCTCTAACAACAAGAATACCACACTGTACAGTATAGACAGTGTGGTAAATTTTATCCCGCTTTAACGGGCAGTAATTTATCTGTATCGAAATAAAGCAATGAGTAGTAAAGGCTAGAAGTTAAGTGGGAGACTAACTGCCCGTAATAGCCTGATGGTGAATACTAATAATCAACAAGGCTCAAGAGAATCCCCGGTAATTAAAGTTTCACTTAATTACGCTTCGATAGTTTGATCTTTAGGAGGCAGCATCGTTAATGATATGCGCCCTTTATTGACATCTATTTGTTCTACCCAAACCGTCACAATATCACCGAGTGCAACAACCTCTAATGGATGTTTAATACGTCTTTTTTGTAATTTAGAAATATGCACAAGCCCGTCCTGCTTCACTCCAATGTCTACAAATGCTCCGAAATCAACGACATTTCTCACTGTACCTTGTAATTCCATCCCAACTTGTAAATCTTCCATTTTCAATACATCTGTTTTCAGTAAAGGCTGAGGGAATGCATCACGTGGATCGCGACTTGGTTTCATTAATGTATCCACAATATCCTTAATTGTGATTACTCCAACATCTAAAATGCCACTTAATTTTTCTTGATCTAGTTTTGCAATGGCTTCCTCGGCCTTTTGCGTCCCTAGCTCTTTTTTATCAATTTGTACAACCTCTAAAATCTGCTCTGCTACACTATAACTTTCAGGGTGAATGCCCGTAGCATCGAATGCATTCTTGGCTCCTGGCACACGTAAGAAACCTATTGCTTGTTCATACGTTTTGGCACCAAGTCGTGGAATTTTCTTTAGTTGAGCACGAGTAGTAAATTGTCCATTTTCCTCTCGCACCTTCACGATATTCTCCGCAACCGTTTTAGATAATCCAGAAACGTATTGTAGTAGTGAAGCTGAGGCTGTATTAACATCAACACCAACTTGGTTTACAGCCGTCTCTACTATAAATGTTAAGGACTCATTCAATTTCTTTTGAGAGACATCATGCTGATATTGACCTACCCCAACTGCTTTTGGCTCAATTTTCACTAATTCCGACAGCGGATCTTGCAAGCGGCGTGCAATAGAAACGGCACTACGCTGTTCTACCTGTAAATCCGGAAACTCTGTACGGGCAACTTCGGATGCTGAATAAACAGAAGCTCCTGCTTCATTGACGATCACATAGGCAATATCTGTTTCAAGTTCATTCAATACATCCACTATAAATTGTTCTGTTTCGCGTGAGGCAGTACCATTACCAATAGCGATTATAGTAATTGGGTATTTCGCTAAAATCTCTTTCACAATTGCTTTCGATTTTGCTACATCTGGTTTTGGCGGATGTGGATAAACGGCTGTAACCTCAAGCATTTTCCCAGTTTCATCTACAACAGCTAGCTTACAGCCTGTACGGTACGCTGGATCAACTCCCAATACATACTTCCCTTTCATTGGAGGCTGTAATAAAAGATTACGTAAGTTCTCAGAGAAAATATGAATAGCCTGCATCTCTGCTTTTTCTGTTAATTCATTTCGTAACTCTCGTTCTATAGAAGGCTGAATTAGACGCTTGTACGAATCCTCAATCGCTAGCTTTACTTCAGCAATTGCTGGAGAGGAACCTGTAGCCGGAATCCACTCCTTCCACATAATCATCAATACTCGATCTATCGGTACTTGAATTGCTACTTTTAAGATTTCTTCTTTCTCACCACGATTTACAGCTAAAATACGGTGTGGGACAATACGATTTACAGGTTCTTCATATTCATAATACATTTCAAACACGTTTTTTTCGTCTGCATCTGCATCCCTCACACTTGTAGCAAGTACTCCATCTTTCCATGAATACGTACGAATTTTTTCACGGATTGCCGCGTCATCGGCAAAGCGCTCTGCCAAAATATCTCGCGCCCCAGCTAATGCATCCTCTACATTAGCAACTTTTTCCTCATCTACGAAGGCCATCGCTAATTTCTCTAAAGCATCATTACGATACTCTAATAGAAGATCCGCAAGAGGTTCTAATCCTTTCTCTTTCGCTATTGTCGCCTTTGTTCGGCGTTTTTGTTTATACGGTCGATATAAATCCTCTACACGTTGTAAAACAGTTGCTGCTTGAATCGCTTGTTCTAATTCAGGTGTTAGTTTATCTTGTTCCTGAATTAATCGTATAACCTCTTCTTTGCGTTGCTCAAGCTGCTGTATGTAATGATAACGATCCTCCACAGCTTTAATCTGCACTTCATCAAGGGACCCAGTAGCTTCTTTTCGATAACGTGCAATGAATGGCACGGTATTTCCTTCTTCTAATAATTTAATAACAGCCTCAGCTTGACTCGGCTTAACAGCTACATCCTTTGCAATGAGCTGTAACATTTGCTTTTGTTCCACATCATCACTACCTTTTTTCTTTTCATTTTACCATTACACTTCACTAAAAATGCAAAAATAGTCTACTCTAACGGAAGAGTAGACTATTTTTTCAATACGAAGAGACTGTTTTCGCTAACACTTCCTACTAAGCTCATGCTATTGCTTGTATTTGTGACAATAACAGCAAAGCCCCTCTCGCTATAAATTTTTAAAGCGAGACACCATCTCTTACTAAGATAGCTTCTTGTAATTTTTTTATTGCCTTCCTTTGTATTCTAGATACATGCATTTGAGAAACCCCTAATCGTTCTCCAACTTCTTTTTGAGTGAGTTGCTCTAAATATGTAAGCTGAATGATTTGCCTTTCTCTCTCATCTAAAATACTCATTGCTTCAGAAACAATCATTCTTTTATTAGTCATTTCATAGCCGTCATCTTCTTTACCCATAATATCAAATAACGTTACTGTACTACCGTCAGCATCCGATTCTATTGAATGATCCATAGAAAGAGCATGGTAACTACGGCTCATCTCCATAGCCTCTAACACTTCTTCTTCTTCTACTTCTAATTGATCCGCAATTTCCTTAATAGACGGAGAACGTTGCAACTCAACTGTTAACGCTTCAACTGTTGTTTTAATTCGTGGTCCTAATTCTTTTATCCGCCTTGGCACATGAACATCCCAAGTCTTATCGCGTAAAAAGCGTTTAATTTCTCCAACAATCGTTGGAACAGCAAATGCTTCAAAACTTCGACCAACATCAGGATTAAAACGTCGTATTGCACCTAGCAACCCCAGCGTACCTACTTGAGTAATATCATCATAACTAGATTTACCATTCGAATATTTACGTGCAATGGACTCTACTAAATATCGATAATGAATCACTAAATTTGTCTGAGCATCATCATCTTCCGTTGATTGGTACAGCGCAATCCACCTTAGTATATCTTCCTTAGACGAAGATTTAGGTAGTGATTCTTTCGACATTTTTCTCCACCTGCTCTCTAGCGACATACTTAGTCATGAAAACAGTTACGCCACCATCGTTATTTATCATCACCTCATCCATCAAAGTTTCCATTAAATAAAGCCCTAAACCACCTTCGCGAAGACCTGCAATACTCTCTTCAGGATGATACGGACCAATTTTCGATTTTATCTCCTCAAAATTAAAACTATTACCGTAATCTGCAATCATCATTTCTAGTTTATTTTCATACAAAGCGCATCCAATGACGATTTCTCCCTCTTCTTCGTCCTTATATGCATGATGTACAACATTTGTTACCGCTTCACTTGCAGCAATTTTTAAATCTTCAATATCATCGTAATTAAATCCAACTCGACTAGCTAAGCCAGAAACCGTCAATCGAATCACACTGACAAATTGCGGTTTTGCAGGAACCCTTATCTCAATATAATCAAATTCCTTCATTTTCTTAATTCCACCTTTTTATCAGTTTCAATATCCATTAAATCGCTTAAACCAGTAATTTCAAACAACCTTTGTAATCTATTCGATAAACCAACTAATTTAACTTTCCCATTTTCGCGTAGTGTTCTTTTGTAAAAGGCTACAAAGATACCCAGCCCTGTACTATCCATATAATTAACTTTTGATAAATTAAGTACTATTTCTAATCCCTCAGTAATTTTCACTGCCTCTAATTCTTCCCTGAGTCCTGAAGCAGTAAAAGTATCTATTTCACCCTCTACAAATCCGTATAGTTTATTATCAAGTTCTTTAAAGTGTATCGCCATGTCCATACAGCACACCTCCACCAATTTGTTAGACTAATTTTCTATTCCCGTAATTATTAAAAGTCAAACCTAAAAAACTAATTTTTTATAATTGCAATTGTAAAATCATCTGTTAGTTTAAAATCCTGTATTTTTTCAATTTGCTTATAAAGAAGATTACATAATTCTTGGGCTGACAAGTATTTATTTTCAAATACTAATGATGTAATGACCTCTCGTGCATTCAATTCATCCTGCAATCTGAATTCAGTAACACCATCCGTCATCATGATTACGATGTCGTTTTCTTCCAAAGTAATTTCGTTATAAGAATACTTCGTTTCTGGCAACACACCTAATAATAATCCCGTTGATTCTAAAGGGATAAATTGATCACGCATAGCACTGTAATGAAGAGCTGGCTCGTGACCTGCAGAAGCATAAGAAAAAGTGCTTTTTCGCATATCCAAACAACCGTAGAACATAGACACAAACATACTGTCGTCTACACTCTTTTCAATTACTCGATTAATGACCTCTAATACATATGAAGGATCTCTATATGCATAATCCAATGCTTCTAAACCATATTTTACCATAGACATACATAATGCTGCTGGAACACCTTTACCTACCACATCTGTCACGGCTACACTCAAATAATCATCTCGATTATATAAAAAATGGACATAATCCCCATTCATTTTCCGGATTGGAATAGATATCATTCCTATATCGATATTTATAAGTTGTGGTACCTCTGTTTTAAGTAATGTACTCTGGATACTTGTAGCAATTTTCATTTCTATCTCATACTCAGCTTGTTTTTGTAATAAGCTTTGGTGCTCCCTATGAGCCATTCCATAATGCACCATCACTTCGATAAGAAAATCATATGCAAGCTGTTCTTCACTCATTCTACGTGGAAATAGCTTTTCAACTGCGTTTTTATGAATACTTACAACATCCTCTAGAGAAATATTATTTTGGATTAACTGACGAGTGAAATTTTGAGCAATATACAAATTCTTTTCAGTTTGATCAGTCATATAATCTGACAAAATCTTTTTATATTGAGATTCTAATCGATCCAACAACTCCACATCCTAACACAGCCATTTTTCAGCTCTTATCGTTGTCCCTTCACCAATAACCGAATGAATATTCATACTATCCATCAATCGATTAACGCCTGGTAAACCTGCACCTAGCCCCCCAGAAGTAGAGTAACCATCCTCCATCACTTTCCGAACATCCTCTATTCCTGGTCCTTGATCAGTTGCAATAACAATTATTTTTTTCTCTGTGTCTGACTCAAATTTTTCAATTTCAATGACACCTATCCTTGCATATAAATATATATTTCTAGCTAGTTCGCTTATAGCTGTGGTGATTCGAGCCTGATCAACAGTGTCAAATCCAAGCGCTTTTGCTTCGTCACGCCCCAGTTGTCTTGCTGCTACTATATCCCACTCAGTAATAATCTCAACCGAAGACTTAATTGTCACTGCTGTCCCCCCAGTTCCTTTCGGAGTTATACTCTTACACTTTTTTTGACCCACTTGGCTGAATACTTATTTTAATTATATTAAAGATTTTACCTCAGCGAAATGGTTGCTGTCGCTAAGTTTGTATTTCACAGAAAAAATTTTATTGCTGTCGCTTCCGCTTTCGCACAGAAAAACACTTGTTGCTGAATGAAGTTGAAATTCTATATATATTTTCTTAAACCTCTCAATACTTTTTTCAAAAATCGATGCTAATTTTAGATCTTGAATATACCTCACTCAAATCTATGGGCACCATTTTTGAAAAGCGATATCAATAAGTATTTTGGGGGAACAATACAAAAAAGCATCGAGATGAAAACATCTCGATGCCGCTATACACATATGTATATCAAAATTTAACAAGCCCTAAACTAATCATCAATGCACCATCAACTTTCTCCATCAACGCATGGTCAAGTTGTGTAATACGATCTGTCAATCTTGACTTATCAATCGTCCGCACTTGCTCGAGCAGAATAACCGAGTCACGTTCAAAACCATACTTTTCAGCATTAATTTCGACGTGCGTCGGTAATTTTGCTTTCTGAATCTGTGCAGTAATAGCTGCGATGATGACAGTCGGACTAAATCGATTTCCAATATCATTTTGAATAATCAGCACCGGCCTAGTGCCCCCTTGTTCGGACCCAACTACCGGCGATAAATCTGCAAAAAAAACGTCACCACGTTTTACATTCAAAGTGTCATCCCCCGCTAACGAGACGCTCCACTGTATGTTGTGCTTCATATTCTGCGTGCAAGCATTCACTTGCAATACTCAGATTTATATGAGACATTTCAACATATCCTTTCATCATAGCTTCCCGTATTTGATTTGGTTGCTCCTGCATTAAAACTTTGCGCGACAAAATACGCGCAAAAGATTCACTCTCAATTACTTCCTTTGTTTGTAGAAACAGTCTATCCTGAACAGCAATTGTAGCTTCTCTTAACTTTTTCTCGTACACAGCAAGCACCTCCAACGGAACCATCCACTTTTCATTACTACCCATTCTACCATTGAAAGATATCGTTGAAAAGACACGAAATGACAAAATATCTGACAATTTAAAGTCCAAGTTGTAAAAATATGTAGGTTGTCGAAGGAATATGCCGACTTATTTACCTTGCAATATGTCACAAATTATGAATGGCTCATCTACTCGGTAATTTAACATATTGATTAGTAAGTAGTTATTCACTAAGTTGTTTAGTTGCTCTGATAAAGTATTCATTTGTCCTAAAATCAATTAAGCCTCGGCATAATTGATTCCGATTTCAGCTTAGAGTTAAATGTAAAATCTAGGAACCCTCGCTGTAATAATGCATGGTACTTCATAATTAATGGTTTCAAGCTTCGCTGCCCATTCATTCATTGAAATAACATCCTGTCCTTGATGACCAATGAGTGTTACTTTCTCACCTATAGCATATGCTTTTGGCAAGGTAACCATACATTGGTCCATACAAATTCGTCCGACAATCTGCATTCTTTGACCATCAATTAGTACTTCTTGTCCGCCTAATTTACGAATCACTCCGTCAGCATAGCCTATTGGGATCGTTCCAATCCACATATCCGATGGGGCCGTAAAAGTAGCGCCATAGCCTACTGAATCACCTGCTTGTAACTGTTTTACATGAACAAGCTCACTCTCAAGTGAAAACGCTGGCTGTAACGAAAATGGTAAAATACCTTCTACATAAGGCGATGGTGATAATCCATACATTGAAATACCATATCTGACAGCATCAAATTGTAAATGTGTATCTTTCACTAAGGATGTAGCTGTATTTGATGCATGAACAAGTCTAGGCTTTTCAGGCAATACTGAGACACATCTCTTAAAAAATTGCACTTGTCTATCGAAGTAAGAGGCATCTTCTTCATCTGCAGTCGCAAAATGTGTGAATATCCCATCAAGCTCTACATTTATTGTATTCATTATTGTTTGATATAGTTCCAATAATTCTTGTTCTGAACGAACGCCAATTCTGCCCATTCCACTATCTACTTTTATATGTAGTCGTAAAGGATTTACTTCATTAGCTATGAACGGAGCAGCTTGCTGTACCCATTCACTAGCAAACGCCGTAAGAATTATGCGCTGCTTGGCAGCGTATGGCACAAACGAAATTGGAGAGGCACCTAATAATAGTATGTCCGGTTCTTCAAAATGCGCTCGAATATGTAATGCTTCATCGGGCGTTGCCACAGCAAGTATTGTTGCCCCTGCCTCGAGTGCCGCTTTTGCAACGGCTATATCTCCATGACCGTATGCATTTGCTTTTACGACAGCTATAATTTGAACATTAGGTTGAAGTAGCTTTTTCAAATTTTTTACGTTTTGTTGAATTGCTTGTAAGTCTACAATTGCTTTGGTTGGTCTAAAATACTGCTGTATCTCCATAAGAATACCCTCTTTATATTTTATTAAAACAATATGTATTGATTAAATCACTTTCGCTCTACAGTTTTACCATAAGTTATTCTATTTTAGACTAATTTTCTACATAACTTTTATCATATATGACTTAACACTTTCTAAACAGTGTTAATATTCATCAAAACTGCACTATTTTTCTTAATAAGCTACAGCTTTCCATTTAGAAAGCTGTAGCTAGAGTAATTATTTCATACTACCTATCGTCATAGAAGTGGCAACTTGCACCATTTCTTCACGAGTCAATTTACTAGATGCTACAAAGAATTCGACGCCATCCTTTTCCCAGCTAATAGATGTATCTGTAATAGCTCCAATTGTAAAGCCTAAATCTACAGGATCACCAGGCGATGATACTGGCAACATTGCAGTCTGTTTCGTAACTGGTTGTTGCATAACTGTAAATGGCTTGTCACCGTCGAATGTTAAGATAACACGTTCCATGCCACCCTCTTGCATGACTTTCTCATCCACCATCTTCGTATTGCCTAAACTTACAACAGGGTAATGTGTTTGGAACTTTGTATTTTCGGCTTCTGCACTTACTGCTTGTTCCCCATCATTTCCATCCGGATTATTATTGCTCTCTTTATCGCCTTTATCCTTTTCTTCCTTGTTATCTTTTTCTGGCGATGTAGCGTTTTCCCCTTTTGGTTCATCTTTTTCTGTAAATTGCTCAACCGCATACTCTTTAGCCGCATGCTGAACACCTAATTTAATATTTTTAAATGTGATACGAATTTGCTCTTCTTTTACATCATTCATAATTACTACAGAAGTTGGAAGCATTGTTTTCTTATCGACTGTTATAACTTGATGAGGCATACTATTTTTATAGCTATTTCTAGTAGCCGCTTCAAATATATATGCTTTGTCCTCTTCTTTCATGACTAAATTTTTATCTTGAGCTAAATCTTCTGCTAGTGCACCTATTAAATAGGCTTGACTATTTTTCTTTGGCCAATCACTTTGGAATTTATACATTTTGTTTAATGTAGGTGTAACAACAAAAACGCCATCTGCATTTCGCACTATCATTTGTGAAACGTCTTTCCCACTTTCTACAACTTCCACTCGATAGAAATCAGGTTTCGTATGCCAAACAGTTACATCATATTTTTTTGGATCCCCACCAGATTTAATCTCCATCGTCGCATTTAACTCATAACCATTGGTCTCTGCCCATTTCCCATTAACTTTCTTCAACACTTTTTCCTGTGAGTCTGTACCACATGCCGATAGAAGTAATATCGTACAAAGTAAGACGAGCCATTTAACTATTCGGTTGCCCACGCTTTCACCCTTTCCTTCTTTCAAATCCACTACGACAATATATGAACCGTATTTGTCAGTTATGTCATTTGAACATGGGCAATATATTTATCTTCACTCAGAAATTTATTTGCTTTTTAATAGCTATCACCACAGAATGGTTGATTTCTGCTCCGACTAGGCGCTTTCCTAGGGCGTCAGTCGGGACGGAAATCAACTTATAGTTTTAATAAATGTCTTCCGCAACTTTTAATAATGAGCCCTTTTACTTTATATGGTGAAAGCTTGTTTTACATTTTTTATTGTAATAATATTACTTGTGCTGCTGCGTATTGTTTTGAGTGGGTTATGCTTACAAATCCATTTACAAGCTCTCCTTTAAAATATAAAACAGGATTACCAGCTTCCCCTCTTAAAACTTCAACATCATGAAGCTTACATTCTTCACCAATACCAGTTCCTAACGCCTTCGAAAATGCTTCTTTTACAGCAAATCGCCCGGCCAAAAATTCTATTCTACGAGTTTCTGTATGTGCATCAAACAAAACTCTTTCCCTTTCAGATAAAATGCGGTCTTTAAATTTATTTGTTCTCCCCATTGCTTTAATAATGCGGTCAATTTCTACAATATCGAGACCAATTCCTTTAATCATTTGAACTTCTCCTTTTCCTATTTCTAAAAAGCCATGTATAATGATTGTAAATTGAGGTGGAGTTATGTTTAGTAGAACAGAAAATTTCAAGCAATATACAAAGTATTATCCTATTGTTTCAACATTAATAGCGGTTAATTTAATTATTTATGTAATAACTATTTTACCTGAAATAGGTGACTATGTATTGAATTACGGAGTCCAAGTGAACTTCCTTGTTCAAACAGGTGAATGGTGGCGTGTTTTTACTGCAATGTTTTTACATGCTGGTTTTTTGCACGTTTTCTTTAATATGTTTTCACTGTATTTATTCGGACCAGAGCTTGAAAAAATTGCAGGTAAGGCGCGTTTTATTACAATCTATTTATTGTCCGGTATTGTAGGCGATATGGCAACCTATCTACTATATGATAGTAGCTATGCAAGTCTCGGTGCAAGTGGAGCTGTTTTTGGAATATTTGGTGCCTTCGGAGCACTTGTCTACTACACACGCCGTACAATGCCGATGCTTCGAAAACTTATTTTACCAATCATTGTGATAAGTGTTATTATGACTTTTTTACAGTCGAATGTGAATGTCTATGCTCACTTGGGCGGTTTAGTAACAGGGTTCCTTCTTGGACTCATCTACTTACATCCAAGAAGAATTTTAAGCTGGCGTAAACAAAAGATGGCGGGTAAGTAATAGTTTCAAAGTGGAGCCATTCTCTGATGATAAGCTTTCATCGAGGATTGCTCCTTTTATTTTTACGCTAGCGTTATATTCATTTTTTTCAATTTATCCCCAAACAAAAACCGTATTAATGCTTGTCCATTTATGTTGCTAAATTCCCTTGATGATAGCCACTCCCGCAAGCTTCCCAATAGCCCCCGTTTGTAGGCCATTATTATTCACGTTTTGTTGCATCGTAGCTACATCCTCTACTTTTTCTATTACTCCCCCTTTTGTTTGATTAATTTTATTATAAACAGAACATTTGGATATTTATAGGTAAAAAAGGAACATCATCATAATTTGTCGTTAATTTCCATTTCGACTATGCACTTCTCTAAGAGCATCCGCTAAGCCGCTTGGATTAATACAATGCTTTTTGTGCGAAAGCGTAGTGTAAACGTAGTAGCACGATGTTTGTCACTCATTCATATACTGTTATTCTAATAGGTATTTGGACATCACCTTCAGAGGTAGGAATCTTCTACCGATAAGGACATCCGTTTTAATAAATGATTTATAAAAAAGGCTAATCCCACATTAATTGTGAGGACTAGCCATATTCTCGCATTCAATGTTCGTACCAAGATACTATAGTTTCAGCATCTTGCTGCTCTAAGTTTCGCACATTCCCTGTCATACCAGTCATGCCCGACATGACCGTTGCTTTTACAGACATAACATTCTTTCTTTTTTGGAAATACGTTTGAGTAGTCCCAATAGATTGAATGCGTTTTTTCTCCATAAAAAATGTAATACGACTGAACACACGATATTGCATAGTTAGTTGCTTTCCATCTATCCTATAAGCAGCTGTTTTATGTTGCCAAATCCCAATTAATATAGATAATGGAATTAACAATAGCGAAAGTAACCCGTACGGATAAAAGTAATAGCTACATGCGCCAATTATAGGTACAAGCCAAATGAAATCAATTCGGTAAAAAAAAGGACGAGCTCGATTTGGCGAATGAATAAACTCTGGTCGCCAATTTACATCCGGAAAAATCTGCTCTAACGTTCCCAAACAATCCTGCTTCTTAATAAGCGGGAACAGCGCAATTTTTTTATCATTTCCCTCTCCACCATTTCCCCCTGCACTCTCAACAACAACTGTTGCAAAGCCAAATAATTGACGCAACGGATTTTCTACAATACGAATCGCCTGAATTCGATTTAACGGTAAAGTAACTCGTTTTTTCTCCAGTAGCCCTTTTGTAATAATAAGCTTTTCATCTTCAGTTCGAACTGTATATTCATAATAATTGATCAATGTAATAATAAATGACACAAACCATGCCACAATTAGGCTGAATATCACTGTTAATACAACTATAAATACGCCAATTTTAGCAAAGTCCGCTAACTCGTCAAAGATTTTCTCATATGGGATTATATCTGAAAGCTGAGAGATAATTGCTGCTAGCCCAGACAGAACAACCCCAATTCCGCCCGAAGTTATGGCCAATATAAGTAAATCACGTATCGACATATGATAAATCGTCGGCGCTAATACTTCCTCGGTTTGCGACTGTTCATCACTCATCTGTTCATTGGTTTTGTTCTTCGTGCGACGCATTTCCAGCTCTATTGCATCCGCCGCAGCCTTTCGTATAGCCGTTAACTCTACCTCAGGCTTTCGATCCTTACTTCCCGCAGTTTCAACTTGAACCTTTACTAAGCCAAATATCCGATGAAAAATACCCTCATTGTAATTTAAGCTTTGAATCCGTTCGAATGGGATATAGCGTTTCTTTTTAACGAACAAGCCGTATTTTACACGCAATTCTCCATCTTCAAACCAATATACAAAGGTACGCCATTTAACAATGCCACTAACTAGCGCAAGTATAGCCCCTACTCCCCATATACCGAATAAGAAAGCAGTTCGCCAAAAATTATCACTATGGAAATTAAACGAGAAGTGAAAACCATTCGTTATAATAATAACAACTAACGGGAAAATCATACTTTTTAATGCTTTTGCACTTGAAATAACAGCCGATACTGGGTGTAATCGATTAACTTCCTTAGACATCATCTTCTGCCACCCTTGCTAATTCCGAAATACGTGCACGAAGTCCATCCGCCTCTTCCATTACAAGGGCAGGAATTGTATGTACAGTTGCCGCCGTTGATATTGAAATATTACCTAAACCATATTTTTTTAATATCGGTCCTTGCGTTGTATCAACATGTTGTACACGCACCATTGGGATAAGCGTACGTTTAACAACGAATAAACCATGTTGCACTTCAATCTCACTTTCACGCACCTCATAGCGCCAGCGTTCCCATCTTACTTTTGGAAATATATAAGCAGATAGAATAGCACTCAGTATAACTACAACAACTGCAATGAAATAAATAAATGATGGCCATTCAAAATAATAAGTGCCATAGCATACTAAAGCCGCTATAATCAAAAGAATTATCGTTTGCAATACACCATATAAACGCCACACTGTTAACCCTTTCCTAGAAATCTTATGAATTGGTTCTGATCTCAAAATCGATCCCTCTCTTTCCTAATATATGTATACGTAACTAATTATCTTTTTGTTTCAAAGTTTTATCATTTTGCCTTGACGTTATCGTGCTGTCACTTCGTATTTCAATAGGGTTTGGACATCCGCTGAAAGAAGATAAAAAAACCTTACAGCCACTTTGGCTGTAAGGTTTAATCATTTTGATGAAGATAAAATTAATCTTCGTGACGACGTGGTGCACGTGAACGGCCTTGTCCACCTTCACGGCGACCTCCATCACGGCGTCCGCCTTCTCGACGATCTCCGCCGCGTCCTCCACGACGATCTCCGCCACGTCCGCCATCACGACGTCCGTTTGAGCTACGGTTACCGCCGCGTCCACGATCTCCGCCACGATTGCCAGAACGCTCACGACGCATTGGTAATGGACGTTCTTCAGTAATTGTTACTGGCGAGTCATCAGGCTCTTTTGTTAATGAACGAATTGCTGCAGCTACGACATCGGTTGCATCATGGTTTTCAAGTAATTCTGTAGCAAGTGTACGATAATCACCTAAGTCGTTGTTCGCAATAAGACCTTCAAGTGTCTCTAAAGCTAAGCGTTGTTGACCAACTAAAGCTTCGTCAGTTGTTGGTGGACGAAGTGGTGTCATACGCTTTTTCGTTGTTTCTTCTACGATACGTAAGTAACCCATTTCACGTGGCGTTACAAACGTTACCGCAAGACCTGATTTACCTGCACGGCCTGTACGACCAATACGGTGAACATAAGACTCAGGATCTTGAGGAATATCGAAGTTATAAACATGTGTTACACCAGAAATATCAAGCCCACGAGCAGCTACATCTGTTGCCACAAGAATATCAATTTTATTTTCTTTAAATTGACGTAATACTGAAATACGTTTTGCTTGGCTTAAATCACCGTGAATCCCTTCAGCAAGGTAACCACGAATTGATAACGCTTGTGCAAGCTCATCCACGCGGCGTTTTGTACGTCCAAAGATGATTGCAAGTTCTGGTTGGTGAACGTTTAATAAACGAGATAAAATATCGAACTTTTCACGCTCAGCAGACTTCACAAAATATTGATCGATGTTATCAACTGTTAATTCTTTTGCTTTAATTTTTACGATTTCTGGATCGCGCATAAATGTTTCAGCAATTTTACGAATTGCTGGTGGCATTGTTGCTGAGAACAGTAATGTTTGACGTTCAGATGGGACGTTTTCTAAGATTGAATTAATATCATCAATAAAGCCCATGTTTAACATTTCATCTGCTTCATCAAGTACTAATGTTTGAACATCTTCTAATTTTAAAGTACGACGATTGATATGATCTATAATTCGGCCAGGTGTACCAACGATAATTTGTGGTTTATTTTTTAGCGCACGAATTTGACGGCCGATTTCCTGACCACCATAAACTGATAATAATTTTACACGTTTGTCATAACCAATTTTATAAAGCTCTTCAGAAACTTGAATTGCTAATTCACGAGTTGGAGCAATTACTAATGCTTGGATGTTAGGGTTTTTTGGGTCAATTTTTTCGATAAGTGGAATCCCGAAAGCGGCAGTTTTACCTGTACCTGTTTGCGCTTGACCTAATACGTCACGACCTTCAATCGCAAAACGAATAGTACCTTCTTGGATTGGTGTTGCTTCTTCAAATCCCATACGCTTTACAGAACGTAATGTAGATTCGCTAATATTTAATTCTGAAAAATTTGTCAAACTTCTCAATCTCCTTTTTCTGCTTTTAAGTTGACAAATGGTTACATTTTCAGATGAAGTTGTCGGCAAATTCGAGCCTGTGTTGTGGAACGTTTCCGTTACTTAAAAATTCTCTCTATATGATGGTCACATAGAGCTCTCTTATATGAAAAGGAAAGCCCGGTCTTTACCGAGCGGTTTGATTCTGTCGTAATTATTCACTTTAGAATAAAACCGTTGTGTTCAAAAAAAAGTACTCTTCAATCAAATATGAAGAGTCTTCGCACAAAATGTATCCATTGCTTACACTAGTCTAACATGGGATTAACACGTATGCAACGATAACGCATGAGTCGTAATAATCTGACTACTTTAAGAACTCTTTAAAAATGACAAAACGTTAGAAAACCATTCAGAGCAATCTTCGCCATAACAAATATGGTGCTTGCCAATATCAGATAAATACAAGGTTTTTTCGTTTGAAGTTAATTGATCAAATAAAAAGCGAGCAGTATGATAGGGCACAATTCCATCTAATTTCCCTTGTACAATATACACCGGGATTTTAATATCTTTATAATACGGCTCCACCATTCGAACAAGCTTCATGAATTCTATCGTTGAGGATAGTGGCACATGATTAAACTTATGCCGGTATCGTAAAAACAGCTCATTATTAGACAAATTACGATGATATGCCTCTGTTGCTAGCATTTTAAAATCTTTGACAAGTTGCTTCGGACTCACATATTTGGCAGCAGCACTTAGTAATACGAGCTTTTTCACTTTATATCGCTTAGCTAAATAGAGCGCTATAATGCCTCCCATTGAAAATCCAACTACTATTACTTCATCTACTTTTTTGGCAAGAGCACGAAAAGCGAGCTCGGCATCCATTAACCAATGCTTAGCAGTGAAACCTCGCATTTGTAATTCTTCTCCATGTCCTGACAAGGTAGGTTCTTCAATGAGCCAATTCGTATGCGTTCGTAAATAGGTAGTAAAAGGTTCTACTTCATAAGGTCCGCCTGAAAATCCATGTATACACAACACACCTACTGACATTCTTTCACCTCTTATTGTGTAACTCATATAAGTCGATGAATGAAAGAAAGAATCGGTGAGAGAATGTCCCACCGACTCCTTGTTTCATCACTTCGTAAATGCACGTAAGATCGTTTCTAACTTCATACCACGAGAGCCTTTTAGTAAAACGATAGACTCCTCGTTAGCTTGCTGCAGTTTTTCGATAATTGGCGTATAATCATCCTCTGCATATAACAAATGGTCCTCATCAAATCGCTCTTTTAAAACTTCATTTAAATAAGCCATCCGTGGGCCAAATAAACATACAAAGTCGATTTCTTCTGCATGAATATCCTTCGACAAATCTTCATGGAAACGCTTTTCATTTGGCCCAAGTTCAAGCATATCACCTAGCACAAGCCATTTTTCTGGGCGAATCGTTGTCGATGCAACAAATTGAATAGCTGCCTTTACAGAAGTTGGTGCAGCATTGTAAGCATCATTAATAAATAACGCCCCATTTGATCCATTCACTTGCTGCATGCGCATATCCGTAAGAGCTACTTGTTTTAAGGATGCACGAATTTGGTCATCGTTTAAACCTAGCTGTTGTGAAATTAACATTGCGACTAATGTATTTTTCACTTGGTGCTTCCCGAGAACTGAAATAAAGAAATCTCCTTCTATCACACCATGCGTAGAGAAGCTACTTCCATCAGCAGTTGCTTCAATATTATCTGCATACAATAGATTGCCATTCTCTAGGCCAAATGCCACCGCTTTTAACTGCTGCTCTTTCGCAACTAACTCTTGTAGTAGCGGTTCATCTCCATCATAAAACAGCACTCCATCTGGTTGTATTCCTTGGATTATTTCAAATTTGGCTTTAGCGATTCCTGCACGAGAGCCTAAATCTTGCATATGAGCTTCGCCAATGTTTGTAATCACTGTCATATGTGGACGAGCAAGTTTCGTTAAAAACTCAATTTCACCAAAACCACTCATACCCATTTCAAGTACAGCAACATCAGTATCTTCATCTAGCTGTAATACCGTAATAGGTAAACCTAGCTCATTATTAAAATTCCCGATTGTCTTTTGTACTTTAAAAAATGGTGTTAGCGTTCCTGCTAAAATATCTTTCGTCGATGTTTTACCATTTGAACCAGTAATGCCAATAAACTTCGCCTTATGCTCACTGCGATAGGCACGTGCCATTTGCTGAAGCGCCACTTCTGGATCATCTACAAAGAGTAATGGTACACCTTGAGGTGGATTCGGTTCATCTTTCTGCCAAAGAGAAGCTCCTGCTCCTTTTTCAATAGCCTGCAGAACGAATTTATGACCATTGGCCTTTTCACCACGAAATGGAACAAACAAGTCCCCTTGTTGAATTGTTCTAGTATCAATGGAAATTCCTGATACGACCGTGTCACCAAAAGCTGGTACTTCTTCATTTAACCATGTAGCTAACTGCTTTAATGTTTTTTTCACAATAATCCCACTCAGTCTATTTTATAGTGAAGCTGTTGTTTTTCTTCAAAACGCTCAATTGCTAGAGTAATCAGACGATCAATAAGCTCTGGGTAACTTACATTTGTATGTTGCCAAAGAAGCGGATACATACTTACAGGTGTAAAACCTGGCATTGTATTTACTTCGTTAATATAAATGCTGTTATCGGCCGTCACAAAAAAGTCCGCACGAACTAAACCGCTTCCATCAATAGCTTTGAACGCACGTTTAGCTAGCTCCTGTAAATTAGATACTGTATCCTCAGTAAGCTCTGCTGGAATAATAAGGACCGTTGAGCCATCTTTATATTTAGAGTCATAATCATAAAATTCAGTGACTGGTTTAATTTCACCAGGTACAGAAACTTCCGGGAAGTCATTTCCTAGCACAGCAAGTTCAATTTCACGAGCGATTATACCTTGTTCAATTACAATTTTACGATCATACTGTAAGGCTATTTCGATAGCCTTCACTAATTCATCGCGATTTGATGCCTTGCTAATTCCAACACTTGACCCTAAGTTTGCAGGTTTAACAAACATCGGCCAATCCAGTTTTTCTTCGCAACGAGCAAGGATAGCCTCCTGTTCATTAGCCCATTCACTACGAATGAAATACGTATATGGAACTTGTGGTAAGCCGGCAATTTCAAATAATTGTTTCATAACTACTTTATCCATGCCAGTTGCTGATGCTAACACACCATTTCCTACATACGGTAGATTTAGAACTTCAAGTAAACCTTGGACAGTACCATCTTCACCATTAGTACCATGAAGCAATGGGAAAATTGCGTCAAATTGTACGGATTTACCATCTTTATCAATTAAAAAATCTGTAATATTATTTTCTAAAATAGTGGCATTATCACCAAATTGTAATTCTTCAATTGTACTTGCAGGTTTTTTTAGACGCTCACCGCGGCGCCACTCCCCTTCAAGGGTAATGAAAATCGGATATACTTCATACTCCTCGAAATTCAAAGCTCCCGTGACTGCACATGCTGTCGATAATGACACCTCATGCTCGGCTGACTTTCCACCGTATAATAAACCGATTCTTTTTTTCATTTTTGTGCCCTCCACATACTTCTTGAGTACTATTAGTTTATCATGAAACGTCTTTATAAATGTCATCAATTTCGCCTTGCCGTAATTGTAGCTGACGCTTTGCTTTCGCTACATAAAACATTTGTAGCTGTCGCTACGTAAAACATCAAAACAATTACTGAATGACGTTAAAAATCTCACCGTAATTTTGACGGTGAGATTTAGTGTATATTCATTCTACGTACAAATGAATAGATCAATTATGCCTAGGCATAATTGCGTCAGGAATCAGCTTTGTGCTTCGGCCTGCGTGACGCAGGTCAGTTAGTCGCTGAAAGAAGTTAAATAATATAAATCAATTCATCGTGCTCATTTTTCAAAATTGTACTTTTTAAATCATCCCATACCTCATCTGGATAGGAATACTCTGACAGATTGCGAATTTCGATACCATAAGCTACTTTAGGCTTTTCAATTCTATACAATGATAACAGTGCCCCATCTTTAGTAAAAGAACGATAAGCACGCAAAAATTCCGGTGAAATAGCAGGAATACTCGATTTCACCTTCCGTCGCCAAAAACCAGTGCTACGTTCCTTTTCACGAATCAAACTGTTCAAAACATTAGCAATGAGTAAATCGAAATCACTTAAATGGCGAAAATAAATTTTAGTCATTTTCTCTAAATCTGAAGAATAATAGACAAATCGATTTTGTAATTTATTAAAAAATGGCGAAGTAATCGGTTCCTTTTTATGACTTATGTAAAGCAGCTCTCCTTGTTCCATCGGTGTTAGTTGGTCTAGCCTCTTCTCATCCATAAAGTCTATCCAACATAATTCTTTGGATTCTGTAGCTTTTTTTACAAACTGAGGTACTTCCTCTTCTGATATATAATCGAACTGTGTATGCATATTAAAGGAACCATCTTCATAGGAATGTTTCAATAACAGTAAGTGATGCAGTGGTTCAAGTGCAGCCACAAATTGCGGGAATTTAAGCCCGCTAAAAACAACAAATTTATCGACCTCATTCATATGAACATAAATATGATACATAAAATCGTCAGCTGACTTCAATTTTTTAGCCACAACCATCACCCCATTCTTCACTATATTATAAAACTAAACTTGAATTTTTTGAAACATTTTATGTTAATAATCGTCATAACAATATTCACAGGCGTAAAAGTGTTTTTTACGTTATAATATGAATGTTAAAGATGCTATTGCATATGTTTTTTAACTACTCGGAATGAGCATATTTAGAACGAATATAATTCTATTCATTTCTTACAAATATTTGAGAGGATTCATCATATATATATTTGGTAGTATATTGAATCGGAATTAATTTAAATCAAATTTACTCATTAAGAGATACTATTTTGATATAGGTGGCTTGTATGGAAAATAAACGAAATTTCGCGAATCGTTTTGACTGGACGCTCGCTTTTATACTACTTTGCTTTCTAGTCATAAGTTTGTTAGCCATTTCGTCGGCGCAAACATCAGGTCAGTACGGCATTAACTATGTTCCTTTACAATTGCGATGGTACGTCATTTGCTCAGTAATTATTGGAATAGTTATGTTTTTTGAACCTGACCAATATAAAAAATTGTCTTGGTATATGTACGGTGGAGGTATCTTCTTATTAGTACTGCTTATTTTCATGCCAGAAGGACCAGGACAAATCGGTGAAAAAATTAATGGTGCAAAAAGCTGGTTTAAAACACCTCTAGGAAATATTCAACCTTCTGAGTTTATGAAAACCTTTTACATTTTAGCACTTGCTCGACTTATTAGTAAGCATCACGAAGTTTATTCTTTTAAATCCTTAAAAACGGATTTCATATTGCTAGGTAAAATCATTGCTACACTATTACTACCTTTAGCTCTTATTCTGAAGCAGCCTGACCTTGGTTCAGCCTTAGTATTCTTCGCCATTACGGCTGCTGTTGTCATTGTAGCAGGTGTATCATGGAAAATTATTTTACCAACTTTTTTAGGTGGCGCTATAGTAGGTGGTTCTTTTTTATGGATGGCACTCTATATGCAAAGTTTTTTAGAGAACACATTCGGCTTAAGACCATATCAGTTTGCTCGAATCTATTCTTGGTTAGATCCGTATTCATATTCTTCTAGTGATGGATACCATTTAATTACTTCCTTGAATGCCATTGGTTCAGGTGAGATTTTCGGTAAAGGTTACCGCGGTCGTGAAGTTTACGTTGCCGAAAATCATACCGATTTTATTTTTACAGTTATCGGAGAAGAATGGGGTTTTATTGGTGCTAGTATCGTTATTTGTTTATTCTTTTTATTAATCTATCATTTAACAAAAACTACACTATTATTGAAAGATCCATTCTCAACATATGTATGTGCTGGTATTATTGCAATGATTACATTCCACGTACTTGAAAATATCGGTATGACTGTTCAGTTATTACCTATTACAGGTATTCCCCTACCGTTTATCAGTTATGGGGGAAGTTCATTGATGGGGAACGCTCTAGCCATCGGTCTTGTTTTCAGTATGCGTTTCCACTATCGTACTTACATGTTTACCACTCACGATGATGACGATTAATTGTGAATAAAAAAATGGGTAGCCTCATTAAGAGACTACCCATTTTTATTTGTAAAACGAGTTAAGCTTGAACTTGCGGTGTTTGCGTTGGTGGTGTGAGCACTTTTAAAAGTTCAAGTCGAGACTTTGTTACAGTGGCTGTTACACCCAACTTAGATAAATTCGAAACAATCTTTTTCAAATCTACTTCTTTTGTCATACATTCCACCTCAATCTTTCCTCGAATTTATATAACGTTTTATTTCCAAAAAAGTTTCATTTTTGCAAAGCGTATGATGTCTGACGAGTTAATCTCTTTCTATCATACCATTTAAATTTGCTTTAAAATTTTTCATTTTTGTTACAATGTAAATTTTTCCTCTTTTCAAACCATTTACCACTAAATAACAAAATTCAAACGCAATAAAATAAAATACCGATATACCCTCTAGTAGTATACCCTAGAAATAATTTAATACTCTATGCGACATTCGATACAAAAAATTAAAAATGGAATGAGTCCATTTAGTTACTTACGTTAGCTCGTCATTCTTTTTTTGTGTCAATATAATTCCATTGTTAACAGTTTGTCATTTTTTATACAGTGTTCAGCCTCTTTTCTCTACTGCACTCGCTCCTATTTTACAGCTGCCCTTAAGAAGTTGCCCAGCCTTCGCTATATAAAACCTTAGTATACACGTTAACAAAATATCCCCCCTACTTTAGTAATGATCAAAGAAGTATTTAAGCTGTTTTATTCTTCCGCCTTCTTGTAATAACAATAATAAGAGAGGTAGAATATACATACTAAAATATTGTATGAAAGCAGGGGACTGTATGAAAAAGGCAATTTTATTATTAATGTCTGTCCAATTCCTCGTCTACCTTGGGTTTGGAATTATTATACCTGTCTTACCTGAGGTTATAGTTCAGCAAAGTTGGGATAATATACATGTAGGTGGCTTACTTACAGTGTATTCGCTCGCCAGTTTTTTCACTGCTCCTCTTTGGGGTATGCTGTCCGATAAGGTAGGTCGTAAGCAACTTATATTAATAGGTCTTGTAGGTTTTAGCTTAAGCTTTGTTATTTTTTCATTATTTATTAATAATTTAGTAATGTTATACATCTCACGCGTTGTTGGTGGTTTGTTCTCAGGAGCACTATATACAGCTGTAACAGGCTTTGTAGGAGATATGTCGAGTGAGGAGGATCGCAATAAATATATGGGTCTCATGGGCATGTCCATCGGGCTCGGTTTTATTTTTGGTCCAGCAATAGGTGGTATACTCGGACACTATAGCTTGCAACTACCCTTTAACGCTTCAGCAACACTAATTGCACTATTATTTATTTATGCAAGTTTCGTTTTAAAAGAACCTATAAAACGAAAAGATACAAATAAACGTGCCATTGTGCCAAAGGGTGCTACAAAAATGTTGCAGTACCGTGTACGTTATTTATTTATGTTCTCATTTTTAGTGACTTTTATGCTGGCAGGAGTGGAAGCGACTTTCCAGTTGTTCCAAATTGATCGAATTCAAATTACACCATTACAAATTGGTTATTTGTTCATGTTTAGTGGCTTTGTAGATGCAGCTATTCAAGGCGGTGTGGTTAGACGAATTAAAAACGGAAGCGAGACAAATTGGCTAATAGGTGCACAAATTGTCACAGCAATGGGTATGCTTTTATTCACTTTAACAGCTAACTTATTTATGGCCGGTTTAGCCCTCTGTGTTTTCACAGCAGGAAATGCACTCGCAAGAACATGCGTTGTATCTCTTTCAACTAAAGAATCTGGTGGTCAATACGGCACTGCCGCAGGTCTTTCCTATTCGATGGATAACCTAGGGCGCATTCTAGGTCCACTATTCTTCACTTGGCTATTTACTATGCATTCTAGTTTAGGCTATTATACTTCAGCAGCAATAGCCGTCGTTTCAATAAGTTTAATATTTATTTTTAAAGCATCAAATAAATCTTTACGACTTGAATAATTTGTTGATAAAAAGCCGTAACTTACTAGTAATTCAAAGCGTGGAAAACACATCAAGGAATATTGGGGCGGACTATCGGAGGGCTCTGCATGAACAAAACAACAAATTTTTTTATTCCAAAAGAGCTAGAATCGTTTCGTTTTGAAATTGAAGAAACACTGATTTCAGCAATGATTATCACACCCTATAAGCGATCAACTACATTAACGGAAAGTAAATTTGCTGGAGAACCTTATTTACCATATTACCAGACGTATCCGAAAGATATTGCAGGTGAGCCTATGCGGCTATTAGCTCAAATTAACTTTGCAGAAATGCCACCTCTAAAGGATTTCCCATCTCAGGGTATTCTGCAATTTTTTATTTCATCTAATATTTTCGTGAATGCTGATCATTATCACGAAGATATTTTTCAGCAATTTTATAAAATACGTTTTTATCCTACCGTAAATTTTGAAGCAATACCCCCTAGTCAGGAGTTTTTAGCACAAGCAGCAGACGATCAGTTCCCTATTCGTCAGGAATTAGCATTACAATTTCAACCGATTCAAGAACCTGTTTCTGCTTTAGATTATCGAGCTTTACATTATTTACCTGACTTAATTCCTTCATCAGAAGATGTTGATTTACGGGAAATTTATTTACAACACTTCTTAGGGGCTGGAGCTAAAATTGGCGGTTACGCCTATTTTATAGAGGAAGATATCCGTCACGAATCACAGCTTCTTAAACGATATGATGTATTGTTGCTCCAAATCGACTCTAATGATGAAATCGGTATTATGTGGGCAGATAGTGGTGTTGGAAAATTCTTTATTAACCAAGAAAAGCTCCTCCAAAAGGATTTCTCTGATATTTTATTTCAATGGGAGCATTACTAATCATTTATCTTCATGCAGCAACAATTGTTTTTCTGTGCGAAAGCGTAGCGGCAGCAACAATTGTTTTTCTGTGCGAAAGCGTAGCGGCAGCAACAATTGTTTTTCTGTGCGAAAGCAACGATACAAAACTATTTCAATACAATAAGGCAAAATGGATTTTGGATTACCTCGTTCTTATTTGGAGGTAATCCTTTTCCATGCTTACTAACCAAATTTCATCTCTTCTTTCCACTTATAAAGTAAGTTATACTAAGTGTATTGCACAAATATAGTAAAGGCAGGTGTAGGAATGAGTATTTTTACCGATGTTGGATATCTAGTACCTTTAATTATGTTTGTTAATATTTTGGCAGCAATGGTCATAATTTTTTTAGAGCGTAAAGATGCCACTTCTACATGGGCATGGATTCTCGTACTGTTTTTCATTCCATTAGGTGGGTTTATTTTATACTTGATGTTCGGGCGACAACTACGAAAAAAACATTTATTCCGTTGGGAAGGACGCAAGGATATCGGTATCGATAACCTCATTAGCTATCAGACAGAAGCGATTCGAGATAATACGTTCGAGTTTCGGATCGAAAATGCGAAAAATTATAAAGAAATGATTTACATGCATCTTAAAACAAATAATGCTGTATTAACGCAGGATAACCACATTGATATTTTTGAGGATGGCGCAAACAAATTTGAGCAGTTGCTTGCAGATATTGATGCAGCAAAAGATCATATTCACATTCAATATTATATTTTCCGTTTAGATGACCTAGGTACACGCATTGTTAATGCACTTATTAAAAAGGCAAAGCAAGGAGTTAAGGTAAGAATCTTATATGATGAAATGGGCTCACGCAATGTTAAAAAACGCCATTTCAAAGAATTGCTTGCTGCAGGTGGAGAAGTCGAAGTATTTTTCCCATCCATTTTGCCACTTATAAACCCTCGTTTAAATTTTAGAAATCACCGAAAAATTGTTGTGATTGATGGTCGTATTGGTTATATTGGTGGTTTTAATGTTGGAGATGAGTACCTCGGTCTACAAAAAAAGTTTGGCTATTGGAGAGATACACATTTACGTATTGAAGGTAGTTCCGTCCATCCATTACAAACTCGCTTTTTACTTGATTGGAACCAAGCTTCCGCACAACAGAAAATGGGCTATTCAGATCGTTACTTCCCTGCTATTCCGAAAAAAGGCAATGTGGGCTTACAAATCGTGTCTAGTGGACCTGACTCTGACTGGGAACATATTAAAATAGGCTACTTAAAGCTTATTAATATGGCGAAAAAGTATATATATATCCAAACGCCATATTTCATCCCTGATGTTAGTTTTTTAGAGGCTATTAAAATTGCGACACTTTCAGGCATTGATGTAAGGATCATGATTCCAAATAAGCCTGATCATATGTTTGTTTATTGGGCTACATATTCATACGTAGGACAATTATTGCGTGCAGGAGCAAAAGTTTATATTTATGAAAAGGGCTTTATTCATGCTAAAGCAATTATTATTGACGATGAAGCATCTACTATCGGTACTGCAAACCTTGATGTACGCAGTTTCAGTTTGAATTTCGAAGTAAATGCCTTCATTTATGACTCAACGATTTCACATCAGCTTGCTGAGCTGTTTGAAAAGGATATTTTTGATTGCACTGAATTAACTTGGGAAATGTACCAAAATCGTTCCGCGTTAATTAAATTTAAAGAATCCATTTCACGCTTATTAACACCGATCTTGTAGAATATAGAAAAGGAAGAGAGCTAGTTCGTATCATTACGAACAACTCTCTTCCCTTTTTTATTTCACACCTAGATATTCTTCTAGCGTTATATTTTGTTTTTTTATGTCTTTTGCTATGTCTACACCCACATAACGGTAGTGCCATGACTCATACATATAACCTGTGATGTCCTCTTTATTTTGGGGGAATCTTAAAATAAAACCATAGTCTTGAGCATGTGTAAATAACCATTGGCCTGCTGGTGTTTCACCGAATTCTTCAGTTAACCATAATTTATCTTTACCTACTTCCCCTATATCAAAAGCCAAACCGGTCTGATGTTCTGAATAACCAGGGCGAGCACTATAGCGATCAGCGGCAGCTTGCCCATCACGGTTTACATAGTTATTATATAATGTTGTTTGATATTCAAAAGATCGATAGCCACTAAAAGCTACTAAATCAAAACCTTGTTGTTTTGCAGCAGCAAGCATTTTATTTAGAGCTTGACGAGCCTCTGGACTTTCTTCAGGCGCAAAGGTAGATGGTAGCGGATATATTTTATTCGCTAATAAAATACCTTTAATATATGTCGGCTCAGTTGGTAATGTTTGATTTGGTATATAGCCATTTTCATCTACCTTCTGCTCAGGCTTCACCGGATTATCCGCTGTATTTTTCGGCTCTTCTTTTACAGGTGAATCTTTTTTAGTTGGTTCTGCTGCTTGTTGTTCATTTTCATCTGATGCATTACTTATCTGTTTATTTTTATAGTTATAAACTACGAAAATAGATGCGATAAGCGCCATCGAGATTAAAGCACCCAGGATGAGTGGAAAACGTTTCTTTTTCACTATTTTTTTACCCCTTTTAAAGTTATCCAGTACCACATGGTAGTATTCTCTTTCAAAGAATTTAGAAAGAACAGTCCTAGTAAGTACCGATACTATTTTGTACTATATTGGTATAGTCTCATTTTAGCACTGTTCACAATTTAGGGTGTAGATTTTCACCAATGATTTTCAAACTTCTTTCAGAGGGTGCCAAAACACCTGTACCTGTCGCTACTCTTTCGATACAAAAAACATTTGCTGAAAGAAGTTTAAGCCTCCGGCCGATCCCAGACACATTTATGCCGAGGCATAATTGATAAATTAGTCAGTGAGAATAATAATAAACACTACTATAGAAGCAATTGAGAAAAAGATTGCCATGTACTTCATCCATTTTGCTTCTTTTATATAACCTTGCTCTTTAAAACTTTTTGCTCTAAATCCATTTGATACGGCAAACATAATAGTCATTGCAAATACCGCAAAGTTAAAATTACCTAGGATAATAAATACGATAGCCGCGATACTAAAAATCGCGACTAGAATAGATGATAGCCACTTTGTATTCATCTTACTGTCCTCCTAAAAAAATCGAGGCTACATAGGCGCCTCGACAAATAATTTTATGAGTTTACTTTTTCCGGATGTTCCGAATAAAATTTTCGACCGATATATGTTTGAATAATCAATAATGCACCGCTGACCGACCAGTAAAGTGGTAGGGCTGCCATAGATGACATTGAGATAAAGACAATCATAATTGGTGAAATATAAATAAACATTTTCATTTGTGCTTTTTGTTGCTCTGGTACTGTCCATAATGATACACGTGCTTGAACTAAATAAACAATACCTGCGACAATTGTCATAGCGATATCAGGTGAACCTAAGCTAAACCATAAAAATTCATGTGTTTTCACATCTGTAGAATATAAGATAGAGAAATAAAGACCCATGATAATAGGCATTTGAATTAACATTGGTAAACAGCCCATGTTAAGTGGATTGATGCCATGTTTTTGATATAATGCCATCATTTCTTGCTGATGCTGCATTTGCTCTTCTTTTGTCTTAGCTTCCTTCATCTTTTTCTGAACAACTTCCATTTCAGGCTTAAACGCATCCATTTTCGTTTTCATCTTTTGTTGCTGACGGTAATTCTTTAACATAATCGGCATTAAAACTAAACGAATAAGAACCGTAATAGCGATAATTGCTAAACCATAGCTACCTGAAAAAATAGTGTTACCGAAAAATTCCAATAAAAATTCCATAGGTTTTACAAAGATACTATAGAAAAAACCTTCTTTGTTTTGCACAGCTTGACAGCCACTAAGAACAAAAACGGCAAGTCCAAGCATTGTAAACAGCTTCAAATTCCTCATTTTTTTCCACCTACTATTATTTATCAACTAAAATGAAGTATACATTATTGGGTCCATTATTATCAAATAGCAAGCATAAAAAAGATGCGAGCTTTAGCATCGCTAATACGTCCGCATCTATTTATTAATCTTTTTATGACTTTAAACGTTTTGAAGCTCTGATTCCGCCATCTCAAAACGATAAAACTCATGGTGTAGCTCGTCTCGGAAATGTTTAGGCGTTACCCCAGTATATTTTTTAAAGATGCGGGTAAAATAGCTTTGATTACAGAAATGGAATTGATCCGAAATAGAAGTTATACTTTTATTAGTGTGTCTAAGGTAGTACTGTGATTCCTCTACTCGACGAACATTTAGATATTCAACAAGTGTAATACCAACATGTTCTCTAAATATACGTGATAAGTGACTCGTACTTATATGAAAATTATTTGCGATGCTTTCCACTGTTAAGTCATTTTCCAATTCATCATTTATATACATTATTACTTTATTAACGGTCTGGTGACGAAAAGTCGGTTGCTTGCGATCTGCGATGAAGTAGACAAAAAAATCAATTAAATCATCAGCGAATTGTAAAAATTCTGCGTCTTTCATTTGATTTTCAATCATATCATTACAAGCAATGTTAAAAGCAAAAGCTTTTTTCGAAGGAACTTGATTGTCTAGCAATTTACGTGCAACAATTGACGACAAAACAGAAAAATAACTTCGAACAATTTTAATGACTTGTTTGCCAAAACGTATGGAAAGAATATCAATTAATTTATGCAAAGATTTCTTAGCCTTCGCAGATTCTAAATGGTAAATTTCAAATACTAATTTCGACTCAATATTAAAAAATTCTTCTACACCGATGTATTGGTTAATACTATCGATTTCCTGAAAGTATCTTTTGGATATCGTTTCTGACATAGAATGTTGATGTAATTGCATAATCTTCCCCATCTTTCCTCAGATTGCACGAATTGCTGTTACAATTCTTGACACCAATCTACTTATTTCAAAATAAGAAAATAGTATTTCCTTATCAATTGTACGAATTGAGTCATATTTCATATATTATATAATAAAAATAACCCAACTATACCATCAGTCACAAAAAAAAATAGACTATACAGTGAATTTTACCATATTCTGCGATTTCCTTTCAACCACATTTTGTCTTTCACTCTAGTTCTAATTTATCATATATGCATAGTAGAAACCTCGTAAACTTATGTCGCACAATTAAATTTTACCATATATATATCAAACTGAATTAGTAATTTTTTAAAATTTGTTACAAATTATGTAATGTTGTTTTACACCTAAATTTTTCATCAATCGACATTTCTCTTTTTTATTCCGAAATCTTCTCTATATAATTTATATGAATATGTAGTAAAATAGATGATAATACTATTTTTAAAAGTTTAGACGAGGTGTTAATAGTGGATCCAAAACAAATAGAAGAAATTATGGAGATTATTAAAGAGTTCTTTCCCGAGAATACTTCTATCGCAATCTCCGATACAAACGAATACTTGTACTACCAAGCAAGCAAAAAAGTGGATTTAAAGATCAAGCCTGGCGACCCAATTAAAGAAGGTTCAGCAGCTCATAAAGCGCTAAACTACGGACAAAAGATTAGCTCTTACATTGAGCCTGATGTATTTGGAGTAGCATATTACGGCATGAGTATTCCTTTAATGGAGGAAGGCGAAACTAAGGGTGCTATCACTGCAATCTTCCCACAAAAGCCATCAGCATTTTTAACGAACTACATTACTATTAAAATCGATGACTGCTGGTACCCAATCAAACATGATCAAGTTATTTATCTTGAAACACAGCTTCGAAAAACATTTGTTAAGACGATGAGTCGTGAAGGCTACCACCGCTTGAACCTAAGTGATCTTGAGCTATTTTTAGCACCTGACTCATTTATACGTTGTCACCGCTCTTATATCGTTAACATTGACTACATTGATGAAATTCAACCAGATTCTCATTCAACGTTTTTATTAATTATGAAAGACGGTACTCGTATTCCAGTTAGCCAACGCTACGCAAGTTACTTCCGTCGTTCTTTAGGTTTCTAATTTTTTATAAGTACAGCGAGCATTTTAATTGTTCGCTGTACTTTTTTTCTTACTGAAATTAAATGCTCTTCACCAACCAGTCGGAACGGAAATCAACCCCACATTATATTACTGAATTTTCAAAAGTAAAATCATCTAAAAACAATACACCTCTACATTAAAACGTTTTCTCTGTCGAAAATTCGTTTTTATGCTCATTTTTCCTGTTTTTACTCAATTTAATGCTATTTCTAAAGTAATTGTGACAATTTGGTGATAGTATTATTCAAATGGTTGGTGTCATACTACAACTAAATAAACAGAAAATTCTTACACGTTTTTTCTAGTTTTGTAATCGGTTTCCATAAAACTTTTTAGGGGAGGACTTTTTAATGGATGCAATTATTCAAAAACGCATAGGCTTAAAAGAACTTGAAAGTAAAATCGTTACTGCTGATGAAGCTGCAGCACTTATCTCAAACGGTGATGTAGTTGGTATGAGTGGATTCACTCGTGCGGGGGACGCAAAAGTTGTTCCTATGGCTTTAGTAGAGCGCGCTAAAAACGAAAAATTCAAAATTGATGTATATACAGGGGCTTCTTTAGGACCTGAAGTTGATAAATACTTAGCTGAAGCTGGTGTTATCCGCAAACGTGGACCATTCCAAGGAGATGCAGGTATTCGTAACTTAATTAACTCTGGGGATGTACTATATGTAGATGCTCACCTTTCACATAATGCTGAATTAGTTCGCCAAGGAATTATCGGACCAATTAAACATTTAATCCTTGAAGCTGTTGCTATTACAGAAGATGGCTTCATCATCCCAACAAATTCAGTTGGTAACTCACCTATCTTTGCTGAATACGCTGAGAATATTATTATCGAGTTAAATATCTCTCACCCAGAGGCTTTAGTAGGTATCCACGATATCTATGTGCCAGCTGAGCAAGGTAAACGTGAAGCGATTCCAATGACTGATGCTATGCAACGCATTGGTGATATCGGTATCAAAGTTGATCCAGCTAAAATTAAAGCGATTGTTATTTCTGAAGAGCCTGATGCTCCTTCATTAATCGTACCACCAGATGAAGAAACACAAACAATGGCTAACATTTTATTAGACTTCTTCCGTGATGAAATTAAAGCGGGTCGCTTAACAAAACAATTAATGCCATTACAATCTGGTGTTGGTTCTGTTGCAAACGCTGTACTTGACGGCTTCGCTGATTCAGAATTTGAAGATTTAGTTGTTGCTTCTGAAGTACTTCAAGATGCTGTATTCAACTTAATTGATGCTGGTAAAGTTAAATTTGCTGCAGCTACTTCAATTACGCTGACTGAAGAATTACAGAAAAAAGTATACGGCAATTTAGAAAAATACGCTGATAAAATTTGCCTACGTACACAAGAAATTTCTAACCACCCAGAGCTTATCCGTCGTTTGGGTCTAATTTCAATCAACACTGCTCTAGAATTAGATATCTACGGTAACGTAAACTCAACTCACGTATCAGGTACTCGTATGATGAATGGTATCGGTGGTTCAGGTGACTTTGCACGTAACGCACGTCTAGGTATTTTTGTTACTAAATCATACGCAAAAGGCGGCGCTATCTCTTCAATCGTGCCAATGGTTTCTCACGTAGACCACACTGAACATGATGTTGATGTAATCGTAACTGAGCAAGGTATTGCTGACTTACGTGGTCTTGCACCACAAGAGCGTGTACCTTTAATTATCGAAAACTGTGCACACCCAGATTACAAAGAACAACTTTGGGATTACTATAACCGTGCTCTAGAAGCAACTGGCGGCCATCAAACACCTCATATTTTAGAGGAAGCACTTTCTTGGCACGTAAACCTTGCTAAAAACAAGACAATGAAAAAAGAAGTTTCTAAAGCTTAATTATAATTCAGGAACGCCTCATTAAGTCAAAAAACTTATGAGGCGTTCTTTTTTTGTCGAAAATGGTATAATAAGAGTGATATTCATTCTCATTAACATATAATTTTGTATCGGAGGAGCTATGAAGAAACTTATTTATTTGATTATATTCTTTTCGTTTTTCGACCTATTTACTCAACTTCCTGTCATGAGTACATATGCAGAATCCTTAGGGGCATCAGCCTTCATTACCGGCCTAGCAGTAGGTATGTATTCCCTTTCCAATACATTTGGTAATGTTATCTCTGGTTTTTTAACAGATCGTAAAGGACCATTCGTTATTTTAATCCTAGGTCTCTTAACGACAGGCCTTTCACTATTCCTTTATAATTTTGTAGAAGATCCTATTATTCTATTAGTAGTCCGCTTTGTACATGGATTAGTTGCGGGCTTTATCGTTCCTGCTGCTTTCACATTTTTAGCGAATGCTACTGAGCAAGAAAAGAGAGGTAAGGGCAGTGCTATCTCTGGAGCATTTGTTGGTATCGCTGCAATAATCGGTCCTGCATTTAGCGGAATTTTAGCGAGCCGTACTAGCGTACCATTCGTTTTTAATATAACTGCATGCTTTATGCTCTTATTAGGGATACTTGCCTTCTTTTTACTAAAATCAAATCAAGTAAAAAAAGAAAAGTCTGCTCCAACTGCAAACATTCCCTTTTATGTACTTTTTAATAATCCAGGGACATTGAAAGCCTTCACCAGTGCATTCTTTTTAATGTTTTCTCAAGGAGTTATTGCCTATCTCCTTCCACTAAAAGTCCACTCTTTAGGCTTTGATTCACGTTTAAGTGGGACTTTGATGAGTACATTTGGTATTATTGCTGTTCTCATATTTATTTTGCCTACTAACCGTATTTTCGATAAGGTTGCTCCCATCAAAACATTATCACTTGGTATAGGTTTAATGGGGATCAGTCAATTATTAATTAGTCAGGCAGATTCAAGTACGTTACTTTATATTGCAATGGCTTGCTATGGAATCGGGTTTGGCTTCTTATTCCCATCAGTCAATTCACTTTTAATCGACTCTACGACGGCAGAAGTCCGCGGAAAAGCCTATGGTTATTTTTATGCCTTCTTCTCACTAGGAGTTGTCCTAGGTTCCTCATTACTCGGATGGCTCTCACTAGGTATTGTCAGTGGCTTTATATTTACCGGAATTGTATTATTAGTATTTGCAATGATCATCATATGTACACAAAAAAGACCTTCTCACGTAAAATGAGAAGGTTTTGTTGTTATTTCTCTTGTTCCTGAATTTCTCCATTAAAGTAATGGATACCTGTATGCCCTCCACCTTCAGCAACCATTTCATTTGAAGCTATTTTTGTTGGAGACGTTCCGGCTTCTGTCGCTACTTCAGTAGATATACGCTCTGTAATGTGTTCAGGCATCTCCATATTCGTTGTATTCAAATAAGATGCTACTTTAGATTTTGCATTATTAAACATACTCAATGCTTTATCTCGGTTTTCTTTTTTACTTAAATAAGATGCTGCTAATGTTAACCCTACTAGCATAACACCTGATCCTTTACGTTTCGCCATTATAAATCCCTCCCAAAAAAATAAAAACTAGCTCTGTAATATATCTTTTCCCTATTTTTTGAGGACTAAACATAATTTTTATATACGTTACAGCATATATAAAGAGAGAGTCATCTATTCCCCTTCGCTTCCATAATATAAACACATTTCTTAGTACATCTATATTTTTTCGCAAATAGTTAATTATTCTTCTACAAAATTTCATGGTAAGCATTTTTTTCATAATTACAATATTTTTGTGATTTTTTATGATTACAAAGGACAAGTAAAGGGAATTAATGAATTTATACTAATAACAGGAGAGTGATTATCATGAAAGATTTAGATTCAGTATATGATTGGGTAGACATGGCTTCCTTAGTAGGTGGAGCAGGCATCTTAACAATACTAATTTATAGTATTTTACTGTAAGGAGCTGCATGAATGGTCTATAAAAAATCAATTATGCCTTGGCGTAATTGCGGTCCAGAATCGGCTTTGTGCAAGCACAAAGAACTCCTTTCCGATTCTGTGACATCCTCCGGAGGATTTAACTTCTTTCAGTAAATGTTTTACAAAAACATTTACTGAAAGAAGTTAAAAGGCAATCCGCTTATTAATAAGCAGATTGCCTTATCTTTATTGTTTTACATCATTGTAAGCATCGGATTTTTCAAATGCTGCAACTACATAAGAACAAACCGCTTCCATTTTATTGCCCTGTTCACGTGCATACGCTGCGGCATGATCCAACAATTTTTTGGCCACCCCTTGGCCACGGAGCTTATCTGATACATATGTGTGATCCATGACCATTACTTGACCCTTTTGCTGCCATGTAATTTCCGCTAATCTTTCCCCTTCTTGCTCATAAACAAAAGCATGCTTTTTATCCGCTTGCTGTTGTAATTGAAATTCCATTTCTCACCACTCCTTTTTATCATAGTACCATAGCTTTTTATACTTTTACAAAGCTAGTGGGTGGCACTTTTAAAAAATATAAACCTTATAGAAAAATAAAAGAATCCGCTCACTTTCTCTAGCAATCAGGAGAAAATGTTGCAGATTCTTTTCTATCAATTTTGCCTTGGCGTAATTGCGTCCAGATTAATTAAACCATGATGCGATTGTATCCTTTAAATTAGCAAAGAAATTTTTCACACTTTCCCAGAATCCTTTATCTTCCATTATTGATCCAAATTTTTCTTTAATCGTACTGCTAATATCATCTAATTGTTCAGACCATTTACCAAAATCAATATCTAGTTTACTAATCTTGTTCATCAAATCAACTAGCAATTGACGGTCCTTATCACTTAAATTAATTTCAAGCTTGTTTAATTGCTCTTGCACAATCTTTTCAACTTCTTCTTTGGTCGCTGGCTTTGATTCTGCAATTTCTTTTTTGATTTCTGTTAGTAACTCTGCAACCTTGGCATCTTCCACTCCTGCCGATTGCGTAAGAGTAGTTGCTACTGATAGCTCGTCATTTGCAACATCTGTACGCTCAGTATCAAGCTTTTCACCTGTTGTTACTTCGTAAGCTTTATATATTCCCACAAGCGCTGAATGACCTGTTACTGCTTTAGGCGCAGCCACCTGTACTGTTGCATCTTCAATACCTGCAGTTAGCATGGCATTTGCATACATTTCAGATGTAACCTGTGTAATGTTTGATGGTGTAACAATTTCAATAACTAATCCTTCTCCTGCATTTTTACGCGTGATTTTGGCAGAAGAATACATACGAGAACTTGAATTACTATCTTTAATATATTTAGCTAAGTCTTGACCTGATACTGTTATTTCTTCAACTTCAGGCTCTTCGTTCACTTTTAATGACTTTTTAACAGACTCTTTTTCAGCCTCAGATAAGTTTGCACCATATACGACAATCGGTACTCCTAATTTTTCATCAATTGCTTTAGGTGGCGTATTATCAGCCGCAAAACCTGTTGCGGGTGCCATCACGCCAAAAACTAACATTGTCGCTGTTAGTATTTTTATCCACGTTTTTTTCAAATTGTGTGACCCCTTTCGTCCAAAAACTCATTTGGCCTGTAAAATACATGCCAATCAATTACTAAACAATTATTAGTACGAAAAAAAGACGAGAAGGTTTCAAAAGGCTCTCGTCATTTTCTTTAATTTCATTTAGTAGTCGTTCATACTCTTAGTGTAGAAGAATGTCCTCTACACTAAATTTCCTCTGTCCAACCATCCTGCTGTTTCACTTTACCAGCTTTCATAAGTGTACCTAACGCTCGTTTAAATGCACCTTTACTCATGTTAAACATTTCTTGAACTTCATCTGGTGAGGACTTATCGCCAAATGGCATTCTTCCTCCTACCTCTTGTAGGTAATTTAAAATTCTTTGCGCATCACCTGAAATACGCTCATGTTTACGTGGTAAAAGTGAACCATTCATCGTACCCTCATCTTTTACATCAATAATACGAACAACAACATCTTGTCCCAGACGAGGTTCTTCATTACGCTCTGATTCATGGACAAAGATACGGTACGGAATGTCTACACCTAATAAAAACGAGCCAACTGGTAATAAACGATATGGACGTGCCTTAATGTTTTTATTGTGCATGTCTTCAAATGCACCTTCATATAATTCCGAAATTTTTTCTTCAGTTGCCAAACGCCCAAATAAATCACCATTGCGATCTGTGCGCAATGTCATAAATAAATGGTCGCCTGGTGCTGGCCAAAGTTCGCTTATTGCAGGTAAATCTTCAGCTTTTACTAGCACCTCGCGTGAAGTACCGATATCTACAAAAGCCCCTTCACGCTCGACTACTTTTAGAACACGAGCCCAGCCATATTCCCCTTGTACGAAAGATGGGATAGCTGTTGTAGCTGCTAAATCACCACGACGATCTGCAAATAAAAATACTTCAAGGCGGTCACCTACTGCAAGTGGCTCTGTTACCTCTGAAGCATTTAAGGGCAGTTCGTCAACTCCATTTGTTAAGATCCATTTCGATGCTTGTTGCTCTAACACAGTTAATGTAACAACTTCACCTGATTTTAATTCGTTCATATTGTCTTCCTTTCCTTCTTACCATCATTTTCGCAAAAAAACTTATCCGCCGAAGGCTTTAACATCTGTAGCTGTCGCTTTGCTTTCGCTACAAAATCATTCGCTGATAGAAATTAAAAGTTATGATGGGTTTTAGATGCCTCTAGTTTTTTCGCGATGTCCGGATTTTCTTCCATTACCTGTACAAGATCCGCAATTCGATCGATTGAATTCCAACTTAAATGATGTTCGATACCTTCTACATCATTGTATATTCGCTCTTCATCTACACCAATGATTCGCAAAAATTGCTCTAGAAGCTCATGGCGCTGTACAAGACGTTTTCCAAGCTTTTCTCCTTTAGGTGTCAATGTAAGGCCACGGTATTTTTCATAAACTAAATAACCATCTTTATCTAATTTTTGAACCATTTTTGTAACAGAAGAAGGAAGAACAGATAATGCTTCAGCAATGTCAGACACACGAGCATACCCTTTATTAGTGATTAATAAATATATTTGTTCGATATGGTCCTCCATACTAGGTGTTGGCATATCCTATTCCCTCTCTTTCCTTTTCTTACTCTCTAGTTTACTACAAGCTTGCCTTAAAAGTTAACTGAAAATACATATGCCCGAAAAACAATACATGCGTAACATAAATTGCGCCTGGCAAAATTATTTGTTGCTGTCGCTTCGCTTTCGCACAAAAAACATTTGTGGCTGATTTTGCTTTTTATCATTCTAAATTTGTGTGAAATACTCGTTAAGTGAAGAAGTTGATTGGAGTGGAGGCTGGGCGACTCCTCGGGGATTAGCGATATAGAGGAACGAAGGCTAAAAGCATCACGTCCTGTGATAATGCCTTCGTGACCAATATCGGTGCTACAAAGCGCCCAGTCGGAACGGAATCAACCCTCGCTTTGCAAAAAACATACTCTATTGACATCTTCGTTGACCCAATAGTTTTTCAAAAACGTGAAGAACCAACTTCATATAGAAGTTGGTTCTTCCTTATGTCGAGGATACTTATTTACCACATGTAATGCATGAATAATCTCTTTATTGATCCGTTCGATATTTTCAGGAGTATTCATCACTTTGAATGCTTCATCTCGGGATTCCATAGATGTAACATACTTGCTTGGCAATACATTCAGTGTAAGTGCCACTGCGTCAAGTTCACAGATTTCACATTTACAAAATGTTTGATATTCCGGTCCTCGTAGTAGAAAACTTACTAAACCACGCACAATTTCCTCTGTAACATTTACTAAAATAGGATCTGACATATTCAAACCTTCGCCTCATTTATATTTAATTGTTACAATATTCCTGAAACCATAATAGCGTTAACAAAGTTTTTTTTCAAGAATCGCTAGTAATATCTATACCATTAATATCACTAGCTCCTCAGAATGACTTTTTTTCTATACACTTCCACCGGATTATATCTTATTTACCATTTCTTAGATTTGATTAATCGTAATGAATTCAACACAACTAGTAATGTAGCACCCATATCTGCAAAGATTGCAATCCATAATGTTAGCCATCCTGGGATAACAAGTAACAGGGCAACTAATTTTAGGGCTAGTGCAAATATAATGTTCTCTTTAATGATACGTAATGTTTTTCTACTTAAGCCAATTGTATACGGTAGCTTCGTTAAATCGTCGCTCATTAAAGCGATATCCGCAGTTTCCAGTGCTGCATCGGTGCCAGCGCCTCCCATTGCAATACCAACATCCGCTGCGGCAAGTGCAGGTGCATCATTGACACCATCTCCTACCATCGCCACTGCACCAAACTGTGCACGTAAATCTTTAATGGCCATTAATTTTTCTGCTGGTAATAAACTTGCTCTAACATCTGTCATATTTAAAGAAGTGGCAATTGCCTGTGCTGTTGGCTCTGCATCACCTGTTAGCATAACTTTATGCTTCACTTTTAAACCATTTAATTTATTTAAGACATCTTTACTTTCTTGACGTAATTGGTCAGCAATACCAATCATCCCAATAAACTGATCATTACTAACCGCTGCTACAACTGTTTTCCCCTGTTGTTGAAGTTTATGCACCTGTTCTTGTATCATTTCATCAACAGTTGTTAATGTAGCAATCCATTTTAAGCTTCCTACATAGATTATTTGACCGTCGACCGTCGCATAGGCACCCTTGCCTGTTACGGATTGAAAGTCTGTTGGTATAAACTCTGTCAAATCTTTCTCATGCAATGCCTGTAAAATAGCTTTAGCTAATGGGTGCTGGGATTGTTTTTCAACAGCTGCTACTAGCTGTAAAACATAATCTTCAGACATTTCCTGCGATGTTAAAATATCTGTTACAGCAGGTTGACCTTTTGTAAGTGTACCTGTTTTATCAAATGCAATTGCTTCAATATGACCAAGCTGCTCTAAATGAATACCACCTTTAATAAGAACACCTTGCCTAGCTGCGTTCCCGATTGCAGTAACAATAGCAACTGGTGTAGAAACGACTAATGCACATGGACACCCTACAACAAGGACCGCCAACCCTTGGTAAATCCAATGCTGCCAATCACCTATAAATAAAGGTGGTAGAACCGCTACAAGTAAAGCAACAAGCATAATTGCAGGCGTGTAATATTTCGCAAAGCGATCAACGAACTGCTGTGAAGGTGCTTTTTCTGCCTGTGCTTCTTCAACAAGATGAATGATTTTGGCAATTGTTGTGTCCTCTACTCGCTTTGTCACACGAACCTCTAAGGCTCCTTCTTCATTTAGTGTTCCTGCAAATACTTCGTCGTCGACTGTTTTACTGACTGGAATAGATTCACCAGTAATCGCTGCCTGATTCACCGCTGACAACCCACTCACTACAATTCCGTCCATAGCAATCTTCTGACCAGGTTTAACGATTAAAATGTCACCAATTTCAATCTCCTCAGTCGGTAGCTCCATCTCATGAAAATGCTCGCCATGTGCACGTTTTATCGTCGCTGTAGGAGGAGCTATATCCATGAGCTGACGAATCGATTGACGCGCTTTATCCATTGAATACGCCTCAAGCGCTTCACTTACTGCGAATAAAAAGACAACAACAGCCGCTTCTTCCCACTCCCCAATAATGGCTGCACCTATTACAGCAATAGTCATCAGCGTCTTCATATCAAATTCAAAGCGCGCTAGATTGCGGAAGCCCGTTTTAAAAATTCCAATTCCCCCAACTAGAATTGCGATAATAAACATCCCAATAGTTAGCGGGTCCGTTTCACCACGCATTGTTCCAAACATATATCCAAGCACTACGAATAACAAAGAGATTCCAGCTAATATATTTTCAGTTTTTCGATAAAAAGGTGTTGATTTTTCAATTGTTCTTGCCGTTGATTGGGATACTTTTATGCCATCGAAAGCACCTGCTTCTTCAAGTTGATCAGCGTTAATATCACCAATAACTGTTATTTTAGAAGCGCCGAAATTCACTTGTGCATCCTGAACCTCTGGAATAGCCTTCACGTTTTTTTCGAACTTTGCTGCACAGCTAGCACAGGATAAGTTTTGTAGCCTATATTCTTGTTTAGTTGGTGTCGCTGCCATTTCCAATCCCCTCTTTCACATGTTCGTAAGCAACCGTTACAATTTGATACACATGTTCATCAGCTAAAGAGTAGTACATTTGCTTTCCTTTTCGATATGACTTCGCTAAGTTATTATCTTTTAAATATCGTAAATGATGCGATGCTGTTGCTACTGACGAACCGATAATGGAGGCAACATCGCAAACACATAATTCATCTTCGACCGTTAAAGCATACGCAATTTTAAGTCTTGTTTCATCAGATAATGCCTTTAAAAACTTTGCTACTCTCGATAAATCTGGCATTTGCTGTTGTACTTTAATGACTGCTTCTTCATGGACACATGTTATTTCACATATTTCTTTTGGCATTTCTTCACCTCATTCAAATGTTTGTTTGATTGTTTTCACCATAACATAATATTCCATCATATTCAAACGAATATTTGAATGTAAATGATTTATATCACAAGTTGAAAAAATGTCTTTATATAAATTGCTAACTAATAAATATAAAAGTAAAAAAGCTATCACTCCAATGTGATAGCTTTGCATGTTATTGCGATAATGAAATTATGGTGACATATTAAACAAAGTTGAGATGAATAAGGCATGCTAAGCGGTTGATCTTCGTTCCGACTGAGCGACTCTTTGGGGATCAGCGATTTAGAGGAACGGAAATCACCCCCTCGCTTTGCCGAGAAACCATGTTGTCTTAATATAAAACCCTATAGATACTTATAGCCTCTTATCCTATTTTGCTTTTAATCGTAACGTTTTACCTTTAATATCATCTTTCCTCACATACGTTTGATGATAATCTCCATTAGCCCAATCCATTACTTGATCTTGATACCAAGCAGATTTTACATGTCCACTCTGTCCTGGACCCACGATATGATAAGCTGCGCTTAAATCACCGACATCTACTACAAAGCGCCATGATGCTCCGTGAGTAACATTTCCAGCTAAATCATTATCAGCAGCTTGAACAGTAACCTTCGAGCCTCCAATAGGAACCTTTTTAGCATTAAAATATGCCGCAAGAATTGGTGAAGCTTTACCTAATGTATGGTCAAAGGTAAGCTGATGGAAATCGCCCCACTTCCATTTCGAAGCATTTTTTCCGAATTGATCTTCTATTTGTGTGACAGTGAGCTCTAATGCCTTGTAAACAGTTGCATCTACTCCGCCCTGTTCCTCAATCCATATACTTTTCTTACCTGCATAAGCTGTACGTAAAAGCTGGTCTGTAATATTAAATTTCCCATACATTAATTCAAACATATCTTCTGGCATCTGATCTTTAAATAACACTTCTTGTAACTTCTCCATTAACGTATGGAACACTAATGGTGCACCAGAATCCTTTGCATCTACCATATCCCAATTCTCTAATAATTTTATAACATCTTTATATTTCCCATCTTTATCTTGTGCTTTTATCGATGGTAATAAATATGGTAGAAACTCACGAGCATATAGGTTGTGCTGATCCATTTGTAAATTCATCATATCTTCCACTGTTAACGAATCATTCGCCTCTAAAACTTCATTAATGCGCTCAAAACGATAAGGCTGTGCCCAGAAATCTGTTATGTGATAAGGATATTCTTCCCCAATAACTTCATTATTTGCTGTCGCAATAAATCCTTCATCAGGATTTACTACAGTTGGGAGCTCATCCCACGGGATAAAGCCTTCCCATCCATAGTCACTAGAATCACCTGGTACCGGTAATTGCCCGTCTCCTTGTTTTCGAATTGGAATTTGACCATTCGCTTTATAAGCAATCGTGCCGTCTTTTGATGCAAAGACAAAGTTTTGAGCCGGTGCCTTAAAATCCTCTAAAGCTTTTTCAAATCCATTCCAGGATTTCGCTTTATTGAAGCCTAGTATTGCACGTAGCTCTGTCGTTGGTTGCAGTGCCGTCCACTGCATTGAAAATTGTGCTGTAGGCTCAGTATCTTTAAAGGCTAAATCTGTCATGATTGGGCCGTGACGTGTGACTACAACTTCATAATCTACCGTTTCCCCGTCCTTTACCTTAATCGGTTCATCACGTACCTCCGCTTGCTCCCACTTGCCGTCATAGCGGAACTGTGTTGGATTATTCGGATTAGGCATTTCTATATATAAATCCTGTACATCAGGTCCAACATTCGTAACACCCCACGCAATGTTATCGTTGTGTCCTAAAATAATACCTGGAATACCCGCAAAGATTACGCCACTAACATTTTGCTCAGGAGATTGTAAATGCATTTGATACCAAATAGACGGTGTACTTAATCCTAAATGTGGATCATCCGCTAAAATCGGCGTACCATTTTTTGTTTTCTGCCCAGATACAACCCAGTTATTACTACCGTTAAATTCATTTGGCAACAGAACTGCATTAAAACGCCCTGCCACAGCTACTGGATTTTCTTTATTCGCCTCGATAATAGATGAAGCGTTTTTAGGATACTTTATAAATAATTCTTTAGCTTTTTCTTCATCAAAGTTTTGTAAAGCCCAATGTCGGAACGCAAGCGTATTCCAATTACCACCTAAGTCATAGGCCATATATTTACCAATAGTAAGAGAGTCTATAACGGACCAGTCCTCAGGTTCGTAACCTAGTAATGAGAATTCATAGCTTAATGTTTTATTTTTCTTTGCCTGTGCAATAAAAGCATTGACGCCATCTGTATACCACTCAAGTACCTGCCTGCTTTCTGGATCATAGGTACCTAATGATTTTTCAGCTGCATCCCGCAAGCTAAATGTTCGGAAAAATTTATCCGTATCAACAGTTGCCTCACCGATTATTTCCGACAAGCGACCGCTAGCTTGTCTTCGCGCTAAATCCATTTGAAACAGCCGATCCTGCGCTTGCACATAGCCTTGCGCACGATACAAGTCTGCATCTGTCTTAGCAAAAACATGGGGGATCCCCTTGTCATCCCTTGTGACAGTTACATCTTCATCTAGCACACTCAATGAAAGTTCTCCATCAATTACTGGTTTTGATTTATTCATAAACCAGGTAAATCCGATAAATGCGACAATAACTACTATAGCTAAACATCCCGCTATAGCCAGAAGCCATTTTTTCCATGTCAACTTTCTCACATCTCCCCCCCCCTTTTTGCAATATATTCTTTTACCTTTTAAAGATTCGAAGTTTAATGTTAATTGCTTTGCAGTATAAAAAAAATCGTATTTCCTTTTAGAAAATACGATTTTTTATGTTGTTGAAAAACTATTGTATCAGTAAAATTAAGTTGTCATTTTTTCTGTAAAATAAGGGGTTGATTTCCGTTCCGGCTGGGCGCTTTGTTGTTGTTGTTGCTGTCGCTTCGCTTTCGCACAGTTAAACCATTTGTAGCTGCCGCTACGCTTTCACAAAGATTCCTTGACCATTTTATTTTTCATAGATACTAGTTATTAAGCTGTAATTCGATTGGACAATGATCACTGCCCATAATATGTGAATGAATACTCGCCACATTAATGTTGTTTTTTAGTCTCTCCGAAACAATAAAGTAGTCAATACGCCATCCGATATTGCGCTCGCGTACTTTATTCATATAGGACCACCATGTATAGTGATCTGTTGTATCTGGATACATATAGCGGAATGAATCTACAAAACCACTTGCCAATAGCTCCGTCATTTTTGCACGTTCTTCAAATGTAAAACCTGAATTACCATTATTCGATTTTGCATTTTTTAAGTCAATTTCCATATGTGCGACATTTAAATCACCACAGTAAACTATAGGTTTCTTGGAATCTAGTTCTTTTAAATAAAGCGCTAATCGATCCTCCCATTCTAAACGAAAAGGTAATCTAGCTAAATCACGTTGTGAATTTGGGGTATAAACATTCACTAAGTAAAAATCTTCATACTCAAGTGTAATAATTCTCCCCTCTTCCTGTGATTCATCCTCACCAACGCCATAACGTACTGAAATTGGTGTATGCTTTGTAAAAATAGCTGTACCTGAATAACCTTTCTTCTGTGCATAATTCCAATACTGCCCATATCCCTCAAGTGAGATTTCCACTTGTTCAGCCTGACACTTTGTTTCTTGAATACAGAAAAAATCTGCATCTACATGATTGAAAAAATCTAAAAACCCTTTACCTAAGCAGGCTCGAATTCCATTAACATTCCAAGATATAAACTTCATTTTCTGTTTTCACTCCTCAAAAAACGCCCTCCACCATTAGCGAAGGGCGTAGTATTCTATAAGTCGTCACCAACGATTTTTACTTCTGTTTCTAAATCGATGCCAAACTTTTCTTTAACTTCTCGTTGTACCATTTGAATTGTTGCAATATATTCAGTAGCCGTTGCATTACCTTTATTAACAATAAAGCCTGCATGCTTCGTTGATACCTCTGCATCACCAACGCCTTTTCCTTGTAAGCCACTATCTTGAATAAGCTTACCAGCAAAGTGACCAGGTGGGCGCTTAAAAACGCTCCCTGCAGATGGGTATTCTAACGGCTGCTTAGATTCTCGCTGAAACGTTAAATCAGCAATTTTTGCATCAATTTCTTCCTGTACACCTTTTGCTAATTGAAATTCGGATGATAATACATAGTATCCTTTCTTGGCAATGATACTTTGACGATAACCAAGTTCAAGATCTTCTTTTGATAGTATTAAAATTTCGCCTTCTTTTGTTAGCACTTTCGATGAAATAATAATATCCTTAATTTCACCGCCATATGCACCGGCATTCATTGCCATAGCCCCACCAACTGAGCCAGGAATACCACAAGCAAATTCAAAACCTGTTAAAGATGCTGCTGCTGCCAGTTTCGATACATCTTTTATAAGTGCACCACTTTGCGCATAAACATGGTCACCATTAATGCGAATTTCATCTAAAAACGAAAATGTAACAACGATCCCTCGATGACCGCCATCACGAACGACCATATTTGATCCATTACCTAACATTAATAAAGGTATATTATTTTTGTAAGCATAGCGAATAACCGTTGCTGCCTCTTCCTCTGTTTCAGCGAGAACGAAAACATCCGCTTTACCACCTAATTTTGTCATAGTATATTGCTGTAATGATTCATTCAACTTAATATTGGCCGGATTAACGCTCTGTGCTAAATCCGCCGCCCATTGTTCTTTTGTCATAAAAGCTAATTCCTTTCTAACGTCCTTTCTTACTCTACACTAGTATGGATTTAGAACCCTAATTTGACAAGTAAAAATGAAGGGTAATTTTTATCTCGCCTTAATAGGTAACGAGACTCTCCGTGCAGAGCCGATGAATAGGATAAAAAAAATTCATGGTCATTATATTACATATGTCCAATGTTTATCTACCCATCAGAAATTTCGAGATAGACTTCACACTTTTACAGCCAACTCGTTGCCCACAATTCGATATTGCGGATTGCTCCTTCTAGTGCCCAACCTTTATCCGTTAAAGAATATTCAACACGCACTGGTACTTCTGAATATACTTTTCTTTCAACAAGCCCTTCTTTTTCTAGCTCTTTTAAACGTTCGGATAATAAACGACCACTTACAGGTAATGCATTTTCAATCTCATTAAAGCGCTGTGGTCCATCTAATAATTGATATAAAATCAGCCCTGTCCAGCGTTTTCCAATTAAATCCATAGCTTTAGCTAAACGAGGACATAAATTTGACTCACTCATTTTTTTCACCTCTTATGTACTCTATTGTAACGATAATTTTTAAAAAAGTAAATTTGAAGTAACTTATTTACTACAAGTAATCTATTTACCTTTTCTTATTTGATTACTAAATGTAACTTGAAATGTTTTTTCATTTTTGGCATTATCTTTTGCTTTAACATCGTATCAAAGCTACTGATGGCATAAAAAATTAGCCACGGCTGCTCAATCAGAGCGTAGTCATGGTAGCTTATTATTTAATAAAAATGGCCACTTATTTCTATATAGATGCACATGATTTTATTATTATGACTATTCCCCTCTGTTAGAAGAAAAGTTACCGTACTGTAATGACTTTTAAGAAGCTTATTTTTTATATTTACAAAAATTTTATTTACGTCTACATATATTGAACAATTAGAAGATAAAAAGTTTGCTTTACATGGAAATTTAACTATTAAGGATCTAACAAAGCCCATCGATTGTTTTTACAACAGTATATACAGGGAACAGTGTAAATCCATGGGCGCAAGAAGAATGGATTCCTGATGAAGGCACAGATTGAATTTTATAATACTCTCCTAGAAACAGGTGGTGAATTGCCGTAGTGGATCTTGAAGTATTTCCTTTATAACAACTTCAAGCCAATATTTCGTAGAACGGAGGACTATGGTAGGGTTTGATGAATTCTCTTCAGGACACACTTTTATTTCAATGATGTTTTTTATCGTATTCGGTGTTATCGCATTTTCTATTATTAAAAGTACTTTACAATGGTCAAAAAACAACAATGAACCATTACTAACAGTACCCGCTAAAGCCGTAACAAAACGGTCTAATACTAGTGGAGGTTCTGGTAACTCTAGTGCACATACATCGTACTATGTCACGTTTGAAGTACAAAGTAGCGTTCGTCTAGAGATCAATTATGCCTCGGCATAATTGCGCCCGGAATCGGCTTTGTGCTTGCACAAAGAACTTCCTTCCGATTCTTTGACATCCGCCGGAGGCTTTAACTTATTTCAGCGGATGTTTGGACAACCGCTGAAATAAGTTAAAAATGAATGGTCGTGATTATGGACAGCTCACAGATGGTGACTTTGGCTTACTATCATTTCAAGGAACACATTATCATGCATTTGAACGACAAAAAAGGAGAGCAGCGTTTAACAACGCCCTCTCCTTTTTAACATTTCATTATTACTTAATTAAATATTTACCAAAGCCGCCTTCAGTATCGCCTAAATATTCGATACTGCTACCTGCCGGAATGACTTTTTGTGCATCCTTTGCAGAATTGTAAATAACTTTTGTATTTGCTGGGAACGGTACAAATGACCAATTGTTATCCGCAGCAGGATTAATTGTTTTGTTTGTCATAATGTAGTCAATGACAGCTTGGCGATTTTCATAAGCATAGTTTGTTAAGTTAGAGCCATCTGCCTTTTTAAATGTAGCACCATAAGAACCACCAACACGGTAGTTGTTCGAAATGATAATAAATTCTTGTTTTAGATCGATTGGTTTACCGTTGTATTGCACGTTTTTAATACGATTTGCTTTTTCATCTAGTAAAATACCTCGACTATCATATTTCGCAGGTGATGTAACATCAATTTGATAAGTTAAGCCATCTAATACATCAAAATTGTAAGAACGTGCCTCTGGGTCAATAATATTTTGTTCTTTAGTTTGTTTTGGATCAATTGTTGCAAAAACACCAGCAGCCATTTCTAACCATTCAATAGCTTGCGCACCTGTTACTTTAATCGTTGCAAGCGTATTATCGTAATAATAGATGTCTGCCATATTTTTAATCGCTAGTGGACCTACAGGAATGTTTGTGTAATCTGCAGGGTTATTTCGAGATCCCGCTTTGAAAGGCGCACCAGCTGAAAGAAGCGGGATGTTTTCATCAGCAGTACCTTTTAATTCTTTTTCAATAAACCATTTTTGAGCTTGTGTCACAATTTGAATAGAAGGATCGTCTTGAACCATTGAGAAGTAGCTATGGATTGGTGCAGTTGTCTCACCAACAGGCTGACGAATATACTTTAACGTACCTTCATGCGCTTCTTTAATTACATTTAAAACTGTTTTAGATGGTTTTAGGCCTTCTTGTTTGATAGAACGGATAGAACCTTGTCCATCCTTCACAACCCATTTAGCGCCTTTTTGTTCTAGTTGTAAATCAATAACTCCAAGATAGCTACCATAGCTTCCTGCCATTACAGTTGGAACACCGTTAATTGTCCCTTTTTCTTGATCGACATTTTTCAGATTTTTATAGTCGCCTGGGAATGTCAAATGAGAGTGACCTGTAATTAAAGCATCGACACCTTTAATCTCAGAGATTTGGTACCCAACGTTTTCGTTACCTTTTTCGTAAGTATCTTCACCAATACCTGAATGTGAAAGTACTACAATTACGTCTGCACCTGCTTTTTGCATTTCTGGTACAACTTCTTTCACCGCTTCAACTGGTTCTTGCATTTCTACTTTGCCTGCTAAATGAATAGCATCCCATTCAACAATTTTCGTAGGTACAATCCCTGTAACACCCACTTTAAGCGTGTGCTTTTTACCTGTATTGTCTACTACCTCTTTATTAAGAATTACGTACGGTGTGTACATACGCTTTTTTGTTTTAGCGTCGTATGTGTTTGCATTTACGACTGGATATTTTGCATCATTTAATACTTCATCTAAAAACTTTAAACCATAGTTGAACTCGTGATTTCCTAAAGTTCCTCCATCATATTTCAGTGCATTTAGTGCTGCTATTGCTGGATGAACCTCACCTGGTTTCAAAGGATTCTCTAACGCTTTATAAGAGCCTAGTGGCGTTCCTTGAATTAAATCACCATTATCAAATAATAATGTATTTGGGTTCTCCTTACGAGCCTGTTCAATTAATGTAGCCGTGTTTGCTAGACCTACATCAGCTGATTCAGCATCTAAGAAATAATTGTAATTAGCAAGATTTGTATGAATATCTGTTGTTCCTAAAATTTGAAGATTTACTGTAGATGTTGATAATTTGTATTCGGCTACAAAGCGTTTAATAATACTTTGCATTTGCTCAGTTGTTACATAGGCACGCGGACGAATTGTGTTATCCCCAAAGCCTTGTAATAAGTTTGCTGCAACAGCATTTGCTAAATCTTGCTTATGTGCTTTAGCAATTTGATCCGCATCTTTAAACTTATCTAATACAGAAAGTGGTGCGTTATCTTTGGCTAATCCACGAGCAGAAATAACGAATGCTTGTTGTCGTGTCAATTTATCATTTGGACCAAACAACGTCGCCGTTTTACCTTTAATAAGATTCAGTTCCACTGCCTTTTCTACATACGGAGCTAACTCCTTAGAGATGTCAGTAAAGGCAGTTTTAGAACCATCCCCTAGCCCTACATTTAAGCTTTCTACTAATTCTTTCACGTAATCCCCGCGTGTCACATCGTTTGATGCAGCATTCGCAGATAGTCCAAATGGTAATACCGCGAATAGAACGAGTAACATCGCTAAGAATTTAGTAATAAACTTTTTACCCATGGTAACAACCTCCTTATAAATCTAATATTTTCCTACGGTTTTTATTATATTATACTAATTAATAATTTAATTGAATAAATAGTCCCAATTGTATGTATTTTTAAACGAATAGCAAAACTCTTCTTCTGAAAATAATAGATTAATATCATTTATACAACCACATGTTAGTAAATGTAAATTCGAAGCACATGCAGAGTACCAATGGGTTAGACCTCCTTACCACTACCGTACCTCTATGAATAAAAAAAAGTTCTCTCAAATTAGAGAGAACTTTTTTTAAAAGAATTACTATATTTCCCTAATCAATACGCTAGAGAATAGTATTTATTATGCAGTTACAGTTTGTAAAGATTGAGCTACTTTTTTAACCGCTTCTAGGCCATTTGCAATAATTTCTTGCGCTTTATCTTGTGAAGCGTTATGGCCCTCAATGATAACCTCTTCGATAATTTCCATACCGAACATGCCAACAACATTTTTGATGTAGTTAACTGACATTTCCATTGGTTGTGCTTCAGGTGCAGAGTAGTAACCACCGCGAGCATTTAAAATAACTACTTTTTTGTCAGTCATTAAGCCTTCTAATTGACCGTTTTCATTATATTTAAATGTATAACCAGCCTGGAATACATAGTCAATGAAAGTTTGTAATTTCGCTGGGATTGTTAAGTTCCAAAGTGGGAAAGCAAATACGACAACATCAGCTGCAGTTAAAACATCCATAGCTTTTTGTTTTGCAGCTAAAAGACGTGATTCAATGTCAGTTAACGTTTCACCGTTTTGAACTTTACCAAAAGCATTGAAAAGATCTTGACCGAAATAAGGCATATCTTCTGCGAATACGTCAAAAGTCGTTACGTTGACACCTTGTACATTTTCCATAAATGTGTCGTACATTTTTGTTGAAATACCGTCTGGACGGTTGTTTGCTTTTACTACTAATACATTCATTATATAAATTCTCCCTTAAATTTCAAAGTTTAATATCTCGAATTCAAGATATATGAATATATTAAAAAACTTTGTGTAAAAAGTCAACGTTAGTATACTAAGACTTTTGACCGAAATGCGGATATTTCATAATATTCACACCATAACGAAGGGTTGATTTCCGTTCCGACTGGGTGCTTTGTAGCAGGATGTTGGTCACGAAGGCGTTATCACAGGACGTGATGCTCTTAGCATTAGTTCCTCTAAATCGCTAATCCCAAGGAGTTACCCAGTCGTAACGAAGGTCAATTTTTCCACATGATATGCGTTTTTGCACAGGTCATCCCTTTTTATAATTAGCTATTAAAGTATATATATTAGATATGAATAGACTTACTAATCTTATCAGCTCTTGATTTGCTCCAACAAAGTTAAAATTTACAGCTATCGTCCGTACAAACTCCACCGTCTCCTTAGCCTGCCATCTTTAATTCTGGTTGTAAGCCTTCTTCTTCGGCAACTTTACGTAAAGTTTCTTCAAATACTTCTTGAGGTTGTGCTCCAGAAATACCGTACTTACGATTTAATACAAAGAACGGTACCCCTCGTACGCCCAGTTGTAGCCCTTCTTGTATATCAGTCTCTACCTCTGTTTTAAAATCGTCGTTAGCAAGAACCTTTGCAACTTCTTCACGATTTAAACCTACTTGCTCGGCAATATCGATTAATACATCATCCTGACCAATTCGCTTTGCTTCAATAAAATAATTGTATAATAGTGCTTCAACAAGCGCTGAAACATCCCCTTGTTGTTCTGCCCATTTCACTAGCCGATGTGCTTTTAAAGTATTTTCTTCCATTGAATGATCAAAGTTATAATCTAGGCCAACTTCTTTTGCACGAGCCGCAACACCTTGCGTCATTTCTTTCGCTTTTTCTAGCGACATCCCATACTTTTTCGCCAATGCTTCATACGTAGACACATTTGTATCCACAGGTGTTGTTGGGTCAAGCTGATAGCTTTTATAAACGAGCTCTACCTGCCCTGCAAAACCAGTTTCCTCAATCGCTTGCTCTAATTGCTTTTTGCCAATATAACAAAACGGACATACATAATCTGACCAGATTTCAATTTTCATAGTTAGTCACGCTCCTTTTGCTACATTGTAGCGATAGTAATGATTACAAGGCAATTTTTATGCTTCATTGCATAATTTCTCAAATCAATCTACATACTGAACGTAAAAACAATGTGAGGGTTATGTATGACACAATCTCTTTGGCTCGGAACAATTGATCCCGTCTCCTTACCATCCCTTCCTGCATCAACAACTTGTGATGTATGTATTATTGGCGGAGGCTTGACGGGACTATATACAGCATATGTCTTAGCAAAATCAGGTGTAGATGTAGTCTTACTTGAGGCAAATTCCCATATCGGTCATGGTACGACTGGTCATTCAACAGGAAAACTAACTGCACAGCATAGCTTAGTTTATGCCAACCTTATTGAAAAACTTTCTGTAGATGAAGCGAGGCTTTATTATCAGCTCAATCAAATAGCTGTAGAAAAAGCATTACAGCTACTCCCTAAAGAAAGTATTCAACAAGTAGATTCATTGCTTTATTGCCAAACAAAAGAAGGCTACGCCCAATTATTAAAAGAATGGAATGCCTATAAAGTATTAAATATTAAGGCGAAAATCACTACTGACACAGAGCTTCCCTTTCCAATTAAAAAAGCACTCAGCATGTCCCAGCAAGCACAAATTCATCCTGTAGAAGTGTGTAATTTCCTTGTAAAAGAAGCATTATCAATGGGCGCAAAAATCTATACAAATACCCGTGTTCAGCAATTAAACATACCACAAAATAGCTTACATACCGCAAATGACATGTCGGTTCAATACAACAAGCTTATTTTATGCTCACACTATCCAATCGAAGCCTTTAGAGGACTACATCTTTTCAAACTTTCTAACAGTCGCTCCTATATGGTTGCTGGTAAAATTACTGATACACTACAAGGTCAATACTTATGTGTAGATAATCCTACACGCTCTATTCGAACAGCTACCATTAACGATGAGCATTATTTAGTATTAGGTGGCGCTAATCATATTGCAGGTGAAACAACCAATACCCAGCCCTATTATGATGCTATTCAAAATGAAATGAAGGCTCACTTCGATCAGGATTCTATCTATCGCTGGTCTGCGCAGGACATCGAAACACCTGATATGGTCCCGTATGTTGGCAGGATTACACCGTCCTTGCCTAATGTTTTCATTGCAACTGGCTATCGAAAATGGGGCATTTCCAATTCTTTTGTAGCCGGAGATCTATTATCCTCCTTAATAACAGGTGCTGGGAATGAAGATGGCGCCATTCCTCTTTATTCACCAACACGTACGAAATTTGGTGCTCAATTTATGCAGATGCTAAAGGTAGGAGGTTTTGTAGCCAAAGAATTCGTAACAGGTTATGTGAAACGTGCAAATACACCAACTTGCACGCATTTAGGTTGTAAAACAAAATGGAATGAAGCCGATGAAACTTGGGATTGCCCTTGTCACGGCTCTCGCTTTAATGCCAAAGGGGAAGTTCTTGAAGGTCCTGCTGTGCACCCTTTAAAGCTAGATTAATAAATGCGTTAAAACGCTCGTTTACATCAGCAAGCGTTGGAGAGCCCACAGCAAAAGTATTTCTATAATTTCCTTAACAATAAAAAAAGAGGTTGCCTATTCCGAGGCAACCTCTTTTTCATTATTTCAATGCATCAGTTAAAACTGGGACGATTTGTTTTTTACGAGATACAACACCCGGTAAAAGAACGCGATTATTCACAAGCTCTGCGCCAAATCCTTTTGCTGCAGCCTCTGCTACTTGTCCAATTGCAACAGCAGTTGAATCATTGTTTAAAATATCCGTTACAACAAAGAAGAATAAATCTAAACCATTTTCCGCTACATTTTTATTTAATAAATTTTCTAATTCCTCTTGGCGGCCAAGTACATCGTTAATGTCGACAGCATTTACTTGGGCCACTACAGATTTATATTCACCGAATTGGAATTCTTTCGCATCTAATGATAAAAGATCTTCTAATGATTTATCTGAAAGATCAGCACCTGCTTTAAGCATTGCTAATCCATATTCAGCGGCATCAACACCTGCAATTTTCGCTAGCTCTTCACCAGCTTGTACATCTTGCTCAGTGCAAGTTGGAGATTTGAATAATAATGTATCAGAAACGATGGCTGAAAACATTAAACCAGCAATGTTTGCAGGAACTGCTACGCCATGTTCTTTGAAGATTTTATTTAAAATCGTAGCCGTACAACCTACAGGTTCAGCTCGGTAGTATAGTGGGTCAGCTGTTTGGAAGTTTGCAATACGGTGATGATCAATCACTTCTGAAATTTGTACTTCTTCGATTCCGTCAGCAGATTGTTGGAATTCATTGTGGTCTACAAGGATTACTTTCTCCGCTTCTCCAGCTACTGATGAAATCAATCGAGGTGCCTCAAAGCCAAATTTATCTAAAGCAAATTGTGTTTCATTATTTACTTCACCAAGGCGTACCGCTTCAGCATCAACACCAATTTGCTGTTTTAAATATGCATATACAATAGCAGATGTAATTGTGTCTGTATCTGGATTTTTATGACCAAAAACTAAAACTTTACTCATTAAATTAATTCCTCCTAAATGGCAATAACATTTATAGTTTATTTTATCATACCTTATGAACAAACATGTTATAAAGTGAAAGTTTATCTATAAAGGGTCTACTGCCAATATACATCCAAAATCCCCCGTTTTAGGATAACCATACTATCATGTATTACTTACTTTTCCTATACATGCTAGAGTTAGGCTTTTTTAGTTCAGGAAAGAAGGCTAAACGCATGACGAAAAATACCTTTTTATAACATTTATAGATTATTATTAAATATAATATATTTATCTGTTAATAACACCCTATTTATAACATTTAATAATAAAAATACATAGTTTATAAAAAATATTTACTATAAATAGATATATAGTTGTGTTTTCGTATTTATGAAAACGTAATTTTATGCTATCATCAGGTAGTCTATATTTTTTAGGATATACAGGAAATGGGGATTACAATGACAAAGAAGATGGAAAAAAAGTATATTCCTTTAGCAAATTATTTTGAAGTAGCTTTACAACAAGAAATTACTTTATCATTTAGCGAACTCGAAAATATTATGGGACAAGCCTTGCCAAATGCAGCTTACTTAAATAGGAGCTGGTGGAAAAAAACAAAGCCCCCTCTCTCTCACTATTTGTCATGGACAAATGCAGGCTATTATGTCATGGATGTTAAGCTCGGTACCAGTGTAACTTTCTCGCGTACACAAATGAAGACTACGAGTAATGTTTCTACAAATGACGATAACCCACCTGCATACATAATTCGAGCAATTGAAGCATCTGACGCCCGATCATTTATTCATTTGCAAGAAGAAATTTTCCAACAAACTGACTTCATGTATAATATGGAAAACGAATTAGACCTTACAGTTCAACAACTTCGAAAAGATTTGGTCTATTGGAAACAATTGAAGAACCGTACGATTTTATGTTGTATAGTAAACGGCATTTTTGCTGGCTATGCCGTTATTCATGGATATAAACATTCTAAAGCTAAACATGTTGCATCAGTTCATCTAGCTGTTAAGGAGGAGCATCAGCGACAAGGTATCGGCTCAGCGCTGATGGAAGCAGTAGAACGTTGGTCTATACAGCGAGATATTTCACGCTTAGAAGTATCTGTCATGGAGCATAATGATTGTGCTTTAAATTTGTTCAAAAAATTAGGTTTTCAGCAAGAAGGCATCCGACAAAATGCCATTAAATTAAATGATACCTTTATTAACGAATATAGTTTAAGCAAAATTTTATAAGCTTCTTTTTCAAGGATGTCTAAAACTTATTTGGACATCTTTTTTTATGTGTAGCGTTGTAAAATGATTAGAAAACTTGCTTTTCTCTTACTTCATCTAAAAATAACAAATTATTTTCTACTTGTTCATAGGATTGTTGATATTTCTCATATTGTGCCTTGTCCTGGCTGACCATTTCTTCAATTAGCGCATGTAAAAAAGAGAACAATACTGGAATAACGTCCAATGTAGATTGCTTTTTTAGACCAAGTGTAAATAATGCACTTGCAAATTCCCGAATAGAAGAAAACGCAGAACCAGTAATGGCAATAATTCTTGCCTTTTTCTTCTTAGCAATTTCTACAATCGTTTGAATGTCATTTGAATGCTTGTCCCATGAAAAAACAATTAATGTCGTTTGTTCACTCATACTGTTAATTTGCTGTACAAGATCATCGGATTCTGAGCGAAGCTGTTTCACGTTTGGACGTAACGTTTTCATTGTATACGCTAACCAGTTTGCAATGGACGCAGCTTGACGAGTACCTAAAATATAAACGTTCTCTGCTTCGTGCATCCATTTAGAACTTTTTTGGAGCATATGATCATTTATCAAATGAATCGTATCTTGAATATTTTGTATATCACGTTGCATAACCTTACCAAAACTCGAAATATTAATCTTATTTGATGGATATGTAAGTTGAAGACTCTCATGACCATTTTGAGTCATTAAATAGCTTCTAATTTTGTCTTGTAGTTCTACATAGCCCGATAAATCCATCGCATAACAAAAACGAATCACTGTCGATTCACTAACATTTGCCTGTCTCCCTACTTCTGCTGCTCCATTACTAATTACAACTGTATGGTTATTCATTACAAACTGTGCAACTTTACGCTGTCCCTTCGACAGCCTAACAAATTTACTTTCTATTTCTTCATTAATACTCATTTCTAACAACCTTTCTTTCAATGAAATTATCACGAATGGAGATTGTTCCTACTGACTCTAAATTCGGTTAAAAATACAGTATCACGATTACAATCTGAATACAATGACTTTTCTGAAAAATCTTTAACACTTTAACTTGCTAATGTGGCAGTTCCATAAAATTGTTCTACCCTTAAGGTTTTTGATGAATTGATTCTAACAGATTTTTAAAAATATTTGAATAAAAATTAATATTCTCTAATTTTTATGTAATAAAATTATAAAAAATGTCTTGGACTAGACAATCGCCCATCCAAGACATGATTATTTTTTAATCTAATTCCATTTGTTTTGTTTCTTGTCCTAAGAAAATTACCCCAACAACTCCGATAATAATCGCTCCGCAGAAAATCGCGAAGATGAAGCCGATATCATAGCCTGCCGTTAATAAAATTCCTACTAACAAAGGGCCAAAAATACCACCGATACGGCCAACCGCTGCTGCCATTCCTGCACCTGTTCCACGAATAATTGCTGGATACTGCTCTGGTGTATAAGCATAGAGTGCACCCCATGCTCCTAAGTTAAAGAACGATAAAAACATTCCTGATGTTAATAGTACTACCATCGTTTCGGCATTACCAAAAATGAAAGCACTTACAGCTGTACCAATTAAATAGGAAATAAGTACAAACTTCCGTCCAAATTTTTCTATAAACCATGCAGCTGTAAAATAACCTGGTAGCTGTGCAAGCGTCATAATGAGAACATATTTAAAGCTCGTAATCATATCAAACCCTTTACTAACCATGACACTTGGTAGCCATAAAAACATACCGTAATACGAGAAAACAACCGTAAACCATAACACCCATAACATAAGTGTCGAGCGTACATATTTTTTCGACCATACTTCTTGAATATTTTGCACAACACTACGTTTTTTAGACTCTGCCTTTACTACAAATTGAGGTGAATCTGGTAAGTGCCAACGAAGATAAATTGCATATACTGCTGGAATTGCCGTTAACAATAAAGCAATACGCCATCCCCAGGTTGGAATAACAAAATACGAAATCAGTGCAGCGATTAACCACCCTGCTGCCCAGAAGCTTTCCAGTAAAACAACCACTCGCCCACGTTCTTTTGCTTCTACACTCTCAGAAACTAGCGTCGATGCGACTGGCAATTCGCCCCCTAGTCCCATGCCTACTAAAAAGCGTAGTGCCATAAAAGCAAATAATGTAGTTGTAAATGCCGATAAGCCACTTGCAATCGAAAATAAAACGAGCGTCCACATAAAAATTTGCTTACGTCCTACTTTATCGGCAAGCACACCGAATATAAGAGCTCCTACAGCCATCCCGATTGAATTGATGCTACCTATCCAACCGGCTTGACTTGGTGTTAATCCCCAATCAACTGCTAACGCAGCAATAACGAATGATAATATCCCTACATCCATAGCATCGAAAAGCCAGCCAACGCCTGCTACCCTTAAAAGCTTATTTCGAGAAATAGATTGTTGAACCTTATTTGTTGTAACAGTATTTGTCGTCATTTCAACCACCTGTCTTTACACTTGACTTTACATCGCTAGTTTACTATACAGTTATTTCAAGAAAGTGACAAGCAAAAATTCAAATTACCGAATTGTTTCGACAATTTCTCGAATTCTATTGAAAACATAGGGCCATTTGCGTTAAAATGTCTTTTATACAAAAACAACTGTTCTTCCTATAAGAACAAAAGGAGATCGTAACGTTATGTGGAAAGGCCTAATCGAGGAATATAAACAATTTTTACCCGTAACAGAAAGTACACCTGCTCTAACTTTAAACGAAGGCAATACGCCTCTTATACATTTAGTAAATTTATCTAAGAAACTTGGCATTGAACTTTACGGAAAGATCGAAGGTGCAAATCCAACAGGTTCATTTAAAGACCGTGGCATGGTGTTTGCCGTTGCTAAAGCAATTGAAGAAGGTAGCAAATGTGTTATTTGTGCTTCAACAGGTAACACTTCAGCTGCAGCGGCAGCTTATGCAACACGTGCTGGAATCCAATCCATAGTCGTGATCCCTAAAGGGAAAGTTGCCCTAGGTAAGCTAGCACAAGCGACAATGTATGGTGCAAAGATTATCGAAATCGACGGTAACTTTGATGATGCTTTAAACATCGTTCGTCAAGTAAGTGAAACAACTCCAGTGGCACTTGTAAACTCTGTAAATCCATACCGCATCGAGGGGCAAAAAACAGCATCATTTGAAATTGTAGATGCTTTAGGAGCCGCTCCAGATTATCTTTGTATCCCTGTTGGTAACGCAGGTAACATTACTGCGTATTGGAAGGGCTTTAAAGAATATGATGCAGCAAAGGGCTCTGGCTTACCTAAGATGTTTGGCTTTGAAGCTGAAGGTGCAGCAGCAATTGTAAACGGTGAACCTATTGCTAATCCTGAGACAGTGGCAACAGCTATTCGTATCGGTAATCCCGCAAGCTGGAAATTTGCAGAAGCAGCTCGCGATGAATCAGGTGGAATTATTGACTCGGTGACAGACGAAGAAATTTTAGCTGCTTACAAATTAATTGCAGGCACTGAAGGAATTTTTGTTGAGCCAGGTTCAGCTGCATCATTAGCAGGCGTTATTAAATCAGTTGAAAATGGCAAAATTGCGAAGGGCTCTAAAGTTGTTACTATTTTCACTGGTAATGGCTTAAAAGATCCTGATACTGCTATGAATATCTCGACTGTAGATGTTGTCTCACTTAAAAATGATGAGGAAGAAATTCGAAAATACATCGAGGGCGTACTATGAGTAACATGTGGCAAATCTCAGTTCCTGGGAGCACTGCCAATCTAGGCTCCGGCTTTGATTCAATAGGGCTTGGCTTGTCTCTTTACTTAAAGTTAACCGTGTCTTTACAGGATAGTTGGGAAATTATCCACCTCGATGATAATGGTCCTAAAGAGTTTGAGCTAGAAGAGCACTTACTATACGTGATTGCAAAAAAAATTGCAGACCAATACGGTAAGCAGCTACCCGCTTGCCGTGTTGAAATGGCAAGTGAACTCCCATTAGCCCGCGGTTTGGGGAGCAGTGCAGCTGTCATCGTTGCAGGAATTGAACTAGTTAACCAAGTATGTGATCTAGGCTTAACTGTTCAGGATAAACTCGATTTATCCTCACAAATCGAAGGGCATCCAGACAATGCAACAGCCTCGGTATTAGGAGGATTAACAATTTCCTCAATGGATGAAAATGGCGTTGTTGATACATTTCATGTTAATGATATAGAAGCTTCCTTTGTTGTGTATGTACCAGATGTCGAACTAAAAACAAGTGAGGCTCGTTCTGTGTTACCAGAGCAATTTGACCGTGCATACGCAGTGAGAGCCTCTGCAAATGCAAATATGCTAGCAGCTTCATTAATGGTTCGTAATTATGAGCATGCAGGTCGTTATATGGAAGCTGATTTATTTCATGAACCTTTCCGTGCCCAATTAATCCCACAATATAAAGAAATCCGTGCATCCGCCAAGGCTAATGGGGCATTTGGAACAGCTTTAAGTGGGGCGGGACCAACAATGATTTCTATCATTCCTACAGCTATTGCGCATAATTTTGTAAATGCGATGAAAAATCAATTTCCAGAGCATCAAATTATCTTAACAAAAGCCGATGAACATGGTGTACAAGTGAAATTTAAACGTCTACTGCAAAAGTAGACGTTTTTTCTTGGAAGGGGGAAGTAGCTTGAAACCAATTATTTTCTGTGATTTTGATGGTACTATTACAGAAACAGATAATATCGTCTCACTAATGACTCAATTCGTTCCAGAGGAATCTGAAAAAATTGCTTCGGCAATGATGGAACAAACTATTACCTTTAAAGATGGCATTTCAGCAATGTTCGAGCTATTATCGACTAAACAAAAGGATGATGTTATCCACTATTTATTGGATACAGCCATTATACGTAAGGGCTTTGGTGATTTCGTTCGTTTTGCACAAGGGAAGCATATTCCGTTTTATATTGTTAGTGGAGGTGTAGACTTTTTCATTGAGCCACTGTTAGAAAAGTACGGTCCATTTTCTGGAATATATTGTAATAGTGCTGATTTTTCCGGACAGCAAATTAAACTCGTCTTTCCAAACGGCTGTGATGAAGAATGTACGAAATTTGAGACACAGGGCTGCGGTTGTTGCAAGCCAAGCGTTATGCGACAGGTTGCACAGGGCAATCATTTTAAAATCGTGATTGGAGATTCACTCTCTGATTTTGAGGCTGCCAAACAGGCAGATTTAGTACTTGCTAGGGATCATCTTATTAAACGCTGTAAAGACCTTCATCTTCCTTATGAGCCATTTGAAACATTCTATGATTGCTTAGAAATTGTAAAAAAGCTTATGGAAGCAGACAAGGCTGTTTCTTTATAAAAGGTTAAAGAAATAAGGGCGGTATGTTCAAAGATACCGCCCTTATTTCTATATAACAATAGGAGCCTTCTTAATTAGACGGCTCCCATTTCAATTTTATAATTTATTTTTTGCTTTAAAAATTCTCTTTCGACGTTCGTACCAAAAAACACAAATGACAAACCACGTATACCCCATACTCCATCCGGCCAATACATCAGAAGCAAAATGACGGGCTCCGGCAACTCGAGACAAACCAATAAGCACAGTTAAAACAACTGCCCCAAGCCAAAGTAATGCCTTACGTCCCCTGCTATTGTTCTCCGAAAAAACATAAGCAATTGTAAATAAATACAAGATACCGGTCATAGAATGTCCAGATGGAAAGCTAAAGGATGTTAATTGTTCTTCAATCTCCGGTCTTGGTCGTTGTACCCATTTTTTCAATAATTGATTAAGTACATTCCCACCTGCGATTGTTAACAAAACAAATAGTATGCCTCGGTTATTTTTCACCTTCCATGCTAAATACACTATTAAGACAATAGCGACAGATACTACAAATACCGGTTCTCCTATATAGTGAAAAAATTCTACAAAACGGTTACCGAAAAATAAATCAGCCATTTTTGTATCAAAAGTACTGATTATTTCACTTTGAAAAGTACCTCGTAACACAAAAAAGATAATGAGCGTTAATACCGCTAAAGGATAAGCCCATTTTTTCATTTATTACTTCACCTCAAAACTATATGCTACTATCATATTTTTCACATCATATCATATTTAAGCTTGCTTGAGGTAATTTGCTCTTTATCCCGCATTAAGGGGCAGTATAATTTACAAAATCAACTGCCCCTAAATGCCCGATTGGTGAAGACTAATAATCTGTGGGATAAACCTCCCCACTGATTTAAGTTTCACTTTATCCCGCATTAAGGGGCAGTATAATTTACAAAATCAACTGCCCCTTAATGCCCGGTTTCTAACCTACCTTATTCCCTCTTTCTTGTGGTATGACAAAGGATCTTCCTTCTGCTTTATTAAAATAATTTGAGAGAGCTAATGCAACGACAAATAAGATTGCAACGATAGGTATTATTTTTCTAAACAAAATATGCACTTCCTCATTTTCGATTTGAATTATTTTAATAACACTGGATCGAATAACCAATCCTTCGGTCCAAAGTTTTTATCCTTCTCTCCTCTTACCTCACGGGATATATTATTTTTAATAATTAGTTCTCTAAACTTTCTACTGAACAAAGTTTTTCGGTATAAATATCTTCCGTCATGGCTCCATTCAGCCGAGAGGAATATATCGTTTTTTATATTGATTAAGTCTTCGCGATGATAAATATCAGGACCATTGATTACCCCACTTAATCCGCAACGACATGGTGGCTGCTCTGTTGCAAAATACAATTTAACTCTTTCAGTGCTAGATTCAGGCAATACTTGTGTCGGTATAATTTGAAAAGCTTTCCGCTTCCCTTCTTTCGGTCCTTGATGGATAACCTCTAAAAGTTCAAAACCTTTAATATCTTCTTGTTTCATTAATGTCGCTAATTCCTGTGAAGCTACCCAATATCCGCTCACATGAACTAGATGACGATCTTTCATTTCCGTTGTATCTATCACTAATGGTGAAAGTTGTTCTTTTTCCATAAGTCCACAATGCTGGCAATGGGTGCTTATAGAAAATAAAGTTCCTTTATCATCTATAAACATATCAGGGGAGTTACCTGCCGAATTTAAGGTAAACAGTGAAGCTTGCTCATATTCGCTATCTGAAAAGTCAAAGTAAAAGCGTTCCCCAATAGAAACAATTCCTAATTCATGTTCCAATGATTTATATAGTGCCGCGACATGTTCGTATGTTACATCATCATTTAATGTAAAAATAGGATTAAATGATGCCTTTAAATTTCTCTTTCTTATTTCAGGCGCACCGACGAAAATACCATAGCGATTATAAACTTTAATGACTTGATCTTGACTAGATTCATCTATAGAAAATAAATTTTCAAGTTCTACTTTCAAAATACACGCCTACCTTTATATAAAGTTTTATGGTGAAGTATGTTGACTGGCTAGTAACTTTAAAAAAATCTACAATCTCTACTTTATTCTTAGATAACTAGGCTTTTATCGAAATCTTATATTATCGTATTACTTACTATAACAAATCTACTTAACCACGATTAACTTAAGCGTACCAGTACTTAGACCGATATTTCAACGTTGGATTTACGCCAATTTTTTGGCGGTCTTTGCCCCTATTTTTGGCGTGATTTGGCGGACATACAAAAACACCGCCAAAATTTGGCGGTGTTGCATAAAAAATGTAGATAATCAGACTTATGGTTTAGGTATAATTAACTAAGTTAAATTACGGTATTTTAATACCACCTAAACTCTCCCTTTTTATTGAAAAATCTACCAGAAGGAATGATTATAACATACAGACAATCTATAGTAAATTCATTCTTTCTGCAAGATTCACAGCGTCTGTCCGTGAATCTACATTCAATAAAGAAAATAGCTGCGTTAAATATCTTTCAGTTGTTCGCTGAGGGATATTTAATTCTATGGCAATCGCTTTATTCGTATGTCCTTCTGCAATCAATCTTAAAATTTTCTTTTCTTTTTCATTTAAGTGTATATCAAGTTTTGCATCCTGCAATTTAAATTTATTATCGAGAAAATCCAAGAAATTTTGAGGTAACACAATTTCACCATTTGCAATGGCTCGAACAGTTCGTAAAATTTGCTCCTTAGACGCTGTTTTAGCTAAAATCCCTTCTATTTTCCGCTCTAAAATAAGTGGATAATAATCAGTAATATCATCACCAGTATAAAGGATAATTGAAGCATTTGACTGGATAGCTTTAATGTTACGTGCTAAATGTATGCCATTCTCTAATGGCATATTTATATCAATTAAGTAGATATCATACGGTTTGTTTTTAATTCTCTGTATGACATGAGTCGCATCGCTTTCTGTATCAACTATAATATCTTCGTTTTCTTGAAATAAATTTTTCGTTCCCTCTAACACAATAGGGTGATCATCCACTATAAGCATCGTAATCAAGTGTATCACTTCCTTCTTTTACTGTAATTCTAATAAACATTCCTTCATTAACCTGTGAATCGATGTAAAACTGTCCGTTAAAGGCCTTTACACGCTCTTGCATACCTTGAATTCCCATTGACTCTCCGACAGTAATATCATCAACATTACAGCCTAACCCATCATCCTTATAGATGATTTCAAAACCATCGTCCATTTCCTGTAAACGTATTTCAACTGTTGTTGCATAGGAATGTTTTAAAGCATTGTTGAGTAATTCTTGAAATAGTCGATAAATCATTAAATTCATACGCTCATCCTCTAAATAAAGGCGATCTATCGTATAAATTAATTCAAAACTAGCTCTTTCTATTACTTTACGAATTAACTTTTCTAACGCAGCGTTTAGCCCTAATGTATCTAATAATGGAGGTTTTAAATTTTCGCAATAAGCTCTTAAATCATGTAAAGATGTAATCATCTGCTGATGAATTTTATCAAGTTTTTGCTGGATATCAGTTGTATCTTTCGCATTGACTAGGACATCAACCTCTCGGGCAATATGGAGCTGCTCTTGCAAATTGGTATCATGTAATTCTTGAGCTAATTGATATTTTTCCTCTTCAAATCTTAACCATAATAATTTGCTTAACCAAGGTAATTGACTATCATCTGCTTGCCTCATATGCCTTAGTTCCTCTAACAGCTCTTCTACCATCTTTGTATTTTCAATAAAATTATTTACATATAATAAAAGCAATTCAAGCCATAGAAGCTCTTCATCTTTTAAATGAATCGAATTTTTATGTTCCAATACTAAGGCTCTTTTATAATGAGCATCTTGATGGAGGAAGGCTAAGTAGACTTTGTCGATTCTCCGTATTTCTCCTAATTTCAAATCCTCTATTAGCGCTGGATTAATTGAAAGCCTTCCCTCAACCGTTGAAGTAAATTGACTTGTGTCATAGTTATAAGTTAATACAAATACATTCTCTAACTCAAGATGTAATGAAACCTCTTGTGCAAACTTCTTTAGAAGCTCATCTATTTTAATCGTTTTACCAATCCTATCGACAGCCGTGTATAGCTGATGTATATAATCCCCTTTTGTCGAAAATAAAATTTTTCGTTTTCGATAATCTACCTTCTCTTTTATGTAAAAAAGGACAACTAACGATGTAAAAGTAAAGAGAGAAACACCTGATATTACGGGTATAGTTAAATATTTTCCTGCAATGCAATACAAACCAACTATTAACCATAAAGTAAATATTAATGCAAAGATTCCATAATAACGAAGTCTTGTAATATGGTATTCAATATCAAATAATCGTTCTGCTACCTGTGTAAAGATAAAGCTAAATGGAATAAGTAATAAAAATAAAGAGCTGACTTCACCTGAAAGAATATACGTATCAAAAAAAATGCTAGGGAGTGCATATAAAAAAAGGAATGGCAAAAACGGTATCATTATACTACTTAACAATACTTTCAACTGAGGTGATTTGTATTTAAAATAGCTTAGTAATAAAATACTAAGAATAATAATAAGGAGAATGAAGAAAAGGACTAACACTACGTCAGAAAGTAAAATGTAATAAGCAGGATAGAAAGTGCAAATGCAGCCCAGTGAAAAAGCGATTACAGGGAATACATAAAAGTATTTGATATTGTTTGTAAACAGCCAATTTATTTTTACAAATGAATAATAATCTCTTAAAAAATGTAATAATATAGCTAAACACAATACCATACTACTACGATTTACTATTATCCCAATTCCATTCACTCTACTAGATACTCCGCTACTTACATAAGCCAATGAAACAGTTAACATAAAAAAAATAAGTAAGTTAGTAAGCTTTATACTTTTTTGATTGAAATATATATATATGATAATGAATAGAGTTAGTAAATAATAACAAAACGGAAATAGTAATAAATAGTAAAATTGGTGAGGGATATCTGAATGGTTAATATGTATATCTTTTATTTCTCCATTTGGCTTCATTATGGTTATTTTATCAGCAGTTACTATCATAGATTTATATTTCAATTGATGTAGATGATCCATCGGCACATCATCTACTCTTAAAATAACATCAGATGGTGAAATATTTCTCCATCCCGTCCAGTCTTTGTAATAAGGTTGCGTTACTCCCCACTCGCCATTCTCTTTTTCTATCTCAATTTCTAATAATGGCCCGCTATAACCCACATATATCAGATAAGAACCAATCATTAAATAGAGCATTATAGCAGGCCAAACTAACTTGCTACTCAACGATTTTATTTCCACGATCCACTTTCCAACTCTACTTCACTATTAAACGCATCTAAAATTGCTTTTTGCTCTATAGGCGAAACTCCAATTAATGAGACTTTTTGTGCTTTTAATAGAGAAACTAGTTCTGGGTTATTTTCTAGATATTGAATTACATTTATCATGCATATAACTCCTCATTTCAATAGTTTTTTTAAGTAGTCTTTACCTAAATCGTTTATTGCTATGTTTTCAAGATTATCTAATGCTTTAAACTTGTAAACATTTTTAATAGTAATTGCATAACGTATCGCACCACCATTTGTCAACTCGTTTTCCATAGCATTATTATCTAAAAATGCATCTATATCGTCATTATAATAGCTTATCACAGACTTTGAAACATCATTTTTCTGTGATAAAAGATAAATAATGGGCAATGAGTATCTTTTATTAAGCAAATCATTTTTAGATCCCCAAGTTTTTAAACTTTGAATATCGTTTTTAATTTGTTGGATAATACCTATGTATTTCCCATACTCTTTAACATCAGAAGATGTCTCACCTTTTGCAAGTACTTCACCAATTAAGCAACCCATTGCTGTTAAAGAACCTGACTTTTGTTCAATCATTTGTAAATATGATTGCTCATCCCTACAAGTATTAAGTAAATCTAGTTGCTGACCATTTATACTTCGTAATGCATAATCATCAAGTATTTGAATAGCTGCACTTTTGTGTTCAAAGGAAGTCTCACGTATTGTTTTAGAAGCCATCACTAGCATAGCTAACGCAACATTTAATGATAATTCAGGTGTTTTAGTCCAACTGTAGTCTGAATCCTTGTCCTGCAAGTCATCGATGATATCAAACGATAAAATTAAAAGTTCAATAGCTGCGGCAACTTTATAGATGTCCTCGTTCAAACAATCTGCAAATGCTTCGTAATGCCAATAACATAGCTTACCAAATGAATAGCCAACTGCCTTTTTTTCTTCCTTAAAAATCTTTAGCATCGACCGTAGTTCATGACCTATCAATAACTCGTTTTCAATTAGAATATCCAATGCTTCATTAATTTTTCCGTCAAGCTCCTGCAATAGTCCTCTCCCCCCACAAGTATGTTATTAAATAGTATACAGATTAATAGGAAATAATACTAGATATTAAACCAATAAGGGAATATTTTACATAAAATCATGACAGAAATACCGCCAAAAAGTGGCGGTATTATATTATTGACCGCCATTTTTTGGCGTAAACCCACCATTGAAATGGCGTCCTTATCGATGATACGCTTAAATAGGGTAAGATTTTAAGATCATTTGCATCTGTTCGATTTAATCAAGTTAAATAGTTTATTTCCAAATATCAGAAAGAGAATTGAGACCATTTGCCATGTACTGAAGAGAAGGCTAGGCAACTCCATCATGATGAACAGCTAGGAATCATTTAAATCTATTAACAGGAAATACTCGAAACACAGGGAGTGATTGAAATGAAAAATGACGTAAATGAAAATGTTTTAATACTTACAGCTAATTTCTCCTGTACAATTTCAGTGACCGAAGAGGAAATCACGATTAAAAAACCTTCGAAAGAACAGCAATGTATAGAGCAAATAATTGTTGATGCCGAGCAACAAGCTTATAAAGAAACATTAGCAGAGTATAAAAGCAAATCTACATTTTCAAATTTTATTTGCAATATTCCTGGATTTGAGGATACTTTTCAGCAAAAGCTAGACGCTTTTATTGAACAATATGGAATTAAAAGAGTATCTGAAGAAAATCAGTCTATACCGCCTTTAGTAAGTCCATTTACCTCTGGATTAAACATACATACACCTATAATTTATACGTTACCAAGCTTTTATATTATAAATGCTAGAGGCAATTGCTCTAGCACTTCTATTAGAAATGCTACTGTCGGCTTGCCTGTTTATCGCTATAATTCAGAAATAGAAATGTCCTCTTTAGGGAAATATAATACTGCTGTAAAGGAAGCTAATTGTGCACCCAAACATTTTACCGAGGTCTCCATTAGTGATACTGATATTTCTTTTAATATTACGACAGCATTTAATGCATGGAATAAAGCGTCCATTAAGCATTAAGAAATGGGTATGGCACAGTTATAAATTTGTGCCTCCCTTCTTCCTTATGCGTCATTTCAATGCTTCTATTCATCGCTTAATTTTTTTATCCGCCACCCCGACTTCTTTTAGTCTAGTTAGCCATTCTTTCCTTCGCTCCCTGTCACTTTGCCTACCTATTGTTTTTTCTACGAGACCTTACATATTCATATAAAAAAAGGTGCCTCAAATGACTTTGAGACACCTCTAAAATATTAACCTTTTACATAATAAACTTCTTGTCCGCTTTCGATGATGTGATCAGGCTTCGGTTTACCAGCATTTGCTTTATGACCAGCAATATGCTCTGGACTTTTCTCCCAATTTTTCCATGCTTCTTCTGATTCCCAACGAACCACAATTAACACTTCTTCATCACCACGTCGTACTTTTTTCAAAAGTACTTGCTTATCAATAAAGCCTGGCTGTTGTTCAAGTAATGTTGGACCATCTTTTTTAGCACCAAAACGTTCAACTACTTTATCGGAATTCCCTTCCGTAACGACAATACGTTTAATTTGTACAAACATATTATTTAAACGCCTTTAAAATGTCATCAGCTTTTTGAGTTTCAGAAGTTAAACCGCCACCAGATAAATACCAAACTTGTGGATCTAAATAGAAGATTTTACTGTTTTTCGCAGCGTTAGTAGCACCAACGATTTCGTTTTCAATTGCAGCTTTTGTACCAGACTCACCTTCTGGAGTTACAGCAGCATCACGGTCAACTACGAATAAAACATCTGGGTTTGTATCACGTACATATTCAAATGATGCGTTTGAACCGTGTGTAGAAGCTTCAATTTTTTCATCAGCAGCTTTTACACCATAAACATCATGAATTACACCGAAACGTGAACCAGGACCATATGCAGATAATGCACCTTCAGAACCTAATACGATTAAAGCTTTTTCTTTAGCTGAAGCTGTTTTCGCTTTAACTTCCTCTACTTTTGCTTCGTAAGTAGCAAATGCATCAGCAGCTTCTTTTTCTTTACCAAAGATCTTACCAGCTAATTCAACATTAGCTTTGAATGATGGCATGAAATCTTTTGCATCTACACCTACGAATACTGTTGGTGCAATTTTAGATAACTCATCGTAAGCTGCTGCTTGACGACCAGAGATGAAAATGATATCTGGGTTCATTTCAGAGATTGCTTCAAAATCAGGTTCTTTTAAAGCACCAATATTTACGTATGATGTATCAGCATATTTGCTTAAATACTTAGGAACTGATTTTTGTGGAACACCTGCAACTTTAACATCTAAAGCATCTAAAGTATCAAGGAAACCATAGTCAAATACAACAACTTTTTCTGGCATTTTATCAAGAGTTACTTCTTTAAATGTACTTTCACCTTGTGTGCTACCTGGAATTGTAATTGGATAAGCTGTAGCTTCTTCCTTTTGCGTCTCAGAAGGTTTGTTATCAGTTGAAGAATCTTTCTCTTCTTTTTTTGCTTCGTCCTTAGAACCGCAAGCAGCTAATACTAATAGCATCATAGCCATTAATACAGTTAGTAATTTCCAATTTTTCATTGTAAAATTGCTCCTTTAAATTTAATTTATAGTTAATAGATGGTTATCCCATCTTTACTATTTCTAAGAGTTGAAATACACACAAATGCGACACCCATTCTGTTCTTGAACAGGAATATCCATATCATAGATTTCTTTAAGCGCATCAGAGTTGATAATGTCATTTGTTGGACCATTTTTGACAACACGACCATTTTTTAATGCAACAATATGATCGGAGTAAACGGAAGCAAAGTTAATATCGTGTAATACGATGACAACTGTCTTTCCTAGTTCATCAACGAGCTTACGCAAAATTTTCATGATTTGCACAGAGTGCTTCATGTCTAAATTGTTGAGTGGCTCATCAAGCAAAATATAGTCTGTATCCTGTGCAATAACCATTGCGATAAATGCACGTTGACGTTGACCACCGGATAATTCATCCAAATAATTGTGTTGAATATCCTCTAAATTCATATATTGAATTGCTTCATCTACTTTTAGCTCATCCTCATGCTTTAAATTACCTTTTGAATAAGGGAAACGCCCGAATGAAACAAGCTCACGAATTGTTAGTCGTACATTCATATAGTTTGACTGCTTTAAAATAGATACTCGTTTTGCAAAATCATCTGATTTCCAACGACGTACATCTGACTTGTCGAGTAATACTTCTCCAGTATCTGCATTAAGTAAACGGCTTACCATTGAAAGCAATGTTGATTTACCTGCACCATTTGGTCCAATAAAAGATGTTATTTTCCCTGGTGCAACGTCGACACTGACATCTTGAATGACCGGTTTTTTCCCAAAGTATTTGGAGAGTTCTTTTACTTGGATCATCCTGCTGACCTACTTTCCTTCAATAATAAGTAGATGAAGTATACGCCACCTACGAAGTTTATAATAACGCTCAGGGTTGTATCGAAGTTAAATATACGTTCGACCATCCACTGTCCACCGACTAAAGCTACAATACTCATTACACATGAACCTGCTATTACCACAGAGTGCTTGTACGTCTTGAAAAATTGATACGATAAATTTGCTACGATTAAGCCAAAAAACGTAATAGGCCCAACAAGAGCTGTAGACACGGCTATTAACACCGAAGACAATATGAGCATACGCTGCACAAGCTTGTCATATGGTACCCCTAGGTTAATGGCTGTATCCCGACCAAGAGACATTACGTCTAATTGGTTCATATGACGCCAGCCATAAATAAAGGTAATGATGATGACAACAGCTGCAAGCCATACTAAATCCGAATTGACATTGTTGAAGCTTGCAAACATTTTACTTTGTAAGCTTAAAAATTCATTCGGGTCTATTAATACTTGGAAAAACGTAGTTACGCTTCCTAAAAATGTTCCGACAATCATACCGACAAGCAGTAAGAAATAAATCGGGCGCTTTCCTTCCTTGAACAATACACGATAAAAAATTAACGCAAAGATAACCATAGCTGAAACAGCTAATAAGAAATTATATTTAGCATTAATGACGAATACCGACATAGAGCCGAAGAAGTAAAAGATAAACGTTTGAACCAACATATATAATGCATCAAGCCCCATTACACTTGGCGTTAAAATACGGTTATGTGTAATCGTTTGGAAGACCACTGTTGAATAAGCAATCGCAATTCCCGTTAACGACATAGCAAACACTTTAATGAGGCGGCGCGGGAGTGCATAATGATAATTACCATTAAGTCCATAAAGTACATACAGTAAAATAGATGCTACGGCCAAACCTAGTAAAATCAACATTTTTGTACGGTTACGCATATGCTTTCCCCCTAAACAACATAATTAGGAAGATTGCACTTCCGATGACACCGACAGTCATACTAATCGGAATTTCATAAGGGAAAATCAGTACACGCCCTATAATGTCGCAGAATAATAAGAAAGACATTCCTAGTAGTGCGGTATGAGGCAATGTCTTAGCAAGATTATCCCCTTTGAACAGCGAAATTATATTTGGAATGATTAAACCAAGGAACGGAATCACACCAACTGTTAGGACCACCGTCGTTGCAATAAGTGCTACTAACACTAAACCTAAATTCACAATGAATTTATAGGAAAGACCAAGATTTTTTGCAAAATCCTCACCCATTCCTGCCACTGTAAAGCGGTTCGCATAAATGTAAGCTAATATAAGCACGGGTACACTTATGTATAAAAGCTCATAACGACCTTTCATCATTAATGAGAAATCTCCTTGTAACCATGCAGAAATGTTTTGGATAATATCCGCCTTATACGCAAAGAACGTTGTAATTGAAGAAAGGATATTCCCAAACATTAAGCCAATAAGTGGTATAAAAATCGCATCTTTAAACTTGATTCGATTTAATATTTGCATAAACAATAATGTGCCGGCTAAAGCAAATAGGAAAGCGAAGGAAATTTTTTGAAAATACGTGACGTTTGTGAAAAACATCATCGAAATTAGAACCCCCAACTTCGTAGCATCTAATGTACCTGCTGTCGTTGGTGACACGAACTTATTCCTACTTAAGCTTTGCATAATTAAACCAGCAATACTCATACCTGCACCTGCTAACAAAATTGCTACAAGTCTCGGTATACGACTAATAATAAATAGTCTAGTTTCTTCTGATTCGAAGTCTAATAGATCACTCGGTTTAATATCAACTACTCCGATAAATAGCGAAACTATAGACAGCACAACAGTTGCTGTTAAAAGATATCTTTTTTTCATTGTAATCCCCGGTAGATTCATTTTTGCTCGTATTAATCATTGAAAATGATTATCATTACTCACGATTCTCATTATAAGCTCGTTTCCATTCTCAGTCAACCTTCCATTGAGAATTATTCTCGTTTTATTTGAGAATCTTTAATAGAACGAGCATTCTTAACGGAATTCCTACTTTTTTTGGTTCCTCAAAGTTAAATATTTCTACTTTTTTGACACAATAAAAAGGTAATTGAGAATAAAATACTAATTTTTTCTCAATCACCTTTTAAATCAATTAATAATTACGTCCGGAGGCTTTTGGCCAACAAATGTCTTTTGTGCGGAAGCGCAGCGGGAGCAACAACACCAACAACATGATGTTGGTCACTCAGTCGTGCGTTGTTATTGCTTTCGCTACATAAAACATTCGCTGAAAGAAATTATGCTATTCGTCGAACGCCTTTGAGCCACGCAAAAACAATTAAAATGATTAATATAAAACCGACATACCCCATCACTGCATAAAGCTTGGCTACAAGCGTCGTAAAGCCAGCGAGACTTGCTAAAAAGCCCAATGCGCCGATAAAAAAGGCAGTAACCTTAAAACTAACCTTATTAGGTTTTAAAAACCTTACCATAAATGAATAGAACATCCCTACCGCTGTATTATAAATCATCCCTAATAAGGAAAAAGACATCAACAGACCAACTAGAGGATGAATTTCATTTGCTAAAGCTAGCATCGGTATATCTATGCCAACGATTACATTCATTTTGGCAAGAAGGGATAGGTTAATAAGAAGAATTAAAGCTCCAAGCAAAACCCCACCAATAATGCCTCCCATCCCCGCCACCTTCTCATTGCGAATAGATCCACACATAACAGTTAAAAGAGAAAAACACACACCGATATTAAAAGACGTGTACAGTAAAGCTGTAGTCCACCAGCTTTTAGTACTCACTTGTGCTTGTTGTGCGATAACAGCTTGTTCGACAAAGGTCAAATCCATCGTAGCTATTGAATAGACAGCTATGATCGAGACAATGGCTAGCAGATAGGGTGTAGCAAAAGCAATAATGTTTATAATACTCTTCACATTCATCATAACCGTTGCTATAGTCAGTACAATCATACAAATGCTCCCTAGCCAAACCGGCAGTCCAAACATTTGATGAAACGTAGCACCTGCTCCAGCAAACATGATTACTGCTACACCAAATAAGAAAAGGGACAGTAAATAATCCATCACAAAGCCTACAGTATTACCTGAAATTTGATAAATTAAATCCTTGTGCGATGTCGTACGTAACCTTGAGCTAATTTGTGCAATGCACATTCCTACTAAAGCAAATCCAAATGTCGCAATAAGAGCACCATATATCCCATGAAAGCCATAGCTCGTAAAATAAAGTACGATTTCCTGTCCTGATGCAAATCCCGCACCGACGATAATTCCTACATAGGCACCACCGATTTGCAAACTTTTTTTCAATCAGTTCTCTCCCTGTTTATCCTATTATCGGAATCATCACCAAAGCGTGTGGTGATGAACCTATTATTGATAGACCTTTCTGTTGATTGTTAGCTTATCGATTACCTTTATATTAGGTGTATATCCAATACCAATTGACTGTGGCACACGAATATAACCATCCTCTACAATTACTTCAGGTGTAATGATATCCTCATACCAATAATGACTTGAGCCCGCAGTATCCCCTGGTAGCACAAAATTAGCGAGCGATGTTAATGCAATATTATGCGCTCGTCCGATTCCTGCCTCTAACATGCCACCACACCAAACAGGAATTTTATTTTCCTTACATAAATCATGAATTCTTCTTGCTTCTGTTAAACCGCCTACACGTCCTATTTTAATATTGATAACACCACAGCTACCTAGCTCTATCGCTTTTCGAGCATCTTCATAGGAAGTGATGCTTTCATCTAAACAAATAGGCGTTTTTATCTTTCGCTGTAGCTTAGCATGATCGACAATATCATCTACAGCTAAAGGTTGCTCAATCATTAATAAATTAAATGCATCAAGTTGCTGTAATACATCCATATCGTTCAATGTATAGGCTGAATTAGCATCTACCATTAATGGCAGATCCGGCATTTCAGCTCGTATAGCACGAATAACTTCTACATCGTGACCAGGCTTAATTTTCATTTTTACTCGTTTATAGCCTTTATTTACATGGCTTTTTAACAGCTCTATTAATGCTTCGGTGGAAGATTGAATACCTACGCTAACGCCTACCTCTATTTGTTCCTTATGTCCACCTAATGCTTTTGCAAGTGATTGTTTCGTTTGTTGAGCATAAATATCCCATATAGCCCCTTCAATAGAGGACTTCGCCATGCAGTTACGACGAATAGAGGAAAACAAAGCACTAACTTCATCTGGATGCCCAACCTCTTTATGTAACAAGATAGGTATCAAGAAGTCTTCAAGCATATGCCATGTTGTTTTTAATGTCTCCTCTGTATACCAAGGCGCTACAAAGGCAACAGCTTCTCCCCATCCTACAGTTCCTGATTGATCTTTCGCTTCTATAAGTAAGAATTCCTTTTCATCAATTGTGCCAAAACTCGTTGTAAACGGTGATTTCATTGGCATTTTTATATGTCTAACTGTAATCTGTTCTAGTTTCACAAAATTTCACTCCTTATCCTTATTATAAAGCTAATAAGGAGCGTCTGACTAATAGATAGCTATGGACATATTCTTTGTGTTTTTTCATTCGAACGATTGCATAATCTTGTTCAAATAATGTCGTTAAAATAGTACGAACTTTATAACGCCAATCTTCTGCAAGCTTAGGACTTTCCACTTTCATCTTTTGTAAATATTGAGGTATGGGCAATAAATAAGCGTCTTTATAAAATAATTGCTCTCGCTGAAATTCACCTTCAATATCGAGCACTGGTAAGCCATCTACCGTTAAAGACCACGGTACAACTTCTTCGGCTCCCTCTTCCAGTTCATCTAAGGAATCTTCCACGCGATCGCGTTCAATCCACCATTCTACGACAATTCGATCTGAAGGTAGCCCATCGTTAAAATCATCCCTGAGCGGACCATAATAATCATTTTCATACTGAAGACTAAAGGAATTGAGCTTCAAAAACGATAAATTAGCCATACATGCTTCTAGTGGATCAAATAGCCAAATCACAAGCTGAAACCCATGTTCTTTTGCATATTCCTGTTGGGCATGCTTTAATAATTCACCTACACCTTGTTCACGATATGTTTTTTCCACACCAATCATGTGTGAGTGTAAATACATTTTTCCATGTCCAAAGCCAACAAAGCAGTAGTTAAAGCCAATCAGCTTTTCGTCTAAATACGCCCCAAGTACTAATCCACCATTTTGTACAGCCGCTAACAATTGATGAGAGGGAATAGCCTGACTCCCCCAAATACTTTCGTTTAAAATTTGCACTTCTGCAACCTCTGTAGGTGTCATTACTTTTTGAATACGCACACTCTCTAACATTATGCTGACCCCTCCTTTGTATTCCCTGACTCCAATGCTAACAATACCGCTCTTGTAAGAATTTCAACTCCAGTTACTAACCTTGCCTGCTTAAATTTCATCTTTGGATGATGTAGTCCTGGTGCTAGTCCACAGCCTAGACCTAACATCGTAGATTTTAAATGTGGGCGTTGGACAGCATAATGATGAAAATCTTCTCCTCCAGGTGTATGAACTGGCCTTCTTAAATTCGACACCCCTGTTGCTTGCACGATTGCTTTCTCCATAAGAGATTGAGCAGTTGAGTCTACTTCAGCAGCTACTACATTTGCCACTGTACGTAATTCAATCTGCACTTTATGCAACAGCTTGGAAGAATCTATAACCCTTTTTACTCCCTGTACAAGTGCATCCATCACATCATTTTGTTGAGCTCGTATATCAATGGTGAACGCTGCACTCCCAGGAATAATATTGCCGGATTCTCCTCCTGCATGAAATTTAGTCATCTTAATTGATACAGGAACCATCGGATCTGTATGAATAGTTCGTAAATCTTCAATAATAGTTGCTCCTACTTCAATGGCATTCACGCCAAGATGCGGTCTAGCAGCATGGGCATCTTCTCCAATGATTTCTCCTTCTAATAATCGGGAAGCTCCATGGTGCAACGCGGCACAATATGTACCGTCTTCAAGCTCATGGACAGGTCTTACATGAACACCAAATAAAAAGTCTAAATCATCAATGACTCCTTCCTTTAAAACAGAGAAAGCACCTGTACCTTTCTCTTCTGCTGGTTGAAAAATTACACGAATTGTACCGTTGAATGATGGAGCAAGCTCTTTCAAAAGTAAGAGAGCACCGATTGCCATCGTCATATGTCCATCATGGCCACAGGAGTGATTCGCACGAAATTCACCATCTACTTCCTGCCATAACGCATCCATGTCCGTACGTAAACCGACTTTAGGTTGACCATTCCCTACATCAACATAAAGCCCTGTACTGTTTTTAAAGCGTATTGGTGAAAAACCTTCACGAGTTAGTAAATCGAAAATATAATTTGTTGTTTCTACCTCTTGCCAGCTTATTTCTGGATTCGCGTGCAAGTACGTGAAAATCTCCATTAATCTTGGCCTCAAACGATTCAAAGCTTCCTTCATAGCATCCAACCCCTTAAATTATCATACTATTAAGATTATTATAAATGAAAATAAAAACTTTTCTACACAGAAACGTCCCGCCTCCAGCAAATTAACTACATGCTACAGCTTTTCACATTCAGATTGTAGAAAGCTTTCCATATTGAATCCTAAAAAGTGGGGACGTTGTTAACCGCCTTTTATCCATTTTTTAATTAGAAGATGCTGATTTCCACCAAGGGCTACTATTAGTTAAAAATACGCTTATATTAATTGATCTTCGTTACGGTTGGGCGACTCCTTGGGGATCAGCGATAAAGGAACGAAGGCTAAAACCATCACGTCCTGCGATAACGCCTTCGTGACCAACATCCTGCTGTTGCTGTCGCTGCGCTTTCGCACAAACAAAACCCTCTGCTGCCGCTACGTTAGCACTACGCTTTCGCGCAAAAAACATCTGTTGGCTCGAGACCCTGCAGCGAAGCGAAGCGGCTCATCGGACGCCCCCAGGAAGCTCTGCTCTGTGCGAAAGCGAAGCGGCAGCGACAAAGCGCCCAGCCGGAACGGAAATCAACCTCACGTTATGTGGTAAGCAAAGTATCAAAGGTAATATTTCTTAATACAAAAAAATGCAAGTACAGTTATTTGAATAACTGTACTTGCATCTTTTGATTAATTAATACCTCGCATAGCTTTTGAAATAATTGGCGAAAGTACTAATATTATGATCCCGAAAACAATTGCTAATGAGCCTAAGAAACCGAAGTATGTGAATTCACTTACCACTTCATAGACTTTTACAAGTTGTGCGTTGATCGCTTGCGCTGCTGCGCTTGTTAAAAACCAAAGTGACATCGTTTGTGCAGCAAAAGCCTTTGGAGCCAATTTTGTAGTAACTGACAACCCTACTGGCGATAATAATAACTCCCCAACTACAACTAAAAAGAATGATAATACTAACCACCACGGACTTACTAAATCTGTACCACCAGATAAATACGCTGGAAGCATCATCACTAAGAATGACAATCCTGCAAAGAATAATGCATAAGCGAATTTACGCGGTGTAGATGGTTGCTTATCTCCCCACTTCATCCATAACATGGCAAATAACGGAGCCATTGTAACGACGAATAAAGGGTTTAATGATTGGAACCAAGAAGATGGAATATGAAAACCACCAATATCCAATCGTGTACGACTATCTGCATACGTTGCTAAAATAGTCGCCCCTTGTTCTTGGATTGCCCAAAACATTACAGCCGATAAAAACAAAGGAATATAAGCGAGCACGCGAGACTTCTCGTCCTTCGTTGTTTTCTCACTGCGATACATATAAATAAAGTACACCGTTGGAATTATAATACCTAGCGCCGTAATAATTAAACCAAAAACATTCACTGTTAGTACGCCAGTTTTGATACCAATTGCCCCAGCAATAATAATAAGTAGCGCTAAAATCCCAAATCGTGTAAAGACTTTTTTCCGTTCTTCAGGCAGTAACGGGTTGTTTACCTGTAACCCTGCTAACCCTAAATATTTTTTTCCTGTTAATTTAAAAATAATTAAACCAAATAACATCCCTATCCCTGCTACACCAAATCCTAGGTGGAAATTATACTGTTGTCCAATTGTTCCGACAATTAATGGTGCAAGGAATGATCCCATGTTAATGCTCATATAGAAAATTGAAAAACCTGCATCACGACGACTATCTGTATCAGCATACATGTCTCCGACAATGCTTGAAACGTTCGGTTTTAATAAGCCTGTCCCAATGACAATAAAGAACATTGAAACAAATAAAATGCTTGCGCCACCAGGTAACGCTAGCAGGAAATGTCCAATCATAATGAACACGCCACCATAGAAAATAGTCCTACGTGTACCTAGTATTCGGTCAGCAATCCAACCACCGATAATCCCTGACATGTAAACCAATGATCCGTAGATAGCCATAATTGAGTTCGCTAGTCCACGATCTAGGCCTAAGCCGCCTTCATGCAATTCATAATACATAAAGAAAATCAGAATTGCTCGCATACCGTAGTATGAGAATCGTTCCCAAAATTCTGTAAAAAATAATGTAAAGAGCCCTTTAGGGTGTCCGACAAAGCCGTTTTGAGGGACGGATTTTACAATTTCATCTTTAGTAGACATAAAAATATCCTCTCCCGATTTCATTATTCAGTAATAATATTATTACCCAATTTTAAGAATAAAAACTATATTTCATCATACTAAAGTGTTTTAAAAACTTTTTCAAGAGTTTTAAAAAATGTTGGAATTTTACACCTTTTCTTTAAATTCAGACTCGTTTTACTATAATTATAGCAAACCTGTTGCTATCCCTGAATTTTTCTACTCTTTAATATCTACTAATTTATAAACATCCACAAAATTATTCTAAAATATTTTATAATCAGAGTATTTACTTTATTAACAAATAGGCTAGTATTATCTAAAATTTAATCCACAATGATATAAATTCGCTTTTTCTTTTGCAACAAAAAAACACGCTAGAAACACGAAGTGCTTCTAACATGTTTTTAGAACATGTTTGTGATCAACTAATTACATATTGTTGGAATTTTGCATAATCCGCTTCTTTTGCCTCTATTGTTAACAGCGTGCCATTTTCTTCATACGCTGTTTCATAGACAGAGGCATGTTCATTTAAATACGAGACGATATTCCCCTGCTCATACGGAATGAGCATTTTACATGTTATATAATCAGAGAAAATATGCTGACGAATCATTTGCAATAATTCCTCTAATCCAGTCCCTTCCTTCGCTGAAATCCAAATATTATCACCGCTGATCACAGGGTATGGGACGTTTGCTATATCAGCTTTATTATACACATAAATTGTCGGAATCCCTTCAACACCAACTGCTTTAAGCGTTTCATTTGTTACATCCATCATAAAGCCGTGCTCAGAATTGGAAACATCCACAACATGTAATAATAAGTCGGCATCACGAGCCTCTTCTAGAGTTGAACGGAATGCTTTCACTAGGTGATGCGGTAATTTGCTAACGAAACCAACTGTATCTGTTAATAGGAATGTCTTCTTATCAGGTAATTCTATTTGACGGACAGATGTTTCAAGTGTGGCAAAAAGCATATCCTTCTCAAACACTTGTTTATGATCTTCCTGCCCTATTTTCGTAAGTAGCTGATTCATAATGGTTGACTTACCAGCGTTCGTATAGCCAACAATGGAAACGACAGGGACGGCATTTTTACGTCGTTGTTTACGCTGCGTCTCTCGTTGCTCCTTCACATGCTCTAGGTCCTTCTTAATTTTCGCAATTTGATCCTCAATTTTACGACGGTCTAGCTCGAGCTTTGTCTCACCGGCACCACGGTTTTTAAAGCCACCTCCAGTGCCGCCACCTTGACGACTGAGAGAAGCATGCAAACCAACCAAACGAGGTAACATATATTGCAATTGCGCTAACTCAACTTGCAGCTGTGCTTCACTTGTTTTCGCACGACGTCCAAAAATATCTAAAATCAACATGGTTCTATCAATAACCTTTGTTTCTAAATCGCGCTCTAAATTACGGATTTGCGAAGGTGATAATTCATCATTAAAAATTACTAAATTCGCTTGTACTTCATCATAAAAGTTTTTTATTTCTTCAATTTTCCCTGTTCCAACATAATGAGATGGCGTAACTCGCTCTAAATTTTGTGTAACAATGCCAGCTACTTCAACATTTAAAGCTTCAGCTAAATTTTTTAGCTCCTCCATTGAATAATCAAAATGCTCATCATTCCGTAAATTTACACCAACTAAAATAGCTTTTTCTACCAATACATCAACTTCTTTAATTCTATCCATCCACAAACCTCCCACCAATGCCTTGATGCTACTACGACAAATTTTCTTCATCTTACCATATAATGTCCAAATTCGTGTTGTTTAGTAGTTATCTTATCTTTATTAACATGTATATCAAAAAAATGCGCCTTCTATACAAAAGGCGCACTACATTCATTTACTTACGTTCTTCTTTTAACAATACTTCAGTACGATTGAACTCGTCTTCAATATCTTTATTCGGTTTATATGTCACGATGCTGACAATCACCGCAACAATTAAGCATACGAAGAAGCCTGGAACAATCTCATATAACGATTCAGATAAGACCTTTATTTTCCCCCAAACGAAGGCGGTTGCAGCACCTGCTATCATCCCACTGAGAGCTCCGTAATTCGTTAATTTTCTCCAATATAGAGACAGCAATATTACTGGGCCGAATGCTGCACCAAAGCCAGCCCAAGCAAAGCCTACTAGGCCTAAAATAGAACTATCTGGATTCCATGCTAAAATCGCTGCGATAATAGCTACAACTAAAACAGCGAGACGGCCAACAAAGACATAATGCTTATCATCTGCTGTTTTATTAAATATAGCTTTGTAAATATCTTCTACAAGCGCTGACGAAGTAACAATTAATTGTGATGAAATCGTACTCATAACCGCAGCTAAAATGGCAGCTAGCATTATACCTGCAATAAACGGATGGAATAGGATTTGGCCAAGTACAATAAATACTGTCTCAGCGTCCTTTAACTCACCTGCATTTTGTTCATAATACGCCACACCTACCAAAGCTGTTGCAATCGCTCCGAACAAGCTTAACATCATCCAGCCAATACCGATACGACGAGCCTGTTTTGTTTCTTTAACCGAGCTTATTGCCATAAACCGTACGATAATATGTGGTTGTCCAAAATAACCTAGTCCCCATGCAAGTGATGAAATAATTGCCGCAGCAGTTGCAGTTGCTGGTAATAAGCTTAGATGTTCAGAATTTACAGCTTTAATAGAAGCTATTGTGTCTCCAATTCCACCTGTTAAAAACAAGCCAAATAACGGTACAGAAATAAGTGCAACAAACATAATTAGACCCTGTAAAAAGTCTGTATAACTAACCGCTAAAAACCCTCCAAACAATGTGTATGCCACAACAACAGCAGATACAATCAATAAACCAGTATGGTATTCATAGCCAAATGAACTATCAAAAAACTTGCCACCTGCAACCATTCCCGAAGAAACATAAAATGTAAAAAAGATTAAAATAATAATACCTGACGCAATTCTTATTAGCTTTGTGTTGTCACGTAAACGATTATCTAAATAACTCGGAATAGTAATTGAGTCATTAGCAACTTGTGTATATACACGTAGTCTCGGTGCTACAAGTAACCAATTCAAATAGGCACCAATCGTTAAGCCAATAGCAATCCAGGCCTCAACAATTCCAGATAAATAGATCGCACCCGGTAAACCCATTAACAGCCAGCCAGACATATCTGCTGCACCTGCACTTAGCGCTGTGACAGCAGGGCCTAGAGAACGCCCACCGAGCATGTAATCGGTTAAATTAGATGTTTTAACAAATGCATACCAGCCGATTCCTAGCATAGCTATCATATAAATGATAATTGAAAGTAATTGATACATGTTTGCAGACATATTTTTCCCCCTTATTTCCCCATGAATCTTTTTATTAAAAATTCTCTATATTTAAAATACCACAAACTTACAAGATAACCTATAATTATTCAAAGAGCGAATTCTAAAATTTATAATAGCAATGCAAATCACAAAGTATGTTAAACTAGTGCCATCTATAACACGATAAAGAAGGCGAAATGTATGACATTTGAAGAAATGAAAGCTCAGCTTATAGAGCAGATTTTACAACAGCAACTTGTTACTGCGACAATCAGTCAACCACGTATGAAATCAAACGAAGTAAAACGTATAAAGCTAAAACCTTTATTATTGAAGGATACTTACCATATACAAGTTGAATATCAATTTGAACGTATTTTAAAGCATGAAAATGTTTTATTAGAAGATTTCCCTGAGAAGTTAGAAGCATTTTTTAACGATTACCGCCAAGCACATATTGATTTTATTGATGAAAAAATACAAGTGCAGCTATCAAAAAAGAACAAAGTACTATGGAAATCTGATAAGTCCTCAACGCCAAAGCAAGTTAATTTAGCGCATAATCGCAAGAAAAACTATTTACTAGCAGAGGATAAGCCATATCCATTTTTAATTCGTCTTGGCGTACAAACGGAAGAAGGAAAAATAAAAAAACAAAAATACGATAAGTTTAAACAAATCAACCGCTTCATCGAATTTATTGATGATGCATTAACATATTTACCAAAAGATCGTCAGGTTCGTATTTTAGATTTCGGTTCAGGCAAATCCTATTTAACATTCGCCTTATACCATTATTTAAAAATCGAAAAAGGCTTAGACATTCGTGTCACTGGTTTGGATTTAAAGAAGGAAGTCATCGAAGAATGCTCACAAATCGCACAAGATTTAGGCTATGAACAACTCGAATTTCTAGTAGGAGATATTAATGATTACAATGATGAGTCTGCCGTGGATATGGTAGTAACTCTACATGCTTGTGATGTTGCCACTGATATGGCATTAGCACGCGCTGTAAAATGGGGAGCAAGCGTTATTTTAAGCGTCCCTTGTTGCCAGCATGAGCTAAATCGCCAGCTTCATACACCAGCTCTTGATATCATGCTTCAGCATGGTCTCGTACGCGAGCGTTTTTCAGCGCTTGCAACGGACGCAATCCGAGCAGAAATTCTATCACTTGTGGGCTATGAGGCACAACTGCTGGAGTTTATCGATATGGAAAACACACCAAAAAACATTTTAATAAGAGCTTATCATACCGGTAAAAAGCCAAGCTCTGAACAGCGCGCTAGCTACGATGCGTTTTTAAAGTTACTAAATGCCAAGCCGTTTTTAGCGAATGAGTTACAAGCTTACCTATAAAATGTCGAGGTATTTGAGAGTGAAGCGCGGGTATTCGTCCTCCTTCCGCGGGTATTTCTGAATTTTCTTAAGCACAACATTAAAAAGGCGGTCCAATAACTTTTGGACCGCCCTTTCTATTATAGTTCTTGTCGTAAAGCTTGAATAACGTCAATTTTTGTGGCCTTTCGTGCTGGACGATAGCCAGAAATCATCGCTACACCAACACTAATCGCTGCAGCAATAATAACGAGCTGCCAAGGAATAAGAGAAAATGTAATGTCACTTTTACTAAATGCCTCTTCCCCTGTTGCAGCTTCTAGAATTACAGGCAGTGCAGCATTTGCTACGAAGCTAATAATATATGAAATAACTACAGCTATTAAAGTCCCAATAACACCAATGAACGTACTTTCCATTAAGAACAATCGTTGAATAAGCTTTGGACTTGCTCCGATCGCCTTTAAAACACCTATTTCACGAGTACGCTCCGTAACTGCCATTGTCATTGTATTGAAAATGCCAATCGAGGCGATCAAGACAGCAATTGTTCCTACAAAAATTAAGCCGATTTTTAAAACTAGGAAAAATACATTCATTTGATCCAACTTCTCAGTCACCGAATAAACGTTATAGCCATCGTCTTTTAGTTTGTCTAATATCGGTTTTACATTTTCCATACTATCAGCGAAAATATTGAATTCTGAATGAAACATGTCATCCTCTTTAACATTACCTGTTGCTGCTAAATTAGTTGCTAGCGTAGGCTTTTGCTCTGTATTCATATAAATAGAGTTATTGACCATCCAATCATAAGAAGGCTTCTTCATAACACCGACAATCGTATACTTTATTTTCTCTCCCTCTTCTGCACCATCAGAATGCGGCATTAATACCAATTCGATTTCTTTACCAATTAATGAGTCCTTATACCCTTCCTCACTACCATTATAAAACGTGCCTTCCGCTTCAGCTTTTTTACTTTTCTCTTCAATAATTTTGCGCTCGGCATCATTTATTAATGTTTGAGCAAAATGATAACCTACTACGATTTCTTTTGGCTTTGTTGGATACTTCCCTTTCGCAAGCTTGCCATTTACTTGCTCAAAATCTTGCATATTCGCAACGTATACATCAGATAGTGTATCGCGACCTTCAAAAAATGAATGTCCGGATGCATTGACAGTAATCGTTTCAAGTACTGTTTTCACATGTTCTATACTTTTTATTTCATGGATTTGTTCCTCTGTAAATTGATCATTACCAAACACTTGAATCTTCGTAATATTTTCATCCGATAATATTTCATTACGTATGGAATCCTGCAGCCCAAATCCAACTGATGCGAGGACAATCAAAAATGCACAACCCATCGTTGCGGCTAGTACTGTCATAAACACACGTAATTTATTTTTCTTTATATGCTGTGTAACAAAATCTATTTGATCTTTAAATAACATGTTATGCTTCCTCCTTTACAAGTTCCCCGTCGTACATGCGGAAACGTCGATGTGCTATCGTTGCTACTTCCTCGTCATGAGTAATGATGACGAATGTTAAACCAAGCTCACGGTTTAGACTTTGAATGAGCAGCAATATATCTTGCTCTGTTTCTGAGTCAAGACTTCCTGTCGGCTCATCTGCCAGCAGAATAGGTGGATTTGTAATTAAGGCTCTCGCAATACTAACTCGCTGTTGCTGACCACCCGATAATTCATTCGGGTAATGGTCTGCTACCTCCGTTAAACCAACCTTGTCCATTAATATCTTCACCTTTTCAGTACGCATTGCTTTCTTGATACCTTGTAACTTCAATGGTAGTTCTATGTTTTCAGACGCCGTTAAGCCTGGCATCAGTTGAAAGTTTTGAAAGATAAATCCGAAATGTTGCAAGCGAAAGGCTGCACTTTCTACTTCAGTAAAATTAGCTGCTTCTTTACCGTTTACCTTAATAGACCCTTGTTCAGATTTCATAAATCCAGCTAGTATTTGTAATAAGGTAGATTTACCGGAGCCACTTTTACCAACAATTGCGACAATCTCTCCTTTTTTCACCTCAAAGTTGACACCTTTTAATACCGGAACCTGTTTTTCCTTGCCTTTCTTTCCAATTAAAAATGTATGTTGTAAGTTTTCGACTTGAATCATTTTCAAATAAACACCCTTTCACATTCTTTAAACCCATCACCATAACGTGTGGTTGATTTCCGTTCCGACTGGGCGCTTTCCTGGGGGCGTCCGATGAGCCGCTTCGCTTCGTTCCGGGGTCTCGGGCCAATAGGATGTTGGTCACGACGGCGTTATCACAGGGCGTGATGGTTTTAGCCTTCGTTCCTCTATCGCTGATCCCCAAGGAGTCGCCCAGCCTCCACTCCAATCAACTTATATACATGGATATGTTTTTAACAAATATCATCCTAAATATATGGTGATGAGTAATTCTTTCTCCATTGTAGACAAGAATTCTTAATAAAGTTGAAGGATAAAAATGAAGATATTCTTAAGAAAAGAGAAAACTATGAGCAAAACAATCCCTTTACATTCCCTTTACAATTCTGACATATAAGTTATTCAAAATTTTACGTCTCCATAGCTTTCTTTTGTATTAAACAGAAAGTATAAATCCTTATAAAACCTATATTTAAAGCGTTTTCCTGTATTAATAAAAACAAATACAGAAGTTCCATTATTATTTTGTGAGCAAATTGTATATTACAGAATTGTAAAGTTTTATGGAGAATAGAAAAAAATTATGTAGATAAATTAAAGATTTTGTTATGATAGTAAAGTTTAGAGGCCAATTTATTTATATCCAGGAGGATTCGATTTACATGCTTAACTCAAAAAAACAAGACCCTTTCTTTATAGCTTTGCATAAAATTGCTGAAAATATGAGAGAGGCCGTACATTACGCAAATGATTTTCGTATTAACAGTGTAGCTGACTTAAAAGAGATTAGCATTACTATGAAAAATTACGAAACAGCTGGTGATAAGCTTATTCACGAACTAATCGTGATGCTAAACAAATCATTTATGACACCTATCGAGCGCGAAGACATTCTAGAATTTGCAATTCGTATGGACGACGTGTTAGATGGTACGGAGCATTGTATCGCTCATTTTGAAATGTTCTCTCTAACAGAAGTTGACGAATCAATGCGTACTTTCTTAGGCTATATTTCAAAAAGTGCTGATGAAATTGTGAAAGCAACAGAAGAGTTAAAGAAAAAGAATCTTATTGGCATGCGCCCACACGCAATTCTTATTAAGGACTATGAACGTGAATGTGATGAAGTACAACGTTCGTCTATTAAACAACTATTTTTAAATGAAAAAGATCCGATTCGACTTATTAAATATAAAGATATATATGAACAACTTGAAGATATCGCTGATCATTGCCAAAACGTTGCAAATACTATGGAAACAATTATCATGCGTAACGCGTAATTAGGAGATGGGCACTTACAATGAACACAATCATTATTCTAACCGTACTGGTCGTTATCTTTGCCCTAACATTTGACTTTATCAATGGCTTCCATGATACAGCAAATGCTATTGCAACTTCGGTTTCCACTAGAGCGTTGAAACCTCGCGTAGCTATCATGATGGCTGCAGTGATGAACTTTATCGGAGCTATTACTTTCGTCGGTGTTGCAAAGGCTTTAACAAAAGATATTGTAGATCCATTCGCTTTAAATGCCTTTAATGGAGATACAACTGGTTCAGTCGTTATTTTAGCAGCATTAATCTCCGCTATTATTTGGAACTTACTAACGTGGTATTTCGGTATTCCATCGAGTTCTTCACACACTCTGATTGGCTCCATTGCTGGTGCAGCAGTTGCATCTGCTGGCTTCGACGTTCTAAACTATGGCGGTTTCACTAAAATCATTATGGCCTTAGTGCTATCACCAATCCTTGCGATTTGCGCCGGCTTTATTATGATGACACTGTTTAAATTATTGTTTAAAAACTTAAATTTATATCGCACGAATAAAGGTTTCCGTACGATGCAAATTTTCACTGCCGCCATTCAATCTTTTACACATGGTACAAACGATGCACAAAAGGCAATGGGGATTATGACGATGGCGTTAATCGCCGGTGGTTTGTATACAGGAGATGAAATTCCTTTCTGGGTACGAGCTGCAGCAGCAACTGCAATGGGGCTTGGTACTTCTATCGGTGGCTATAAAATTATTAAAACAGTCGGCGGTAAAATTATGAAAATCCGTCCAGTAAACGGAGTTGCAGCAGATTTAGCATCTGCGTCTGTTATCTTCGGTGCTACATTAATTCATTTACCAGTTTCTACAACACACGTTATTTCTTCCTCTATCATGGGTGTCGGCTCTGCACAACGTGTACGTGGCGTAAACTGGGGGATGGCGCGTAAAATCGTCACTACTTGGATTATTACAATGCCAATTTCTGCAGTTATGGCAGCTACGATTTACTTTTTATTATCGTTATTCTTTTAACTTCTTCCCACCTCTATAGATGGTGAGATAAACGCAGATTTCACAGAATTATGCCAAGGCATAATTGATTTTGATCGCATACTAAGACTCCTGTTCCTTATTAGGGACAGGAGTCTTTATATTATTACACGACAAAATGTGACACATCCTTTACACTATTTTAAAAGGGGGACAGTACCTAATATGAAAACTTTTTCAGCTTTTATAACGGCCCACGCTAAAGCTATCGTAGCCTTATGGTTCGTCATTTTCATTTCCATGGCTATGTTTGCAATACAACTTCCAAGTAAACTTCATGGCGACGGTTTCTTCGTGAAAGGAGATCATACCTACGTAACAAATGAGCTTGCCAAAACATTTGATTTACCTTCCGAGACAATTTTGGTCGTCTTCAATCCAGCAGACGATAAGAAAATTCAAGATACATTAAAAAAGTTGGAAAAAATTAAGGAGATTCATTCAATCCAGTCACCACTCGATGATGCTTCTTTACAAAAGAATGGTATAGCTTATGCCATGATTCATCTTAAAAATAATATTGATCAGCTACCGGATGTTGTGAAAGACATTCGTACATTAATAGAGGATGACGGTGTGAGCATTACTGGCGGACCTGTTATTTCAGCAGACATCAATACGGCCAGTCAAAAGGATTTAGCGTCAGCAGAGGCAATAGGCTTACCAATCGCTATCATAGTGCTATTACTAGCTTTCGGTACTGTCGTAGCCTCCATCTTACCTATCATTATTGGTGTTGTTACTGTTGTCACTGCGTTTGGAATTTTGACTTTGTTTAGTGGTAATGTCAATTTATCAATTTTTGTATTAAATATAGTACCCATGCTTGGACTTGCATTAAGCATCGATTTTGCCTTGTTATTTATTAACCGCTATCGCGAAGAACGTGCTCACACATCCATTGTACAAGCCATTCAAACGTCTATACAGACAGCTGGCCGTTCAATCATCTTTTCTGCAGCTTGTGTCATGATCGGCTTAGGTGCCATGATTGTCATTGACGTCGAGATTTTTCATAATATCGCTTTAGGAGGCGCAATTGTTGTATTTCTTGCAGTACTTTCCGGCTTAACCTTGCTACCTGCTACGATGATGTTATTAGGAGATCGCATTAATAAATGGCGCCTATTACGTGTAAAATCCGGTGGTACAAATCGTTGGCGTGGTTTTGCCGGCTTTGTCATGAAACATCCTGTTGCCATCGTTATTGCTGCTTTAATATTACTAGGCATTGGCATGATTCCATTGAAGGATATTAAACTTACAATTCCTCAGGTGGATTCATTACCGGCTAAATATGAGGCACGTGCTGCTTATGATCAGCTAGACGAGACGTTTGGACTTGGTGATACCTCAACATTATATTTATTGGCAGAACGTAAAGATGGTTGGGAAGATAATAAGGCAAGAAAGCTTATTTACACTATTCAAGAAAAGTTGCTTGATGACCCATTAGTAAATCATGTTTCAACCATTTATACGACGGCTAACATTAAGTCACCTGAGGAGCTGACTGCTTCTTTGAAGACTCCACAAGTGGCCGAACAAATAGAACCAATTCTAAATACGTTTACTAAAGATAAACAACTCTTTATCCCAATTACATTGGATGCATCCGGTTCATCCACTACCGCTCAAGAATTTGCTCGAACATGGAAAGATAAAGATTTAGGTGTCGATTTTGCGCTCGGAGGTCATGCGAAATTCAATCAAGAGATTTTCGATGAAATTGCTAGTAAAATTTTCTTGGCTGTATCTATTATTATCGTTTCAACGTTCTTTATTTTAATGGTCGCTTTCCGCTCTATTTTAATCCCACTGAAAGCGATTATTATGAATATCATTGGACTTTCATCAGCCTTCGGTATTCTCGTCTATATTTTCCAATATGGACATTTGGGCATTGAAGCCGGTACGATTGTCCTTATTATCCCAGTAATTGTATTTTGTCTTGTCTTCGGCTTAAGTATGGACTATGAAGTCTTTTTAATATCTCGCATTCAAGAGGAATATCAAAAAGGGGCGGATAATACACGTGCCACGATTGACGGTCTAACTTCTACAAGTCGTATCATTACGTCAGCAGCGCTTATTATGATTGTTATAACAGGGGCATTTGCTTTTACAGATGTGATGCCTGTGAAGCAAATTGGGGTTGGTATAGCTATTGCGGTCGCCATCGATGCAACTATTATTCGCCTCATACTTGTTCCTAGTCTTATGAAGCTCTTTGGGGACTGGAATTGGTGGCTACCCTTTGCGAAGAAACAGAAATAAACAGACATCAATTATGCCTCGGCATCCGAAATCGGCTTTGTGTTCGGACACCCGCTGAAAGAAATTAAAAAAATCCGCTCCCTCACTCAAAGGTTGCGGATTTTTTCTTATTTTGAATAAATACGGTCGTACCATTCTTTTGCAGCTTCTACCTCAGGCATTGTTAGCTGATGACCATAATTAAACCATACAGTTGTCACATCGGCCCCAGCTGACGTTAAAAGCGCCTCTAAATCTTCAGATTCCTGAGCAGTACACATTGGATCATTCGTTCCAGCACCGATAAAGACAGGGGTTGAAGAAAGTGTAGGCAATTTAATATCGCGTCTAGGAACCATTGGATGATGCAGTATTGCACCTGCTAGAGCATCCTCATAATGGAATAATAGGCTAGCAGCAATATTCGCGCCATTAGAATAGCCGATAGCAACAACTCGATTACGGTCAAAGCCATACTGCTGCGCTGCTTCTAATAAAAAGTCATTTAATTCCTTCGTACGGAAAATTAAATCCTCTATATCAAAAACACCTTCCGCTAATCTACGGAAAAAGCGTGGCATACCATTTTCAAGGACATTCCCACGGACACTTAAAATACTTGCTGTTTCATCAATTTCCTTCGCAAGGCCAATTAAGCTTTGTTCATTTCCACCTGTACCGTGTAACAGTAAAAAAATTGGTTTTGTTTCATCTGTTCCTTTATGAAAAACGTGCTGCATTTACAGTCCACCTCTCGATTATCTTGAATTCGAGATAATTGTAGCCTGTGGCAAAATTAAATTCAAGCTCTTTGACTTATTTATTTCGCGATTTTCACTATTTGGCTGTTCCTTATGATCTTTATAAAACTTTGTGATCGTAAATACTGAAAATAAACAAGCAGCTAGAACAACAACAATAACTATTCCCACTATTTTTTTCCCATTCATTCGTTTCGTATCCCCCGAATTACTTATTTCTTTTTACGAAAACCTTCTTCTAGTAAATATTCTTTCGCAGCATCGTGTGTACCAAAGGCTTCTTCTAAGTTTTCTCCATGATAAATATTCCACGAACGTTGCTCAAAGGCTAGCATTAATTGAGCACCTTCACGATTTTGCCATAGCTCTTCAATCGGCTTTTGCTCCTCTGCTTCTTCCGATAAATATTGAATGGCATCTTCAATAATTTCACGAAGTTGTTGTTCATCGTAGTCACGAATGTTTACTAGGCCTTTATCACTTGCTTCTTTCTCGTAGCGCAATAAATCACCGACAAATACGAAGCCGTTGCCATTTGGGTGTAGTTTTTCCACAACAATTGTCTTTTCATAAAGGCTATCCATAAAGTGATAATTTACGCGTTTCAATGAAATTTCCTTCTTTGTCAGTTCAGGAAATAAGTCGATGATGGCTTGCTTTTGTTCAAATGTTAGCATATAAAAATGCTCCTTTTCTATTCAATATCTCTTTTAGTATAACTTATTCTTCCTGTTATATTGAAGTAAAATAGGAAGTACTAAAAGTAAAGTTTCATGTTCATAACGTGTGGATTGATTGTTTAGGTTGATTTCCGTTCCGATTGGGCGCTTTCCTGGGGGCAGTGGCAGATGTTTTTTGCGCGAAAGCGTAGTGCCAACGTAGCGGCAGCGGTACCGAGGTAGGTCATGAAGATCAACTTATATACATGGCATACTCTTTAACAAAATTGATGATGAGACAAGAAATCAGAGTCTAATGATTTTTCCTATAAAGGCAAAAAATCCGCTTAAACTTCCTATGAAAAAAGCACGAGCACAATGATGTTGCTCATACCTTATTCACGGAAAGCGAAGCGGATTTACCTTTTACAATTATGCTAGAATTCCTATGAAGGTTTTTCAGACACCCCACAAATTCATAACATTTTATCTTTTACAAACTGAATAACATGGGCAACGTATAGTTCCCTGTAAGGGACAAATTGCGCAGTACTAACAGGGCGCACAATTTTCGCTCGTTGACCATCAGGGAAATATTCATAGCCTTCAATATTTAAAGTAGCTGTTTCTCCTAAAAAGAATGCCTCGGCCTCGTCAAGCTTTGCTCGAACGACCCCTGACACTTCCTCATACTGCAGGTTAAATGATTCCCAATCATGTTTGAATGGATATATAAAAACATGACAAAATTCATTGTCAATCATGTTTTCTGAAACGATACTACAAGATGTCATGCCCATTTTAACTACTTCGTGTACGTCAACATCGAGTCCTAGCTCTTCCTTTACTTCGCGAATTCCTGACTCGACTGTCTCTATAGCTAATAAATGCCCCGCTGCTGTAATATCAAGCAAACCAGGATAGTCCTTTTTTTGTGCACTACGGATTTGGAAATAGATATAGTCCTCATTGACAAGCCAACAGTGGAATGTTTCATGCCATAGTCCTTTTTCATGTACCTCTGCTCTCGTTGCTGTCCCAATCTGTTCATGCTGTTCATTAAAAACTTTCACAATTTCTTGTTCCATTTTTTCCGACTCCTATACCGACTTCGTAGCCTTTTTCTTAATCACGTTCCGTTCATCATAAATATTGGATGCGATTACTTTTAATACTGCATAAAACGGTACAGCAATGATAATACCGATAAAGCCTGCAATATTACCTGCTGCTAAAATAACTGTAATAACGGTTAACGGATGGATATCGAGTGTTTTCCCCATTACATTAGGCGTTATAAAGTTACTATCAATTTGCTGTGCCACTAGTGTGACAACAGACACCCATATAACCAACACTGGATCCTGAACAACAGCCACGATCAGCGCTGGTGTAAAGGCAATCCATGGTCCTATAAACGGAATCATATTCATAAAGAAAGCAAATATAACAAGAAGCAATGAATATTCTAAACCTATAATTAAATATCCGACATACATAATAAGTGCAAGTAAAAAACTAATTTGTAGCTGTCCTTGTATGTAGCTACGTAAAACACTATCAATTTCAATTAACGTTTTCTTCACCCATTCACGGCGTTCACCACTAAAATATTTATAAATTGATGGTGCAAATTTTTCATGATCCTTCAACATAAATATAAAGAAAAACGGAATTAAAATAGCTAATAAAGAAACTGAAACCACTGATTGTAAAAGTGATACTAGTCCTTTACTTGCCGCAAAAGCAATATCCTGCACATAGTCCGCCATATTGTCGATAAGATCTTTTAACTGTGGCGGGAAATTATCCCTGTTTCTCAATACATAATCAGCTGCATCTTGAATACTAGCACTAATCTGCGGTACATTTTTCACTAAATTATTTACCTGTACGGCAATCGGATTACCAACGATCCACCCAAAGCTACCGACAAGCGCGATTAATCCAACGACGATCGTTAAAATGCTCGCCCATCTCGGCCATTTACGCTTCTCTAAAAATCTCTGAATCGGCTCTGTAACATAATACAAAACACCGCCCAGTAATAAAGGTACAAAAATAGCCTTTAAGATAATTACAAGCGGCGAAAAAATCCAATGAATCTCTATAAAATATTTAATGACTAATAGGGTAAGTAAAATCCCTACGCCTACTTGAAACCAAACTTTCCTCGTCACTTTAATTCACTTCCTTTTATCTCAGTTACTGAAAATACTACTTATATATTAACCATTTCGCAAGTATCCTATTAATTATTGTCTAAATATGAGAGTTTATCAATTATGCCTCGGCATAATTGTAGCTGCCGCTTTGCTTTCGCTACAAAAGACATTTGCTGAAAATAGTTAACACAAAAAAATTGCAACCCTCCAATGGGCAATCTCGCAAGCCCCTCAAATGCCAAAGCATCCGAGGAGGCCCATACGTTTTGCCTTCCACAGGAGTGTCGCAAATTTCCACAATGTAATAGTTTATAATTTTGTATCGTCTACTGAATTTAAGTAATCTTCAATATCGCCAATGACCGATTCAACACAGCCGTCCTCAAATGGTGAAATTAAGCCAGCTTCTTTTACAAGCTTCGTAAAGGACATAGAACCACCTAAATTACATAAATGAGTATAGTCCTTCCAGGCAGCTTCAAATTCTTCACGTGAACGTTTCCAGAACTGGAATGCACAAATTTGCGCTAACGTGTAATCAATGTAATAGAACGGACTTGCATAAATATGTGCCTGACGTTGCCATACACCACCCGCTTCTAGATAACTATTATGATCATAGTCACGGTGTGGTAAATATGTCTCTTCAATTTTTTTCCACGCAACTTTACGTTCAGCTGGTGTCATATTCGGATTTTCATAAATCACATGCTGGAACTCATCAACTGCAACACCGTAAGGAAGGAATAATAAGCCACTGCTTAAGTGTGTGAACTTATATTTTTCTGTGTCTTCCTTAAAGAATAGCTCCATCCATGGCCATGTGAAAAACTCCATACTCATCGAATGAATTTCACAAGATTCATAAGTTGGCCATAAATATTCTGGGATTCCGATGTCACGGCTTGAATAAACTTGGAAAGCATGTCCCGCTTCATGTGTTAACACATCGATATCACCTGAAGTACCATTAAAGTTCGAGAAGATAAATGGAGAGTGATAGTTTTCGATAAACGTACAATAACCGCCACTCTCTTTACCTTTCTTCGCCACTAAGTCCATTAATTCATGGTCAATCATAAAGTTGAAGAATTCACCCGTCTCAGGTGATAGCTCCTCATACATTTTTTTACCGTTCGCAACAATCCATTCTGGATCGCCTTTTGGTGTCGCATTTCCTGATACAAAGTTGAATGCTTCATCATAGAACTTAAATTCAGAAATACCAATACGCTTTGCCTGGCGCTCATATAACTTAGTTGCAATAGGTACGATTAAATCACGAACTTGGTCACGGAATTTCTTCACCATATCTGCATTATAGTCAATGCGATTCATTCGAACATAGCCTAGCTCGACATAGTTTTTATAACCTAATTTAACAGCGATTTCATGGCGCACTTTGACAAGTTCATCATATAGTCGATCAAATTCCTCTTCATGGCCAGCAAAGAAGCCAAAGCGTGCATCCGTTGCCGCCTTACGCATTTCACGATCAGTAGACTCTGCATACGGACCAAGCTGGGCAAGCGTTAATGTTTCACCATTAAAGTCAATTTGCGCAGAGGCAACAAGCTTATTATATTCTGAAACGAGCTTGTTCTCCTTTTGCATTAGATCAATGACTGCTGGTGAAAAACCTTTAATTTGATAGGTTGCTAAATCAAATAATTGCTGGCCCCATTTTTCTTCTAACTGCTCACGGAATGGTGAAGCGATTAGTGCTTTATAATATTCTGTTGTTACCTCTTCTAACTCAGGTCCAACCTCATCATAATAATCGCGTTCTGCGTGATAGAATTCATCATTCGTATCAATCGAAGCACGAATATACACCAGGTTCGCCATCGTGGCATAGTCATTACTCAATCCGTTTAATTTCTCAATTATTTCACTTTGCTCGTACATCGTTTTCGCATTTTTAAATTCGTCAATTAAAGATAATTGTTGCTCTTTCATTGCCTCAACTTTAGGACGGCTGTATTCATAGTCTTTAAATGTTTTCATAAAGTCCCCTCTTTCTGTCATATACCCCGTTATATTTCTATTATATGCCAAATCTATAGTATTAAGAAATAAATTAATAGCCAAATACATATGTTTTTAATAGTGCGGCCCTTTCCCGTAGCGTTAACTTCAATTCCACCGATTTTGGCGTTTTTGCCGCAACTACATCTACTTCAAAACCTAAAGTCTCCGCTAAATATTTTGCACGCTTTAAATGAAAATCATTAGAGACTATCGTGATTTTCTTAGTTTCTTTAGGCAAAAGTTCTTTACTAAATAATAAGTTCTCATAAGTTGAAGTAGATTGGTCTTCCACTACTATTCTATTCGTATCAATATCATTGTCCTGTAAGTATTTAAGCATGACTGAAGCCTCTGTCCGATCTTCATCTTCCCCTTTTCCACCTGACACGATCACTTTTACACGAGGATACTTTTTCAAATACTTTACTGCCTCTTCTAATCTATTTTTCAAAGAAAGCGATGGAATTCCACCCGGTTTTACCTTTGCTCCCAGGACAATCATGTATGTAGCTGTTCCGTTTGCAGCTGGCTGGACACCCTGTTTCATCTCCTCGCCGAGCCAAATATAAACAACACTACCCATAGCAAGCAATATAACCCCTAACCTTATTACCCATTTCTTCACAATTGACCCCCCCTTACCTTTTATTAACGTTTAGGCAAAAAAAAGGATGCTTGTACTGAAATTGCTGTACAAACATCCTAAATTGATTATCTTAATATAAAGCGCTTAATAGAATCCTGTAACGCTGTTATTTCATCTGTTAAATCATTGGAAGATTCACTAACAACCTGAATGGCACGCTGTTGTTCATCAACGGATGCCGTAACTTCCTCTGATGCAGCAGCATTTTTCTCACTAATCATCGCAATACTTTCGATAGATTGCATAATGTTATTTTTTGAGCCATTCAAATATTCTACCCCAGTAGTCATTTCCTTAATAATAGAAATGATCTCTTCTACGGCCAATTCTATTTCCTTAAAGGATGACTCTGTTATGGCCACCGAATCATTTTGCTGACGAACAATGACGTTTGTTTTCTTCATCTCATCATTCACTAAATTAGTTTCACTTTCAATTCCCTTTAAGGTTGTACGCACTCGCTCTGTTGCTACAGATGTTTGATCCGCTAACTTACGTACCTCCTCAGCAACAACTGCAAAGCCTTTGCCATGCTCCCCAGCTCTAGCCGCCTCTATCGATGCATTCAATGCAAGTAGATTCGTCTGATCAGAAATCTCCGTAATCGTACCGACAATGCCTTCAATTTCCCTAACTTTCACAATTAAGCTATTAAATACAGCCTGGACATTATTAATCACTTCTGAAGACTCGTGTGATGTCTCTTTTAAGTTCTTTAAATTTAAAAGCCCGTCTTGATTTGATTGCTTCATATTTTGAGATGCATCTAGCATTACTTCATTTTTGTCATGCAATAATTCAATCTGTTGCGCAAAATCAATTGCTGTTCTATTCGTATCCTCTGCCTCTGAAGCTTGCATTGATGCGCCGTTTGAAACCTCATTTATCGCTTTTACTATTTCATCTCCATAAGCGTTTGTTTCCTCTGCCACAGATGTTAAATTTGACGATGTCGATTGAATTTCTACAATAGCTTCCTCTACATCTGTAATTAATGTTTTCAGTTGATCAACCATTTCATTAAAGCCTTCATTTAACTGACCGATCTCATCTGAACGTTGTAGATTTTCAATTTCTACAGTTAAATTCCCTTTGGCTACTTCACGTACACGTTTCGATAATTTTCGCACTGGTAAAGCTAAATGTCTTGAAACCATTATGACAACTATAGTACCTATAATGATGGCACCTAATAATGTAATACCAATAACGAATAATAATGAATTAGCCCCTTCATTAAAGTCTTGCATATATGTACCCGATACTATAATCCATCCCCAATTTGGATCCTTTGCAGAATAAATTATTTTATCAGCTAATACATCTTGCCCTGGTAGCTCAAACTCATATTTGGTATATCCCCCACCGGCAAGTGCTTTTTCGGTTACTTCCCGAATAAAGTAATTTCCGCTACTATCTTGATCGTTCCATAGGTTATCCCCTTCTCGAGTCGGATGGGTTGTTAATGTCCCTTTATCATCTAAAACATATAGATAACCATACTCCCCCAAGTCTCCAGGATAATTAATTGGCCTCTTTCCTTCACTATCCTTCGGTCCTAGAAATGCCTCCCGCACTTTCTCCTGTGCAACTTCTAAAGGAACTTCGCCCCTTTTAACACTCTCATTTGCTAACTCGATTAATTGCAAAGAAGATTCAACACTATTTTTAATAACTTGTTCACCAATATCATCCAGACCTTTTTTTGCTTTGCTATAGCTAACTAAGCCTATCACTAAGCTAGGGATAATTAATAATGCTAGTGAAATGATAATTAGTTTCCCCTGTATCGAACGTGAAAACTTCATGCTTTAGCCCCCCTTTTCTCCTCTTTCACTATGACTATCAATCTATATTATGTTATTATTCAGAATTTTTCACAATGGGTAAAACGTAATTTATGTTTGAATTCTTCGCCTTTTTACGAAAATATGCTTGATAGCTTAACGTGGGGGGATTTCCATTGCTACTGGACCTATTTCCGGCGGCGTCCAGCCTTCACTCCAAATCTAACAAATATGATTCCAAACTTTTAATGACAAGCTTCAAATATGCATAATAGATAAAAAAACTATCTTTCTACAAGGATATGCCTTATAGAAAAATAGTTTTTTGATTTTTACCATCATTAAAATGTTTAGACACTATCTTAGTTCTCGCCTATGATATGATTTTAATCCAAATTACTAATGCTATTAAAGTAGTGAAAAGGGTTGGGATTGTTAAAATAATACCTATTTTCAAATACTGAACCCAGCCAATCTTTATTCCTTTTTGCTTCAGTATATGGAGCCATAACAATGTTGCGAGTGAGCCAATCGGCGTCATTTTAGGACCTAGATTTGTGCCGATGACATTTGCATAAATAAGCCCTTCTTTCATAATTCCAGTTGCACTAGTTTCAGCAATAGCTAATGCATCAATCATTACAGTTGGTAGGTTATTCATAATAGCTGACAAAATCGCTGCTACAAACCCCATCGTAATTGTCGCTACCATCAATCCTTGCTGTATAGCGTGCTCTAATAGACTTGCCAGCAATCCGGTCATTCCTACATTTTTCAAGCCGTAAACAACCACATACATACCGATAGAAAAGAACACAATATTCCACGGTGCCCCTTTCACAACTCTCTTTGTATCTACAGTATGGCTACGTCGGGCTAGTAGGAAAAAGATAGCTGCTACTCCACATAAAATAAATGACACTGGAATTTTGAAAACCTCACTCGTTAAGAAACCAACTAATAGAATGGCTATAACATACCATGATAATAAAAATAATCTCGAATCACGAATTGCAAGCTTTGGATTATCAACTGCCTCGAGTGAATATTCTTTTGGAATTGCACGGCGAAAGACAATATAAAGCACAACTATACTTGCTAGTAAAGAAACTAAATTCGGTATCAGCATATGTAGGGCATATTCCATAAATCCAATACCGAAATAGTCTGCCGACACAATATTTGTTAAATTGCTAATGACTAACGGTAAGGATGTTGTGTCCGCAATAAACCCACTTGCAATAATAAATGGAAAGATCATTTTATCGGTTAAATTCAATTTACGGATCATTGCGAGAACAATTGGTGTTAGTATTAAAGCTGCACCATCATTTGCAAATAATGCTGAAACAATAGCACCTAGACAGCAAAGGTAAATGAATAAGCGTATACCACTTCCCTTTGCCACTCGTGCTATATGTAGGGCAGACCATTCAAAGAATCCTATTTCGTCTAAAATAAGTGAAATAAAAATAATTCCTATAAACGAGAACGTTGCATTCCAAACAATCCCCGTCACCTCGACAACATCTTGCCAGGTAACAACTCCGAGCATTAATGCAATTGCAGCACCAAAACAAGCAGACCAGCCGATCGATATTTTACGCGGCTGCACTATTACAAAAAATAAAGTTATTAAAAATATTGCAATCGCTAAAAGAGCTTGCACAGTTTTCCTCCCTAAATCAATTATGCCTCCGGCGGAAGTTTGGACACCCGATGAAGTTAAAAACCAGTAGCTTTATTCGCTACTGGTTTCATATGTTTATATTATTCACCTAAATCTGCATTATGGTAAACGTTTTGAACATCCTCTAAATCTTCTAATGCATCAATTAATTTTTCAAATTTCGCAATGTCGTCACCAGCTAATGCTACTTCTGTTTGTGGAAGCATTGAAAGCTCTGCTACTGTAAATTCTTGAATGCCTGCTACTTTTAGTGCTTCTTGTGCAGCAAAGAATTGATCTGGCTCTGCATAAATAATGACAGTCTCGTCTTCTTCAAGAATATCACGAGCATCAACATCTGCTTCCATTAAAATTTCAAGAACTTCATCTGCTGATTTACCTTCTAAACCGATAACCGCTGTTGAATCAAACATGTAGGCAACAGAACCACTGACACCCATATTCCCATTATTTTTACCAAATGCTGCACGTACATCAGAAGCTGTACGATTAACATTATTCGTTAAAGCATCAACGATTAACATAGTGCCTGCTGGTCCGAAACCTTCATAACGTAATTCGTCGAAGTTTTCATCGCCGCCACCCTTCGCTTTATCAATTGCTTTTTCAATAATATGTTTAGGAACACTGTATGTTTTTGCACGTTCTAGAACAACTTTAAGGGCACGATTTGATTCAGGATCTGGCTCGCCTGATTTAGCTGCCACATAAATTTCGCGTCCAAATTTTGCATTGATACGGCTTGTGCTTTGGTCTTTAGACGCTTTCTTTTCTTTAATATTGTTCCACTTACGACCCATTGTTTCCACTCTCTTTCAAATTATAAGTTGTTTATCAATTACGCCTTGGCGTAATTGCGTCCGGATTTTGAATTGTGATTTCGTATCTTTACTCTGAAAATAATAACACAAATGATGCTTACAAAGCTATATATGCCAATGTTTAAGGTAACTTTATTAAGTCATTAATTGCAAAAAATTGTTTCACTTAGAGCACTCTACAAATGTTTTTCCACTTTGATTTTTTCTAATAATGCCTGACAGCCTTCTAAAACTAAATCATAGGTTTCTTGGAAATCTCCTGTATAGTAAGGATCAGGCACGTCTTTTCGATGATCAGTTAAATCTAAAAAGCGAAAGATCTTTGTGGAATCCGGATTCCCTAGCATCGTTTGGATATTACGTATATTGCTTTCATCCATGCCAATAATGTAATCAAAATTTTCAAAGTCAGCCTTTTGTAATGGTCGACCTTGCATCCCTTTCGTTGAGATGCCATATTCTTTTAGCTTACCTTGCGTTCCTCTGTGAGGAGGATCTCCAATATGCCAAGAGCTTGTTGCAGCCGAATCCACCTCGACTTTATGACTCAAATGCTCTTTCTCTACCAAATCACGCATGACCGCTTCAGCCATTGGTGATCGACATATATTCCCCAAACATACAAAAAGTACTCGAATCATTTTTATGTCCTCCTACAATCAATCTCATCTTGGCGTATCGTAGTTGTCGCTACAGTAAACACTTGCTAAATGTAGATAAAGCACTCAAAATCAACCGATTCTGAGTGCCTTCTAAGTTATCCCACATTACTGGCAGTATGCTACTACTTCAAAGGAATGTGAAGATTTTAGTTTGTGTTCTTCACACAGAGGGTTCACCTCTGAATGGTGTTTCACTTTATTTCTTTTCTGCTGCAACTCGCTTCTCTAATTCTTCAGTTAATGCTATTAATTCATGCTCAAGGTGATTTGTAAATTCCTCGCGCCCTTCTTTACCTTTACCCGTTACGTAAAATGGCTCGCCATAAATTAGATAACCTTTACCACGCTTAAAGACATCACCAGCATTACGCGCACCAATATAAGCTGCTGGTACAATTTGCGCTTTGGCTAACTGAGCTATTGTAATTGCACCTTGCTTTAAATCTGTACCTTCCGCATTTCGCGTACCAGATGGGAATATCCCAACCACTTTCCCCTCTTTCAATAGCTGCGAAGGGATTTTAATAACACTTGGGCCTGGATTATCACGGTCAACCGGAAAGGCATTTAAACGCTCTATAAGCCAGCCAAGACCCTTTATATCAAACAATTGCTTTTTAGCCATAAAGTGAATCTCTCGAGGGCATACTGCAACACCAAGATTTAAAATATCAACATAGCCCGTGTGTGTACACGCAATAATAAACCCACCTTCCTTCGGTAAGTTTTGCTCTTCATATACACGCGCTTTCGAGCCTGTTAATTTTAAGATTACTTTTACAACATTTGCTATAAATTTATACACTGTTTTCATTCCTACCTTATTCAATAGTTATCCCCATTGTAATCGAAAAGACCAGTATACTGCAATTACAGATGAAAATATCTAGACTCTTCCCACTAATACATCAACATCAATCGTAATTTCATTTAACAGGATATTGGATCCTTCTTTCTTATGCCAGCCCATTGGTGTCATTTCCAGCAGTGCTGGTACAAGCTCTTTAGCTAGCGGTACCGTATATGTAATACGTTCTACGCTAACATCGGTAAAGCTTTCTTTAAACCGAGCAACTATTTGTTCATTCGAATACGACTCTTTAGTAGAATCCGCATATAATTGCGCTCGAAGCTCATGTAAGTATCCACTTTGAGGTACAACCTTAACAACACAACCATTGTGAGTTAATAGTCGTTTAAATTCTTCATAATTGGCCGGCGATAAAATATTTAATATGGCATCGAAGCTCGATCTTGCAAATGGACTTTTCGCTAAATCACCAACACACCACATTTGCTCTGGATAATGTCGAGATGCAGCAAGGATACCTTCCTTCGCTATATCAATACCAATTCCTATACCATGTTTCTTTACCATAATACGAGCTAAATGTGAACCTTCTCCACATCCTGTATCAAGTACGGTTTCTGCATTAGCAATTAGCTCTCCGATTTTATCTTCTACTACATCATAAATACCACTATCAATAACCGCTTTTCGAGATTCAAAAAGCTCTTTATTGTACTTAGAAACGGCACCATGTGTCAGCATATTGATGTAGCCCTGTTTGGCAATATCAAAAGAATGATTTGAGGAACATACTAATCTACCTTGCTCAAAAACATCCATTGATTCCTGACAAATTGGACAAGCAAAAAGCTTTATATTTTTATCCATTAACGCTGCCCCTGCAGCTCTTTTAGAAAGTGCCCCCATTAATTTTCCTCCTTCGGTTCTGTAGGTGAAACAAGTGCAAAACGCTCCCACTTACGACTTTTCCATCTAAAGTATACGATAATAGCTCGCATCCATTCATCTACCGCAATTGCTAACCAAATACCTACTAGCCCCCAATGTAAAACGAATACAAACAAGTATCCGAGCGGGAGACTCATACATACCATTGATAAGAAACCAATTTTCACTGGAAATCTTGCATCCCCTGAGGCACGCAATGAGTTAATAACTACAATATTCATTGTTCGCCCTGTTTCAAGGAGAATACTTAATGCTAGGACAGATGCTCCGATGGCAATTACCTCTGGATTATCTGTAAAAACGTGCATAAGTTGCTTACGGAATATCGTTACAACTGCAACCATAGTGATTGTAAAAGCAAAAGCTGCGCGTACACTCGTCCAAAGCTGATGATAAGCTTGATCCTTTTTACCAGCACCGACGCTTCGTCCAATAATTATAGCCGTACCTGTTCCGATGGCAATCGCAAATAAATACGTAAACATCGAAATATTCATGGCATATTGTCTCGCCGCAAGTGTCTCTGTGCCTAAGTAAGTTGCATAATAAAGGAAGACAATCTGACAAAACTGATAAAGCACCTGCTCAAATGCTGACGGTAAGCCTATATTTAATATTTTTAGAACATATTCCTTTGAATACTCGAAATAATATTTTAGCTTCATTCTTACTTCCATGACTTGATACAACAGCCAGAAAAACACAAGAACTGCCAAACCACGGCTTACCACTGAGGAAATAGCTGCACCTTTTACACCTAACTCCGGTAATCCTAAGTTACCAAAGATTAAACCATAGTTTAAGACAACGTGTAGCACATTCATACCTAGTGATACATACATCGTTTGCTTTGTCCATCCGTGTACACGGATAATTGCTGCTAAAGCGTTTATAATAGCCTGTAAAAAAATAAAGCTTCCGATGATTACCAAGTAGCTTTGAGCGTATATAAGCACTTCCCCTTGCAAGTTCATCATGGTCATTAAATGACTTGAAAAGAAGAAAAATAAGATACTCATCATTAGTCCAACAACCAAATTCATCGTAACTGCTAAAGCGGAAATCTTCGCAGCCTCAAAAAATCGCCTTGAACCTAAATATTGAGATACAACAATGGAAGCACCGTTACCAACTACCTCAAGTATTAAAATTGCAATATGAATATATTGATTGGCTGCACCAACTCCTGATACAGCATTATCTGATAAAGCACTGAGCATAAAAGTATCGGCTAGTCCCATTAACATAAATAAAAATACTTCTAAAAATATCGGCCATGTCAAATGGAATAAACTTAACCTATCTGTCTCTTTAATATCACTTTCTTTTAATATATCTGCCAATACTTTTCACTTCTCCTAATCGTTTCGTAAAGATTTTCACATGCTGTCCAACTTTCAACTACCTTCTTTACCATCTATACAGATAAATTACTGCCCAATCAATTATGCCTCGGTATAATTACGTCTGGAATCGGCTTTGTGCTTAGGGCTGCAAATGTTTTTTGTGCGAAAGCGCAGCGACAGCAACAACACGAGGGCCGACACGATGTCGGTCATTTCGGTAATGCCACAGGATAGGACGTGGCGTTTTTAGGCTGAGTTCCTATATTTCAACGGGTGTTTGGACAACCGCTGAAAGAAGTTAAAAATATATAGTATCTTATCATAGATTTTTAGGCTGTAAAGAATTTTTATATGAAACACCTAATTATGCCTCGGCATAATGCTTCCATAAGCTTTTTCGCCAATATGAATTAAAAGATTATGCAAAGATAATACAATACACAAAAAATCCCTCTCACAATTTTATGTGAAAGGGTTTCTTATCATAATAAACAATAGTCCTGCAATTGCTTACGTTTTTCAGTTGTTAACCCAAACTCTTCCTCTAAAAAAGCTGTCTTAGAGCCATATCGGCTATCCATTGCATCAAATGCTGCCTGCAAATAGTCTTCACGGGCAGACATTAAGGCATAAAATTGCTGTAATTCTTGATCGCTATAATCTTGCTGAATGGTTAGAGCCATTCGTTCGACTAAGGAACGTAAATGTACATTTGTATCTAAATAATCCTCCATGATCGTTTCCTCAGGGACATCTAAAGCAAGTAAAATTAGCGCACTGCCAATACCTGTTCGATCCTTCCCGACTGCACAATGATGAACAAGCCCTAAATTTTCAGGTTGTTGAATCGTTGCTATTAACTCTTTGAATGAGGCATTATTAAAAGGCATTTGTGCATAAAATTCTCTACACATCTCCGGGCTTACAACCTTATAAAAATCTTTTCCACCAGAGTTTGTAGGCATCTCAAAAGCATGATTTCCTTTAGCTGGTATTTGAATATACTTGGCATACGGGAATATCGGATTAGGATTATTTTGAGCCTCATGGTTGTCTCGATAATCAAAAATTGTTTTCACACCTAGCGTTTCAAAGCGCTCTTTATCTGATTTCGTCATTTTACCAAGTGCGGCTGAACGATAAATCAAACCATTCTTAACAGCACGCCCATCTCTTGACTTATAACCACCCATATCCCGAAAATTATTAACTGCCTCAAACGGAATAATATTCATATCAAACTGTTTCACTCACTGCACCCCTCCCTGTTAGCAAGCATACTTATCTCTATTTTATAGAACAATTCGATATAATACCAATTTTCGCATTAGGGAATGTCGTACACTACTTAGAGCAACAAGGGGATTTATTTGAGTGTTTCTTTATTTGGGTGGAGCAGTTATCCTTTTTATTCATCAAAAAAAGCTGCCCTTGATAAAGGACAGCTCCAAAATACTATTTTTCAATATCAATTATTTAAATAACTCAGGATATACTGCTTTCGCGATTAACTCAACAGCTTCGCCAATACGTGGACCTGGACGGTTTGAGATATCATTATCTATAGAATAAACAGCTTTATTTTTAATGGCCGTGATTGAATTCCATCCATCACGAGAAAGAATTTCTCCCGTTGAGTCATTGCCTACTGTTGTTAAAATGACTTCTGGATTTTTCGCAATGACATCTTCCTCAGATACCATTGCCCAGCTTTTAAGTTCAACAAAAACGTTGTTAACGTTTGCAGCATTTAAAATCTCTTGTTGGAATGTATCAGAACCAGCTGTATAGATGTCTGGCTTTGGACTAATTTCTAAATAGATATTTTTTGGTTCTTTCACATCTTTAACTTTTGCTTGGACATCTGCAATTTTAGATTTAATATCTTCATTTAACTTTTCGCCTTTATCTTTGATGCCCATAGCCGCTGAGACTTGTTCGATATCCCCATAAACATCATCAAATGATTTAGCTGATTGAATGGCAAACACTTTAATACCCGCATCTTCGAGACCTTTTAAGGCATTTAAATTTTCTTCATCGTCTCCAGTTGTATAGGCAATAACGACGTCTGGCTTTAACGCTAAAATACGCTCACTATTGAATATTGTAGAATCAGAAACACGCTCAATTTTTTGAGCTTCTTCTGGATACGAATCATACTCAGTCGCACCAACTATTTTATCACCCACACCTAGCGCAAATAAAATCTCTGTATTACTCGGTTTTAATGAAACAATAGTTTTAGGTACTGCATTAAACTCTACTTCTACACCACGGTCATCCTTAACTTTATAGCTAGTAGTTTTCTCAACTTGTTGATCTTCTTTAGAAACAGTATCTTTATTTGTATCCTCTTTCGTGCCACAGCCAACTAATACAAGTGCCAACATCAACACAGAAAGCCATTGTAGCTTAAACATTTTCTTCATTTCATTGATTCTCCTTTTTCTTTTTCATCGGGTATGACTTACTAATAAACGGTATTTCAGCAATACCTGCATGCTGATTCATATAGACAGCCATTACAAAAAATACATTGGCTAGCAATCCTAAATAATCAAAGAGAATAGCTGGTACTTCGCGTTCTTCAGATACTTTGTGCAAAACACGGTATGATTTTTTCGCCTCACTACGACATAAATGTAATGCAGAAGCTGCCTCTGTTCCTTGGGGTAATACAAAGTTTTGTATTTCCTCTTTAACATGACTAACATAGAAATCATAGCGATCACTAAGCCAAGTCAAATCATCTTCAGTTACAGCTAATTTGCCTCGGACTGAGCCATTTACATGGTAAGCCATTGGCAAAATGGCAAGTAAATCATCTGCTACTACCTCTACCGTTTCTTTTTAACCGCCGCCAATGCTACACCAATATGTGTTGTTAGGCTATCCGTTCGAATTTCAAAATCTACTGTAGATGCCTTTTCACGCATAAATGGATAACAAGAATAACGTGCATCTTTTTTCAAATCTAAGTCCCCGCTTTCCTTCGTGAAAAATTCTTACCTTATTAACACCTCGTCTTACATCAGGTGAACTATAAGCGCATAAAAAAAACGTTGTTCCCACTCCTAAGGAAACAACGAAAAATAGCATAAATAGTGTCACATAAATACGACATAGCCTATGTATTTGCCGCATATTCTCCTAGCTTCCGAAGAGTTATCTATACGTTCAAACAAAGGTCGGTCTCCTGGCTTGTACAGTTCACTACATTCATAAAAAACCTTCCCATCGGATAATTCGACAGTGGTATATCTTTATGACTTCTGTACTTACAGTTGCGGAAACAGCTCCGGTTTTTCACCGAATTCCCGATTATGCTATAGTTCAGCACCTTTATTCTGCAAGAATTATTCACTTGTTATGCAGTTTATCATAGATTGATAGGAAAAAATAGCTGTGGAATTTAGAATAAACAACGATGGATAAAAATCATGCAGGTATTACCGTATGCACGCGGATATATTCACTGTCCCATTGGGTATTCATCCCGCTCGTGCAAATATTTGTTATGCCTTATAAGTTAAAGCATTTTATTTTTTATAATGAAAGGATTTTCAAAAAATAGCCATTTTCATAACTTTTATCGGATGGCATTTTTATATTTCTTTTTGGATTTAACATCTTTCTCTTCCTCAATTAAACGCTGTGCAATTTCTAGTAGCTTTGGGTCATTTGTTGTATCGAATAGCTTTTTAAAGGATACAATAATATCATAGCGTATTAATGTCGGGTGCTTTTCGTCTAAGCACGTTTGATATCTTTTAGCCAAATATGATACGACTAAATCTCTTTGTACCTGCCCCGCTAAGCCTATTTTCCAAATTGCCTGTAAAGTATGCCTCACAGTGACTGTTTCTTCATCATACGTTACTGCCCAAATCTTTAAGAAGTCCTCTAACACTCTTTCTTCAGGATCGCTTTTTGCTGCCAGTGCGCATAAAAATTGTGCAGCACTTGCACGTACATGTCCATTTTTGTATGTAAGAGTTTGAACTAATTGTTCCCAAACTGAATAGGTCCAATCAACTGGTTCCTGCATAATTTTCATTAATTCTTCGTATGATTTGTATTGAATATCACGGTCACGCTCTGTTAAATTACTAAAAAGTTGCAAAATCTCTTTTTCCATGATTCATCCCTACCTTTATTGTTTCAGAACGTAAAAAATAGTGTACTTGTAAGTGTTATCTCATTTACCATCATGCGTTACTTTGCTACTACAAATTAAAAGTCTCATATAATTGAAATTTCAGAGCAAGATCCCAATCGTATATTTCAAAATTATCAGAAATGGCGTTCAATATGCAAGAATCTTTTCTTTTAGCTATATGAAGACAGAGGAATACTCGTTAGGATTATTATTGGAGTTATCTCACGATTGAGTCAAAGCGAAATACGCAATAACGAAAAATTGATGCTAATTCTTTTTTCGGCTGTATTATCATTTTTATAACTGGGGCTATAGTTATAAATATATCAACTTATGTAAATTTATTCATTACAAAAGTTATTTTACTCATTATTGACCGAGTAGTCGAGCCTAAACTAATGAATAACATTATGCGTTTGCCTAATAGGTTTAGTCGTAGAATCTTAACTATAGTTTAAACAGTTGATAATTTCCAGTACCGTCAAATAATAAAAAAAGGTTACCCTTGTAATTTCTTTTACAAAGATAACCTTTTCGCTATTTTAATCGTCTATATAATAGTACGGCTTATTAAATACGACCGAAGCCTACTAAATATTGATTCCACCAATCAAGTGATTCAATGACAACACCTTTATTTTGAGCATCAATCATTGTGTTGTTTCCTAAGTAAATACCTACATGCGCTATACCTGAACCATAGCTGAAGAATACTAGGTCACCTACACGTGCTTCACTTGCTGAAATACGTTGTGTTGCTAAATATTGTTGTGATGCTGTACGTGGTAAATTTACACCCGCTTGTTTGTAAGACCATTGTACAAGACCAGAACAGTCAAATCCTGTTGATGGGTTACTACCGCCCCAAACATAGCTACGACCTAGGAATTGTTTCGCAACTGAAATAGCATCACCTGAAGATGCAGTGCCTGCCCCTGAACCAACAACCACTTTTTGTGATGATTTTTCATTGTTAGCTTTGCCATTATTATTATCATTGCTATTGCCATTATCGTTAGTGTTAGTGTTAGCATTGTTGTTTGTTGCTTGTACAACTGGAGTAGCTGCTTGAAGTGCACGTAAACGAGCTGCCTCTTCCTCTGCTGCTTTACGCTCTGCTTCTAAACGCTCTTCTTCTTGTTTCGTTGCAATTTGTGCTTTTAATGCAAGAGATTTCGCTTCATTTTCAGCTTTTTTTACTTCCATTTCGCTTTCCTTCTCTTGAAGCTCTTGGAATTGCTTTTGAAGCTCTTTTTGTTTTTCATCTAATGTTGTTTTTTGTTTTTCTAAGCTAGCCTTATCTGCTTCTTGTTGATCTACTAATTCTTGGTCAGCATCCATTAATGTTTTTACCGCTACGACACGGTCCATTAAATCTGCAAAACTTTTTGATTCTAGAACAGCGTTTAAATAAATACCTACAGTATTATCTTGTGCTTGGTATGCAGCCATACGGTCACTTAAAATCGCTGAACGTTGTTCAATACGTTTTTTAGTATCTACAATATTTGCATCAACTTCTTTAATGTCTGCCTGTACTTTGTTAAATACTTTTACTTTTTCTTCGATCTCTTTTTCTAGGCTTTTTAGCTCTTCTTGTAGCTTTTTAACCTCTGTATCTATTTTAGCTTTCTTATCAATCATTTGTTGAGATGTTTCTTCTGCGTGCACTTGAGTTGGTTGAACTGTATTAAATAATAAGCCGCCCGCTAGTGCTAATGCTAGCACCATCGACTTACGCCATTTATTGCGTTTACCCACGTTATTCTTTCCCTTCACTAGTCAATTTCGTTCGTAGAATTTTAATGTAATCATTGGAACGATTTCTTTTATTTATTCTTATATTTTATTAGCCTTTTAAAGTTTAGCACTATTAGCATAACTTTTATACTATTTCACGCCTTTTTAATGGTTTAGTAAAACTCGCAACATTCTTGTAATATTTACGTAATTCCCGATAAATTCTACAAAATTACGTTTTATTCTACATATCAACATTTTTAACTACTTTACCCATAGTCCCACTCTCTGTTTTGTAATGCTTTTGTAATATTTCTAGAAAACATTTTTAACATAAAAAAAGGTAAGGGAACATTTTCCCCTACCTACAAATAATGTGTAACCATAAACAAAGGTTAATTTCTCTCCAAGTTGACGCTTCTATTGCTTCATGGAACGAAGCGCTTGGATAGAAAGCCGTACTAACAGAATGGCACAGAGAAATAACCCTAAGTATGCTGCTGTATTTAAATAGATCGCATACGTGTCATGAATAAATTGTGAAATGGCTAAAAGTGCTACAGAAATAATGCCAAAGGTAATACCAACGAGAAGTAAGACGAAACGGGAAAATAGATTGGTAATAAAACGAGCATTATCCTCATCTGAAAAAACATCGTGGTGTAAGATAATTTTCCCACTTTCTACCCGTTGAATAAGCTGGTCAACTCGTCTTGGCATTTTGCGCAATGTCGGAATAAGCATGGATAATTCTTCTTGCAAACGTTCCTTTGTTGCCGTCGGTTCTTTAAATGGCTTCAGGAAGGATGCCCGCATATATGCGGATGAAAAATCTCTCGCTTCTGTAAAAATATCAAAGCTTGGGTCAATTACCCGTAGTGTGCCATCCAATGTTACTAAGGAACGCAGTGCTAAACCTACTGCGGGATAGAAAGCAAGACCAAAATCACGAACAACTGTAAATAACGCATGTATCAATTCCTCTGTTGGAATCCGATCCACGTAAGAGATTTTCAAGAGAATTTGATCTATGGCTTGCTCCATTTTTGCACGATCTGCATGGCCCGAATTTTCAACCAATAGTGTTAGGCCATCGTATAAAACACTTGCATCATTTAGCTGAATTCCCATTAAAAATAGCTTTAAGCCCTCTTGTTGTGTAGCTCCCAAACGGCCAACCGCTCCAAAATCAAGCAGTATTGGTGTGCCATCCGTCTCATCAATATGAATATTCCCCGGATGTGGGTCTGCATGGAATATACCAGAAAGCAACATCTGCTCAAAGAAGGAATATAAAACAGTCCGTGCAAACTGCTTACGATCACATTCAAATCGGTTAAATTCAGCTGCAGCATTTGCAACACTTTTTCCTCGAGCATATTCCATGACAATAATATTTTCATTACAATATTCTGTATAGATTTTAGGGATTCGAACTTTATAATCGCTTTTGGCAAGCGCCTTCGTCACCTGCAATGTGTTGCGAGCCTCAATATCTAAATGGATTTCCTCGCGTAATCCATCTGCAAATCCTTTTGCAAGCTCTCGAAATCCAAGTGACTCAGCCCATGTAGACTTGTTCGAAAGCCAATTAGCGAATTCCTCCAAAATGTCGAGGTCGTCTCGCATAATCCCCTTCACTTCTGGACGCAGTAGCTTTACCACGACTTCATCAAAATTTTTCAATCGTGCCTTATGTACTTGTCCAATGGATGCTGCCGCAATAGGCTCCATTTGAAAGTTTGCGAATATTTCATTCATAGGCTTCGGAAGTGAATCTTCTAAAATTTTTGTTACCTGTTCTGACGGTAAAGGCTTCACACTATCTTGTAGCCTCTCTAACTCGGCAATAAAGATAGGCGAAAATAGTTCCTTACGAGTAGAAAGTACCTGACCAAATTTAATGAATATCCCACCACATTGCTCCAAAGTTACTCTTAAAGCAATGGCAAGCTCTTTTTCATTTTCACGTTGTCTTGCGTATTTTATCGTTTGAACAACGCCATTTGTCACTGCTATTCTCAATACATGACGCAAGCGCTTTTGTTGTCGCCAGTAGCTTCGAAGGCGCATAAATAAATTTTTTTGCCCATTACGATGATCTGTAGCCCTAATACCGCTTGAATCGAAAAGCTCAAAAACGAGATAGAGCAGCATCGAAATTAGTAGCATGCTACCAATCCAAATAAGTGTGCTGACCTCCGTCACTGTTTGCATCATCGATTCGTATAAAAAATCTGTATGACGTAAATAGGTATACCAATAAACGAAGGACGTTAGCGTCACACTAATGACTACAGAAAGAACCCTACGTCTGAAATTAATGTTTGAACCAATTAATCGGCCACTGACAAAATAAATAAGTCCTGATACAACAATGATTTGGATTAAAAATTTCAAAAAAATCAACAGCGTCACCTCCGATACTACTTCCTAATACTGCTAGTATAACAAATGTAAGGCTCATCATCATAACGCAGGGGTCACTTCCGTCCCTTAGAAGGCTCTGATTTCCGCTACATGCTACTTGCTTTGTCGCTGTCGCACAGATAAAACAGTTGCTGTCGCTGCGTTAGCACTACGCTTTCGCATGGAAAACATTCGCTCCGTGCAGGGTCTCGTCTGTCTCGCTTTCCCGCGGGAGTCGAGTAGCCCTACGCTACAATCAGTTAAAATCGTCATATTTTACTGTTATCCCCAAAATTTTGTCTATTTGTTTATTTCTTTAGTATTTATCCACTTACAATGATTTTTAATCAGTAATTTTTGTTGATAAAATACCCAAAGGGGTATATAATCCACTTAAAGCAATATTTATCCACAGTTTTATTCATTATCAACACAATAAAAATCTTGATTTATCCACAACATACCCATGTATGTATACTACAAGAAAAGGATGTGCTTACACATGAGTAAAAAATTTTTAGTTGTCGGTGGTGTCGCAGGCGGTGCCTCGACCGCTGCACGTATCCGCCGCCTCGACGAACAGGCAGAGATTATAATGTTTGAAAAAGGACCGAACGTTTCATTTTCCAATTGCTCTTTACCATTTCACCTTAGTGGAATCGTTGATAACAGCGACAAATTAATCTTAATGACACCTCAAGCCTTTCAAACAAAATACAAGATTGAAGCACGTGTTAATCAAGAAGTTTTACATATTAATCGAAAAGATAAAAGCATTACTGTAAAGGATTTAACCACTGACACTGAGTACGAAGAAAGCTACGATACATTAGTGTTATCTCCTGGCGCAAGTCCAATTGTTCCAAACTTGGACGGCGTTCATTCTTCACACGTTTTTACCGTTCGTAATGTCGTGGATATCGACCGTTTAAACCGGTATATCCAAAGCGATGACATACAAGATATCGCTGTTATTGGTGGCGGATTTATAGGCGTGGAGGTTGCAGAAAATTTACGACTTGCCGGTTTTAATGTCTCACTCGTTGAGTTTAGTCAACAAATCATGACGCCATTTGACTATGATATGGCACAAATATTACACAAAGAAATGATGGATAAAGGAATTAATATCATCGTCAATGACGGCCTAGCTAAGGTTACGGCAGATTATGTAGAATTGAATTCCGGTAAACAATTGAAAGCACAGGCTGTTGTATTAGCTATTGGCGTTCGTCCCGAAACCTCTTTAGCGAAAGAAGCCGGACTGGCAATAGGCGAACTTGGCGGTATTCAAGTTGATGCTAACTACACAACATCCGATCCTTCTATATACGCTGTGGGCGATGCTATAGAAGTATTCCATCAACTAACCCATAAACAAACTCGCCTGGCACTAGCAGGTCCAGCGCAACGACAAGCACGAGCAGCAGCTAATCATATGTACAATATACCTCAACAAAACAAAGGAGTTATCGGCTCTTCAAGTGTGCAAATTTTCGATTACACGTGTGCCACAACGGGCTTAAATGAAAAAACAGCGCTCGCACACGGCTTCCAAGCAAAAAGCGTGTACTTGATTGCACCAGACAAAGTTGGTTTAATGCCGAATAGTAATCCACTTCATTTTAAACTTGTTTACGAAGTGCCAACTGGGAAGATTCTCGGCGCACAGGCGATCGGAAAAGGCAATGCCGACAAACGCATCGACGTTATAGCAACTATGATAACAATGAAAGGCACATTAGAAGACTTGAAAGAGCTAGAGCTATCCTATTCTCCAATGTTTAGCACTGCACGTGACGTTGTTAATTTAGCTGCACTCGTTGCCCAAAACCAGTTATATGGTCATTATAAACAAGTAAAAGTTGACGAAGTTAGAGGTCTCGTTGAAAATAACGCTCATTTCTTAGACGTCCGCGAAATAAATGAATTTGAGAATGGTCATCTCATTCATGCGAATAATATTCCGTTAAGCGAGCTCCGCGAACGTTTGGATGAGATTCCACAAGATAGACCAGTTTACGTACATTGCCGATCTGGCCAACGAAGCTACAATGCTGTAATGACCCTCCAGAACAACGGTTTTTCTAATGTATTTAATGTCGCCGGCTCCTTCCTCGGTATTTGCTTGTATGAATATTTCACAGATGTAACAACTAACAGAGATAAAATTGTCACGGCCTACAATTTTAAATAACACAAAAGGGATGCCACTAGTTTGCAGCATCCCTTTTCTTTTGGTTCTAAGTCAAATGTTGGGGTGCTGTACTCTTTCAGCACCTTAACCCAGATGAACTCCAATTTCTTTATACTTTAAATTTAATAAGATTTTTG
>NZ_MWSJ01000013.1 GCF_002237755.1 Lysinibacillus sp. KCTC 33748 | reverse complement strand
GCTTTCGACGCTTCGATCACTTTCGAGCAAAAATCTTATTAAATTTAAAGTATAAAGAAATTGGAGTTCATCTGGGTTAAGGTGCTGAAAGAGTATAGCACCCCAACATTTGACTTAGAACCATTTTTTATTGCACAAATCCTTAAGGAAGAGTATTTTGCCAAAAAATAAGCTTCTATTAGAACGTGGAGTGATTTCCGTTCCGGCAGCGGCACCGATGTTGATCACGAAGGCGTTATCACAGGACGTGATGCCCTTAGCCTTCGTTCCTCTATCGCTGATCCCCAAGGAGTTGCCCAGTCGTAACGAAGATCACCTTATATTTAATAGCGTATGATTTAACAATTCTCATATCCACTTTTAGTAATAAGTTGTATCGGGAATTTTTTATCCATATTATCTAATATATTAAAATAGGCGTTAATTAATGACAAAAGCGCAATGAAAAAATATATAAAACAAAATAAATGATTAGAAGCACACCTTTTACTAGCAAACAAGAGGTGTGCTTCTAATTTTAAAATTTAAGCTTGGAATAACAAAATTGGATAGAGCGTTTGATATACATTGAACAAAAGAATAGCAACAAAGAAAACAAGAGTGCTAAAGGAATGCTGAAAGCGATCGGAAGCTCAACACCTTTCCAAACGCTCATTTGTATTTGTTTCAAGCCGAATGTTCGCAAAATACCGGCTACTATTGATAGTAATGCACTGAAGATCAGCCCTGTATAGAGGATAGATAGTACGAGAAGGGCTAATGAGCAAAAAAAGCCTTGAATAATTTTTATGAATGTCATTCCTCTTTCCTTTGTATAATTTGTTGCACCTTGGCGTTTTTAGCAATCGAATAGCTTTTTGTATAGTAAAGTGTTTGTATATGACAATTATCGCCTACTGCTACAATATCTCCGTCAACAATTTCTGCATCTGTATAGGAAAGGTGTATTTGTTCACCTTTAATACATTTACAATTCAGCTTTTTCTTTAGAAAAGATATAGATAACGTATCTTTTTCTACATGTATCACATCTGCAATAAGCTCTCCAATCTCATTTCCACCAGACATTCTTAATTGAAAATGTTTAGCCTCTATCTCATTTGCTTTAACAAAACCGACTGCATGAAACTGTTCAACTTGTAAGTTTTGTTCAATGGTCAACTTCCCCGAACTATTCAATGTTGTTACTCGCCCATTGCGCATATTTAAGCTCCCGGCACTTTTAACCTCATTAACTTCACAAAAATCTTTTATAGAGCAAGATCCTGTACTATTTAAAATCTGCGCTTCAACGCGGGAATGAAAAGAGCTATGGCCATGAGTAGAGATTTTTTTTACGCGTATTTCTTGATGTAAAGTAACAAATCCACGGATATTTAATTGCTCACAGTCTGCTGCTAAGTCATTAATAGAGCCGTTAGTAAGGGTTACTGTACGTAGTTTTTGAATCACGGATAACCACCTCATTTTAATTTAATTAATATATATTTTAATTATTAAAATATATATTAATTAAATTATATGCTGCTTTGTTTTGTCAAGAACAAAATAATTGTCACGAGCTTTTTATAGGTTTCTGGGCAATAAAAAAAGGATTTCAATTTCATGAAATCCTAAAAAATTTTATTCATTAGCTGATTAACCTCACGCAATATTTTTGCCATGTCTATCAGTTTTTCCTGTGGAAACTTTAAAAATAAATCTTGAACCTTTAATTCACCGCTATTAGTTAATACCATTTTTACAACACGACGATCTTCTTGCTCTCTAATCCGTTCTACAAATTCTAATTTCTCAAGTTTATCGCACATGGATGTAACGGCTCCTGGCGTCACGCTAAAGAACTCAGCAATTTCTGTTGCCTTCATACCGTCATTAATCTTTAGCTGAAGTAGGAGGATTAATTGGTTTTGCGACAATGAGTCTCCCTCAGATAAGAGATTTACAAACATTTTTGATTTATTCTGTATTTCAAGCATCTCTCTCATAATCGTTTCCACATTGTGCAATTGCTCATTTTTTGACATAATATCACAGCCCGTTAAATATTTAATAACTAAATTATATAGTAAATAAATAATGTGAGCTACAGCAAACGTTGCTATTGACTATATCGATAACTTCGATTGCTGTTATCCCCAAGGAGTCGCCCAGCCTCCACTCCAATCAACTTAAATCCAGGCATATGAAAAATGGATTAATCAAAACACGCTCTTATTAAATAAATAGGGCAGATTAATTTCTTGAAAAACCCATATTGTTAGAATACACCCGCTAAGAATTGGACTGGATTCAAGATTATGAAATTAATACAATTGCATTTACTTTATAAAAGTATCGCACATCCATTCATAAAATTTTTCCTTCTCTTCAAATTGTGGATAATGTGCTGATTGTTCATAGGTAATAAATTCTTTTTTATCGGCTTCAATAATATCAAAGTAGTTTTTTGCTGCATTAGATGAAGTTTGATAATCATACTTACCCATAACAAAATAGCATGGTAATTCGAGCTTGTTTACTTTAGTAGGTAACGGATTTTTGATTGTTTCCTCTAATAAAGTCTTTTGAGAGTAGGATAGCCCATAGTTGTAACGAATCACATCTAATAAGTTATACTCACGACTGAATAACATACTTATGATATTCCCATCAGGGTTATCAATAAGTCTTGAAGATCCACCATATTTTCCAACATACGTACGTGGGGTAAATATATCGCCATTTTTAATTTTTCCAGTTAACTCTTGTAAATCTTGAACATCATCTGTATTGCCAGCTTTTTCTGCTTGCTTAATAACGTAATTCAAACTGTCAATCTCGCTTTCTACTGTATCACTCATCTGTCCAATTCCAACATATGCTGTAAATTTTTCAGGAGCTTTAGAGGCAGCTTGCGTTGCAATATACGTACCATAAGAATGGCCAATTAAGATTACTTTTTCTTTGCCAAGACGATCTGATATATAATCCGTCAAGGCCAATAAGTCATCTACGAGTAAGTCTGCTGAAAGATTAGAATAATCCTTAAAAAAATGATATGATTTTCCGCTTGCTCTTTGGTCGTAATTCACGACCGTAAAATTGTTTTCCAATAAGTTTTGATACTTACTGGCATACGGTATTTCTGAACATCCAGGCCCTCCATGGACAAAAATAATAACGGGATTATCCTGATCTTTGCCACGTATCATAACTTCATGATTACTTCCATTTATCTCTACTTGCTCTAATGCACTTACACTGTTAGTACCTTTAATATGGGCAGTCCATGTAGGGAATAAAAGCGCTATTATGAGTAATATGATAGTAATTATTCCAGTAAATTTTATAAATTTCATTATCTTTTTCATCTAATTCCCCTCTGTGAATGTGAATTATAATCGAAATTTTCAAATTCTTTTAGGAAGAGTTGTTGAATTGTACATTTTTCTTTTATAAACGTAGAAGTACATACTAAGGGGCCACCAAAGGGCGACAAATATTGGATAAAATGCCCATATTACGTTTGGAGAAGAGACAACGTTTACTGTAATAAAAAAGATGCTGATCAGCATTGTAGCGGTAACAGAGAATGCTACAAACGTTTTTCTTTGTGCGTGGTATAAAGCTAATGGCCACCAAATGACTAAAAATGCAGGATAAATCGCCCAAGGGTATGGATGGGATAAAATAATATTTAATAAAGAATAATAAATGATGGTACTTGCACAGCCGATCAGCGCAATTTTTAATGTTTTTGCTTTTTCTTCTAAATACATAAGAATTGGCCACCAGATGATTGGATAAACTGCATAAATGAACCATATATAATCGGGGGAGTATAAATAATTTTCAATGATAAGAAAAGCAATAATCATAGCACTGCAAACTAGAGAATATTGTTTATACATTCTTTTAGACATGAAAAATAAAGTAATGGGCCATAGCAGAACAAGTAAACACGGGTAAATGAACCAAATCGTCTGAGGTGATGTCGTATAATTGACGATTCCTAAAAAAATCATTGTCATTAAACTACCAACAATCGAAAAGCTAATAAAGTTCTTCATGTTTTATTCACTCCATTTCTTACGTGACCAAACAAAGTACATAGATAAGGGCCACCATAAAATTGCGAAGATCGGATAGATTGCCCATATTGTATGTGGCGTATAGTAGAGATTAATAAATATAAAAAATACAATAATTAAGCCGCTACCCCATATAGAGAATTCTAAATTTAATTTAGCCATGTTTTTCTTTTCGGGCTCTTTCACACCTAATTCCTTTTTTAAATCTTCAATATCTCCAAACTCTACGATTGCTTTGTTAATGGCATCCTCTTGTTCTTTCCCTTGATCCATCAAATAATATACTTTTTCTTCAAGATTTTGAATGATTTCTTGTTTAACCATCTCGGTTTCTTTATTACGAGGAATGTCTTTAAAAAGCTCATCAATATGGTTTTTTATTTTTTTCATTCTAAGCCCTCCATAAATAAGTCGATAATTTCTTTTACTTCCGACCACTCTTTTACTAGCTCATTTAAATAAGCTTTACCTAATGGGGTAATACGGTAATACTTTCTTTTGCCTCCGTGTGAAACATCACCATAATAGGCTTCAATAATTTCCTTTTTCTCAAGGCGTTGAAAAACTGCGTATAACGTTGCTTCTTTAATTTGAAAACGATTATTTGTGCGGATACTTATTTCCTGAGAAATTTCATAGCCATAACGATCTTTCTCTAATATTAGCCTTAAAATAATGGAATCCAAGTGTCCGCGGATGATGTCACTTCGAACCATAAGTCACCTACTTATTTTTTTATTGCTCTATCTGTCAGAGTAATATTAGCAAACATTACTCTGCCTGTCAAAGTAATTTTTCCAAATAGGTCCATATTTCTGCTAAGAAGGATCATCATCAAAACGTGTGGTTGATTTCCGTTCCGGTTGGGCGCTTTGTTGTTGCTGTCGCTACGCTTTCGCACAGACAAAACATTTGCTGCCGCTTTGCTGTCGCTAACAAAAGTCACCCACGACTTTTGGTGATGAACTATCAAGAAGCAATCAATCAGAGGTTAAAAAATCCCCATTCACTTTAGAAGTAAAAGGGGATTGGGGATATTTATTTAGAATTGAATTAGGATGAAAAATCCTTAAGGGGAACTATTCTTAGATTATCGATTTCTATTACATATACAAAGCTGCAAGGAATATACCTAATGTTTCTTCATAGATGTCGTCGAATTGGCTAAGTGGAAGTGGATTTGTACCACTACCTAATTCAACAGTGAATCCAGGTCTACGCCAATCCTGGATAAACCAATCTTTATAGCCTGCATAGCTGCCTGCTGAATTGATAGGCTCGTAGCCACTAACCCGGCTAAACTCATTAACAAGGGTTTCTGACTCTGGTGGTTCGAGGTTTTCAAACCCCCAATAAATGACTCTACCTTGTGTATGAAACGCAAGAACTCTGGCGAAATCACGCTTCCTTGTTAAGTCAGCCATAGCGATTGCCTCAGGCTCGGACAAAGGTTTTTGGCCTCCAAAATCTCTTGGACCAGGTGTTTTCGGATTTCGTGCTCTTTCAAGCTCCCATTTTGCAGGAAACTGGTCGTTCAAATCGACACCATGTAAATTTGCCTTCCAACCAGAGAAATCGGTGTTACCGTTATTCCAAGTAATAAGCTGGTTTTTTAATGCTTCGTCATTAGGTGGTCCTTGTAATACTAAATCAACACCATCGGGATTGACCATCGGAACGATAGAAAGGAGTGTTTGCTGGTAAAGTGGGAGAAGGGATAAACCGCGAATTGTATTTTGATTAGTGAGAGAGAGTAGGTAGTCGTTTATAAAAGTTAAAATAATTGGAGTTGTAATCCATTCATTTGCATGAAAGGAGCCGTTATAATGGACACGCTTAGCTCCGTTCCCAATTAGAAGCTCTGGAATTTCATGCTGTAAAACAGAATGTCCAATTGTAGAGCTTTGTAGAAACGGATAAGTATCGAGTAGTTTTTTAATATCGTTCATCATGGTCGTGTAAGTATAATTTTGGTTACCATTGATGAGCCTCCATGTGATTCGTTGGGGAATGCGAATTGTCTGCCCAATGTGTAATTGATTTGGATTGAGACCAGGATTGACGAGCAAAATGGCCACTAATGGGAGATTTCTGCTTTGGGCTATTTGCCAAAAAGTATCTCCTTGCTTTATTTGATAATTGATTGTAACAAACCCCGGAATTCGAACACGCTGTCCAACCCTTAAAAATTGAGGTTTAATAGTTCGATTTGAATCTATAATTAGTTGAAGAGGTATTTTAAACACTTCACTAAAATGCCAAAGAGAATCCCCAGGTCTTACAAAAATGTCCACAATTGTTCTCTCCTTACTATCAATTATGTCTCGGCAAAATTGGCCAATATATAATATATATGAAAAGAATATGGGGCTTATTAACTTTTAATGAATCATCACCAAAACGTGTTGTTGATTTCCGTTGCGACTGGGCGCTTTGTAGCTGCCGCTTCGCTTTCGCACAGAGCAAAGCTTCCTGGGGGCGTCCGATGAGCCGCTTCACTCGCGTTGCTCGCTACAGGGTCTCGGGGCAACAGATGTCTTTTGCGCGAAAGCGTGAGTGCAACGTAGCGGCAGCAGCAAGATGTTGGTCACGAAGGCGTTATCACAGGATGTGATGCTTTTAGCCTTCGTTCCTCTATATCGCTAATCCCCAAGGAGTCGCCCAGTCGTAACGAAGATCAACTTATTTACATAGTAGACGTTTATCCAAAACTTTTGGATATGAACTTTATTAAATATTCCTCACAAAGAGATTATTCTCTTAACGTAAGAGGAAGAAACTTTATTTTTTGATGTACAATGATATTAGTTATAGAGTTTATGACAGATAAAGGTAGGAAAGCAAATGTTAAATAAATTAAAGATAAGTATACGAACGAAAATTACGTTAGGCTATATTGTTATCATACTTTGTTTACTTGCATCAGTGGTCATCTTAAATAATCAAATTACTTCTCTACAAAAAGAAAGAAATTATATTATCAAGAATGACTCAAATATACAAGCTCTAACTAATCGAATTGAAAAATACATTTTAGATATGGAATCGAGCCAAAAAGGCTTTATGATTACAGGCGAATTAAGTTATTTAGAACCTTATAATAGAGCTGGTGAAAGTTGGGAATTAACTTTTGGCGAACTTTATCAACTTTTAGAAAATAAACCAGCACAACAACAGAGGTTAAATGAGATAAATGCAACGATACAGCATTGGATTACAACAGTAGGAGAGCCTTCCATTAAATTAAAAAAAGAAAAGAATAAAGAAGCTTTATGGGAACTCTATAAAGTAGATATAGGTAGTAAAGACATAGAAACAGTACGAGATCAGTTTGAATCACTCCGTTCAGAGGTAATTGCAACGATGCAAGCCAAAGTAAACGAGTTGGACAAAAAAAATAGTGTTGTAACACTTACACTGCTTGGCATACTTATATTTATTTCAGTTGTTGCGATTATCATTGCAAGTAGTATTTCTCGTTCAATCGTAAAAACGTTAACAGAGGTTACACGAACAATCCAAGAAATCACTGCTTCCAAGAGCAATCAAAAAGGAAGAATACATGTTAAAACAAATGATGAAATCAATGCTCTTGCAGCTGCTACAAATGAGTTGTTGGATGCGCTTGAGAGAAGAGAATGGCTACAGTTGAATATCGCAGAAATTGTCACAAAATATCAAGGGATTTCTGCCATAACCAAATTAACTGAAACCTTCCTTTCAGAAATAGCGCAAAAAACGCAATCTTCCCTTGGTGCATTGTATGTTCGTGAAACTACTGATCATCAAATACAGTTTGAAAAAAAGGCGGCTTTTGCGGATGTAACGGATAACGTTGGAATGGAGAGCTTTAAACTGGGACAAGGCTTAATTGGACAATGTGCTCTAGAAAAAAAGGTTTTAATTTATAATGATATTCCAGAAGATTTCCGTTTAATCGGCACTGGTTTAGGGAAAATACAGCCAAAAGGTATTTTTATTGTTCCTATTATATTTGAAAATGACGTAATCGCTATTGTTGAGTTAGCTACATTAACTAGCTTTAATGAGCTACAGCAGGAATTAGTGAAGCAAGTTATTGAAACCTTTGGATTAACGATCAATAGTGTCCTAGGGCGTATGGAAATTGTCCGTTTATTGAATGAATCAAGAGCTTTGACAGAGGAATTACAGGTACAATCTGAAGAGCTTCAGAAACAATCAGAAGAATTGCAGCTGCAAACAGAGGAGCTGACAATGATTAATGAACAATTGGAAGAAAGAACAAAAGAGGCAGAGTTAAAGTCGAGACAATTAGAACAAGCTAAGAAAGAATTAGAGGAAAGTGCAGAACAGCTGTTACTAAATTCAAATTATAAATCTGAGTTTTTAGCCAATATGTCACATGAATTACGAACGCCACTGAATAGCATTTTAATTTTATCGGAAATGTTGGCTGAAAATAGCCAAAATACATTATCAGAAGAGGAAGCCGAATTTGCAAAGGTTATCCATTCTTCAGGTGGAGATCTGCTGGCATTAATTAATGATATTTTAGATTTATCAAAAGTTGAGGCAGGTAAGCTAGATATTAATTTTGATGAAATGAATATGAGTGAGGTTCCTGTACAAATTGAACAAACCTTTGCACCTGTTGCAATGAAAAAAAATCTACAATTCTATATTTCGAAAGACGAAAATGTAGTCGATATTTTCTATACTGATGAACAAAGATTCCAGCAAATATTGAAAAATTTATTATCAAATGCCTTTAAATTTACAAAGCAAGGCTCAGTTCATCTGGACATTAAACAGCTTAGAGAAGAACAGTTAACAAATAATATGCAGGATGTTAGTGCTGACTGGTTAGAAATCAGAGTTTCCGATACAGGTATAGGGATTCCGAAGGACAAGCATCAGCTTATTTTTGAATCATTCCAACAGGCTGATGGTGCTACGATACGTAAATACGGTGGAACAGGTCTTGGCTTGTCCATTTGTAAAGAACTTGCGAGATTACTTGGCGGCTGGATTTCATTACAAAGTAATGAAGGGCAAGGTAGTACATTCACACTAACCATCCCAAGCTTGCCAAATGGCATTGAGGAGCAAGAATATCTTGAACTTGCTATTCATGAGGTAGGGGCTACCAATGAATTAGAAGAGCTAATGGAAGAACAGCTATTGGAAGCTCACGATTTCTCTCAACAAGAGGTAGAAGTTTTTCAAGGGAAAAATATTTTAATTGTAGACGATGATTACCGTAATATATATGCATTAAAAAATGCACTCGAAAAGCGAGGTATGAATATCTTAGTTGCTAAAGATGGGATCGAGTGTTTAGATATTATGCAAGCTAATGATGAAATTGACCTTATTTTGATGGATATTATGATGCCGAATTTGGATGGCTATGAAACGATGTCGATTATACGTAAACAAATGAAGATTATGGATTTACCGATTATTGCTTTAACAGCGAAGGCTATGAAAAATGATCGAGATAAAACATTAGAGGCGGGTGCTTCAGATTATATAAGTAAGCCGTTAAATTTAGATCAATTAGTATCCGTTTTAAGAGTATGGCTAGTTTCTAAAGGGAGTTAATAAAATGGAACGATTTCCTTTGCTGCAAAAAATGCATACAGAATTAGAAATTGATTTATTACTAGAGGCTATATATCGTTTGTCGGGCTTTGATTTCCGACAATACAATCGTTCTTCTATATCACGAAGGATTTATAGTAGGATGAGGATGAGTAATATCCCAACGATTTCTCGTGTACTTGAAAAAGTAATACATGAAGGTGGGTTTTTAGAGCAATTATTGAATGATTTTTCGATAAATGTTACTGAGATGTTCCGTAACCCTAGTTTTTTTAAGGCTTTTCGCGAAGAGGTTGTACCTTTTTTAAGAGATTACCCTGAAATTCGGATATGGCATGCAGGATGTTCTACAGGTGAGGAAGTATACTCCATGGCTATTTTGCTACAGGAAGAAGGGTTAATGGATAAAGCGGTTATTTATGCTACGGATATGAATGAACAAGTATTGGAAAAGGCAAAAAAAGGAGTATTCCCGATTAATAAAATGCAGGCATATACGAAAAATTATATACTTGCTGGAGGCACCCATGCTTTTTCTGAATACTATAAAACAGATTATCAATATGCTTATTTCCATCCGGCACTGTTAAAAAACATTATATTTGCACAGCATAATTTAGTAACAGATCAATCGTTTAATGAATTTCATGTCATTATGTGCCGAAATGTTTTGATTTATTTTTCACCTGAGTTACAAAATCAGGTTCATCATTTGTTTTCCGAAAGTCTAAGTGAAAATGGATTTTTATGCTTAGGGGATAAAGAGACACTACGATTTGAAGATATTATTTCAAAATATAAAGAAATCGTAGGAAATGAAAAAATATATCAGAAGATAAAGTAATATAAAAAATAGGCTGTTGTCCAAGTTTCTCCATAGTAGAGACTTAGGCAACAGCCACTTTTTATGTAGTTTAATGTACTTGTATCATTAATACACACATATCATCTGGTTGATTCCCTTGTTTCTCCTTAGGCAGTATATGGTCGATCAGACGTCGAGAATGATCCCATTTCGTAGATATTAGCGTTTGTAAATGCTTCTCGGATTCCATTTCACACGGTCCCATTGCCTCCAACACTCCGTCCGTATATAAAATAATTTGCACATCCTCATTGTATTGGATGAATTGCTTTTGCACGTCAATCTCATCAAAAAAGCCGACTGCGCAGCTTCCTCGATTTAAATGTACGAGCGTTTTATCATCAACTAGAGCATAGCCTGAAGGATGACCGGCATTTACATATTCAATGGTTTTTTGTTCAGTATCAATCACTAAATAAATAGCTGTGAAATAAAAAAGATTGTCCTCTTTTCCATTTCGTAAAATTGTCATATAACGGTTTAACTCTTTTATAACTAATTCGGGATCTTCTAATTGTTTCACAGCTTCTCTTAGGACAGAGGAGATAAACATACAAACAAGTGCTGCAGATACCATGTCCCATCATATCAAGCAAAATGCAGGCGTATCGGTGATCATTTATTTTATGCCAATAATACATATCACCTGCTAAATTAGAAGAAGGACGATAAGAGACCTCTATTTGAATATTCTTCTCGTTTAAAGGGGCGCTCAAAAGGCTTCTTTGTACATGTGTAGCTAAATCTAATTCGTATTGTATTTTTTTTTCTTGCTGAGTATGCCAATCTAATTCTGCTTTCAATCGTAAAGCAACCCGAATTCTAGCAAGTAGCTCGGTTTTATTTATTGGCTTTGTAATATAATCTACTCCACCGATATCAAGTGCTTCCGCAAGCGTATTTTTATCTTCTAGAGCGGTGACAAAGATAATTTGAATATCCTTTAATCGTTCATTTTGCTTAATGCGTTTGCAAGCTTCGATACCATCTACTTCAGGCATCATAATATCTAATAAAATTAAATCCACTGAATTTCCTGTTGGATTTGGTGCATCTAACTGTAAATAATCAAAAAGCTCATAGGCAGATGTTAGAGAAACACAGTTATCATAACCTGCATTTTTTAATATTTTTTCAATTACAAATAGATTGACTTGATTGTCATCTACAAGAAGAATGGTCATAATTATTTCCCCTTATTCTGTCTGAATTAGTGCAAATTATTTAATAACTCTCAACTTTATTATACAAAACATTAGAGAATAACGGTATTTTGATCGATTGGGTGAGCTTTTAAATAAGTGTAGGGCCAACAAGAAAGAGTCAGCCCCAAAACGTATTTTCATTTCAAATTTTAGCCTTTTTAAAGCCACTATAAATATCAAATGCATTTGCGACGATGGTGATAGCTATGCTGACGAACAATATTCGATCTATAGCTACCAAAATCTTAGCTGAGGTCGTTTCCGTAATCGCAGCGATATAAGGTACAGCGGGACTGTGTATGAAATCAGGGTGAATAGCCATGAGGATAAAAACAATGATTCCTGTACATTGAAGAAGAGCATTAACTACGGCAATTAACATTGTCCATTGGCCTTCCTTCAATTTCCATAATGTTAAAGCTGCACTTAATACGATACAACTTAAAATAATCGGTGCAAAGGAGAGTAAGACTTCCTGATTGAATATAGGCATAATAAATTTAAAGCCACCTTTATTGTGAGAAGTATAGATTCCTATAAGGTGATGAGCATTGAAATAGACAAAGGAGAAGATAGCAATACCTAAGAAACTAAAAATATTATCATTAAGCGAAATTGTTTTTTCTTTAGGAATTATTTTAACTTTAGTTAAATCATCAGGTGTCCAATCTGGATGGTCCTTTATAAGGGGTATTCGAATGTTACTTTCTCCAGATCGTTCTATGACAATGAAAGTAACTGTAATCCAGAAGAGTACGTAAATGATTACTGAGATAATATGAGTGATAGTTAAAGAAATAGTTTGAATAATAGCAGACAGAAGAGCGCCACCTTCTTCATTATAAAGCACAATACTGTCTATCATCTGTACAATAACTGTAATAATTATTGCCCAAGGAATAACTAATTTTATTGTCCTAATATAAGTATCAAACACTTTTGGACCGATTAATAATCGTGGTGTGTTTTGATAGCTGGATGCAACTTCTACAGGACTTCCTAGCTTCTTAAGCACTTCCTTAATATCTGATTCTGAATAATCTTCAGGTAACATATTTTCAATAGTAGATCTTAACTCTAGACTGGTTTCATCGCGCTTTTCTTTGCGGATTCTTCTAGTTACTTCATGAATATATACATCAATCAGATTCATTCTTTCCGTCTCCCTCCAATAATTCATGCTGTCCTAAATTCATAGCTGTACATTCCTTTTCGAGCTGAGCTATATGTGCTCAACCCATCCTATTTCTGAGTTATTTATAAGCACTTCCTAATGCTCTAATCGACGAAGTAACGAGTATAGTGTAATCAGTTCATAGTTACTTCTGAATGGCTTGAATAGGGGGCTAGCCGTTAAACGATTTATGTAGTTGATCTAAAAAAGCACTAATAGTCCACCTCGGGTTTTTTTGGGGGTGGTAATATATGTTATTATTAAAAACTAAAATTAATGTGAAAAAAATGTTGAAAAGAGCGTGTTTAAAATAAATTCAGTGTAGGGTGGGGATGTATATGAGAATCGTTGGAAAATTATTAAAGGGAGAAGGCTGTATACATCGGGAAGGTTTACTGAACAAAAGAGACCTTTTATACACAATCAAAACAATGAGCATTATTTTCAGTATTATAGGTTATGCAACTCCATCATTTTGAAATGAACCTTAATTCCAATGAGGAAAAAGAAAAGGTCGCCAACGAATACAAAGCTCATTGTCTAAGGTTCAAGGGTTTTGATTACTGTAATAAAGCTATTGTTCTTTTTTCATAAAGAGTGACGAGCGTACAGGTCGTTCCAGTGGTGTAATATTAATAATAAAATAGCTAATAATTAATATTAAAATAATAAGTGAATAAATTAATGTATTAATGGGATGGTCATGCTCTACGATAATTAATCGAATCATGGCTGTAATCCCTATATATATAAAGTACCTTAGTGGAAAATGATAACTCTCTTTAAAATATTTAATAATCATCGTGATAAATTCAAAATACAAAAAGAAAATAAGAATGTTAGCGAGAAAAAGCTTATAGTCTCCGCCATCATTGTTGAATAATAAAATTTTAAGGAATTGAATGAGTTCTTTGCAAAGTAGGAAAGATAAAATGAGCGCTAAAAGTACAAGGCAAACATTTAGAAACAATTGTAAAGATTTCGGTACAGCCTTTATTAATTGTAAGTAAGTCGAGTTCTTTTGGTTCACAGAATTCCTCCAATCTTGTAAATCGTCCTAAGTGAAAATGAAAGATTAAATAGAGAACACATAATCATATGGTTGAGCGTCATCATTTTATGATTTGAATATAACAAATTATCGTAAATGTATAGGTGTTTATTTGTAAAGTTTTGGTATATGTTAATGAAAGAAAGTTTTCAAAATAAATTAGCTGTATGCTAAAATAGATGTGCATGAATATAAAATTTAAAAGGGGTTTTTAAAATGGCTAAAGCAGCAAAAACAGGAAAAATCACACCAGAGCGTTTAGAGGAAGCATTAAACGTACGTGATCGTCTTATTATCGAGTTACTAGTACAAGTACTTGATGAAAAGCTTGTAATTGAACGTCCAGTATTACGTGAGCGTGTAGCAAACCTTGTAGACCTTTCTGATCATGATGAAGAATTAAAAGAAACGATCCACGCTGTTATTAACAAACTATAATTTTAAGGAAAATGCTACACGTAATCGGTAGCATTTTTTCTTTTGTTGAAAAGGTTCGTTTTCAATAAAAGAATCGGACAGTCAAGAGTCGAGAATGCTCAAGTAGCCTGAAAAACTAATCGAGTAACAGGCTAACCAAGAACCACAATTGCTCATTATTTGACCATAGGAGAAACGGAATCCAACAAAAAACCCAAACAAGAATGGAATAAATTCTTGTTTGGGTTCTTCTAGTTTTTAGTATACTTTATCTCCATTAAAAATAGAGTTTTTCACAATTACGTAATCTACATTTCGAATGGCATCTAGTTTATTGCCACCTGCATAAGAAATAGACGATTGAAGATCTTGCTGCATTTCAATTAAAGTATCTTTGATGCTGCCTTTATGTTCAACAAACATCTTTTTACCTTCAACATTTTTACGTTCGCCTTTTTGGAATTCCGAAGCAGATCCGAAGTATTCCTTCACAGTTTTACCGTCGATTTCGATTGTTTCACCAGGTGACTCCTCGTGACCTGCAAATAATGAGCCAACCATCACCATTGAAGCACCAAAGCGGACCGATTTTGCAATATCACCATGTGTACGAATACCACCATCAGCGATAATTGGCTTTGTAGCAGCTTTTGCACACCAGCGTAGTGCAGCTAGCTGCCAACCACCTGTACCAAAACCAGTTTTGATTTTAGTAATACATACTTTACCAGGTCCAATACCAACTTTTGTTGCATCTGCACCAGCATTTTCAAGTTCACGAACTGCCTCAGGTGTGCCCACATTACCAGCAATCACAAAGCTAGTTGGTAGATGTTTTTTAATATGCTGAATCATACGAATAACAGCATTTGAATGACCATGTGCAATATCGATTGTCATAAAATCAGGCACTACATTAGCAGCTGCTAATTCTTCAATAAATGTGTATTCTTCATCTTTTACACCAACACTAATTGATGCGATTAAGCCACGAGCTTGCATACCTTTGATGAAATCGATACGAGTTTCTGGATTAAAACGGTGCATGATATAAAAGTAACCGTTTTCAGCAAGCTTCACAGCAAGGCTTTCGTCGATAATTGTTTGCATGTTTGCTGGTACAACAGGAAGCTTGAATGTATGACCGCCTAAAGTAACAGAAGTATCACATTCTGAGCGACTTTCTACAATACATTTTGCGGGAATTAGCTGAATATCCTCATAGTCAAATACGTTATCCATTGTAAACACTCCTAAAATACGAATATTTTTTAAGTTTTGATTTAAATTGTTCGTCATTTGGTAATTTACATTATTTTCGAGTAAATGTCAAAGCTTTTATCTAAATTAATAAAAAAATAGCAGGAAAGAACAGGAATTAAGCGAAATATATAGTTACATCTCTTTTTGTTAGAGTGAGGAGGCGGTGTAAATTTATTTTATTCACAGGTTAAAAGTAGTTAGAGGAAATCCTGAGCTTTTGTAGGGAAGTAAGCTGTTATTATCGTTTGTCAAAAGAAGGAAAGTAATTTTTTGACTGCTTCGTCTAAGATTTGAACTATTAGTTATTAACCGTGTAAAATAAAATTGTTTCGAAAATGACAAAGGGAGTGTTGGAAATGGCAGTAGAGGTTTACTTAAATTTTAATGGGAATTGTCGAGAGGCTGTAACTTTTTATGAGACAGTTTTTAATACAAACAAGCCTGAAATTATGACGTTTGGAGATTCACCACAGAATCCAAGTTATCCATTACCAGAGGAAGCAAAAGATCTTGTCATGCATACGCGACTTTCGATTTTTGGTAGCACTGTAATGTTCTCAGATACATTTCCAGGACACCCATTCACGATTGGAAACAATGTAACATTAGCCGTTGTCTCAGGCGATGAGGCCCAGATGCGAAAAGCTTTTGATGGCCTTAAAGAAGGTGGCAAAGTTACGATGGAGCTACAAGAAACGTTTTGGAGTAAATGTTATGGCTCCCTTACTGATAAATTTGGTGTTGAATGGCAATTTAGTCATGAGGATAATAGATAAAATTACTATTAAAAAGCACGATGTTTTTGGAAAGTTCACCATTAACATCGTGCTTTTCTTTTTAGTATTTAAAACGATTCACATAACTTTGTAATTCATCAGCCATATCGAGAAGTGCTTTTGAGGCTACAGCCATTTCCTGCATCGAAGACAATGTTTGTTCAGTAGAAGCGGCAACTTCCTCTGACGCTGCAGCATTTATTTTAGCATGATCTGTTAGCTCTATAGCTGTTGCAGAAACTTCTTCAACTACTGCTGACATCTCCTGAGCAGATGCAGATATATCCTCCATTTTCGGAGCAATTTCGTGGAGACGCTTAATGATACTTGCAAACTTTTTACTTGTATCTTCTGTTAGCTGTAAACCATCCTGGACATCGGCTGAAGTCTTCATCATTGTTTGAACAGACTTAGCCGTATCTTGCTGAATGCCAGTAATTAGTGCAGAAATCTGCTCTGCCGATTGATGAGATTGCTCTGCTAACTTCCGCACTTCATCGGCGACTACTGCAAAGCCTTTCCCGTGTTCTCCAGCTCGCGCTGCTTCAATAGCAGCATTAAGGGCAAGCAGATTTGTTTGCTCTGAAATAGCGCTAATAATTTCTAAAATAGAACCAATTTCTTTTGTTCGATCATAGAGAGATTTAATCATCGTATCCGATTGTGTCACAGATTCATGAATCGAGACCATTTGATTAACAGTTTGTTCTACTGCTTGTCCGCCTTCATCGGCCAATTGTATAGCACGGCTCGATAAATCGGAAACCTGCATTGAGCTATCAGCGATCTCGACGACTCCTTTTGCGATTTCCTCAATAGAAACCGCATTTTGGTCAATGCTAGTTGTTTGTTTTTCTGTACTGACAGCAACCTGCTGCATAGCTTCAGTAACTTGCTCAGAAGCAGCGATATTTTGTTCGGCATTCGCAGATAGGCCATGCGCCGAAGTTTGAACATGTTGAGAGCTTTGATCAACGTTACGAATAAGTTTTTTTAAGTTAACCTTCATGGCGATAAAAGCTTCTCCAAGCTGTCCAATCTCATCTTTCGAATGATTGTCAATAAACTCTGTTAAATCGCCCTCGCTAATTTTTATAGCGCTTTGTTTAAGTCGATTGATCGGATTAACGACTGATTTGATCATGAATAGCATAAAAATAATGCCAACAGTAATAGAAATGGCGATAATTATTAAATTGATATTAAATGTTGAAGCAGCAGCGTTTGCAGCCTCAGCTGTAAACATGGTACCAACGACTTTCCAGCCTGTTAGCTTATTTGTAACAAATTGAAGTTGTCGATCTTTTTCTATAACAGTACCACTATCTTGTTCATAGATTTTAGTAATATAGCTTTCTGTTGCTTCAGCACCACTTTCTTTATTTGGTTGGGCAATATAAATTTTATTACTATCTAAAAGTGAAGCAAAGCCAGTTTTTCCAATGCGTATATCATTCGTGATGGTACTTAATCTAGATATATTTACATCTAGCCCTATTACCCCTGAGCCGTCTGGTAAAGCCTGAGTAATCGTAAGAACGATATCACCTGTAGTCTGTGTAACGTATGGAGCAGTAATAGATACTTGGCCCTTGCTATCTACAGCTTGCTTATACCAAGATCTTTTACGAGGGTCAAACCCACTAGGGTATTTTTGAGCAGGTTCATCCAGTAGTCTGCCATCAGAGGTTCCGATATAAATTAGCTCCGCCTCGGGATGCATGTTCATGTATTCGTGGAAAAGAGATTTAAGTTCTGTAGTTTTACCTTCTTGTAAATAAGATTGATGGAGCTTGTTTGAAAAATATTGAACGTCTTTCACTTTTGGCTCAATCGTGTTAGTAATATTCGTATTAAGCATGCGCACACTTTCGGTTGCACTTGCTTGCTGTTCTTTTGAAATTTGCCTTCCGGCACTTTGGTAAGACACAATTCCAATTAACAGTGTTGGAATGAGAAGCATTGCTAAAAACGAAAAAATGAGCTTTTTCCTTAAACTTAGTTGTTTCACTTGAATTATCCTCACTATGATCTAGTATTTTGTACTTTTTTATCACCGAATATTGAGTAAGTAATAATGCCTTAGTGGATGGTGATAAAGTCTATACATTTACTTTCTATGTAAACAATAGACAGCTAGGCTCATTTTACCAAAAATAAAATAAAAGTTAAGTATTTTATAATAACTGTTTACTATATAGTAAATATCATCAATGGATACTTTAAAATTCTCCTAAAAACGGAAACCGCTAAATGACATATAAAGCTACTTTTTGATGTATACTAATGCTCAAAAGAGGAGGGAATTGTTTCATGATTCGACAAATTGGACAAGTAATGTTGTATGTAAATGATCAAGATACTGCCGTGAAGTTTTGGACAGAAAAAGTTGGATTTGTTGTAGTTGCTGATCAGGAAGAGGGCGGAGTACGCTGGATTGAAATTGCTCCTACTAAAGAAGCTCAAACTACCTTTGTTTTACACAATAAAGAAATCATTGCAAAAATGCAGCCTGACTTAAATTTAGGGACACCATCTATAATGTTTTATGCCGACCATATAGAAGGTCTATATCAAGATTTTCAAGCAAAAGGCGTTAAAGTTGGGGATTTAGTAATGATGCCAATGGGTAGAGTTTTTAATTTTGCTGATCACGAAAATAATTATTTTGCATTAGTAGAAAAATAAGGTTTGTCCTACCTAGAAAAGGCAAGAATCTGTCCAATTTCGATTGCGGAAATCGGGCAAATTCTTGCTTTTTCCTTATATTAGGACATAGTAACTTATTTTAAATCTTCGCCAAAAATGGCTACAGTTTGACGGTCAACGCTAAATTCATTGCCATCCCATTTCAAAATATTTTCTACATAACCTAATCCATCGGCATGAAATCTGCCTGCTATAGCCTGATACGCTAAAATCTCATATATGCCATCTCGTTCATAGTCGACCGGATACAATCCGCTGATTGGATCAACCCATCCTTGAATTGGTTGCTTTAGTGTACCGTCTTGATTATAAATATCTGCTAAATAATCTGGATCTTTGTATTGTAAATCGATGATATATTGTTTTTTTGGATTCATGCTACGCACGGCCACTTTATATTGATTTTGATAATTAACAGTGTATTTAAGCGTATTACTAAACGTTTCTGCATCAAAAATTGAGCGTATTTTCCCGTTTATTGAGGCAAACATTTCGCCGTTGATAATACCGCCACTACCCCCCGTGTCGGAAATAACTAAAATATCATCTAGATGATTCCCGGTAAAGTCACCTAAAAATATAGTTGGGTTGTACCCGACGCTTTGTTTCAGCATTATTTTTTCGAATTGGTGCGTCTGTCCGTAAAATATCGCAAGCGTTAGGTTTTTCCACAAAGGGCTATCTGGTGTTTTATTCCCCATCAAAAGAACAGTTTCAAGTAAGCCATCTCCATTAATATCTCCAAATTTCGTCTGAATAACCTGAGGGGTCATAGGCGAAATAGGCATATTATTTAAGGCCGGATTCATATTATTAGTCATACATGCACCTCTTTCTATAGTGTTAGCATATGCTGTAAATATGGCTTGGTGAAAAAAGAAGATGTGTTAGTAATGACTATAAAACTTATAAAAAAACTTATAATTAACCCATTGACATATTTAAATGTGAAAAGTATCATAAATGTCAACGAATCAGAAAATTCAGTACCACGCATTCTCTTGCTACAAAATGTAGTTGGAGATTTTTTACAACATTAATTCTTAGTAAGTATATATGTTTTATATATTTTGGGAAGAAGGAGATTTTCTTGAAAAATTTATTTGTTAAAACGAAGCAACAACAGTATTGGCTCGATCAGCTAGCATCTATTTCTGAGTCAATAAAGGCTGAAGCTAAAGAAGTAGATGAACAATCTCGTTTTCCATTCGAAGCACATAAACTACTTCTGCAAATTGGTTATCCAAAGCTAACTTTACCGAGAGAATATGGCGGTGAAGGATTATCGGTCTACGATATGGTACTCGTTCAAGAAACGTTAGCGAGCTACGACGAGAATGCTTCACTCTCGCTAGGATGGACATTAGGTGTTGTAGGTGAACTATATGAGAAAAAGCTATGGACAGACGATTTACTAAGTTCGTTTGCTCAGGAAATAAAGAACGGTGCAATTATAAATAGGGCTGCGAGTGAAGCGGCAACAGGTAGTCCAACACGTGGAGGGCGACCAGGAACGAATGCTGTTTCAAAAGAGGCAGGTTGGCTCATAAATGGGCGTAAAATCTTTACGACAGCCTCCCCGGTACTAGATTATTTCTTAACATCAGCGTGGATTGAGGAGAAAAATCAAATTGGTTACTTCCTTATCCATAAAGATGCACAAGGGCTTTCAATTGAAGAAAACTGGGAAATGTCTGCAATGCGAGGCACAAGCAGTCATGACCTAGTGTTAAAAGATGTAGTCGTTCCTACGAATCATTTAGTAGAGTTACCGAGTCACCCAAGTGGTGGAAAAATAAATGGTTGGATTCTACATATACCAGCAACATACTTAGGGATTGCGCAGGCAGCACGCGATTATGCACTGCATTTTGCAAATCATTATCAACCTAATAGTTTAAATGCTCCTATTAGTACATTACCAAATGTGCAGCAACTTCTAGGTGATATTGAATTGAAGCTATATCAAGCGCGCTTTGTACTGTATGGGGTTGCCGACGCTTATGATGACCCAGCTAGACGTGAGCTTTTGGCAAATGAAATGGCAGTTGCTAAGCATACGGTGACAAATTTGGCGATTGAAATCGTCGATAAGGCAATGCGTGTAGTAGGAGCCAAAAGCCTACAATTAACGAATCCATTACAGCGTTATTATCGAAATGTTCGTGCGGGACTTCATAATCCACCGATGGATGATATGACAATTATAAAATTAGCGAGTACAGCAATTGAACAGCAAAAATCGACTGAACATCAATTACAAAACAATGGAGAATAAGGGGAAATGACATATGTTTAAACAAAAGAAAAAGATTTTCCAATTGGCCGCAATCGGGTTGGCTTCACTGGCTATTTTAGCAGGCTGTAATTCAGGTGAAGCTTCAGATAAAGATTCAGAGGATGGCGGGAAAGTACGTACAGTGAAGGTTGCATTTGACCAGGCGTCTAAGCCAATTAGTTATCTAGATGATAACGGGAATCCGACTGGCTACGATGTGGAAGTCATGAAGCTAGTGGATGAACAGTTACCTGACTATAAGTTTGAATTTGTAGGCACGACTAGTGATGATTTATTAATTGGTGTTGAGCAAGGGAAATATCAAGTTGGAATAAAAAATGCCTTCTTTACGCAAGAGCGTACGGAAAAGTTTATTTTCCCTAAAGAATTTTTAGGCTTAAGTAGTGCGGGTCTAGTATTACGTAAAGAGGATGAAGGTGTAAAAACATTAGCCGACTTTGCAAAAAAAGATTATTCATTAGCACCAATTGCTGCGAATAATGCTCAATATACAATTATTGATGAATATAATAAAGCCAATCCAGACAATAAAGTAAAATTACAGGCTGGAGATGCGTTCACTGTCGATGTTGTGCAATGGGTAAATGAAAAACGTGTCGATGGCGGTGTCATGATTGAAGGTCCATTTAAACAACAAGTTTTAGCAGAAGATGGCCCCTATCATAAATTAAAGGATGACGTAGTTTACAACGAATTTTCCGTTATTAAAACATGGCCGTTATTCAATAAAAAGGAACAAGAATTTGCAGATGCTTACGATAAAGCTATAGCAAAAATTAAAGAGCAAAAGAAAACAAATGAATTAAGCACTAAGTTTTACGGTCGAGATTTATTTGAAGTGTTAGAAACCGTGAAGCGCTAATAGGCGGTAGCGGCTACTACCAAATAAAAGGCTGTTGAGTCAGTATACTCAGCAGTCTTTATTCATAGAAATAGAATCTTAGAAATATAGAAGTTGGTGAGGAAATGGAGAAGTATTTTGATGCATCATACATTTGGAACTCAATTCCTGTATTATTGCCGTTTTTAAAAGTGACCTTCCTAGTCGCAGGATCTTCCATTGTACTAGGCACAATATTTGGCTTACTATTAGCGGCTGCCAAGTTAAGTTCAATAAAATTGCTGCGAAAATTAGCAAACTTATATACAACGATTATGCGTTGTACACCATCTATCGTCTTATTATTCCTGGTCTATTATGGTGTTCCAGCGTTAGCGGAAAACTTCGGCATAAATCTCCATTCAATTGAAACAGCCATTTTCGTAGTCGTAACGTTCACTTTACAGTTTGCAGCGATTATGTCAGAGGTTATTCGTTCTGCTTATTTAGCGATTGATAAAGGGCAATTTGAAGCGGCTGTTAGTGTGGGATTAACGCCATTCCAAGCTTATCGCCGTATTATTTTCCCGCAGGCACTCGTTATCGCTTTACCGAACTTTGGGAATGGAATGATTGCGTTATTACAAGAAGGAGCGCTCGCTTATACAATCGGCTTAATTGATATTGTCGGTAAGGCAAATTTAATTATCGCAAGTAATATTAATGCACATGCATTAGAAATATATATCGCTTTAGCCATTGTTTATTGGGTGTTGTCGATTATTATCGAAAAATTCTTCTCTATGCTAGAAAAGTTTTTTGGTAAGGGGAAAAAGACATTAGAAACAACGTAAGGAGGCGTAACTGTGAATTATCAATTTTTAGTTGAAACATTTTTTGTTGCATTATCAGGTGTACCTATCGCACTCCTTGTGACAATTGTTGCTATGCTCGTTGCTTTACCACTAGGCTTCCTACTAGCACTAACACGGATCAATAAAATCCCAGTGATCCATCATTTAGCAAAGATATATGTCTCCTTTGTCCGAGGTACACCGATAATCATTCAAATCTTTATTATTTATAGTAGTATTCCATTACTACTTAAAATTATTTTTGAAAAATATAATATTGCCTATGATATTTATAAAGTCAATCCGATCTGGTATGCATTTATTGTCTTCGCATTTAGTACGACGGCAATTTTAATAGAAGTATTTCGTTCTGCTTTAAGTACGATTGATAAAGGTCAGCTAGAGGCAGCTCAAGCAGTAGGCTTAACAACATTTCAAGCTTATCGCCGTATTATTATTCCGCAGGCTTTAGTAGTAGCGATGCCGAATATTTGTACAGCCACAGTCAATCTCATTAAAGCGACGTCTTTAGGCTATGCAATGTCCTTACCTGAAATTACATTAAAAGCTAAAGTAGCTGCCAATGTTGGCTACAATTACGTGGAAGCATATATTGATATTTTCATTGTGTACTTAATTTTATGTAGTACGGTCGAATACATTTTTAAACGATATGAAAAACATTTAAGTAAATTCAAAGTGGCAAAAGCCTAAGGGGTGAACGAGTATGTTAGAAATTAAAAATATCCATAAATCATTTGGTAGCAATGAAATTTTAAAAGGTGTCGATTTAGCCATTGATAAAGGAGATGTTGTCGTTATTTTAGGTCCCAGCGGCTCGGGAAAAACAACATTATTACGTTGCATTAACTTTTTAGAGACAGCCGACCAAGGACATGCGACATTTGGCGATATCCAAGTAGATTTTCAAAATATGAAGAAGAAGGATGTACATTCTATTCGACAACGTGTAGCCTTTGTATTCCAAAACTATAATCTTTTTACGAATAAAACAGCGCTAGAAAATGTGACAGAAGGGCTTATTATAGGACGTAAAATTCCCAAGGCCGAAGCCATTGATATTGGTAGAAAAGCGCTTGATAAAGTAGGTTTATCAGAAAAATATGATGCCTATCCAAGTCAATTGTCTGGAGGCCAGCAACAACGAGTTGGTATTGCCCGGGCCGTAGCGTTGAACCCTGATATTATTTTATTTGATGAACCGACTTCTGCACTTGACCCAGAGCTAGTAGGAGAAGTCCTTCAGGTTATGAAAAACATTGCAGCGGAAGGGACGACGATGCTTGTTGTCACACATGAAATGGGCTTTGCAAAAGACGTAGCCAACCGAGTAATTTTTATGGACGGTGGTGTCGTTGTAGAAGAAGGAAGCCCTCATGATATATTTGTTAATCCGAAAGAGGAGCGCACGAAGAAATTCTTAAAACGTGTTATTCCTGAGGATTATAATTACTATATTTAAAAAAGAGAATCTGCTAGCCTTCAATTGAAGCGTGCAGATTCTCTTCTTTATAGAAAATCAATTATGCTTTGGCATAATAGCGTCCGGAGTCGGCTTTGTGCTTAGGCCTGCAGATGTTTTTTGTGCGAAAGCGAAGCGACAGCAACATGTTTTTGTCTGTGCGAAAGCGAAGCGACAGCAACATGTTTTGTCTGTGCGAAAGCGAAGCGACAGCAACATGTTTTTGTCTGTGCGAAAGCGAAGCGACAGCAACAACAACAACAACAACACGAGGGACGACACGATGTCGGTCATTTCGGTAATGCCATAGGACGTGGTGTCCTTAGACTGAGTTCCTCTATTTCAGCTGATGTTTGGACACCCGAAAAGTAGCTTAAATCCGCATTTATCTCACCACCTGGGAACTTCGCTGAAATAAGTTAAAGCTTTAAAAAATGTGTTAACTCATTAATGGAATAGATATGCAATTCGTGCATAGCTCGTGTACAAGCTGTGTAGAAATAATTACGTTCTGTTTCTCTAGAATAAGTAGCTGCGGAAGCATTGTATATTAAGACAGCGTCGAATTCAATTCCTTTTGCCATATAAGCAGGCAACAGTAAAATACCTTTTTTAAATTGATTAGTATGATGGGTAATGAGCTGAATATCTACTTGGTCTTTCATTTGATCAAAAACCTTCGTACACTCTTGCTCTGTTTTACAGATGACTGCAATTGTTTCAAAATTTAGGGACAAGCTGTTAATCTTTTCGACAAGCTGTTCGATTAAATCTATTTCATTCGAAACAATCGTGATAGTCGGTTCGGGACCAGTTCGATTAAAGGCCTCTACTTTTGCGTCCTCATGTAAAATCTTTGAAGTAAGGTGAATAATTTGTTTTGTTGAGCGATAACTTTTCGTTAATATTATTTTTTCTGCTTGTTCACCATACAATTGTGGCGTCAGCAGTGAAGGGTTTTTAAAGGTATGAGGATGGATAGTTTGATGTCCATCTCCTAATATAGTCATACGTGCACGTGGGAATAATTGTTGTAATACAAATAGCTGAAATGGAGAATAGTCTTGTGCTTCATCAACTAAAACATGACGAATCATCGTATTTGTTCGTTGACCTTCTATTTTGTCCTGCAAATATAAAAATGGAGCGGCATCTTCATATGAAATAATGCGCTTTGTTAAATTAGGGAGCGTTTGTTGACAGATTTCTTCCCAATGGTCGGGTAAAAAGTTCTGTAATTGCTGATGAATAGTATTGTTCATATCAAACAGTTGACGATAAATGCCTAACAAATGAACGAACTTTAATTGTTTCACAGATTGACGAAGTGGCTTGAGCTGTTTTTTGACAATTTGGATGGCTATTTTTTTGCGCTCTTGCTCAAAATCATCAAAGGAGTTTTCTGAAAAGCGACCTTCGTGTAAAAGATCACTATAGGTTTTTGTATATTCTTCAATGTCTAACAATTCACTAGCTTCTTCTACCCATTCTTTCGTCCGTTCTGTCTTTTCAATTTTCGATAATTGTTGTAACAACCATTCTTTCACTAACTGCAGTCGATTTGGGATGGGAATTGTCGCATTGAACGAATAAAAATACTCAGCAATTTTTTGCGCTGTAATAATTCTTTCTCCTCGAAAAACAATGTTTTTAAATAGCAAACCGTCATTGGCAAGGTACTCTATATATTTGTCCATCAATTCTCGATATTGGAGGCTAGCTTTGAAAGAAATAGTAGTAAGCTTCGTTTGGTAGAGCAAGTCATCTTTCTCTGTTAAAATTGACTCCAATTGCTCGTAAGGATATTCCAATTGGAACTGTCGACCTAAACGTTTTGTTGCATATTCGGAGAAGGTTAATTGCTGCATATTATCTTCACCTAAATCCGGTAAAACGGTATGGACATATTGATTAAAGAGCTGATTTGGTGTAATCAATAAAATTTGATCAGCAGTAATTTGGTCTCGATAATGATACAACAAATAAGCAACACGTTAGAGAGCAACAGCTGTTTTTCCACTACCCGCGACACCCTCTACGATGAGATAAGGCGTGTTAACATGTCGAATAATTTTATTTTGTTCGGCTTGAATCGTTGCTACGATGCTGCGGATATGTTCATTTGCATTTTGAGCGAGAATATCGAGTAATAAGTCATCACCAATTGTTAATCCTGTATTAAACATCGATTGCAATTGACCATTCTTAATGATAAATTGCCGCTTTAAAAGCATCTCACCTTGAATGCCGTCGGTCGCCGTTTCATAAGTGGCTGGGCCAGGGGTGTAATCATAATACATACTTGATATAGGGGCTCGCCAATCATAAATTAGTATGTTTTCATTCTCTTCATCCATTAAGGTTGCTACACCGATATAAATCTTTAAAGGTTCGTTTTGCCCATCCTGTAAAAAATCAATGCGAGCAAAATAGGGGGATTGCAGTAAACGGTCATAAGTTTTTACATCCTTGATGGCACGTTGCTGAGCATGTTGAGAATCGGATAAGAGCTCCGCCTGTTGTTTAATAGCATAATAAGTTTCGTCTATATCCTCAGGAGTATCTAAATTCACTCTGACGTCATCCCAAAAGGTTTTCTTTAATGTTAAAACATTGTTTCTAACATCCTTTTCCTTTTGTAGTAACTCCTCCTTTTTGTGACCAACTGTATTTAAACAAAGAACAAGATACTGATTTTCTTCTGTCCGTTCATATTGCTTTTCCAATGTTACTCACATTCCTTTCAATATGGATTATTTAGAATCGGGAAATTTATCATACAGCTAGTTAGGAAAGAAGTATAGTCTAGTAATTTTGGTAAATTTATGATATAATAAAATTATAAAAGAAAATCAGATTTTTAACAAAAAGACTGCTCCGAAAAAGTTGGGGCAGTCTTTTTTGTATCCGTATTTATCTATTTGAAAAGGAGTTACTTTTATGAATATACTCCTAAATTTTGGTATGAAATTATGTATATAAGTTGAGTGAGGTTATTCGACCCCGTGGGGTTCAACGTCACAGATAAGACTATGGAGCGAGCGTTATGACTAAAGTGGCTTATAGGATGCCCTATAGAAAAGCGCTTAGTCGAAATGGGAATCAACCTCGTTATGGTGATTACCTAGTGTTCCTTCTATATCATTTAGATCATCGGAAATTATTCTCGGTATTTTAAAGTTAACTTGATGATTAATATTGATAAGTAAGAAGAATAGTCGTTAATCCCAGAAAAAGAGCTTTTGTAAATGATATAGACATTTGGTGGGGGCGAAAAATGAAGGTGATATTTACAGTTTGGTACCTGAATGTGGGGAGAGTACGTTTGTTAAGGGGCTAACGAAAAGCGAAAACACACATATTCTTTCAAGGGATGCTATACGTTAAGAGTTTTTTGGAGGTGCTGCAAGATAGAAATTACGAATGGTATTCTATGTTTTGTGTGAGCGTTTGAATGTGGCTAAAGGTCAATTTGTGATTGTTGATGTGACAAATATCGAACGGGGATGAGGGGTATTTAATATAGGTAAAATGTATGTTTTTTAGTAAAATTGATGTTGTGATTTTGATGAAAGAAATATGATGTTATTATCAAAAAAACAATAAATAGAGAGAGGGGATTCGATAGTAATAATGGGGGAAATGAGCAGGAATATAGAGTTTCCAATACTGGGGGAGGGGATGGAAAGGTTCATATTGCGCACGAAGGGAGCTTGTATGAATTCTCAAAAGAGTAATATCCAAAGTCGACGCACCAAAGAGGAGCTTTATATATATATATGAATGAAAACAGTCCAATATGCTGATTTTTGATAGAACTTAGAAAAGTTTGTGAGAAAGGATCAAGTTCGAACAAGTGAACGTTGGCTAAACGAAAAAGAGACTCCAAATCATTTGAAATAAGTATGATGTGAAAAGGGAAGTAAAACAAACAGAAAATATATAATATATATGAGGAAGTAAACGGTGGCAGTGTGTCTCTTTAGAGAATAGGGATCCATAGGTTCGATTTCTGTTATCCGCATAAAATAAAATGGCATACTATATAAAAAATGAACGCCCAAACGATAATGGGAGTTCATTTTTGTAGCTGTTATTTTGTATAGTTATCGAAATAACCTTGGATATAAATCATCGGTGTTCCTTTGTCGCCTGAACCTGAAGTTAAATCTGAAAGAGAGCCGATTAAGTCTGTTAAACGACGAGGCGTTGTACCTTGAGCGGCCATTTGCCCAGTTAAATCTTCATCTTTGTTTTGGATATACTCAGAAATTGCTGCTTTTAATTCTTCGCCGCGAAGCTCTGAAAAATCGTTATCTGCTAAGTATTTTAGTTTTACTTCGTTTGGTGTGCCATCTAATCCGGCTGTGAAAGCTGGAGAAACAACAGGGTCAGCTAACTCCCAAATCTTGCCCACAGGATCTTTAAAAGCACCATCACCGTAAACCATTACTTCAACTGTTTTACCAGTAGCTTCTTTGATCTTTGCTTGGATGCCATCAACGATTGGTTGGCAAGTATGTGGGAATAATTTTACGCTATCTTCAGTAGCTTTATTTGAACCAAGTAGACCATATTCGGCATTAAAGCCAGAGTCGTTATTAGGCTCAGATAAAATATTATCAAGACTGTATACTTTTTCAGCACCATTTGCCGTTAAAATACGTTTTGTACGTAAACGTGTATGAATATCACATGTTAAAACGCTCTTCGTAAAATCTAAAATTGTTTTTGGGTTGTTTGAAAAGATAACTTCACAAGACGCGCCTTCAGCTTCGATTAGTTCTTTATAATATTCAATATAATCTACGCCTGTAAATGTATGTTTTTTATAGCCGAAATGCTCACGGAATTCAGCCTCAGTTAAAGTATCTGTCCAAGGATTAATCCCTTTTACATCTAGCTCATCGATATCAACTAGGTGGTTCCCAACTTCATCAGATGGATAGCTAAGCATAAGAACAACTTTTTTTACACCTTTTGCAATACCGCGTAAGCAGTTAGCGAAGCGATTGCGGCTTAGGATTGGAAAAATAACACCAACAGTATCATCACCAAATTTAGCAGCTACGTCCGCTGCGATGTCATCGATGGATGCATAGTTACCTTGTGCACGCGCTACGACAGATTCTGTTACTGTGACGATGTCGCGATCTTCAATTGAATAGCCTTCAGTCTTTGCTGCGTTTAATACTGTATCAACAACAATTTGCTCAATATTATCGCCTTCGTTAATAATTGGACCACGAAGACCTCTTACTACTGTACCAACTACACGTTCCAAAATAATCTCTCCTTATTAATAGATAAATGTATGATTAATAGTATGCCTCGGCATAATTACGTCTGGAACCGGCTGTGTTTCATAAAAAACTCCTTGCCGATTCTTTTTCGCCTACTGAAAAAAGTTAAATATTGTGAAATTAAATCAATATGGTTTTACTATACGCCTCTTTAATGATATAAGTAAAATTAATAGTTCGTATAATAGCTATAAGAGGTGCTTATATGATAGGGAAATTAGATTTATATCGAGTTTTTAGTATTGTTGCTAAAAACAATAGCTTTTCAAGTGCTGCTAAAGATTTATATATGACTCAACCAGCTGTTAGCCAAGCTATGATGCAATTAGAAAAGGAGCTCGGCACACGTCTTTTTAACCGCACACCTAAAGGGGTGACGTTAACAACTGAGGGCAGCCTTCTGTATGAATATACAAATTCAGCATTAGGCCTTTTAGATGCTGGCGAGGAGAAGCTGCTGGAATTTAAAAATTTAACAACAGGTCAGTTGAAAATTGGGGTAGGGGATACAATTTCTCGTTTCTTTTTAATGCCTTATCTAGAGGCGTTTCATACGATGTACCCAAATATAAAATTACAAATGTTAAATGGAACGACTTCGGAAATTTGTAATTTTATTAAATCTGGTGAGGTTGATATAGGACTTTGTAATTTTCCGATAGAAGATCCGACATTACAGTTAACCACTTGCACGGAGGTTCAAGATATTTTTGTATGTGGTGAGAAGTACAAAACGTTGGCTTCAAAAAGTATAAGCTTTGAGGATTTGCTAAAATTTCCACTTATTTTTTTAGAGAAAAAATCAAATTCAAGAAAGTACGTAGAAGATTACTTATTTGCAAGAGGAATCCACATTGAACCTGAGTTTGAGCTTGGTTCACATGATCTAGTGCTTGAATTTGCACGAAGTAATTTAGGGATTGCCTGTGTAACGAAAGAATTTTCGAAGGATTATTTGCAACGAGGCCTTTTATATGAGTTAACATTAACAGAAAGTATTCCAACACGAAGCATTGGCATGTGTTATTTGAAAAGTGTGCCTTTATCTCGAGCAGCGTTGAAATTCGTAGAAATTATTGAGCAAAAGCAGGAGCGTAAACGTATAAACCCAAGAACTTTAAAGTGAGACTTCACATAGTATATTTCCTTCGACACATAATAGCTTTTCAACAACAAGAAGCTTAGCGAATTACTAGTCGCTAAGCTTTCTTTAATAATGCCTCTATAAGAGTGTCAACATTGCGTTTGTTTTTCATTGTAGGTGAGTACAAATAAGAAAATGTTCGTGTAAAATGTTGATTTTCGAGAGGTAAGATTTTTATATCGTTATTTTTTAATTCACGCTCAATGACACTAGCGGACAGTAATGAAAGTCCAAGCCCTTGAATCACGCTTTCTTTCACACCTTGATTACTACTAATAGTAAGAAGTGAACGTACTTGGAGCCCGTTTGCTCTAAATAAATGATCTAAGTAATAACGTGTGCCAGAGCCATCTTCACGTGCAACCCAATTTTGCTGCTGTAAGTCCGCAACCGTAATAGTTGGTACCTTTGCAAGAGGGTGATTACTCGCACTGACAATAAATAATTCATCTTGCATAAACGGATGAATAATAAGTTCATGGTCATGTGCCTGTCCTTCAATAAGACCGATATCGACTTGTAACAATTTTGTATATTGAATGATTTCTTTCGTATTGCCAATAATAACTTGAAGCTCTAACTGAGGGAATTGCTGTTGTAAGCTAGCTATAATAGGAGGCAAAATATATTCGCCAATTGTAAAACTAGCCCCAATCACAAGCGTCCCTTGAATTTCATGATGATAGGTTAAAATATCTTCCTTTGCTGCTTCCGCAATGGCCAGCATCTGTTTAGCTCGTTTATATAAAATTTCTCCAGTTGGGGTAATTTGTACAGATTTTGGTGAACGGATAAACAAGGTCGTTTGAAATTCTCGTTCTAAGTTTTTAATGTGTAAACTGACACTCGGCTGTGAAATATGAAGTATTTCGGAGGCTTTCGTAAAATTATTGATCTCCACCAGTGTGATAAACGTTTTTAAAGCATCGTACTGCATATCATCACTCCTATCATTAGAAATATTAATAATTGCCATTATATATATGTATTTTACTGATGATTAACTTTCTAATAAAGTAATAATCATCAAGGATGAAAGAAGTGAACAACATGGATAATGGCCAACGTAGGTTAAAAAGTTTCCTGGCCCCAGCGTTTATGAAGGGGATATTGTTGACACTCATTATTGCCTTAGTGGCGAAGTATATTTCGACATTTCCGTTCTTCTCAATATTAGGGCAGCTTGTCATTGCCATTATATTAGGTATGGCTTGGAGAGCAACCTTTAAGGTGCAGGATTCATGGCAAACAGGCATCACATTTTCAAGTAAAAAATTATTACGCCTCGGCATTATTTTATTAGGTATGCGTTTGAATTTAATGGATATTTACAATGCTGGAACGAGTGTCTTCCTTATTGCGTTTATTAATCTAGTATTTGCTTTGCTGGTTGTATATGGCTTAACGAAGGTATTTCATGTCGATAAGAAGCTCGGCATATTAACAGCTTGTGGCACAGCTATTTGTGGAGCTGCTGCCGTCGTTGCTATTGCTCCTCAAATTAAAGCAAATGAAAAAGAGACAGCAGTGGGCGCAGCGATTGTTGCATTATTAGGGACTGTATTCACATTAGTCTATACGGTGTTATACTCAGTATTTAACTTAACTCCTACTGAATATGGTATTTTTGCGGGAGGCACTTTACATGAAATTGCTCATGTTATTGCGGCAGCCTCTGCTGGTGGGAATGAAGCAATTGATATGGCGGTTATTGTGAAGCTAACACGTGTCGCATTGCTTGTACCAGTAGCCATTGTCATCGGTATTTTATATCGGAGAATTGACAAGAGGCAGGAAAAGGAAGGATTTTCATTGTCGATCATTCCATGGTTTATTCTCGGATTTTTAGCGATGAGTGCTATTAATTCGTTAGGGATTGTACCAGCTAATGTAGCGCAAACATTTGTAAATACCGCTTATATTTTAATAGGGATGGCGATGGCCGGACTAGGTTTAAATGTAGACATAAAAACATTTAAACAATTAGGTGTAAAGGCGTTTATTGCCGGACTAATCGGTTCGGTTTGTTTATCAATACTTGGATATGTTTTAGTTATTTTCATGCGATAAAGTATTAAAAAACCTGCATTTTTAAAAATGCAGGTTTTTTTTAGATAGAATCAGAAGATATGTTAGTTATTATCCCGCTTCCTCGGTAATAGTGAGGATAGGAGATACAAATTAAAAGTTAGCGTAATGCTTCAATTGAAGAAGCTAATTCAGCTATAACTATTTTGCTACCGATCATTGGACTGTTTTCAGGTTTTCCACCCTCAGAGCTTTGTCCAGGACGGTGATGTGCCGCAGCGAATGCATCGCTATTACGCCAAGCTTGGAAATGCTCCTTCGTCTCCCAGTACATATTGACGCTCATTTCGTCATAAGTCGGATCATCAGTTGAAATTAGTACCTCTACTTTATGGAAGCCTTCAAACTGTTGTAGAGGACCTGGTTTTGTAAAGTTCGGTGCCATTTTTGCAGCAAATCCCGGTTTGACTTGAATACGATTTGTAACAATAATCATGCTTTTCCCCCCTAATCATTTTTAGTTAATAAAATCTACTATATGAATGAATTATCAATGATTATCATTCGCAATCAATGATAATTGTCTTAGGAAGACATTGTCAATAGATTTAAATTGTAAATAGCTCGATATTTGAAGTGTTGGATCCATACATGGAAATATACTTCGCTATAAGAATGAACAGACGCACTAGTTCCTGACATTTAACTGACATAAACCGATGATATAATGAAAATACGAATGAGCTGGTAACGAGGTGAAGGACATGGCAAAAATATTAGTAGTAGAAGACGAATATGCAATAAGCCAAGTTTTGAAGGCATATTTGAAAAAAGTAGGCTTTGATGTTATGCAATGTTTTAATGGTGGACAGGCATTGGATATGTTTCAAAAGGTTCAGCCTGATTTAGTATTACTCGATATTATGTTACCAGAAAAAAACGGTTGGTTTATTCTAAAGGAAATTAGAGAATGTAGCTCTAGTCCAGTTATCATGCTAACGGCATTAGGTGATGTAAATTATCGATTAGAGGGTTTTGATCAAGGGGCAGATGATTATATTGCAAAGCCATTTATAGCTGATGAGGTAGTGGCAAGAGTAAAGGCAGTTTTAAGACGAGCTGAAGGACGTCATAAATCTGCAGAAATAAAACGCTTTGGTGAGCTAGAGATTGATATGAAAGCCCACCGAGTGCTACTTAAGGGAGAAGAAATCGTCTTAACGCCTAGAGATTTATCTGTGCTTTTATTTTTAGCAGAACACCCAAATCAAACATTTACACGGGATCAACTGATCGATCAAGTTTGGGGCTGGGAATATGAAGGTAGCGATAGAGCGGTTGATTTAGCTGTGAAGCGACTCAGAAAAGTACTTAAGGAGTGGGATGAGGAAGAGGGCGAAATAAAGACACTACGTGGATTGGGGTATCAGCTAAGTGTTCAAAAAAAATAAGCGAATATCTTTACTCAACTACTGGACAAGTCGCTATTTATTAACGCTATTTGTAGGTTTAGCAATTATCTCTTTGATTTCTGCGGCGTGGATTCGTCATACAGCGTTTCAAAATCGACTAGAGTTGATGGAATTTTTAGCAGACGAGACTGTATATCGCCTAACTGATCTTTCAAGTCAAAACAATGGACATATGGGCGGTATTCCAGGTTTTATTGGCAATCGTGAACGGTTTACTATGAGAGAAATTGACCCCATTTTGTATGTCGTAGATAAGGAAGGGAATATAGTAAATAGCAATCGACCGGTGCCACCGGGGAATGCCAAAAACGTTGCCAGCTTGCTAGATAGTGAAGAGGGGACAAAGAAAATAACTGCAGCGAATGATGGACAAGAGTTGGTCCAATATGTCGTAAAACGAAAACTTGAAAAGGACAATAAAGTAGTTGGCTGGGTGCTTGTTTTAGAGAAGAAAGACAATTTAACGAAGGTTAATCAAGCATATGGACAACTGGCACTACTAATTGGAGCACTTGCCGTATTAGGTTGGGGGGCTATTTATTTTTTATCAAAACGTTTAGCGCATCCAATAAAACAAGTTGCCGAAGCTGCAAAGCAAGTTCAAGAAGGAAACTATACATTTGATTTGCCTCAAAATAATAAGGAAGAAGAAATTTATGAGCTCGTTACGTCTTTTAAGGAAATGGCGAATAAGCTAGAGCAATTAGAAAAGACTCGAACAGAGTTATTAGCAGGGGTCACCCATGAGCTAAAAACACCAGTCACATCAATTAGTGGGTTATTGCAGGCAGTGAAAGATGGTGTCGTTACAGGCCAAGACGCTAGTGAATTTATTCAAATGGCACTAGTAGAAACGATGAAAATGAAAACAATGGTTGGCGATTTACTAGCTTTTAATCATTTTGCGGTAGATGCAATTCCCGTGAAGCTTGAAACAGTAAGTGTTAATCAATTATTACGTGATGCCGTAGCACAGTGGGAAGTAATGCAAGATGACGAAAATGTAAAAATACAACTGGATTACCTTGCAGAATCCGTTGATGTACAGGCTGATGTAGTAAGAATACAGCAAATAATTACGAATTTATTGACGAATGCAAAGCAGGCTATGCAGGAAGGGATCGTTACCGTAGCGCTTATGGAAAAAGAGGATGCTGTATTAATTACTGTAAGGGACACTGGATACGGTATTCCTCAAGAAGATCAAGCATTTATCTTTGAGCGTTTTTATAGAGGCGAAAATAAAAAATATGCGGTCCGTGGATTAGGTTTAGGATTATCGCTTAGTAAAATGATGGCGCAATCTATAGGTGGTGATTTACGCTTAATTGGCAGTAATTCATCTGGAACATGCTTTGAAATAACATTGAAAAAGGCTACTACGCTCTAAAAGGCGTGGTAGCTTTTTCTTTGTAAGAAACTTTGAAGGGCATGTTAAAGCCGACATCTGACTGACACATTAGACCTTTATAGTAGGCATTGTAAACGAGAAAACCAAAAGAAAGGACGGGATCAAGGATGGCCGCAAACAAAAGGTTTTTCCGAATAATCGCCTTACCTGCTACGTTATTAATGCTACTAGCTGGATGTGGTGAGAGTAACGATTATGTGGCGAAGGTTGACGGTGAAAAGATTTTACAAACTGAATTAGATGACGCATTGCGTGAACAATACGGTACAGAAGTACTAGATACACTCATTACCAATAAAATAGTTGAGTTAGAGGCGAAGAAAGAGGGCGTTTCTGTATCTGAGGACATTATTCAAGGAGAGTATGAGGAGTTAGCGGAGTCGTATGGCGGAGAGGAATCTTTACAAGCAGCACTAGAGGAAAATGGGCTGACAGAGCAAAGTGTGAAGGATAATATTCACATGTATCAACTTACGAAAAATGTTATTGCTACAACCGTTGACATATCAGATGAGGAAGTAGCTCAATATTTTGAAGACAATAAAGATAGCTATGGACAAAAAGAAGAGGTCGTAGCCAGTCAAATTTTATTGGAGGATGAAACAACAGCAAAAGACGTGCTAGCAAAAATAAAAGCAGGTGAGGATTTTGCAGATTTAGCAAAAACATATTCAATTGATACAACAACGAATGAGGCTGGCGGGGAAATAGGCTATATTAGCCGAGGACAAATGGAGGAGCAGTTTGAGGAAGTAGCATTTGGCCTTGAAAAGGGTAGCATCAGCGACATCGTACAAACATCAGAAGGCTATCACATTATTAAAGTAACCGATAAAGTACCGGCAGAAGAGGCAGTATTCGAGGATATAAAAGATGAAGTTTATGCAACGGTACTTGAGGAGCGCATAAATGAAGAGTATGCGTCTTGGTTAGCTGAAAAGCAAGAGCAATACAAAATTGAAAAAATGTAAGGAGTGAACTATATGCCTACTCTTACTTCGTTTAATCCTAACGGTCGAAAGGAGATTAAACAGGCAATCTCCTATCCGGACTATGCATTATTAAAAACTAAACTTCGGCATGTGATGCAGTTAGACAAGCATGCTGGGATGAATGGTAAGTATTTAATTCGCAGCACATACTTTGATAATTTTGCAAACAAGGTTCTAAATGAGAAAAAAGAGGGTTTTATCAATCGAGATAAATATCGAGTACGAATGTATGGTAAGTCCACAGCGATTATAAATTTGGAGCGGAAAAGTAAACGTAATAATGTAACGTATAAAACGAAATGTGCCATATCTCAAAAGGAATTTGAAAAAATGCGCGTTGGGGATATCGCTTGGATGGAGGAAGACAAACGAGCGTTAATTCAAGATTTATATCAGGAAATGAAGTATCACCAATTGAAACCGATGACAGTTGTCGATTACGAGCGTGAGGCTTACATCTATCCCTTTGGAAATGTGCGTGTCACTTTCGATAGTAAGGTACAGTCAAGTCTCCGCAATACAGATATGTTTCATCCAAAACTGCCGATGGTGGATGTACTTGAGCCAAACTTAGTTATTTTAGAAGTGAAATATGATGAGTACTTGCCGGATCTTATTAAATACTTACTTCAATCAGTAGATACACGTGCTGAGGCATATTCAAAATATCAGCTTAGTCGTATGTACGGCTAATAAAGGAGAATTGAACAATGGATACAATAAAATTTAATGATATTTTTAAATCTAACTTTTTAGAGAAAACAACATCATTTTCATTAATAGATTCAATGATTGGATTAGTTGTAGCTTTTTTTGTCGGGCTTTTTATTTATGCAGTTTACAAGAAAACCTTTAATGGAGTAATTTACTCTCATTCCTTCAATATTTCGTTGCTCATTATGACAATGGCAACAGCTCTAGTAATTATGGGGATAAGTTCAAACGTCCTGTTATCACTAGGTATGGTTGGTGCGCTATCGATCGTGCGTTTCCGTACACCTATTAAAGACCCGATGGATTTAGTCTATATTTTCTGGGCAATAGTTTCTGGGATTCTTTGTGGAGCAGGATTTATTCCGCTTGTTATTATTGGCGCAGTTTTAATCGGTCTTGTACTACTAGTGTTTGTAAACAAAATTACTGTGGAAAATCCGTATTTATTAATTGTGAAATTTGAAGAAGACTTTGCTTGTGAAGAAGTGGAGCGCATTATTGCGGCACAATCTAAAAAATTCGCTTTAAAATCAAAATCCATTATGTCGGATGAGGAGATTGAAACAACCTATGAAATTCGTGTTAAACAAAATGATGCAAAATTGATGGACAATCTTACAAAAGTACCTGGAGTAAAATCTGCAGTAATGCTTAGTTATGATGGTAATTTCACTGCTTAGTAACCACTCTAGAGTGAAGAGAGGTGCAATAAATGATTAAAACAAGGGTTGTCTATTTTTGTATGGCGATTCTTCTACTTCTCTTTGTCATGATGTATGCTGTGCTTCCAAACGTAGGCATTGAAACGAAAAATACCGAGTTTTCCTATGAGACCATTGTGTTTAATAAGAATAAGGTAACGACGGTAGATATTGAAATAGCCGAAGAAGATTGGGCGGACATGCTAGAAAATGCGGCAGCAGAGGAGCTAAAGAAGGCGAATATTACGGTAAATGGTAAGAAAATAGAAAATGTAGCAATTCGCACAAAAGGAAACTTATCATTGCGTTCAGTAGTTGCGAGCGACTCAGATCGCTATAGTTTAAAAATTGATTTCGATTATTACGATGATACACAAAGCTTATATGGCTTAAAAAAGATTAATTTAAACAATAATTACAGTGACTCAACATTAATGCGAGAATATATTTCTTATGAGCTCATGGAACAGATGGGGCTACCAACACCAGCCCATTCATATATGAACGTAACTGTAAATGGGGAAGAGCGTGGGCTATTTTTAGGGGTAGAAGCTGTAGATGAAACCTTCCTAGCTAATAATTACGGTTCTAATGATGGATTTTTATTTAAGCCAGATGGAACAGGTAGTGATTTAAAATATATTAGTGATAATATAGCTGATTATACGGGAATAGGCTTAAAAACGAACGAAGGCAATATTGATCAATCCAAATTTATTGAGATGATTGAAGCGATTAATAATGGCGATAATATAGAAAAATATATTGATGTCGATGAAATGCTACGTTATTTTGCTGTGAATACAGCACTTGTAAATCTGGATAGTTACCAAGGAAATATGAAACACAACTACTATTTGTATGAGAACGATGGTGTGTTTTCGATTATCCCTTGGGATTATAATATGTCCTTTGGTGGCTTTGGTGTTGGAGGCGGTCGAATGGGTGACAATAATAAAATCCGGCCCAATGCTGATATAAAAACGCTAGATAATACACAGACGAATGAGAAATCAGATAGATCAAATAATGTTAAGCAACAACAGCAAGGAAGACAGCCAAATGGTGACCAGAATCAGGGTGGACTCAATATGGGGTTTGAAATGTCTAGCAATTTGATGGCAGATAGTGCTATTAACTTTAGTGTGACTACACCTATATCTGGCACAACATTAGAGGAGCGGCCGCTATTAAACGTCTTACTCTCAAAGGAAGAGTATCGTGCTAAATACGAAGCTTATTTAGAAGAGCTAGCGACTAATTACTTAACAGAAGATAACGTAAAGAACATTACGAAACAATTAGCATTGCTATTAACAACTTATGTGGAAGCAGATCCTACAAAATTCTCTACAACAGAACAGTTTATAGAAGCAGTAGAAGGAGAAAATAGTCTCTCTGAATTTGCAAAACAACGCTCTGACTCTATTTTAAAACAGCTGTCAGGGGAACTTGTTGTGGAAGCAACTACAGCATCACAAGAAAATATGGGAATGCCTAATTTAAACGAAAATGGTGACATGGACATCCCGACACAAAGACCAGAGAACTTCGATCCGGATCAAATGCCAGAAGATTTTGATCCTTTACAAGCCCCTCCATTTAATCAAAATGGCGATAATCAGGGAGAACCTGTGCAACGACCTGACCAAAATGGAGGACCCATGTGGCCTAACCAAGGCGATGAGCAATTAAAGCAAGAAACTGTTATTGATAAAAATACAATTCTTACAATGATTGTTTGTTTTGCCTTATTAATAGTAGCGCTTTTCTTTGTTTTAAAATTTAAGCGAAGAGGTCGTTAAAAAATAACCATATCCGAAACTTTTGGGTATGGTTTTTGCTTTTTATCGTGCTACAATTAATCATTCTTTTTTTTAGGAGTTTTATTATGAATGAACATCAATTTGATAAATGTTTACATATTAACACAATAGGTGAACAATACGGCTTCCCGAAGCTAGCTCACTACCATCGCTATGAGCCAACGCCGTATGCTGGCTTAGAACAATTATTTTCGGAGTATGAAATGCCTGATCATCCAGTATTTATTGATATGGGATGTGGAAAAGGGAGAGTCCCTATTTATGTACATCACAAATTTCATATTCCTACAATTGGGGTAGAAATGGATGCAGGTTTTTATACAGAGGCAGAGAATAATAAAAAGAACTATCTTCAAAAGAAGAGTGCTCAAGCTCCGATTTCCTTTATTCATTCAATAGCGGAAGACTATGCTATACAACCATGCGACACAGTTTTCTTTTTCTTTAATCCGTTTTCAATCAATATTTTCCGTACAGTTATTCATAATATTTGGAAGTCTTATGAATTGCATATGCGCGAAATTCATATTATTTTATACTACCCACCATATGATTATTTGCAGTTTTTACATCATGGTACACCTTTTGAATTAATCCATGAGGTCCATCTTGAAAATGAAACAAATATTAACGAGCGCCTCTGTGTGTTTGCATTGAAAAAAGCTTAGAGCTGAGCAATAGTCCAGCTTTAAGCTTTTTTAATTTTTTTCCGATTCCGGGCACAATAATGCCAAGGCATAATTGATGAAGTTTTAGCGACTAAAAGCAAAAGACCGATGATTACCCCTCTACTTCTATTTATTTCCTAGGTAATAAATAGTTATTAGTAATTTCATATAAACACAACCATTTTAGTACCTGATATTCTAGATCATGCAATTTCTGATTTCTTTTTACGAGACTTTATCGAAAAAAATAATCGGAAATGATAGGTTTGTATGAATATTCACAATAAATTAATGGATAATTCACAAATTACTAATTATACAGAAAAATCACTCTAGACTAAATATAAAGAATGTTTTACAATGTAAAAGTCCTAAATGAATAATAGTTTGATTCACTTAAAGATAGATAGTTATAAATTATAATTTTGGTTATTTTTGTTATTGAGCAAATGCTATTAATTGTTTATAATTATCTGAAATATCTAATATTTGAGAAAATTCTAGGGGGAATAAAATTATGAGAGAGAACAAAAAGCTTAAAAAGTTTGGCTCACTTCTAGTTGCATCTTCACTACTTGCAGGAGTTCTTGCTGGCTGTGGTGGCGGAGATAGTTCAAGTTCAGGAGGAGGGTCATCATCAGGTGGTGGTTCTGACGGTGATACTATTAAAATCGGTGCAAACTTAGAACTTTCGGGGAACGTAGCTTCTTATGGTTCTTCGATTGGTGTAGGTGCAGACCTAGCAGTTAAAGAAATTAATGATAAAGGCGGAATCGACGGTAAAAAAATTGAGCTTGTTAAAGTAGATAACAAATCTGAAAACTCAGAGGCTACTGCAGCAGCTCTTAAACTAGCAACACAAGATAAAGTAGTAGCAATGCTAGCTCCAGCGACTTCTGGTAATACAGTTGCTACTGTTCAAATTGCGAACAGCAATAAAATCCCGATTGTTACAGGTTCAGGTACTGCTCCTAACATTACAGTCAATGATGATGATAGCGTTAACGAATATGCATTCCGTACTTGTTTCATTGACCCATTCCAAGGGATTGTAGCGGCGAACTTCGCTTCAGGTGAATTGAAAGCTAAAAATGTAGCTATTTTTGCGGACAACGCATCTGACTATGCAAAAGGTTTAGCAAAATCATTTAAAGATACAATCACTAAAAATGGTGGGAAAGTTGTAAAAGAAGAGGCATATGTCGCTAAGGATACTGACTTCCGTACACAATTAACAAATATTAAAGCAGCTAAACCAGACTTTATCTTTATCCCAGGATACTATGAAGAGGTTGGTTTAATTGTTAAACAAGCACGTGAAATGGGCATCGATGTTCCATTGATGGGGGCTGACGGTTGGGATTCACCAACTTTAGTTGAACTAGCTGGTGCGAAAGCGCTGAATAACACGTATATCACAAACCATTATTCTGCAGAAGATCCAGATCAAAAAATTCAAGATTTTGTAAAGGCGTTTAAAGCAGCGAACAGTGATAAAGCACCAGATGCATTCAATGCACTTGGCTATGACACAATTTACTACATTGCGGATGCTATTAAGCGAGCTGGCTCTACGGATGGGGAAGCTATTAAAACTGCTTTAGCTGACACAAAAGATCTTTCTTTAGTAACAGGTACTTTCTCGGTTGACGAAAATCATAACCCAATTAAAACAGCAACAGTTCTTGAATTTAAAGACGGTAAACAAGTGTTCAACTCTAAAGTTAATCCTTAATGTTTTCTTGGCAAGGGGAGGCGGGTAAACACGCCTTCCTTTTTATGTTACCTTCATTCAGTGAGGCTCTCGCCATTGAAGGTGATGAGATGAATGCGGATATAGTTTCATTACCGTGTTCAAAATATCTAAAGCGAGATTGCTAGATAGACCAAGAAAAAAATTTTTAAAGACGACACAATTTACTCTATTTTCAATAATAACATGTAGTAGTAAATTCTATTTTTGTATTTTTCAGAAAAATAAAGGGGAGTGAACGCTTATGGAATGGATACAGCAGCTTGTGAACGGTATTTCACTAGGTAGTATCTACGCATTAATAGCGCTAGGGTATACGATGGTATACGGGATTATTAAGCTGATCAACTTTGCCCACGGTGATGTTTTCATGATTGGGTCATTTATTGGCTTTTACGCAATTGCTAAATGGGAGCTGGGCTTCTTCCCAGCGCTATTATTGGCGATGGTGGTCTGTGCAATCTTTGGTGTTTTAATCGAACGTATTGCTTATAAGCGTTTACGAAATGCTACACGTATTGCAGCTTTAATTACGGCAATAGGTGTATCGCTACTAATTGAATATACAACGATCTACTTCAGAGGTGCGCAACCGGCTGCATATCCTGAAGTCATTACAAATAAATCATTTGATGTTTTTGGTGTTCAAATCAGTAGTACATCAATATTAATTTTATCTGTAGCAATTGTACTGATGATTCTTTTACAATTCATCGTACATAAAACTAAAATCGGGAAAGCGATGCGTGCGGTTTCTCATGATGCAGATGCAGCACGTTTAATGGGTATTAACGTAGATAATACAATTTCAGCAACATTCGCGATTGGTTCTGCTCTAGCTGGAGCAGCAGGCGTTATCTTTGGTGTTTACTATACGAAAATAGATCCATTAATGGGCGTTATTCCAGGGGTTAAAGCCTTTATCGCCGCGGTACTTGGTGGTATTGGGATTATTCCAGGTGCTATGGTTGGCGGTATGTTGTTAGGTGTAGTGGAATCATTAGTAAGTGCACTTGGTTTCTCTTTATGGCGCGATGCAGCGGCATTCGTTATTTTAATTTTAATTTTAATCTTCAGACCATCGGGTATCTTTGGTAAAAATGCCCGTGAGAAAGTGTAGGTGAGCGGTAATGATGAAAAAGTCTAAAGTTTTCTGGGGCTATGCCGTATTAGCGCTAGTCATCTATGCAGTTGTTCAAATCCTTATTTCTACAAACATTCTCGATATTTACTATCAAAATATGTTGATCACAATGTGTATTAACATCATGCTTGCGGTCAGCTTGCATATCGTTATTGGGATTACTGGTCAATTCTCGATTGGGCATGCCGGTTTCTTAGCAGTTGGAGCATATGTTTCTGCAATTATTACCACTAAGCTATTGCTTCCATTCCCATTAGCTATTTTCTTAGGGGCATTAGCAGCAGCTGTAGCAGGTTTAATCGTAGGTATTCCGACATTACGTTTAAAGGGTGACTATTTAGCAATTGCCACGCTTGGTTTTGCGGAAATTATACGTATTATCTTTTTAAATACGGACTATGTTGGTGGCGCGGCAGGGATGCAGGTTCTATATTTATCAAACTGGTCTTATGCATTCATAGGTGTTGTTCTAACAATTTTAGTCATCTCGAACTTTACGAATTCACGTCATGGACGCGCATGTATATCGATTCGTGAGGACGAAATTGCGGCAGATGCAATGGGTATTAATACAACCTACTATAAAGTTGTAGCTTTTGCGATAGGTTCCTTCTTCGCCGGTCTTGCAGGGGCCATTTTTGCACATAACTTTTACATTATTCAACCGACAACTTTCGGGTTCTTAAAATCATTTGATATTTTAATCTTTGTAGTACTTGGTGGCTTAGGAAGTCTTTCAGGATCTGTCATCGCAGCTATTTTCTTAACAGTAGTCTCAGCATATCTAGCAAACTTCCCAGAAACACGTATGATTATTTACAGTTTAGTATTAATAGTCGTAATGCTATATCGCCCAACAGGGTTAATGGGAACAAAAGAAGTTACGGACTTATTTAAGTTTGGTAAAAAAGGAGGTACAAAATAATGGCTGGAAACCTTCTTATCAATGTAGAAAACATGGGCATTCAATTCGGTGGTTTAAAGGCGGTACAGGGCGTTAATATGTACCTGAATCAAGGGGAGCTAGTAGGTCTTATAGGGCCCAACGGTGCTGGTAAAACAACTAGCTTTAACATGCTTACTGGAGTGTATATGCCAACGGAGGGCACGATTACATTTGACGGTTTAAAGTTGAACGGGCTTGCACCATATCAAGTAACACAAAAAGGTATTAGCCGTACGTTCCAAAATATTCGTTTATTTAAGGAGCTATCTGTTTTAGATAATGTTAAGGTAGCGAACCATTCGCTTGCCAAGCATTCTATGTGGTCTTCCATTTTCCGCTTGCCGAATCATTTTAAAGGTGAGGCAGAAATGGAGCATCAATCTATTGAATTTCTAAAAATCTTTGGTTTAGATGTTTATAAGGATGAGCTTGCAAAAAATTTACCTTATGGGATGCAGCGCCGATTAGAAATTGCTCGTGCCCTAGCTGCAAAACCTAAGATACTTTTATTGGATGAGCCTGCAGCAGGGATGAACCCGCAGGAAACGCATGATTTAATGGAATTAATAGCGTTTATTCGTAAAGAATTTGGCTTAACAATTCTTCTAATTGAACACGATATGAGCTTAGTTATGGGGATTTGTGAACGTATATACGTGCTCGATCACGGACAATTAATCGCAGATGGGACACCAGAAGAGATTCGCAACAATCCAAAGGTAATTGAAGCTTACCTTGGTGAGGAGGTTATCAGCTAATGCTAAAAGTACAAAATATAGATGTATTTTACGGTAATATTCAAGCATTAAAGGACCTCTCTTTAGAAGTAAATGAGGGTGAAATCGTAACGTTAATCGGTGCAAACGGTGCTGGTAAAAGTACATTATTAAAAACATTGTCGGGCCTATTAAAACCAAAGGGTGGCATCATTGAATATGAAGGCTTCTCTATCGCAGGGAAGGCTGCACAGACAATAGTAAAATCAGGCATTTCACATGTTCCAGAGGGGCGCCGTGTTTTTGCCAATATGTCCGTTGAGGAAAATTTAGAGCTAGGCGCATATCTTCGCAACGATAAGGCTGGCATAAAAAAAGATATGGATCATGTGTTTGAACTATTCCCACGTCTTTTCGAACGTCGGAAACAGCAATCAGGTACATTATCGGGCGGTGAGCAGCAGATGCTAGCGATGGGGCGAGCATTAATGGCAAAACCGAAATTGTTATTAATGGATGAACCTTCAATGGGACTTGCGCCACTCATGGTAAAAAATATTTTTAATATTATTGAGCAAGTCAACAAAGAGGGCACAACTGTATTGCTTGTTGAGCAAAATGCGAATATGGCATTATCGGTAGCGCATCGTGCGTACGTACTTGAAACGGGACGTATTGTATTATCAGGTACAGCAAAAGAGCTTCAAGAGAGTGACCAAGTAAAGGCTGCTTATTTAGGTGGTTTATAGAGGGAGAAGGCGTCTCAATTTTTGGGACGTCTTTTTTCGTATAAACGGAGGAGTGAACCGACAGATAGAAATGTTAAAGTGAAGGATAGAAGGGCTAGAGCGACGGATGGAACAATCAAAGTGACGGAAAGCAGGTCCAGAACGATGGATAGAACAATCAAAGCGACGGAAAGCAGGTCCAGAGCGACGGATAATTATCAAAGCGACGGAAAGAAAGGCCCAAACGACGGATACTACTTATCAAATTGACAAAATAGGAGTAGCTTTCATCTTTTATTATTTGGTAATGTGGAAGAAAGGAGTGATGTTGTATGAAGTATTCAGCACAATATTTTATCGAAAAATTAAATTTAGCAGAGCATCCTGAAGGAGGGTACTATATATCCTTGTTTCGGGCATCGGACGATATGGCTGTAAGAGATGTACAGAGACCTATTTATACAAGTATTTATTTCTTACTACGTTCACAGGATATATCGCATTTGCATCGTTTGAAATCAGACGAGCTTTGGTATTATCATGCTGGCAGCCCACTAACGGTCCATATGATTTTCCCGGATGGTACATATGAGGCGAAGAAGCTTGGATTAAATGTAGAGGCAGGAGAAGTACCACAAATCGCAGTACCGAAAAATACTATATTTGGCTCATCCGTAGAGGATGCAGATACATTTAGTTTAGTAGGCTGTATGGTTGCACCTGGCTTTGACTTTGAAGACTTCGAATTATTTACACAAGTTGAGCTATTAGCTGACTATCCACAGCACGAGGAAGTTATTCGAAAAATGGCTTACACGACAATATAGAAGAAAAGGAGCCGTCTCAAAATTAATTGAGACGGCTCTTTCTATCTACCACAAAATAGTTTCAGGATAATTAGTGTTAATTTCAATTTCATGTAACGCTTTTTTTGTAGTCATCGCAACTTCCATGAGCTGTGATTTTAACGCTACATATTCATCATCTTCTAACATCAAGCGCAGAGCAAATGCCGCTAAATGAGCTTTACGTGCCTCTAAATTTAAATGAATATACTCAAGATTTAAAACATCTACATACTGTGTGGCATAACGGAATGTTAATGGACTTTTAGTGAGCAGCATTCTTAAAAATACTAAGTATTCATCTTCATGGAGCTCCTGCTCTAAACAATTTGCAACAGCTGCCTGGAATTTACGAATTGTGGCAACGTCAATATTCCAATCAGAAGAATCAATTAGCTCTTGATGTAGGCGAATGAAATCGTTTAATGCGATAGCAGTAAAGATTAGCTCTGGCCAAAGAATCTCTGCTGCGAAATAAGCATTTTTGTTAGGGAAAATTAGTTCATGCTGTGTCAGAACACTTTTATTGAGCCCGTTGCTAACAAACTCAAGCTGATGCTTCCCCTTGGCAGCTTGACGGAGATTATAACAAACACTAAGAATGCGAAAGCGCGCTCCTTGATAATCATAATACTTGTTTTCATCACCAGTTATTTTGTAAATAGCATTAATCAGCTCATCTAAATCCCAAAAATCACCGCTAATACGTGCACCGGTTAACTGCTCAGTGCTTTGAATTGACAGCATAGTCCCATCCCCTTAAATGGCTTTATTTTGGTGTGTAATTAAGTAGTCTGAATAGTTCTGTTCGTTCTTTGTCTGTTAAATCGCGCCACTGTCCAACTTTTAAATTGCCAAGCTTTATATTCATAATACGAATGCGTTGTAGACGTTTAACGGAGTACCCAAGCGCTGAACACATACGACGTATTTGACGGTTTAAGCCTTGCTCTAAAATGATTTTAAAGACTTTATCAGATATTTTTTCAACATGACAAGGTAGGGTTGTAGTATCTAAAATATCTACACCAGCGCCCATTTTCTTTATAAATTGCTCCGTAATAGGTTTATCAACTTGCACGATATATTCTTTTTCGTGATGGTTTTCTGCACGTAAAATCTTATTGACGATGTCCCCATCGTTAGTCAATAATAATAGCCCTTCTGACTCTTTATCTAGTCGTCCAATATGGAAAATACGAAGAGGGTGGTTGACGAAATCAACGACATTTCCTTTTATATGACGTTCAGTTGTGCTTGTAATTCCTACTGGTTTGTTTAAGGCAATATAAACGAGCTGTTCTTCTTTTTTTACCTCTTTTCCATCAACGCAAACCATATCACCAGCCTCAACCTGACTGCCGACTGTAGCAAGCTCACCATTAATCGTTACTTTACCTTCTGCTATCCATTTATCTGCGCCTCGACGAGATATAATGCCTGTCTCACTTAAATATTTATTAATCCGCATACTGTTCTCCTATACATTTATATTATTTTTAAGTATACATTATAGTTGGTCAAACCGTGAATCCTAGAAGCTTTTCTAGAAAATATAAGCCACTTTGCAAGCCTAATCACAAAGCCGATTCCAGAGGCTATTATGCCGAGGAATAATCGATTCAAGAATAGATTCTAGTATTAATTTAAAAAAATTTCAAAAAGTTGAAATTATTCTTTGTTTCTGACAATATATTGAGTAAGAGGGTATCTATGAAAATATCGTTATTTCGATGAAAATGGTGATTTTTGTAGATTATTTTCTCATTATTTTGTGTAAAGGGGAGAAGTAAAATGGTTTATGCATTTCCAAACACTGAAGGGTCGGTAGTTCAATTCAAAGAAAAATATGAAAATTACATTGGTGGGGAATGGACACCTCCAGTGAAAGGACAATACTTTGATAATGTTACACCTGTTACTGGACAAGTTTTTACACAATTAGCTCGTTCTACTGCTGAGGATATTGAACTTGCAGTTGATGCAGCACATGCCGCAAAAGAAGAATGGGGCAAAACATCTCCAACAGAGCGTGCAAACATTTTACTTAAAATTGCGGACCGCATAGAACAAAACTTAGAAAAGCTAGCCGTTGCCGAAACATGGGATAACGGAAAAGCGGTACGTGAGACATTAAATGCAGATATCCCTCTTGCGATTGATCATTTCCGTTATTTTGCGGGGGCTTTACGTGCACAAGAAGGCGCGGTAAGCCAAATCGATAATGATACAGTCGCTTATCATTTCCATGAACCAATTGGGGTAGTAGGTCAAATTATCCCTTGGAATTTCCCGTTATTAATGGCCGTTTGGAAGCTAGCACCTGCACTGGCAGCTGGAAACTGTGTTGTGTTAAAACCTGCAGAGCAAACGCCAGCTTCGATAATGGTGTTCATTGAATTAATAGAAGATTTATTGCCATCGGGCGTACTTAATGTTGTGAATGGCTTTGGTTTAGAAGCAGGAAAACCATTAGCATCGAATCCACGGATCGGCAAAATTGCCTTTACTGGTGAAACTACGACAGGTCGCTTAATTATGCAATATGCTTCACAAAATCTTATTCCAGTTACATTAGAATTGGGCGGTAAGTCACCAAATATATTCTTTGAAGATATTATGGATGAAGACGATGCCTTTTTAGATAAAGCAGTTGAAGGTTTTGTATTATTCGCCCTAAATCAAGGTGAAGTATGTACATGTCCTTCTCGTGCAATCATTCAAGAGTCTATTTACGATAAATTTATGGAACGCGTCCTACAGCGTGTTGAAGCGATTAAAGTTGGGAATCCACTTGATCCGAATACGATGATGGGAGCGCAGGCTTCGAGTGAGCAAATGGAAAAAATCCTTTCTTATTTAGATATTGGTAAGCAAGAAGGTGCAGAATGTCTAATTGGAGGAGAGAAAAATAATGTAGGATCAGGTTTTGAAAATGGTTACTACATTAAGCCGACTGTCTTCAAAGGACATAATAAAATGCGTATTTTCCAAGAAGAAATCTTCGGGCCAGTTGTTGCCGTAACAACATTTAAAACAAAAGAGGAAGCATTAGAAATTGCAAATGACACACTATACGGTTTAGGCGCAGGTGTATGGACACGTGATATGAATACGGCATATCGCTTCGGTCGTGGTATTCAAGCTGGGCGTGTTTGGACAAACTGCTACCATGCTTATCCTGCACATGCAGCGTTCGGTGGCTATAAAATGTCAGGTGTTGGTCGTGAAAACCATAAGATGATGTTAGCGCATTATCAGCAAACGAAAAACTTATTAGTTAGCTACAGCGAAAACAAACTTGGCTTCTTCTAATTAGTAGGGAGGTGCATGAGCGTGGTCATGCGTGTTTTGGCAACAGAAGAAGCGCTAGCACTAATCGAATTATTGAAAGAAAAGCACGGGCCCATTATGTTTCATCAATCAGGTGGATGCTGTGACGGCTCCTCGCCAATGTGTTATCCAGAGGGAGACTTACTATTAGGTGACCAGGATGTTTGTCTTGGAGAGATTGGTGGTGCTGCCTTCTACATGCATAAAAATCAATATGATTATTGGAAGCATACACAAATAATCTTGGACGTCGTCGACGGTAGAGGTGGTATGTTTTCACTGGAAGGCGTTGAAGGTAAGAGGTTTTTAACAAGATCAAGAGCCTTTTCCGCAGAGGAATTAAAAGAATTAGGATTAATTTAAGTACACCGAACAAGCAATTAAGCAAATTTTCTTTTATGGAAAGCGGCAAAAATATTGCCGCTTTTTTTTATGTTCATTCTTCTGGAAAAAGTGTATGGAAGGTTTAATTTTTAAAAAAACAATTGAATCTTTTCGGTAATATATTACGTAAATATGGAAAAAGGAGCGTGTTAAACATGGACTTTGTTATGATTGAAAATCAGTTTACAAGTACTGTGGAGGATGTCTCAAAGGCTGTCGGTCGGACGGTTGATCGTAAAATTGTGTTGGCAATCGCTAGCAAATATGTGGCATCTGGGAAACCCTTTGATTCCGTTAAATATAAAAAAGTATTACAAGAAATGAAAAAGCAAACGTCATGGTCATCTCCGTTACGAACGACGGTAGGTTATAGTATTGCTGCAAATTTGATGGAGCAAGAGGATACAGAACGAGCGGTGAGAAATTTACTGACGAACGTTAGCATAATGAAAGAGGTAAAGTTCAGAAGCGGGAATTTTAGTTTTATAGGTGCACAGTTTTTAACGGAAGAGGAAAATGAGAAACGTGCACATGCACAGGTAGCACGCGCATTATTTGATGCAATCCGCAAGCACCACCGATTTTTAACATCGTACGATGATATTCCCTATGCCGTATTGTTAAGTAGCCAATCTGACGACGTTGAGCTACGTGCAGAAACAATGAATCGTTATTATAAAGAACTACGTACGTATAATTTTAATGCAGGCAATGAGCTTCAATGGCTATCACAAGTACTGACTTTCTTATCACCTCAATATGATAATAAGTTAGTGCCTAATGTTGTAACGATTCGTGACACACTAAAAAATCAAGATGTAAAGGTCAAGGCGATGCATTATCCATTACTGGGCTTTTTAGCAATCCTTGAAGTGAATCAAGCACAGCTTCAACAGATTGTTGATTTATATCATGAGTTAAAGGGTATGAAACTTTTAAAATGGCATCGTGAATTTGTGTTATTTATGGCCACACAAATTGCTATTTATGATATGGCGAATGTACAACAATCCTTATCAATGTCAATCATGTCATCCATTGAATTGCTAATTCAAGCACAGCAGGCAGCAATGTTCGCAGCAGTAAGTGCAGCAGCTGTAGCAGCAAGTTCTTCGTGATAAAATAAAGAAGAACTTGATTTTTGGAGGTGCATTTGAAGGATGAAGGAAACAAAACTTTGGATGAATGGCGAGTGGCAGAACGCAAAGGAAACATATGAACTGAAATCACCCTATAGTGGTGAGGTTATTGCAAAGGTAGCTAAGGCGTCAATTTCTGACGTTGAACGAGCAATCGAAGGTGCTCAGGAGGCATTCCAAACGTTTAAAAAGACAACAGCCTACGAACGTGCCGAAATATTGTATAAAGTGGTCGACATAATGCGCCAGCGTAAAGAGGAATTAGCTGAAATTTTAGCTTTAGAGGCAGGTAAACCAATATCAGTAGGTTTAACTGAAATAGAACGCACAATAGCAACATACCAATTTGCTGCAGAGGGGGCTAAGCAAGCAAAGGGTGAAACGGTACCGATGGATGCTGCACCTGGGGCAGGAGATCGTATTGGCTGGACAAAGCTAGAGCCTCTAGGTGTAATTTCAGCCATTACACCCTTTAATTTCCCCTTTAATTTAGTGGCACATAAATTAGGTCCTGCCTTTGCAGTTGGAAATACGGTTGTATTAAAGCCAGCGACGCAAACGCCATTAAGTTCTATCGTAATGGCGGAAATTTTCCAGCAAGCAGGTCTACCTAATGGTGCGCTTCAAATTATTACAGGTAGCGGTGGGGAGCTAAGTGATACACTTGTGACTCACCCGTTTGTGAAAAAGGTAACATTCACGGGAAGCGGTAAAGTTGGATTGAGCATTAAAGAAAAAGTAGGTTTGCGTAAAGTTACTTTAGAACTTGGTTCCAATGCGGCAGTAATTGTCGAGCCGTCGACACCAATTGATAAAATTATTTCGCGTTGTGTCAGTGGTGCCTTTAATTTTGCTGGACAAGTTTGTATCTCCTTACAACGTATTTATGTACACACATCTATTATGGATGAATTTACAAAGGCGTTTGTTGCCGAGACAGAGAAATTAGTGGTAGGTGACCCACTAGATACAAATACTGATGTTAGTGCAATGATTAACCAAAAAGAAGTTGAGCGTATTCGTCAATGGATTGAGGAAGCAAAGTCGCAAGGGGCGGTAGTTGCTACAGGAGGAACAGTTACGGAACGTACTTTAACGCCGACTGTAATGACGAATGTGACGGCAAATATGAAAGTTGTTTGTCAGGAAACATTCGCACCAATCGTCTCAATTGTTTCATATGAAACATTAGATGACGCTATTCGACTAGTGAATGAGTCGGACCTTGGCTTAAATGCTGGAATTTATACGAATGTTTTGCAAGATGCATTATATGCAGCGGATGAATTACAGGCAGGTGCTGTTATGATTAATGATATTCCGACTTTCAGGGTTGATAATATGCCATATGGTGGCGTAAAAATGAGTGGCTACGGTCGTGAAGGCATTAAGTGGGCAATCGAAGAAATGACAGATATGAAATTAATTACGATGAAAAAATCGTTCTAGTTTGCAACAACTCTTGTTCTGCGATACGATGACGAAAGAACATTCATGAAGGGAAGTCGCAAGAATTATGTCAAACAACGCAATACCGATGAGCCAGTCACGTACTGTTCAAACTCGTCTCGTATTACCGCCAGATACAAATAATCACAACTCCATTTTTGGTGGAAGAGTGTTAGCGTATATTGATGAAATTGCTGCCATTACAGCAATGAAACATGCAAAAGGTCATGTAGTCACAGCTTCTATCGATTCGGTTGACTTTTTATCGCCAGCACATGTAGGGGCTATTTTAGAAATTGAAAGCATCGTTTCGTCAACTGGACGGTCTTCAATGGAAGTTTATGTTCGAGTTATTTCACGAAACATTGAAACTGGTGAGGAGAAATTAACGACGGAATCCTTTGTAACGATGGTTGCAGTGGATGATGAAGGTAAACCTAAGCCAGTTCCGGCGATTTATCCTGAAACAGATGCGGAAAAACGTCTGTTTGAAACGGGACCAGCAAGACGCGAACATCGTAAACAAAAACGCGAGTTACCGCATTAAAAATAAAAAGGGAAATTGACGTATGCTGTCAGTTTCCCTTTTTCGTGCTTACATTTGTAATTCATTTACCACGTTAATAAGTGAATCGGAAGAAGAAGAAACAAGTGTAGCGCCTTGTGACAGTTCAGTAATCAAATTAGAGATGGCTGAAATATCTCTGGATGTATTTACATACTGCTGCTGAATGCCAGAAACTGCATTGGCGATATCATTAAATGATTTAGATAAACTGTTTTGCGTATCTACACTATGTTGAATCTTTTGATCAACGTTAGTAACCGAAGTCGACATTGTTGTAATATTACTTTCTGTTTCTTTAATGAGATGAGAAACATTTTGTACCGCATTTTTTGTTTCTTCAGCAAGCTTACGAACTTCCTCTGCAACAACAGCGAAGCCTTTACCATGCTCACCTGCACGGGCTGCCTCGATAGAAGCATTTAGTGCTAATAAGTTCGTTTGATCGGCAATTCCTGTGACCAGTCCTACAATTTCCGATATTTTTTGAGAAGATGTGCGTAGCTGGTTCATCGTAACTTCGAGACTGTTTACACTTTGTAAAATTACTTGTATTAAATCATTTTGATCTTGCAGCTGCTGCTGTCCACGTCTGGATTTTTCTTGTGTATCAGCAACGAAGGTTAAACCTTGCTTCGTAGCTACTGCGATATCATCTGTTTGAGAGGAAATGACTAATAAAGAAGCTGCTGTTTCTTCACTAATCTCATTGAGTTCCTCTGCCGTTTTTTGAATGGTAGTAACAAGTGCATGCTTTGTTTCACCTTCTACTGTACGAATGCGTTCCTCTTCTTTTTCATAGGCTTCGATTACAAGCTGCTGCTCGAAGTTAATGATTTTGCAGAAGGCATTGATAGCACGAATTGCATCATGTTTTGATACATCTAACTCATTTGTAAAGCGTGTAAAGGTCGTTGTTAATGATTGGAATGAGGCGATATACCACTTCGATTGTAGACCAATTCGAACATGAGTTTCAGCAATTGCCTTTCGTTCATTAATGTAAGAGTCATTAATATGACTTTCAAAAATATCACTTAAATGTTTATGTAAAGTAACTTTTAAACGCTCGATTTGTGATGTTCTGTTTATAATATTTAACAAATCTTGGCTCAAACTAATGGCTGCATAAAATTGATCCACCATTTCAGGAACTAAATCCTTAGCTAAAGGCTGTAGTTGTTTAATGATGGCTAAATCCTCAATTGTTAAATCTAAAAGCTGTAACTGTTTTTGAAGTTTTGGATGGTTTGATACATCCAATTGTACATCGCTCCTATAATTTTCAGGTGCTAATGTAATTGAGTAGCTAGAATCGTTCTTTTTTGTAAACCAACTCATCGTTGTTTGCTCCATTCCTTAGGTCCGTATTATGTATAGAATAGTAAACTAAATACCTATTAAATTACTTGGGTTGTTAATTTGCTGAATATATAGTATTTAATATATTCTACTATTTTTTGTGCTATTTTTGGTTGAAATTTTAGTTTATTTCTATATTTTTTTTATTAGTTACAGATGATTGTCGATTAAAAGTCATGAAATAGACTACTAAAAAGGTAATAGGTAAATTGAATTTGAAATAGGAAACCTGTAAAATACGAACTGTTTAGCTTGAACGTAACAATAGTGTTGAGGAGGTATTATATGGAGAAGAAACGTTTCAAATTTGTCATTCCGGTTATGGTAATTGTAGCAATTGGGTCGGTTTACATGTTAAGAAACTACTATGCTGAAGTACCAGACTTAGATCAACTATTAATTACTATCTGTGCAACATTAGTATCTGGTGTACTCGCATACTTTTTATTTCCACAGCAAGGTGAAGATAAAGTTGATGATCGCGGTCCTTATTAACAGTGAAAGGCACCTTGGAAAAAATCTCTAAGGTGCCTTTAGCTTGTCGACAAATGAATAAATGGTTTACTTTTAAGTTTTAAATAAATTGAACCAGCCTTTAAGTTTAAAGATTGCCAGCATGAATAATGCGATAAAAATCATAATTCCGAGTACGATAAAGTAGCTAAACTTCCCATGTAGCTCGGGCATATGGTCAAAATTCATTCCATAAACACCTGCAATAAATGTTAGGGGAATAAAGATAGTTGAAACAATTGTTAAGGTCATCATAATGCCATTCATGCGAGTAGAGCTCATCGCCATATAACTATCACGCATATCAGCAGTGAGCTCGCGGTTAGATTCGATCATTTCGGTGAGTTTTAGCAGATGGTCGTAAATATCTCCAAAATAAGCTCGTTCTGATTTTTTAAGTGAAAATCGGTATGAGTTAAGGATACGATATAATAAATCACGCATTGGTAAAATGGTGCGTCTTAAATCGAGCAAATCACTACGGAATTCAAATACAATTTTCATGGCATTGGGGTTACTTTGATAGGTAAGCTCATCTTCAAGTGTATTTAAATGATCCTCAATTTTATAGACAAGTGGAAAATAGTTATCAACAATTTTATCGATTACCTGGTACGTTAAATAAACTGTGCCACGTTCCCAATTCTTTGGCTGCTTTTCTAACATCATTTGTACTCGATCTATTTCCGGTGCTACATTTTTGTGGAACGTAACAATAAATTTATTAGAAACAAAAATATTTACTTCCTCAGCTGTTAATTCTTCGTTCATCCTTTGAATAACAAAGAAATGGAAATCATCATAAAAATCGAGCTTTGGCCGCTGTAAACGCATTAAACAATCTTCTATAGCGAGTGGATGGAAGTGGAAAAACGAATCCAACAGTAGTTCTTCCTCATCAGTTGGACAATTAAAATCGACCCAGTACCATTCAAATTCGTTTTTGTGTATATCTTCAAGTGGAAATTCCTTTATAAGTTTTTGATCTTTTGTAATTCCAATAGTGCGTATCACAGCATTCACCTCAATTCTTTTAATTCTATCCTAACAGGTGTATTGATCTTCACAAGAAATAATTTTATACGCTTTCTCTATAACATATCCAACCACCAAATAAAGTAGTGGCAAAGAATCTAGATGGTTTTGTAAAGCCTGCCTGCTGTAATAGTGCTAATATGTCCTCTTCACACATAAATGAAAGAGAACGGATGGATTTCTCCATTTCCGCTACGTCTGATGGTGATAGCTTTGTATGCTGTAGCCAATAAGCGCGCCATAAATCAAATTGTAGCTCGGTTTCTAAAGTACCCGGCTGCCCGTATTTTGAGACGAGCACAAATGGAGCACCAGGCTTTAAATTATTTGCTATTTTTTTTAATGTTGCAAGCTTCTCTTGATCATCTTGTATAAAGTGAAGCACTAGTACACAGCTTGCCGCATCAAATTTTACTGAAGGTAGCTGAGTATCCAGTATAGTTCCTTGATATAAAGAAATATTATTAGGTAGAGACTTTAAACGTTCGCCAGCAATTTGTAGCATCGCTTCTGATGGATCGATACCAACAAATGACCAATGAGGTCTTTGCTCGGCGAGCTGTAAAATTTCATTACCGCTTCCGGAGCCAACTATTAAAAATTCAGCGTCCTCAGGTAATGCAGATTGATAAAAGGTTTGTGTTAAACGTAGCATTGCATCGTAGCTAGGTAGCGTGCGACGAATACCTTTTTCATATTCATTTGCAAGTGTGTTATTAAATTCCATCGAGTATCACATGCCTTTCAAAAAAATTTATAAATCCAATTTAAAATTGAAACTATTTAAGGTGTATTTCCGTAAAAAATAGTACATAAAATAAAAAAATTATATGGAAGGGTTGATATAAATGGAAACAAAATGGTCTAAGGTAATCATACACGCAAGTGCATTTTTTGCGCCATGGTTAGTACCTATTATATTTTTCTTAATTAGTTCGGAGGAAGAGGTAAAGAGCATTTCTATGCAAGCCTTGTTGTTCCAAGTAGTGATGATAGTTTTACTTACAATTTCGGGTATTTTTAGCTTCCTACTCATTGGTTTACCGTTCTTAATTGTTTTTGGGATTATGTATTTTATTGCGCCAATTATCGGTATTGTGAAGGCTTTATCTGATGAGTCTTGGCGTTATCCAATTGTTGGTCGCTGGGTATAATTTCTATAAACGCAAGTATATGCTAGTTGCATATGCTTGCGTTTTTTCTTTTGCCAATAAGGGTATCTTATAGCTAAAGCATTCGTTGGATTTTTTTCTGTGTGCGAAATAATTGCAATTATTTTCAAGCGTTTTGTATAATATACTCAAAGAAAGTCAAAGATAGTCAAAGTCAGTGTAGTAAGCGAGGTGTATTCCTAAAATGCGTAATATATCAGACATCATAGAAGGCTACTTAAAGCAAGTACTTGAATTAGGTGGAGAAGGGCATATTGAAATAAAACGTAGTGAAATCGCAGATAAATTTCAGTGCGTGCCCTCACAAATAAATTATGTAATTAATACAAGATTTACTGCCGAACGAGGTTACCTTGTTGAAAGCAAACGTGGTGGTGGTGGATACATTCGAATTTTACGTGTCCGCGCGAATTCACAAATTGATCTAATCGATGATGTCCTCAGGCAAATTGAAGGTGGGGCATCGCAAATAATGGCAGAAGATTTAGTTTATCGACTAATTGATGAGCAGGTAATTTCAAGGCGAGAAGCGAAAATAATATTAGCGGCAGTTGATCGCTCAACTATCGATTTGCAACTCCCGTTACGGGATCATATTCGAGCAAAAATTTTACGAGCGATGCTAACAACGATTAAATATGAACAGCAAAAATAAAAGAGGTGATGGAAATGATTTGCGAACATTGTAAGCAGCGTAATGCGACGGTTACTGTAACACAAGTTCAAAGTGGTCAAAAGGTGGAGCACCATTATTGTGACGTCTGCGCCTCGCAGTTCCATCCATTTCATGCTGAATTTAAGCAAGAGCCAGTATCTATTCAACAGCTATTATCTAATTGGTTTGGCTCACCTACATGGCAGCAACAAAAAGTGGGTGAAAAGCAGCAAGCACCACCACAACCGCAAACATGTCCACAATGTGGATTTACGTATAAACGGTTTTTAAAAGAAGGTAAATTTGGATGCCCTAGCTGCTATGACACCTTTAGTGAGCACTTACCGAAGCTCTTTAATCGTATACAGGCTGGACCTCAACATATAGGGAAAATGCCCGGCGCCAGGAGCAATGTTTATGTCATCAAAAAGCAAATTGAGGATATTCGTAAACGTATGAAGATTGCTGTAGATAAAGAACATTTTGAAGAGGCAGCTGAGCTCCGTGATGAAGTGAAGGAACTTGAGAAACAGGTACAATTTGAAGGTGGTGATGTGTCGTGATGATTGAATCGTTTTTAGAGCGTGCTACACCAACATGGATGAGTGTGGAGGACGATTATTCAGATATTGTCATTAGTACACGCATCCGCCTTGCTCGAAATTTAAATGGTTATCGTTTTCCATTAGCCTTTACAGAGGATGAAGCATTACATGTAGAACAGGCAGTTACACATGCAATAAAGGACAGTACAGAACTTCAAGGAAATTATTCATATTTTGCTATTAAGGATTTAACGCCTTTACAACGTCAAATACTTGTAGAAAAACATTTAATTAGTCCTCAGCTTGCAAAAAAAGAGCAAGTTGGCTCCATGCTCTTATCGGATGACGAATCAATTAGCATTATGGTGAACGAAGAAGACCATTTACGCATTCAATGTATGACAGCGAGTTTTCAACTTCAAAAGGCATACGAGCAGGCCAATAAAATTGATCGTACCTTAGAGAAAGCTCTGCCTTATGCGTTCCGAGATACATTTGGTTATTTAACAAGTTGTCCAACAAATATTGGTACGGGTTTACGAGCATCTGTCATGATGCACCTGCCAGCCCTTACACTTACGGGTCAGATGAATCAAATCATTAATGCAATGACACGATTAGGAATGACGGTAAGAGGAATATATGGGGAAGGTAGCGAAAATATAGGTAATGTTTACCAAGTGTCAAATCAGATTACACTAGGAAAAACAGAAGATGACATTTTAGCGGACATCCAAAGTGTCGCTGAGAAAATAATTCAAAAAGAACGACATGCAAGAGGCAAGTTAATGGAAAAAGCAGAGCTTGCCCTAGAAGACCGTGTGTACCGTGCTTTAGGTACGTTAACATATGCTCGAGTTTTAACGAGTGAGGAAGCTGCTACCTGTTTATCCAATGTTCGTTTAGGAGTAGATTTACAGTTAATTGAAGGTATTAAAGCGACCAAATTAAACGAATGTGTAGTCAGTATGCAACCTGGGTTTTTACAGAATTATGCAGGGGACGTTTTGCCGCCTGCTGAGCGAGATCGCGTACGAGCTGAAATGCTTCGTGAGGCACTATCTCAAGAAAATATGAGTAAGCCTATTATTCGGGGAAAAGGAGAGGATTCATTTGATGTTTAATCGTTTTACACAACGCGCGCAAAAAGTATTACAGCTTGCACAAGAAGAGGCGATTCGTTGGAAGCACGAATCAATTGGAACGGAGCATATTCTATTAGGGCTTATCCGCGAAGGTGGCGGTATTGCTGCAAAAGCATTAGAAGCCATTGATATTAGCCCACAAATGATTGAAGCGGGTATTGAAGAGCTTGTAGGGAAGGGTAAAGAGGATGTTGGCCCAATTGTCCACTACACACCTAGAGCTAAAAAAGTAATAGAGCTATCAGTTGATGAATCACGTAAATTAGGCCATTCCTATATTGGAACAGAGCATTTACTATTGGCGCTTATTCGTGAAGGTGAAGGGATAGCGGCTCGTGTATTAAATAATGCTGGTGTCGGATTGAATAAGGCTCGTCAGCAAGTGCTATTGTTATTAGGCAATAATGACAATGCTCAATCGGGTCAACAAGCTGCACAGGCTGCCAATACACCTACCTTAGATAGCCTTGCGCGTGATTTAACACAAATTGCTCGTGAAGGTACTCTAGATCCGGTTATTGGTCGAAGCAAGGAGATTACACGTGTTATCGAGGTACTGTCGCGCCGTACAAAAAATAACCCTGTATTGATCGGTGAGCCAGGTGTTGGTAAAACAGCTATCGCTGAAGGCTTAGCACAGCAAATTATTAATAATGAAGTGCCAGAAATTCTTCGTGATAAACGTGTCATGACACTTGATATGGGGACGGTTGTTGCTGGAACAAAATATCGCGGTGAATTTGAAGATCGCTTGAAAAAAGTAATGGATGAAATTCGCCAAGCTGGTAATGTCATTTTATTTATCGATGAATTGCACACATTAATCGGTGCTGGCGGTGCAGAAGGTGCCATCGATGCATCAAATATTTTAAAACCATCTTTAGCTCGTGGTGAGCTTCAATGTATTGGTGCAACAACACTAGATGAGTATCGCAAATATATTGAGAAAGATGCGGCATTAGAGCGCCGTTTCCAACCAATTCAAGTTGATGAGCCAACTGTAGAAGAGGCGATTCAAATTATTCAAGGCTTACGTGATCGTTATGAAGCACATCACCGTGTGAAAATCACAGATGAAGCTATTGAAGCGGCAGCAAAAATGAGTGACCGATATATTTCTGATCGTTTCTTACCAGATAAGGCGATTGATTTGATTGATGAAGCGGGCTCTAAAGTACGCTTACGTTCATTCGCGGTGCCACCAAACTTAAAAGCGCTTGAAGATAAGCTGGAAAATGTACGCTCTGAAAAGAATGCAGCTGTCTCAGGTCAAGAGTTTGAAAAGGCAGCATCATTAAGAGATACAGAGCAAAAGCTAAAAGATGAAATTGAAACTACGAGAAAAAATTGGAAGGAAGAGCAAGGTAAAGCCGAATCAAAAGTTACAGTGGATGATGTAGCAGCGGTAGTATCTATGTGGACTGGAATTCCGGTATCTAAAATTGCTTCCGAGGAATCTTCTAAGTTATTACAACTTGAAGAAGAGTTACACAAACGTGTTGTAGGTCAAGGAGAAGCGGTAGAGGCGATTTCTCGCGCAATTCGTCGTGCAAGAGCTGGCTTGAAAGATCCGAAACGACCAATTGGTTCATTTATTTTCTTAGGCCCTACAGGGGTTGGTAAAACAGAGCTGGCTAGAGCATTGGCTGAAGTTATGTTTGGTGATGAGGACGCAATGATTCGCGTTGATATGTCTGAGTATATGGAAAAACATTCGACTTCACGTTTAGTTGGTTCACCTCCAGGCTATGTAGGTTTTGATGATGGCGGTCAACTAACAGAGAAGGTTCGTCGTAAACCATATTCTGTAGTATTATTAGATGAAATTGAGAAGGCTCATCCAGATGTTTTCAATATTTTACTTCAAGTACTTGAAGATGGTCGTTTAACAGACTCTAAAGGTCGAGTGGTGGATTTCCGCAACACAGTTGTTATTATGACATCAAACGTTGGTGCGGATGCTTTAAAATATCAGAAAAACCTTGGCTTCAATGTCGGTGGTACGGATACGAAGTATAAAGATATGAAGGGTACGATGCTGGAGGAACTGAAAAAAGCATTCCGCCCAGAATTCTTAAACCGTATCGACGAAATGATCGTCTTCCACTCACTAGAAAAAGAACATTTAAAAGAAATCGTAGCGATGATGGCGAATTCTTTAACAAAACGTCTAAAAGAGCAAGACATTTCGTTAGAGTTAACGGATTCAGCTCTTGAAAAAATTGCAGAGGAAGGCTACGATCCTCAATATGGTGCCCGTCCACTACGTCGTTCATTACAAAAACAAGTAGAAGACCGTTTATCGGAAGAACTACTGAAAGGCAATGTAGAGAAGGGTAACCAAGTAATCATTGATTATGTAAATGATGAGTTTGTTGTGAAGAAAAAAGAGGAAGTTTCTACTTCTAAATAATCGCGATTTAAAAAGACAGCGAGGCTTTAAGTGCCAAGCTGTCTTTTTTTATGTACAATAATAAATATAAGAACAAATATTCGAGGTGGATGCAATTTGGCAAAGAAAAAAACAAAATTTGTATGCTCAGGCTGTGGTTATGAATCTGCAAAATGGATGGGAAGATGTCCAGGTTGTGGGGAATGGAATAAGATGGTTGAAGAGGTGGAGGTCGTTGCAAAAGGGCCACGAGGTGCATTCCAACACTCTGCTACGGTTACCCAAAAGGCTCTCCCTATTATGCAAATTGAAGCTGCTGAGGAATCACGCGTTGCAACAGAAATGGGTGAGCTTAACCGAGTATTAGGTGGAGGCATCGTACCAGGTTCTCTTGTGTTGATTGGGGGAGATCCTGGGATTGGGAAGTCGACATTATTATTACAAGTATCTGCGTTGCTTTCAAATAAGGGACATCGTGTGCTCTATATTTCTGGTGAGGAATCCATCCGTCAAACAAAGCTGCGTGCAGAACGTTTAGGGGTAATCTCACAGGAGCTTTATATATATTCTGAAACAAATTTAGAGCTTTTAAATCAGACCATTGATGATGTGAAGCCAAAGTTTGTTATTGTCGATTCTATTCAAACTGTTTTTCATCCAGAGGTAACGAGTGCACCTGGTAGTGTATCACAAGTGCGTGAATGTACAGCAGAACTTATGCGAATAGCAAAAACAAAAGGAATTGCCATATTTTTAGTCGGGCATGTAACAAAAGAGGGGCAAATTGCAGGACCACGTATTTTGGAGCATATGGTTGATACGGTATTGTATTTTGAAGGAGAGCGACATCATAACCACCGTATTTTACGCAGCCAAAAAAACCGCTTTGGTTCTACGAATGAAATTGCTATCTTTGAAATGCTTCAGGGGGGCTTAAAGGAAGTGTTAAACCCGTCTGAGTTGTTCTTACAGGAGCGTTCGCAGGGAGCGGCTGGGTCAACAATCGTAGCCTCAATGGAAGGTACACGGCCAATTCTAGTTGAAATTCAGTCGCTCGTAACACCAACAAGCTTTAATTATCCGAAACGAATGGCAACAGGTGTCGATCAAAATCGTGTGCAACTACTTATGGCCGTCCTTGAAAAGAGAATGGGCCTCATGCTGCAGGCACAGGATGCATATATTAAAGTTGCTGGCGGCGTGAAGCTTGATGAGCCGGCTATTGATTTGGCTGTGTTGACAAGTATTGTTTCGAGTTTTAAGGATCAAGCTGTTAGGGCAACGGATTGCTTTATTGGAGAAGTAGGTTTGACTGGCGAGGTGCGTCGTGTATCTCGTATTGAACAACGTGTGATTGAGGCAGCAAAGCTCGGATTTAAACGCGCCATCATACCAGCTTCAAATATCGGTGGTTGGGATTTTCCTCAAGGTATTGAGATAGTCGGTGTAGAAACGATAAAGGACGCATTGAATGCTTGCTTTAGAGAGCTATAAAGTAGTTTGTGCATGTTGGACAATGTTCTGACATGCACTTTTAACATCTTTCAGCAATTAAACACCAGGGCGTTGGTCTTTTAAATTTTATAGATAGAAGATAGGAAACTCAAAGAGGAGAATTGGCGTCTATGATAATGTCTGTGAAAATGTTTGTTTAATGCAGAGCAAATGTCAAAGAGCATTTCTGATTTTAGTGTGAAAAATTTTTAGTCATTGATTTTCAGTATACTCGGGATGATCTGGAAATGGATGAAATTACCGATGCTTTGATGGGGTCATAAAAGATTTTCTGCAGTAAACTATGTATAATTATATATTAAGAATGGGGGGTGACAGTTTATGAAAAAATTTGTTCAAATTGCTTTTTTACTGATTGGAGGAGCATTAGGCCTTGTTTTCTTACCGCCATTATACGAATTGCTTCATTTATCATCTAATCCTTGGCTTGATAACCCTTACGTATCAGTAGCTTTAGGAGCGCTCTTACTATTTACATTATCATTTGCCTTTTCGGATTATTTTGTACGGCTTATTAGTTGGATGGAAGAGGTGCTATTTAAAGTACCGGTTGGTGACTTATTCTTTGGTACACTTGGACTTATTATCGGACTAATCGTTGCTTATTTCTTAGGTTTCGCAATCGATAGTATTGATTTACCGATTATTACAAAGGTTTTACCAATTATACTGTCATTTATGCTTGGATATTTAGGGTTCCGTGTAGGCTTTAAAAAGCGAGATGAATTAATCCAGCTATTTACTTTGCGTGGTAACACTACAAAGAAAAAACTAGCGGAAGGTGTAGAGCCTCAAGAAGTACGAGGGAGCTATAAACTGTTAGATACTAGTGTTATTATTGATGGTCGTATTGCAGATATTTCAGAAACAGGCTTTATAGAAGGTACACTAGTTGTGCCACAGTTTGTCCTTACGGAGCTCCAGCATATTGCTGATTCTTCGGATACGTTAAAGCGTACAAGAGGTCGTCGCGGCTTAGATATTTTAAAAAAATTACAAGATGAACGTATGACGAATGTTGAGATTACTGAAGAGGACTTTGAGGATGTTCAAGAGGTTGACTTAAAGCTCGTGCGCCTTGCAAAGAAAAGGGGCTACGATACACAAATTGTGACGAACGACTTTAACCTTAACAAAGTTTGCGAGCTACACCACGTTAAAGTACTGAACATCAATGATTTAGCTAATGCAGTCAAACCTGTCGTAATTCCAGGTGAGGATATGCAAGTGATGGTCATTAAAGATGGGAAAGAGCATAATCAAGGGGTTGCTTATTTAGATGATGGCACAATGATCGTTGTTGAAGGTGGACGTAGCTATATAGGACAGGCAATTACAGTAACCGTAACAAGTGTTCTTCAAACATCAGCTGGTCGAATGATTTTTGCTAAACCAAAGGATGACTAGGAAGTGGGAAATGTGCAATATGAAGTAGTATTGCCTGCTGCGGGAAGCGGAAAGCGAATGGGCGCAGGGCAGAATAAGTTATTTTTAAATCTTTTAGAAAAACCGATCCTCGTACACACGCTGGAGGTATTTGAACAGGATAGTCAGTGTACAGGTATTTGGCTTGCGGTAAAGCCTGAAGAGCGTGTGTTTATTCAGGACATGCTAGAGAGGTATGGAATTACTAAAGTTAAAGGTTTACCTGATGGTGGTGCAGAGCGACAGCATTCCGTCCATTCTTGCATGAAAGAAATGAAGCAGGTTGATATTGTGCTTGTGCACGATGCTGCGCGTCCATTTATTACGCACGACATTATAGCGAATCTTGTGCGAAGTGCGCATGACTTTGGCGCTGCGATTGCGGGTGTTCGTGCGAAGGATACGATGAAAAAAGTACGTGATGGTGTTATTGAGGAGACGATTGATCGAGAAAGCTTATGGATGATTCAAACGCCTCAAGCATTTCAATTTGATTTGATTGTAGAGGCAGAGGATGTCGCTGAGAAGGTGGGCTTCCTTGGTACCGATGAAGCAATGCTTGTTGAACGTCTTGGCCATGAGGTGCATATTGTAGAAAGTAGCTACGAAAATGTAAAAATGACAACGCAAGAGGATTTAGTGTTTGGTGAAGCGATCTTGCGTAAACGTGCTTTGAAAACATTATGATAGCATACAAAAATCTCATTAGCAGTAGATGCTGATGAGATTTTATTTTTTAATTGAACTTTAGTCTAGAGTAAGGTTTACTGTTAACTCAATTTCCTAGGAAATATGTTAAAATATGAGGGTATAATATAGAGTAAATATAAAAGTGAAGGAAGGTGAATGAGACTGTCTTATAAGCTGAATAGAAGCTATTTAAGTCTGCATATTTCTTGAAGTAAATGAGCTTCAGTTGGTGGATTTTTTATTTATCTTATTAGACATTCTCAAAATCATATGTTTCGAGTGGGACAAGGATTTGACGTGCATGCATTTGAAGAAGGGCGTCCATTAATTATTGGTGGTATAACAATTCCTCATGAAAAAGGGTTGGTAGGGCATTCGGATGCAGATGTTTTATTACACACTGTAACAGATGCAGCGTTAGGGGCTATTGGTGAGGGCGATATCGGTCGTCATTTCCCAGACACAGATCCTGCGTTCAAAGATGCTGATTCAGCGAAATTATTAGAGCATATTTGGAAAATTGTTGAGGATAAAGGCTATGTTTTAGGTAATGTGGATTGTACGATAATGGCACAGCGTCCGAAAATGGCACCGTATATTGAACAAATGCAAAATCGTATTGCTGAATTGCTTCATGCAGAGCCTTCTCAAGTGAATGTTAAAGCAACAACAACTGAGCGTTTAGGTTTTACAGGTCGCGAGGAAGGGATTGCAGCGATGGCGACAATCCTATTGATGAAGAAATAAAAGCGAGCTCTCAGTGCTTTTATTTCCTGTAACAGAGTGGTAAAATGAACAAAGTCAATTTTTTGAACGAAAATTTAGGAGGCTTTTAATTATGGCGAAAGAAGTTCGTGTTCGTTACGCGCCATCCCCTACTGGTTTCTTACATATCGGTGGAGCGCGTACAGCGTTATTTAACTATTTATATGCAAAACATCATAACGGTAAATTCATCGTACGTATTGAGGACACAGATGTTGAGCGAAATGTAGAGGGCGGAGAAGCATCTCAGCTAGATAACTTAAAATGGTTAGGTATTGAATATGATGAGTCGATCGATATTGGTGGACCGTATGCACCTTATCGTCAAATGGAGCGTCTTGATATTTATAAAGAGCACGCTGAAAAGCTACTAGAGCAAGGTTTAGCTTACAAATGCTTCTGTTCTTCAGAGAAATTAGAAGCGTCTCGTGAAGAACAAAAAACACGAGGTGTAGCAGCTCCGACTTATGATGGTACTTGCCGTCATTTATCAGCAGAGGAAGTTGCGGCTAAAGAAGCTGCTGGTGAACAATATACAATTCGTATGCGCGTACCTGAAAATGTAACATATGAATTTGAAGATTTAGTACGTGGACAAGTATCATTTGAGTCAAAAGATATTGGTGACTGGGTACTTGTTAAAGCAAACGGTATCCCAACGTATAACTATGCGGTAGTGCTAGATGATCACTTTATGGAAATTTCACATGTATTCCGTGGTGAAGAGCATTTATCGAATACACCAAAACAAATGATGATTTTTGATGCATTCGGCTGGGAATATCCAAGCTATGGTCATATGACATTAATCATTAATGAAAATCGTAAAAAATTATCAAAACGTGATGAATCAATTATTCAATTCGTAACACAATATAAAGATTTAGGTTACCTACCTGAAGCAATGTTTAACTTCTTTGCATTACTTGGCTGGTCTCCTGAAGGGGAAGAAGAGATTTTCTCAAAAGAAGAATTTATTAAAATCTTTGATGAAAAACGTCTTTCAAAATCACCGTCTATGTTCGATAAACAAAAGCTTACTTGGATGAATAACCAATACATTAAAAAATTATCTTTAGAAGAAGTAGTGGCTTTATCTTTACCACACTTACAAAAAGCTGGTTTATTACCAGAAGAATTAACAGAAGAAGAACGTGCATGGGCTACAGATTTAATCGCACTTTATCATGATCAAATGAGCTTTGGTGCTGAAATTGTAGAACTATCTCGCCTATTCTTTAACGATCATATTGAATATGATGAAGAAGCAAAAGCAGTTTTAGCAGGTGAACAGGTACCTGAGGTAATGACTGCATTTAAAGCGCAGCTTGAAAGTTTAGAGGAATTTACGCCTGATACAATTAAAGCGGCTATTAAAGCTGTTCAAAAAGAAACTGGACACAAAGGTAAAAATCTATTTATGCCAATTCGCGTCGTAACGACGGGTGAAACGCATGGTCCAGAACTTCCGAACGCAATTTGCTTAATTGGCAAACAGAAAATAATTGACCGTGTAGAAAAATTTGCGCAATAAGTAGAAATTGATTGACAATTTATTAGTTCGTTGTAAAATGTATTTACATTGAAAAAGCGTTGATAAGGAGAAGTAAGTGGCGCATGCTCTAAAGAGAGGACCATCACCGGCTGAAAGTGGTCTGAGCCTAGGCAAAACTGAAATGCACCTTTGAGCATAAAGCTGAAAAAAAGTAGGCTTTATCGATTCGTTCCCGTTATAGAACGTCCAGAGTGGAAGGCATTCGCCTTCAATCAGAGTGGAACCGCGCAAATTTTAGCGTCTCTGTCATTCCTTTTTTGGGATGATAGGGGCGCTTTTTTATTTTCTAGACATAGACTTGAAGTGGGGGATGCGCCAAAATCACTCGGTAACTCTGGGGTGAAATCAACGTCAGCTATAGTATTTCGAAGGATCAAGGTAGATCAAAATGAAAAGGGGGAGCTTTTGTGTTTAAAAGAATGAAGGAAGATGTAGAAACAATTTTTGAGAATGACCCGGCTGCGCGTAGTGTATTCGAAGTGATATTAACATACTCGGGCTTGCACGCTACTTGGGCACATCGAGTTGCACATTGGTTCTTTAAAAAGCGTTTTTATTTTATAGCCCGTACCATTTCACAAATTAGTCGCTTCTTTACTGGAATTGAAATTCACCCTGGAGCGAAAATCGGTCGACGTTTCTTTATTGACCATGGGATGGGTGTTGTTATTGGTGAAACATGTGAGATTGGTGATAATGTAACGTTGTATCAAGGTGTAACTTTAGGTGGTACAGGAAAAGAAAAGGGGAAACGCCATCCGACATTAGAGGATAATGTACTAGTTGCAACAGGTGCGAAAGTGTTAGGTTCTATTACAATTGGTGAAAATAGTAAAATTGGTGCAGGCTCAGTTGTCTTAAAAGAAGTGCCACCAAATGCTACGGTTGTCGGTATTCCTGGTAAAATAGTGATTAAGGATGGAGTCCGTCTAGAGAAAAAACTAGACCATCAAAATATCCCTGACCCTGTAGAAGAACGTTGTCAAGCTTTCGAGAAGCAGATTGCAGCAATGAATCAGGAAATCGAACGCTTACAAAAGGAGAGAGAAATACAATGAGTATTCAAATTTTCAACTCATTAACACGACAAAAGGAAACTTTCGTACCGCTGGAGGAAGGCAAAGTAAAAATGTACGTTTGCGGTCCGACAGTATATAACTACATTCACATTGGGAATTCACGACCTGTTATTGTCTACGATACAGTGCGTCGTTATTTCCAATACAAAGGCTACGATGTGAAATTTGTTTCAAATTTCACAGATGTGGACGACAAAATTATTAAGGCTGCAAATGAACTTGGAGAAGAGGTTCATGAATTAACGGAACGCTTTATTGCTGCATACTTTGAAGATATTACAGCGTTAGGCTGCAAGAAAGCAGATGTACATCCACGCGTAACAGAGCATATGGATGATATCATTCAATTCATTCAAGTTTTAATCGATAAAGGCTATGCTTATGAGTCAGCGGGTGATGTTTATTACCGCACTCGTAAATTTAATGGTTACGGTAAATTATCTCACCAAGCGGTGGATGATTTAAAAATCGGTGCTCGTATAGAAGCGGGTGAGAAAAAAGATGATGCGTTAGATTTCGCTCTATGGAAAGCTGCGAAGCCAGGCGAAATTTACTGGGAAAGTCCATGGGGCAAAGGACGTCCAGGTTGGCATATTGAATGCTCAGTAATGGCGCGTGAGCATTTAGGAGATACTATGGATATTCATGCTGGTGGGCAAGATTTAACATTCCCGCATCATGAAAATGAAATTGCACAATCTGAAGCTCATAATGATAAGACATTTGCGCGTTATTGGATGCACAATGGGTATATTAATATTGATAATGAAAAAATGTCCAAATCTCTTGGCAATTTTATACTCGTAAATGATATTCGTAAACAAATTGACCCGCAAATTTTACGATTCTTTATGCTTTCGGTGCATTATCGTCATCCGATTAACTTTGCGAAGGATTTAGTAGATGCAGCCGCAAATGGTTTAGAACGAATTCGTACTGCCTACAACAATGTCAAACACCGTTTAACAGCAACAGCAAGCTTAGGTGATTGCTCAGAAGGATGGCTTGGAAAAATTGCTGAACAAAAAGCGCATTTTGAAGAAGCGATGGATGATGATTTTAATACAGCCAATGCTATTTCCGTATTATTTGAATTAGCGCGAATCGCAAATATTTATTTAAATGAAACGAATACTGATGAAAAAGTATTATTGCATTTTACTGAAACTTTTGAGGTGTTAGGTGACGTCTTAGGTATTGAATTTGCAAAAGAAGAAGAGTTATTAGACGAAGAAATTGAAGCGCTTTTACAGGAGCGTATAGAAGCTCGTAAAAATCGTGATTTTGCCCGTTCAGATGAAATTCGTGACCATTTGCAAGCACAAGGTATCGTTTTAGAAGATACGCGACAAGGAACTAGATGGAAACGAGGGTAAGTAATTTGGATAAACTCCGCAACGAAGATGTTAAGCAATTGAATGCATTAGCGTTAGCCTATATGGGGGACGCAGTTTTAGAACAAAAGGTACGAGAGCATCTGCTACGTGCGGGTCGCGTCAAACCTAACACACTTCATAGGGAAGCGACACATTACGTATCAGCGAAAGCACAATCTATGATTGTACATCGAATGATGGATGAAGGCTTTTTAACAGAGGAGGAGTTGGCTGTGTTCCGTCGTGGACGCAATGCCAAATCCGGCTCTGTGCCGAAAAATACAGATGTTCAAACATACCGTAATAGCTCAGGCTTTGAGGCTGTGCTTGGTAGTTTATTTTTATTAAATGAATTAGAACGCGTTTATGCAATCATTGCATACGCTATTCAAATAATCGAGGAATCGAAAGGAGTGTCAAATTAATGGCAGAGCAAAATGGAGAAATGATTGCCGGTAAAAACCCAGTGTTAGAAGCACTTCGTTCAGGCCGCGATATGAATAAAGTATGGATTGCAGAAGGTGTGAAAAAATCGGGGGTTAACGAACTTCTAGATTTGGCACGTGAACGTGGTGTCATTGTTCAATTTGTCCCGAAGAAAAAGGTTGATCAATTATCAGATGCCAATCACCAAGGAATTGTTGCCTCTGTTGCGGCATATCAATATGCGGAGCTAGAGGATTTATTTGCGGCTGCGGCAAAAAAACAAGAAGATCCATTTTTCTTAATTTTAGATGAGCTAGAGGATCCGCATAATTTAGGCTCTATTATGCGAACTGCTGATGCGATAGGTGTGCATGGTATTATTATTCCGAAACGCCGTTCTGTGAGTTTGACAGCCGTAGTGGCAAAGGCATCAACTGGGGCAATTGAGCATGTACCTGTCGTGCGTGTTAACAATCTAGCGCAGACGGTGGATGAGCTAAAAGAACGAGGGGTATGGATTGCAGGTACAGATGCCAAGGGTTCTGCAGACTATCGTAAAATGGATGCAACATTGCCGCTTGCGATTATTATTGGTAGTGAAGGCAAAGGAATGGGCCGCTTATTAAAAGAGAAATGTGACTTTTTATATCATTTGCCGATGATTGGACATGTCACATCACTAAATGCATCGGTAGCTGCTGCACTTTTAATGTACGAAGTGTATCGTAAACGTCAAGAAGTGAATGATTGACAATGAAAACTATTTTGCTTGTTGACGGCTATAATATGATAGGAGCTTGGAAAGAGCTACGACCATTACGTGATACAAATTTTGAAGATGCCCGTAAGAGATTGATTGAGCTTATGGCTGAGTATAAGGCAGCTATGGGGTGGCGCGTAATTATAGTTTTTGACGCACATCTTGTACCGGGTGTGGAGCAAACTTATTTAGAAAACGATGTCGAAATCATTTATACACGGAAAAATGAAACAGCAGATGAACGTATTGAAAAAATGACTCACGAACTAAAGGCTAGAAATGTACAGATTCACGTAGCGACTTCCGATATGGCAGAGCAAAACGTTATTTTTGGTAACGGTGCTCTGCGAAAATCGGCAAGAGAGCTAGAAATTGATATGGGTATTATCCAACATAAAATTTCTCATGAGGTGAAACAAAAACATGATAGCAGACCGCCATCCCGCATGGAGCTTAAGCCGGATGTTGCTTTGGCCTTTGAAAAATGGCGGCGTGGTTTGAAATGATTGATTGACTCATATTTTCCAATTCCGTTATACTGTTCCTAATTATCTGTTGTGGCTGAGGTGATACCATGTTTAAAAATAGTATTGTACAAGTGACACAAGATTTTGAACGATTCAATGATGAAGAACTTATTGAAATGGTGCATCAAGGTAATACAGATGCGTTGGATTATTTAATTACGAAATACCGTTTGTTAGTAAGAGCAAAGGCTAGATCTTATTTTTTAATTGGTGCAGATAAGGAAGACATTGTGCAAGAGGGCATGATTGGTTTATATAAAGCCATTCGTGATTTTAAGGGAGATAAGCTTGCTTCTTTTCGAGCTTTTGCTGAGCTGTGTATTACAAGGCAGATTATTACGGCTATTAAAACAGCTACGAGACAAAAGCATATTCCACTAAACTCATATGTTTCTCTGGACAAGCCTATTTTTGACGAAGAGTCAGATCGTACTTTAATGGATGTATTAACGGGTGCTATTATGGATGATCCGGAAGAGTTAATGATTCATAGAGAAGAGTTTGGCTACTTAGAAGAGAAGATGGGTGAGATTTTAAGTGAACTAGAACTACAAGTGTTAGCTCTTTACTTAGATGGTCAGTCTTATCATGAAATTTCTGCGAAACTAAATCGTCATGTGAAGTCTATTGACAATGCTTTACAACGAGTAAAGCGTAAATTAGAGCGACATTTAGTTCTTGAAGAAATGTCTTAGCAGTTGTATGCCTTTGTTGACATTGACAAATATAGGTGTTAGTCTTGAAAAGACAAAGTGCCGAAAAGGTGATTATATGGCAAAAAAAGTCGTTCTAAATTGCGAAAAATGCGGATCGAGAAATTATACGTTTCCAGCTAAGGAAGATTCAACTGTACGCCTCGAATTAAAGAAATTTTGCTCGCATTGCAATGAACATACAGTGCATAAACAAACGCTATAAATAATTTGTAAATAGACAGATATGATTGATTCGGAGGTTAGGCTAGAATGGGCAAGATTAAAGGCTTTTTCAGCAATGTAATGTCGGAAATGCGCAAAACAAGCTGGCCAAAAAGTAAAGAACTGACGAAATATACAGTCGTTGTAATTTCAACTGTTGTAATTATGGCTTTATTTTTTGTGTTAGTAGACTTAGGTATTTCATCATTATTCCGCTGGTACTTAGAGTTATAATTTAGTAAATAGCATGTTAATACTTCTGAAATAGCCCGTCATTACAATAAACGGGTTTTTTCGTTTGTTTCGTTTGTTGTATGAAGTAATCAGCAGTAAAATATTCTTAATATGATAAGTACGCTACTCGGGATAGTATGGGGGTAGCGATAGATGACTATGCTAGATTTGGTATATATCATCAGGCTTTCGCTAGCTATTAGCGAAAGCTATGTTTTTCTAATAGCAGTTTGTGAAAAGAGTAAAGAATGCACTTAGCATATCCGATTCTTTTCACTTTTATCATCATTCAGTAGAAGATTCCTGCTTCTAAAAGTGGTAGGTTGAATGCAAATGCAGTTCCTCTTTGGTAGGTGTCCAAACACCGACTGAATGAAGATAAAGCCGCTGGCAGATGTCACGGATTTTGAAAGGAACTAATTGTGCAAGCACAATACAAAATCCAGACACAATTACGCCAAGGCGTAATTGATTTAGTAAGGGAGGGACGGACGAGGAGTCCTAGTAGTTATGGAGAAAAATTGGTATGTTGTTCATACGTATTCAGGGTATGAAAACCGTGTAAAAGCAAACCTAGAGAAACGTGTAGAAACGATGGGTATGCAAGATAAGATTTTCCGTGTTATTGTGCCTGAACACGAAGAAACGGAATTAAAGGATGGGAAAAAGCGTACAATGATGCGTAAAGTTTTCCCTGGTTATGTTTTAGTAGAACTTATTATGACAGATGATTCTTGGTATGTTGTGCGTAATACGCCAGGCGTAACTGGCTTTATCGGTTCATCTGGCGGTGGTGCGAAGCCAACACCATTATTACCTGAAGAAGCGGACCGTCTACTACAACAAATGGGCATGACTGACAAAGTTGTCGAGATTGATATTTCTGTTGGAGAAGCGGTAGAAGTATTAGAAGGGCCTTTCGCACACTTCCAAGGACGTGTTGAAGAAATTGACACTGAAAAAGGAAAAGTGAAGGTTTCTGTAGACATGTTTGGTCGCGAAACAATTATGGAACTTGATTTTGAGCAAATACAAAAAATGTAGTTTTAGCAACTAAAGTGCCATATGTCTGATGAGTATGTCACAGAATTTGTTATTTACTACTTGCTTAAAAAAAATAAAAGTGGTATCATTTCAAAGGTCAGACTGTCATACTTTGGTTTGACGTCTGCAATGATAATTTTAATGTTATCGGCACTTAGCTGACAGACAGATATTGAGTGGGAGGGGCAACCCAATTACCACATCACGGACTTAAGGAGGTGTGTCTCGTGGCTAAAAAAGTTATTAAAGTTGTTAAACTTCAAATCCCTGCTGGTAAAGCAAATCCAGCCCCACCGGTTGGTCCTGCATTAGGTCAAGCAGGTGTGAACATCATGGGATTCTGTAAAGAATTCAACGCGCGTACTGCTGATCAAGCTGGTCTTATTATTCCAGTTGAAATTTCAGTATTCGAGGACCGTTCATTTACTTTCATTACGAAAACTCCACCTGCAGCAGTTCTACTTAAAGTAGCAGCTGGTATCCAATCTGGATCAGGTGAACCAAACCGTAAAAAAGTTGCAACGGTTAAACGTGATAAAGTTCGCGAAATCGCTGAAACTAAAATGCCAGACCTTAACGCTGCTTCAGTTGAAGCTGCAATGTTAATGGTTGAAGGTACTGCACGAAGCATGGGTATTGTTATTGAAGACTAATCCCATTACTTGATGATGTATTTGTTTTTTGGAAGGTTGCGGAGTTTCTTTGTGAACGCGCAACCTTTATTCGTGGGAGGTAAAATCCGCTATAACCACAATCAAGGAGGAATTATATAATGGCTAAAAAAGGTAAAAAACTGCAAGATGCAGCAAAATTAATCGACCGTAACGCAGTATACGGTGCACAAGAAGCAATCGAACTTGCTCAAAAAACTAGCTCAGTGAACTTCGACGCTACTGTAGAAGTTGCTTTCCGTCTAGGAATCGATACTCGTAAAAACGACCAACAAATCCGTGGTGCAGTAGTGTTACCAAACGGTACTGGTAAAACTCAACGTGTATTAGTATTCGCTAAAGGTGAAAAACTTAAAGAAGCTGAAGCAGCTGGTGCTGACTATGTAGGCGATGCAGAATACATCCAAAAAATCCAACAAGGTTGGTTCGATTTCGATGTAATCGTTGCAACTCCTGACATGATGGGTGAAGTTGGTAAACTTGGTCGTGTATTAGGACCTAAAGGTTTAATGCCAAACCCTAAAACTGGTACAGTTACTTTCGATGTAACTAAAGCGATCGAAGAAATTAAAGCTGGTAAAGTAGAATACCGTGCTGACAAAGCTGGTATCATCCACGCTCCTATCGGTAAAGTTTCTTTCTCTGCAGAAAAATTAGTAGAAAACTTCTTAACTGTATTTGATGTAGTACAAAAAGCAAAACCTGCTGCTGCTAAAGGTACTTACATGAAATCTGTAAACGTTACAACTACAATGGGCCCAGCTATTAAAGTTGACGCTTCAAGCGTAGCAGTAAAATAATTAGTTTTTTTATATAAATCTGTTGACGGCTCTGTCTATCTGTGATATGATGGATGCTGTTGTGAATCATCCATTTGTACCGTAGACAGTAGGAGTGACTTGTCACTTAATGATCCTACCGAGGACATCGGAATTCGGATTCTTATTTTAAAGATGATGACTTTCAGCCTCTGTGTCTATTTGACCCAGAGGCTTTTCTTTTGTCGGTATAAATGACCCATTCTAATAGGAGGTGTCATCATGAGCAAAGCAATCGAAAACAAACAAGTACAAGTTCAAGAGATTACTGAGAAATTCCAAAACGCTGCTTCTGTAGTAGTTGTGGATTACCGTGGTCTTAACGTTACACAAGTGACTGAGCTTCGTAAACAACTTCGTGAAGCTGGCGTTGAGTTCAAAGTTTACAAAAACACTTTAACTCGTCGTGCGACTGAAGCTGTTGGCCTTGAAGGAATCAATGACGTATTAGTTGGTCCTAACGCAATTGCGTTCTCTAATGAAGATGTTGTAGCTCCTGCTAAAATCATCAACGAGTTCGCTAAGAAAAATGAAGCTTTAGAAATTAAAGCAGGTATTATTGAAGGTACAATCTCTTCTGTTGAAGATGTTAAAGCACTTGCAGAACTTCCATCACGCGAAGGTCTTCTTTCTATGCTTTTATCTGTACTTCAAGCTCCAGTGCGCAACTTCGCACTTGCAACAAAAGCTGTTGCAGAACAAAAAGAAGAACAAGGCGCGTAATTCCATACGCACTATAACTTCTGCGGCTTAACCCGCAACAAAAAAACATTATCCAATTAGGAGGAAATTATAATGAATAAAGAGCAAATCTTAGAAGCTATCAAAGCTATGACAGTTCTTGAATTAAACGATTTAGTAAAAGCTATCGAAGAAGAATTCGGTGTAACAGCTGCTGCTCCTGTAGCAGTAGTAGGTGGTGCTGCTGCTGGCGCTGCTGAAGAAAAAACTGAGTTTGACGTAGTACTAGCATCTGCTGGTGGCGAAAAAATCAAAGTAATCAAAGCGGTTCGTGAAATCACTGGTTTAGGTCTTAAAGAAGCTAAAGAAGTAGTAGATAACGCTCCTAAAGCTCTTAAAGAAGGCGTTTCTAAAGATGAAGCTGAACAAATCAAAGCTAAACTTGAAGAAGTTGGCGCATCTGTAGAAGTTAAGTAATCTCGTATTACTTTTAAACAAAAGGAAAGCTCGTCATTGCGGCGAGCTTTTTTTCTTCATTCTGAGGAGGCGTGAAAATGTCAGATCACTATTATACAAGTAAGCCTCAAACTGAGAGTAAACCTCGTCACTGGACATTCAAATTGTTAGGGCATACGTTTTCCTTCGAAACGGATGCAGGGGTATTTAGTAAAAGCGAAGTAGATTTTGGATCCCGTGTATTAATAGATGCTTTTCAAATGCCAGATATTGATGGTGCAATTTTTGATGTGGGGTGTGGGTATGGACCGATTGGATTATCGATTGCCAAAACAAACCCAGATCGTGCCGTTCTTATGATGGATATAAATGAACGTGCAGTTGCACTCTCACAAAAAAATGCGCAAATAAACGGTGTTCAAAATGTACGGATATTTGTGAGTGACGGACTATCGATGGTTGACAACGATGTAAAAGCCGCAGCTATTTTAACCAATCCTCCAATTCGCGCAGGAAAGGAAACAATTTTCCGTTTTTACGATGGAGCTTATGATAAGTTAGTGTCATCTGGCGAGTTGTGGGTAGTAATACAGAAGAAGCAAGGTGCACCATCAACGGTAAGTTATTTAGAAGAAAAATTTTCTGAAGTCGATGTTGTGGAGAAGAAAAAAGGCTACTGGATAGTACGTGCAAAAAAATAAATGAAATATGCATAAATTATTGACTTGACAAATCGGCTATGATAACATGGTAAAATGCAAAAATATTATTTTGAGGTCGTATGCCCTTTTGTATATGATTGTTATAATGTGGGTATACTTGCCAAGATAAGTTTAGTTAACCGAAAATGAGATCTTTTTGAAGACTCGTTTTCTTTTTGTCTTTCGAAATCATACACTATTTGTATGATTTTGCAAAGACCTAATATCGCTTTATTGAGGGGTGAATGAGTTGACAGGTCAACTAGTTCAGTATGGACAACACCGCCAGCGTAGAAGCTTTGCGCGTATTAACGAGGTGCTTGAGCTTCCAAATCTGATTGAGATTCAAACGGCGTCTTACGAGTGGTTCCTTGAAGAAGGTCTACGTGAAATGTTCCGTGACATTTCGCCGATCGAGGACTTTACAGGTAATCTTTCATTAGAATTCATCGATTATTCATTAGGAGATCCTAAGTATGAAGTCGATGAGTGTAAAGAGCGAGATGTTACTTACGCAGCTCCATTACGTGTGAAAGTACGTCTTTACAACAAAGAAACAGACGAAGTGAAGGAACAGGATGTCTTTATGGGTGACTTCCCATTAATGACAGAAACAGGTACGTTCATTATCAATGGTGCTGAACGTGTTATCGTTTCACAATTAGTTCGTTCACCAAGTGTGTATTTCCATGATAAAACTGATAAAAACGGTAAGAAAGGTTTCGGAGCAACAGTTATTCCAAACCGTGGTGCATGGTTGGAATATGAAACTGACGCGAAAGATGTAGTATACGTGCGTATTGATCGTACTCGTAAGCTACCAGTAACAGTGTTACTTCGTGCATTAGGTTTCGGTTCAGACCAAGAAATTATCGATATTATCGGTGACAATGAATTTTTACGTAATACGTTAGAAAAAGATAACTCTGAAAGTACTGAAAAAGCACTTTTAGAAATCTATGAACGTTTACGCCCAGGTGAGCCACCAACAGTTGAAAGTGCGAAGAGTTTATTATACTCTCGTTTCTTTGATGCGAAACGCTATGATTTAGCGAATGTTGGTCGCTACAAAATGAATAAAAAGCTTCATATCAAAAATCGTTTATTTAACCAAACGATTGCTGAAACGCTTGTAGATCCAGAAACAGGCGAAATTTTAGTAGAAAAAGGTACAGTTCTTGACCGTCGTACTTTAGATAAAATCTTACCGTATTTAGAAGATTCATCTAAAGGAATCGGTTTCCGCACTTTATCGCAAGTAGGTGGAGTGCTTGAGGATGATGTAACAATCCAGTCTATTAAAATTTATGCACCAAAAGATGAAGCGCAAAAAGAAATCAATATTATTAGTAATGCGTACATCGATGAAGAAGTGAAGAATATTACGCCTGCTGACGTTTTATCTTCAGTAAGTTATTTCTTCAACTTACTTTACCAAGTAGGGGCAACAGATGATATCGACCACTTAGGTAACCGTCGTCTACGCTCTGTTGGTGAGCTTCTACAAAACCAATTCCGTATCGGTTTATCTCGTATGGAACGTGTAGTACGTGAGCGTATGTCTATTAACGATACAGCAGCAATCGTACCACAACAATTAATTAATATTCGTCCAGTAATTGCGTCAATCAAAGAGTTCTTTGGTAGCTCTCAGTTATCACAATTCATGGACCAAACAAATCCATTGGCAGAGTTAACGCATAAACGTCGTCTATCTGCATTAGGACCTGGTGGTTTAACACGTGAACGTGCTGGTTTCGAAGTACGTGACGTTCACTATTCTCACTATGGTCGTATGTGTCCAATCGAGACACCAGAGGGTCCAAACATTGGTTTAATTAACTCATTATCTTCATTTGCCAAAGTAAATAAATTCGGATTCATTGAAACACCTTATCGTCGTATTGACCACGAAACAGGTGCAGTAACGAATCAAATTGATTATTTAACAGCTGATGAAGAAGATAACTACTATGTAGCACAAGCGAACTCACTATTAAATCCTGATGGTACATTTGCTAAAGAAGAAGTAGTAGGCCGTTTCCGTGGGGATAATACAGTATTTAACAAATCGCAAATGGACTACATGGACGTATCACCTAAACAAGTAGTGTCAGCTGCGACTGCATGTATCCCGTTCTTAGAAAACGATGACTCGAACCGTGCACTTATGGGTGCCAACATGCAACGTCAAGCAGTTCCTCTTCTTAACCCAGAAGCACCATTTGTTGGTACTGGTATGGAACACGTTGATGCGCGTGACTCAGGTGCGGCTGTAGTAGCGAAATATGATGGTATTGTTGAGCACGTTGAAGCTCGCTCTATCCATGTTCGCCGTATTGAAGTCGTTGACGGTAAAGAGGTTAAAGGCGATTTAACAAAATATAAATTACAAAAATTCATTCGTTCTAACCAAGGTACTTCATACAACCAACGTCCACTTGTAAAAGTTGGCGAACGTGTGAAACCACGTGACATTTTAGCAGATGGTCCATCTATGGAAAATGGTGAACTTGCTCTTGGTCGTAACGTACTTGTTGCGTTCATGACTTGGAACGGCTTTAACTATGAGGATGCTGTTATTATGAGCGAACGCCTTGTAAAAGACGATGTTTATACATCTGTTCATATTGAAGAATATGAATCAGAGTCTCGTGATACAAAATTAGGACCTGAAGAAATCACTCGTGATATTCCAAACGTCGGGGAAGATGCACTTCGTAATTTAGATGAACGTGGTATCATTCGCGTTGGTGCGGAAGTACGTGACGGTGACATTCTTGTAGGTAAAGTAACGCCTAAAGGGGTTACAGAATTAACAGCTGAAGAACGTTTATTACATGCTATCTTCGGTGAAAAAGCTCGTGAAGTACGTGATACTTCATTACGCGTACCACATGGTGCTGGCGGTATTATTCTTGACGTAAAAGTATTTAACCGTGAAGATGGCGATGAATTACCACCAGGTGTTAACCAATTAGTTCGTGCTTACATTGTTCAAAAGCGTAAAATCCGCGTAGGGGACAAAATGGCCGGACGTCATGGTAACAAAGGGGTTATCTCTCGTATCTTACCGGAAGAGGATATGCCATTCATGCCAGACGGTACTCCTGTTGATATCATGTTAAACCCACTTGGTGTACCTTCTCGTATGAACATCGGACAAGTTTTAGAATTACACTTAGGTATGGCTTCTCGTTCCCTAGGCATTCATATGGCAACTCCAGTATTTGATGGTGCCAACGAGGAAGATGTTTGGGAAACGATGGAAGAAGCAGGTATGAACCGTGATGGTAAAACAATCCTGTATGATGGACGTTCAGGTGAACCATTTGATAACCGTGTATCAGTAGGGATCATGTACATGATCAAACTTGCTCACATGGTTGATGATAAACTTCACGCGCGTTCAACTGGTCCATACTCACTTGTTACACAACAGCCACTTGGTGGTAAAGCACAGTTCGGTGGACAACGTTTTGGTGAGATGGAGGTATGGGCACTTGAAGCATACGGTGCTGCTTATACACTTCAAGAAATCTTAACAGTTAAATCCGATGACGTTGTTGGTCGTGTGAAAACATACGAAGCAATCGTTAAAGGTGAAAGTGTACCAGAGCCAGGCGTTCCTGAATCATTCAAAGTATTGATTAAAGAACTTCAATCTCTTGGTATGGATGTGAAAATGTTAACAGTCAATGATGAAGAGGTAGAGCTTCGCGATTTAGACGAAGAAGAAGATCTTCAACCAGCTGATGCACTTAACATTGCACCACAGAAAGATACAGAAGAAGAGCCAGTAGAGTCTTTTGAATAATGGAAAACGTTAATTCACATTATTAGTGAACACGGTCAAAGTTATTTTTCAAATTAGTCGGGCAGGATTTAACGCCCTGTCCGGCTTCTTCTTTTAATAAATTATTCTATTTTTAATCTTTTGCTAAAGAGAAATGATTCTTGCAAACGATTATCGAGCTGCGTAAAAGAGTCTTTATAAAGACCTATACTAGAGGGAGGTAGGCTCCTTGATAGACGTTAATGAATTTGAATATATGAAAATTGGTTTAGCTTCTCCTGACAAGATCCGTTCTTGGTCATACGGTGAAGTTAAAAAACCTGAAACAATTAACTATCGTACTTTAAAACCAGAAAAAGATGGTTTATTCTGTGAGCGTATTTTCGGTCCAACTAAGGACTGGGAGTGTCATTGTGGTAAATACAAACGTGTACGCTACAAAGGCGTAGTTTGTGATCGTTGTGGTGTTGAAGTAACACGCGCGAAAGTTCGTCGTGAACGTATGGGCCACATCGAATTAGCAGCACCAGTTTCACATATCTGGTACTTCAAAGGTATTCCTAGCCGTATGGGTCTTATTTTAGATATGTCCCCACGTGCACTAGAAGAAGTAATTTACTTTGCTTCTTACGTTGTAATCGAGCCAGGTGCTACAAACTTAGAAAGTAAACAACTACTTTCTGAAAAAGAGTACCGTGCATATCGCGAAAAGTTCGGCAACACATTCGAAGCATCTATGGGTGCGGAAGCAATTAAAAGATTATTAGGCAAAATTGATCTTGAAGATGAAACTCATTCTTTAAAAGAAGAGTTAAAATCAGCACAAGGTCAACGACGTACGCGTGCCATTAAACGTCTTGAAGTTGTTGAATCATTCCGTAACTCAGGTAACTCTCCTGAATGGATGATTTTAGATGTACTACCGGTTATTCCACCAGAGCTTCGTCCGATGGTGCAATTAGATGGTGGCCGTTTCGCAACTTCTGACTTAAACGATTTATATCGTCGTGTAATCAACCGTAATAACCGTTTAAAACGTTTACTAGACCTTGGTGCTCCAAGTATCATCGTACAAAACGAAAAACGTATGTTACAAGAAGCTGTTGATGCATTAATTGATAACGGTCGTCGTGGTCGTCCTGTAACAGGTCCTGGTAACCGTCCATTAAAATCACTTTCACATATGCTGAAAGGTAAACAAGGTCGTTTCCGTCAAAACTTACTTGGTAAACGTGTTGACTACTCTGGTCGTTCGGTTATCGTAGTAGGTCCAAACTTAAAAATGTACCAATGTGGTCTACCAAAAGAAATGGCAATTGAATTATTCAAGCCTTTCGTAATGAAAGAGTTAGTAGAACGTGGCCTAGCTCATAATATTAAATCTGCTAAACGTAAAATAGAGCGTTTAAACAACGATGTATGGGACGTTTTAGAAGATGTTATTCGTGAGCATCCAGTATTACTAAACCGTGCACCTACGCTTCACCGTCTTGGTATTCAAGCGTTTGAACCAACACTAGTTGAAGGTCGTGCTATTCGTCTTCACCCATTAGTATGTACAGCTTATAACGCTGACTTCGATGGTGACCAAATGGCGGTTCACGTACCATTATCAGCGGAAGCGCAAGCAGAGGCTCGTCTTCTAATGCTTGCTGCACAAAATATCCTGAACCCGAAAGACGGTAAACCAGTTGTAACACCATCTCAAGATATGGTATTAGGAAACTACTACTTAACACTTGAACGTGAAACAGCTCGCGGCGAAGGAACAATTTTCTATGGACCAAACGAAGTATTAATTGCATATGATACAGGTCATGTTCATTTGCATACTCGTATTGCGATTAAAGCAAGCTCGTTAAATAACCCAACATTTACTGAGGAACAAAATAATATGTTCTTATTAACGACTGTTGGTAAAGTAATCTTTAACGAAATCTTGCCTAAATCATTCCCATACATTAATGAGCCAACTGATTTCAACTTAGAGCAAGAAACACCAAGCAACTACTTCGTTAACTTAACAATTGATGAAGAAACGTTAAAAGAGCTTGAAGCAGATGCTGCTTATAAGGGACTTGATGAAAAAGGTAAAGTAGAAGCACAACGCACAGCTGTACTGCGCAAACACTTTGCATCAGTACCAGTTGTAAATCCATTCCGTAAAAAATTCTTAGGTAATATCATTGCTGAAGTATTTAAACGTTTCCACATTACTGAAACATCTAAAATGCTTGACCGCATGAAGAACCTAGGATTCAAATATTCAACACGCGCTGGTATCACAGTAGGTGTATCTGACATCGTCGTATTACCAGACAAAGGCGAAATTTTAGCGGTAGCTCAAGAAAAAGTAGATAAAGTTCAAGCGCAATTCCGTCGTGGTTTCATCACGGAAGATGAGCGTTATGATCGCGTTATCTCAAGCTGGAGTGCTGCGAAAGATGAAATTCAATCTAAGCTAATGAAGTCGCTTGAGAAAACAAACCCAATCTTTATGATGTCTGACTCAGGTGCCCGTGGTAACGCATCTAACTTTACACAGTTAGCTGGTATGCGTGGTCTGATGGCCAACCCGGCTGGTCGTATCATCGAACTTCCAATTAAATCTTCATTCCGTGAAGGTTTAACGGTATTAGAGTACTTCATCTCAACTCACGGTGCTCGTAAAGGTCTTGCCGATACAGCCCTAAAAACTGCCGATTCAGGTTACTTAACACGTCGTCTTGTTGACGTAGCACAAGATGTTATCGTTCGTGAGGATGACTGTGGAACTGACCGTGGTTTAACAATCGGTGCGTTAATGGAAGGCACAGAGCTAATTGAAGCGTTAGATGAACGTATTATCGGTCGTCATACGAAGAAAACAATCCATCATCCAGAAACGGGCGATGTAATTTTAGAAAAAGACGGTTTAATCGACCAAGATATCGCTCGTAACATTATAGAGCTAGGTATCGAAGAAGTTACAATCCGTTCTGCGTTTACATGTAATACAAAACATGGCGTATGTAAAAAATGTTACGGCATGAACTTAGCAACAGGTGAAGAGGTTGAAGTTGGAGAAGCAGTTGGTATTATTGCGGCTCAATCAATCGGTGAACCAGGTACACAGTTAACAATGCGTACATTCCATACAGGTGGGGTTGCCGGGGATGATATTACACAAGGTCTTCCACGTATCCAAGAGATTTTCGAAGCACGTAATCCTAAAGGTCAATCAGTTATTTCTGATATCGCAGGTACTGTTTCAGACATCACTGAAATTCGTGAAGGTCTAAAAGAGATTACAATTGAAGGTGAAGTAGAAACACGTAAATACGCAGCACCTTACAATGCTCGTCTGAAAGTACAAGAAGGCGACTTTGTAGAACGTGGTCAAGTATTAACAGAAGGTTCTATCGATCCAAAACAATTGTTAAAAGTTAAAGACGTTTCAACAGTTCAAGTATACCTGTTAAAAGAAGTACAAAAAGTATACCGTATGCAAGGGGTAGAAATCGGTGATAAACATATCGAGGTAATGGTTCGCCAAATGCTTCGTAAAGTACGTGTAATTGAAGCTGGAGATACAGAATTATTACCAGGTTCATTACTAGATATTCACCAATTCTCAGAGGCAAACGTAGATGCTGTTATGAATGGCAAAAACCCTGCAACTTGTCGTCCTGTGATCCTTGGTATTACAAAAGCGTCTCTTGAAACAGAATCATTCTTATCTGCTGCATCATTCCAAGAAACAACTCGTGTGTTAACGGATGCTGCTATTAAAGGTAAACGTGATGAACTTCTTGGTCTGAAGGAAAACGTAATTATCGGTAAACTTGTTCCTGCAGGTACTGGTATGCAACGTTACCGTCAAATCCGTATTGAAAAAGATGAGCTTGAGACAGAAAACCTAATTTCTGCTGAATAATCATTAAAATAAGTGCCGAGGAGATGTATTTTTATCATCTCTTCGGACTTTTTAAAGATATGAGTTGACAGTCGAAATTGGTAATGATAATATATTGAAGGTTGATAGTTAACTGTCTGTACTTCGGAGGATATGAAAATGTCTTATGATAGAGTAAGGGATAGTCAAACAATCATAGGTACAAAGCAAACAGTAAAAGCAATGCGAGCCGGTTCAGTGAAAGAACTTTTTGTGGCACTTGATGCAGACAATTGGGTAACCGATTCGGCCATATCTTTCGCGAGAGAAATCGGTATACCAGTTACTCTTGTTGAGTCGAAAAAGAAACTGGGCAAGGCCTGTGGAATCCATGTTGGAGCTGCAGTAGTTGCGATTACTGTAGAGTAGTTTTTGTGTATTAAACACAAAGACTTTGTTTTTACCCAAAAAATGAACCACCTGGATGTGTGGTATTAACAAGGAATAAATGAAGGGAGGAAAAATCGATGCCTACAATTAACCAATTAGTACGTAAGCCTCGTCAATCTAAAAGCACGAAATCAAAATCACCAGCGTTAAACAAAGGATATAACTCATTTAAAAAATCTTTAACTGATGTTAAATCTCCACAAAAACGCGGAGTTTGTACTCGTGTAGGTACAATGACACCTCGTAAACCAAACTCAGCGTTACGTAAATACGCTCGTGTACGTTTAACTAACCAAATCGAGGTAACTGCTTATATCCCAGGTGAAGGCCACAACTTACAAGAGCACAGTGTTGTTCTTATCCGTGGCGGACGCGTAAAAGACTTAGCGGGTGTTCGTTACCATATCGTACGTGGTGCTCTTGATACAGCTGGTGTAAACGGTCGTTTACAATCACGTTCTAAATACGGAACAAAACGCCCTAAAGAAAAAAAATAATTTAACATTATTAAGCGTTGCTTAATAATGAACTTTAAAATAGTTGTCGCAAATTTTTAATCTTGCTAGCAGATTGGGAATTTGCCAGTCAACTATGACAAAATAATTCTTATAAAATAAATCGATAACTATTCGAAAGGAGGAAAACACATGCCTCGTAAAGGTCCTGTTTCCAAACGTGACGTGTTACCAGATCCAATTTATAGTTCAAAACTAGTAACTCGTTTAATTAATAAAATGATGGTTGATGGTAAAAGAGGTACTTCTCAAAAGATTTTATACGGTGCGTTCGATATCGTTAAAGAACGTTCTGGTGAAAATCCAATTGAAGTATTCGAAGCTGCCCTAAACAACGTAATGCCAGTTCTTGAAGTTCGTGCTCGCCGTGTTGGTGGTTCTAACTATCAAGTACCAGTAGAAGTACGTCCAGAACGTCGTACAACTTTAGGTCTTCGTTACCTAGTTAACTACGCTCGTCTTCGTGGTGAAAAAACTATGGAAGAGCGTTTAGCTAACGAAATCCTGGATGCTTCTAACAACACAGGTGCATCAGTTAAAAAACGTGAAGATATGCACAAAATGGCAGAAGCGAACAAAGCATTCGCTCACTACCGTTGGTAATCAATATCTAAACCGCATACGCCCAATATGGAAGGAGAAATACCTATGAAACGCGAATTCTCCCTAGAGAATACACGTAATATTGGGATCATGGCTCACATTGATGCTGGTAAAACAACAACAACTGAGCGTATCCTTTATTACACAGGTAAGATTCACAAAATTGGTGAAACTCATGAAGGCGCTTCTCAAATGGACTGGATGGAGCAAGAGCAAGAACGTGGTATTACAATCACTTCTGCTGCAACAACAGCTCAATGGAACGGCCACCGTGTAAACATCATCGATACTCCTGGACACGTAGACTTCACTGTAGAAGTTGAACGTTCACTACGCGTACTTGATGGTGCTGTAACAGTTCTTGATGCTCAATCTGGTGTTGAGCCTCAAACTGAAACAGTATGGCGTCAAGCTACAACTTACGGCGTTCCACGTATCGTGTTCATTAACAAAATGGATAAAACAGGTGCAGACTTCCTATATTCTGTAGGAACTCTACACGAACGTTTACAAGCAAACGCTCACCCTATCCAATTACCTATCGGCGCTGAAGATCAGTTCTCAGCAATCATTGACTTAGTTGAAATGAAAGCTACTTTCTATGGTGACGAAAAAGGTACAGCAGTGACTGAAGGTGAAATCCCTGAAGAACACCGCGCACAAGCTGAAGAATACCGTGAAAAATTAATCGATGCTGTTGCAAGTGTTGATGAAGAAATCATGGAAAAATATTTAGAAGGCGAAGAAATTTCTATTGCTGAACTTAAAGCGGCTATCCGTCGTGCTACGATCGCAGTAGAATTCTACCCAGTAATCTGTGGTACAGCATTCAAACACAAAGGCGTACGCCCAATGTTAGATGCAGTTATCGATTACTTACCATCTCCATTAGATGTACCAGCAATCAAAGGTACTGATGTTGATGGTGACGAAGAATTAGAACGTCATTCTTCAGATGAAGAGCCATTCTCAGCTCTTGCATTCAAAGTTATGACTGACCCATTCGTAGGTAAATTAACTTTCTTCCGTGTGTACTCTGGAACATTAGAATCAGGTTCATACGTACAAAACTCTTCTAAAGGTAAACGTGAGCGTGTAGGTCGTATCCTACAAATGCACGCAAACTCTCGTGAAGAGATTTCTAAAGTATTCGCTGGGGACATCGCAGCAGCAGTAGGTCTTAAAGATACTACTACTGGTGATACTCTATGTGACGAGAAAAACCTAGTTATTCTTGAATCAATGGAATTCCCTGAGCCAGTAATTTCTCTTTCTGTAGAACCAAAATCAAAAGCTGACCAAGATAAAATGGGTCAAGCTTTACAAAAACTTCAAGAAGAGGATCCAACTTTCCGTGCTCACACTGACACAGAAACTGGTCAAACAATCATCTCAGGTATGGGTGAGCTTCACCTTGATATCTTAGTTGACCGTATGCGCCGTGAATTTAAAGTAGAAGCTAACGTAGGTGCTCCAATGGTATCTTACCGTGAAACATTCCGTAGCTCTGCAAAAGTTCAAGGTAAATTCACTCGCCAATCTGGTGGTCGTGGACAATATGGTGACGTAACGATTGAGTTCTCTCCAAATGAAGAAGGTAAAGGCTTCGAATTCGAAAACGCTATCGTTGGTGGTGTAGTACCTCGTGAATACATTCCTGCTGTAGAAGCTGGTCTTCGTGACTCTCTTGACCGCGGTGTAGTAGCTGGTTACCCACTTATCGACATTAAAGCGAAATTAGTATTCGGTTCTTACCATGACGTTGACTCGAATGAGATGGCGTTCAAAATTGCTGCATCTATGGCTCTTAAAGAAGCTGCTAAACAATGTGACGCAGTTATCTTAGAACCAATGATGAAAGTAGAAGTTGTAATTCCAGAAGAATACCTTGGTGATATCATGGGTAACATTACTTCTCGTCGCGGACGCGTTGAGGGTATGGAAGCTCGCGGTAACTCACAAGTTGTTCGTGCAATGGTTCCTTTATCGGAAATGTTTGGATATGCAACAACTCTTCGTTCAGCAACGCAAGGTCGTGGGGTATTCTCAATGACATTCGATCATTATGAAGAAGTTCCAAAATCGATCGCTGCTGAAATCGTTAAAAAAAATAAAGGTGAATAATTGAATTTTCATCTTGCATAAAGTATAACTAATTTGTAAGCTATGATTGTGGGATGGCGGATGGGCCCGTTCGCCATCAGCAATCATTCTATAAATTTTAAAAAAATATAAACATATAATTTTGAGGAGGCAATCTCTAATGGCTAAAGAAAAATTCGACCGTTCAAAAACGCATGCTAACATTGGTACAATCGGACACGTTGACCATGGTAAAACTACTTTAACTGCTGCTATCGCAACAGTTCTTTCTAAAAAAATGGGTGGAGAAGCTAAATCATACGCTGATATCGATAACGCTCCAGAAGAAAAAGAACGTGGTATCACAATCAATACTTCTCACGTAGAATACGAAACTGATACTCGTCACTATGCACACGTTGACTGCCCAGGACACGCTGACTATGTTAAAAACATGATCACTGGTGCTGCACAAATGGACGGCGGTATCTTAGTAGTATCTGCTGCTGACGGCCCAATGCCACAAACTCGTGAACACATCCTTTTATCTCGTCAAGTAGGTGTTCCATACTTAGTAGTATTCATGAACAAATGTGATATGGTAGACGACGAAGAATTATTAGAATTAGTAGAAATGGAAATCCGTGACCTACTATCTGAATATGACTTCCCAGGTGACGATCTTCCAGTAATCAAAGGTTCTGCTCTTAAAGCTCTTGAAGGCGAAGCAGAATGGGAAGAAAAAATCGTTGAATTAATGGACGCTGTAGATTCTTACATCCCAACTCCAGAACGTCAAACTGACAAACCATTCATGATGCCAGTAGAGGACGTATTCTCTATCACTGGTCGTGGTACAGTTGCAACTGGCCGTGTTGAACGTGGTCAAGTTAAAGTTGGTGACGTAGTTGAAATCGTAGGTATTACTGAAGAAGCTAAATCTACAACTGTAACTGGTGTAGAAATGTTCCGTAAATTATTAGACTATGCTGAAGCTGGTGACAACATCGGTGCTTTACTTCGTGGTGTAGCTCGTGAAGATATCCAACGTGGTCAAGTATTATCTAAACCAGGTTCAATCACTCCACACACAAGCTTCAAAGCTGAAGTTTATGTTTTATCAAAAGAAGAGGGTGGCCGTCATACTCCATTCTTCACTAACTACCGTCCTCAGTTCTACTTCCGTACAACTGACGTAACAGGTATCTGTAACTTACCAGAAGGCGTTGAAATGGTAATGCCTGGCGATAACATCGAAATGACAGTAGAACTTATCGCTCCAATCGCTCTTGAAGAAGGTACTAAATTCTCTATCCGTGAGGGTGGCCGTACTGTAGGCGCTGGCGTAGTTGCTTCTATCCAAAAATAATTTAAGCATTTAGCTTATTTTTAAAACCAATCTGTAGGGACGCTTACAGATTGGTTTTTTATGTTAAAATAAGTTAAAAACATTTGATAATTTTATTTTAATTAGATTATCTTATGTATACATACTGGCTGAAATGCCAAAGAGCATAAGAATTTCAGCAGGATAAAGTGGGAAGAAAATCTTTTATCTACGAAATTGCTGGGGATAAAATCTAATACAGCCTGTAGAGTGTAGAATCGCATCCCTTTCAATATACATAATAAACATTTCTTGGAAGGAGAGTTTGCAAGTGGAGATGAAAATATTGTTGATAGAAGACGATCCATCCATTTTCGAAATGATCCAGACACGTTTTGCACAGTGGTCTCTTCAAGTTGTAGGTGCTAAAGATTTTCAAAAGGTAATGGACGATTTTATTGAGGAAAAACCACAGCTTGTATTGATAGACATTCAGCTACCTGCCTATGATGGCTTTCATTGGTGTCGTGAAATACGTCATATTTCAAAGGTGCCCATTCTCTTTCTATCTTCACGAGACCATCCAATGGATATGGTTATGGCAATGCAAATGGGTGCAGATGATTTTGTACAAAAGCCGTTCCATATGGAGGTATTACTTGCAAAGGTACAAGCCGTTTTACGTCGTACATATGATTATATAGAAGAATCAATGGATGTTACACGGTTTAATGGTGCAGTTATTGACTATGCGCGCAGTGAAATTATGTATGAGGGTAAGCTTGCTTCATTAACTAAAAATGAGCTCTTTATTTTACGTGTATTAGCGGAGAAGGTCGATCAAATTGTTTCTAGAGATGATTTAATGAGAAAGTTATGGGACGATGAACGCTTTGTCAATGATAATACATTATCGGTAAATGTTAATCGATTACGTACTAAGCTTGAGGAAATAGGGTTACAAGAAGTGATTTTAACTAAAAAGGGACTAGGTTATATGGCTTTAACACAAGGGACGTGATGGACAATGCTCATTTTATTTTTAAGAGAACGCCTCGCATGGATAGGCTTTTTTGTTTTTATCATCGTTTTGATCAATGTTTTATTTTCTTTAGACGTTGGATTAGTGGGAATCTCGATTTTGTATATTAACATTAGCATGCTTATTAGCTTTATGATCTTTCTTTTTTGGCGATACGTAGTAGAAGTAGGGCGGCTGAAAAATTTCCTAGGAAATGTTGAAAACCAATTTGATGACGTGCATAGCAAAAATTTAGTGTTATCGCCTTTTCAAACGGCATACTTTACGAAAATTGAAGAAGTTCTCTACGGTAAGAACACAGAGTTAAATCAAGCAAAGGTACAGCTGCAGGAATATTCGGATGAACTTCTAGCATGGGTTCATGAAGTAAAGGCACCTTTAACTGCAGTTAATTTAATGCTGGATCGCGTAGAAGATTTGACATTACGTCGTAAATTAGAGACAGAATGGCTAAGACTGCATTTATTGGTTGATCAGCAGCTACACCAAACACGATTAGCTTCTATTGAAAAAGATAATTATATGATGGACATTGAACTAAAAACCGTTGTCTATAAAGAAATAAGAGCTATGCAGGCATGGTGTATAGAAAAAGGTATTGGTTTTGATGTGGAAGAGTTAACAGATACAGTGACGACGGACGGCAAATGGCTAGCCTTTATCATCCGACAAATTCTGTCCAATGCGATTAAATATAGTCCCGCAAATTCAGAGGTATTGATATTTACTGAAGTAGATGCTACTGGGGCAACACTATTACATATAAAAGATGCAGGTATTGGTATTCGTCAGGAGGATCTACCACGAATATTTAATAAATCGTACACTGGAACAGCCGGAAGGGAGTCTGCACAATCTACAGGTATGGGTCTATACTTAGCACATAATGTGGCACAGAAAATTGGCGTCCGTATTACCGTCCAATCTAGTGTAGGTGAAGGCTCGATATTTACATTACGTTTTCCATTACAAAATGAATATGTCAAACTAACAGGTAGATGACGAAATTGTCACCTACCTTTTTATATTGTCATGTAAAACACACGAATTGCCGACGTAGACAGGGTACACTTGAACTATAGAAAGGGGCGTTTACAAGTGGCGGTTTTAATTGGTCGTAAAGTAAAAAAAGTATATGGTAAAAAATCAACAGCCCAAGAAGTGTTAAAGGGTATTGATGTAGAAGTAAATCAAGGTGAATTTGTTGGCATTATGGGACCTTCAGGATCTGGGAAGACAACACTCTTAAATGTTTTGTGTTCAATCGACTTTGCTACAGAAGGTGTTATTGAAATAAATGGTCAAAACTTACGTGGTATGAAGGAGAAGGAGTTAGCTAATTTCCGTCGTGAACAATTGGGGTTCATATTCCAAGATTATAATTTATTAGATACACTAACGGTGAAAGAGAATATTCTACTACCATTAGCTATTGGCAGACTACCAAAGGCTGTTGCAGAGAGTCGTGTAAAGGAGCTTACACATTTATTAGGTATTGCTGAGATTTTAAACAAATATCCAAATGAAATATCAGGTGGTCAAAAGCAACGTACATCGGCAGCTCGGGCACTAATTACAAATCCTTCACTTGTATTTGCTGATGAACCTACAGGCGCACTTGACTCTAAATCAGCTACTGCACTTTTGAAAAATCTACAAAGTATTAATGAGTCAAAAAAAGCAACAATTATGATGGTTACGCATGATGCGGTAGCAGCGAGTTTTTGTACACGTGTTTTATTTTTAAAGGACGGACTTATTTATAGTGAGCTATATAAAGGAGATAAAACGAGACAGGCATTTTTCCAAGAAATCATGCATACGCAAAGTGTGCTAGGCGGTGACGGCTATGAGTCTTAGTAAACTCGTATTGCGCAGTATGAAGAAAAATATGAAGCATTATTATTTATATTTTTTCGCACTTATTTTTAGTGTGACTTTATATTTTTCTTTTGTGACATTGCAAAATAATGCTGAAGTGCTCGCTACAGTAGAGAAGAGCGGTACGGCCACAGCGGGTTTTAAAGCAGCAACCTATATGCTGTACTTTATTGTCTTATTTTTCGTCCTATATGCCAACCATCTATTTATGAAGCGTCGTAGTAAGGAGATAGGCTTGTATCAGCTAATAGGGATGACAAAGGGGCTTATCGTACGTTTATTAGCGGTAGAAAGTATCTTATTATTTGTAGGCGCGGTCGTTTTAGGTATACTTGCAGGGTTCTTTAGTTCACGCTTATTTGCAATGGTTTTACTGCGCGTACTCGAAAAAGAGGCACTTGTGACGATGACATTTAGTACAGAGGCATTACAGCAGTCTATCTCAGTATTTGCCATTCTACTAGTCATTGTACTTGTGCAAATGGCTTTGATGATTTACCGTGTATCATTACTATCATTATTCAGTGCTTCTAAGCAAGCTGATGAGCGCGTAAAACGTTTCAGCCCATTACAAATGGTTATTGGCTTTTTGGGACTTGTATTTATTGCATATGGCTACTATGCATCAACGAAGCTCTTTGATATTAACTCTCAGGGTAATTTAACACTTAATATGATTATTATTTTAGCAACTACCATAGGTGGGACGTTCCTTGTTTTCCGTTTCTCTGTAGCATTTATTATGAATTCAATTCGTCTTAAGAAAAATGGACATTTAACTGTGCGTGATGTATTAGCATTAACACCGATTATGCATCGTATGAAGGGTAATGCGAAATCCTTAACGCTTATTACGGTTTTAACAGGTGTTTCACTTGGGGTTACAACTTTAGCGTATATTTCGTATTATTCATCAGAATCGTCGGCATATAGCCGAGTACCTGGTGATTACGTTTTACTTGAAGATAAGGACCAGGAATTTTTAAAGAAGCTAGAGGACAATCATATTGCTTTTGATAAAAGCGATTTCCGATTGCAGAGTGTTTCAGCTTCCTTTTCACAGCTATTATCGAAAGAACAGCAAAATAAAGATAATCCCCTTTTTGGTTTAGAAGGAATCATTTATACAATCCCACTTTCTGATTATCAACAAATAGTTCCTGAAGCTTCCGTTTCGGATAATGATGTTATATTAACAAACTATGGTGGTTATATGGCAGAGATGTTTCCACTTGAAAAGGATCGTGATGTTGTTGTCACTCCTGGAGGTCCAGAGGTACCTAAAGAAGAAACGCTTCATGTCAAAGATGTTCAACATGAAAGTATTATAAGTGGTACTGTGACTGCTGGGCCTGGGGGACCGATTTTTGTAGTTTCAGATGCATTGTTTGAAAAACTAGCTACTTATTCAAGCGCTTCTGAATGGCACAAACAAACTTCTATTAAGATAAAGAATAAAAGTGATTTAGCTCAAGCAGAGAAGTTATATATACAATTAAATGAAGAAAATTATCCAAACCTTATACAATCCTATGAAGAAGAACGTAAGGGGAATATTGAATCATTAGGAATTACAATATTTACCGCAGCATTTTTAGGATTAGCATTTTTAATGACAACAGGTAGTATTTTATACTTTAAGCAAATGTCTGAGGCTGAAGAGGAGCGAGGCTCTTATACGATATTAAGAAAAATTGGCTTCGCTGAAAAAGATATTATGAAAGGTATTTATATGAAACAAGCCTTTAATTTTGGTGTTCCATTAATAATAGGGCTACTTCATAGTTACTTTGCTGTTAAGTCAGGATGGTTTTTATTCGGTTCAGAGTTAACCGCACCATTGTGGATTGCTATGAGCTGCTATATAGCGTTATATGCTATCTTCGCTGTACTTTCTGTTGGCTATTATAAAAAAGTCATTCGTGGATCGTTATAAATAGGAAGAAGTCTTAAAGCAGTATGATTAGTTAAGGTCATACTGTTTTTTTGTTGTTTGAATTTAGGGGATTTTTCCAGGGTATAAAAACAACTTGACTTTCAAGTATTAGACGATTAAAGTTTAGTATATTAGTAATCTAGTGTACGAAAGTGAAGTGTTAAAATGAACGCAGTAATTGTGGCCGTGGCTGTCATGTTAATATTAAGCTTGCTCCGTATCAATGTTGTTCTTTCTCTTGTGTTGGGCGCCTTCGCAGGAGGTCTAACAAGCGGCATGGGTATTGAAGCAACTGTACAATCATTTACAGAAGGATTAGGAGCAGGCGCAACGATTGCTTTAAGTTATGGGTTGCTTGGTGGTTTCGCTATTGCCATTTCAAAAACAGGAATTCCTGAATTAATGATTGCAGGGATTTTAAACATATTAAATAAAAATGGTACAAGTAATCGAAAAGGTTTAGTAAAGGTTTTAATTTTCCTACTGATCTTTATGATGTCTATTTTCTCGCAAAACTTAATTCCAATTCATATAGCCTTTATCCCGTTATTGATCCCTCCGATTTTAAGGGTATTAAATATGTTAGAAGTAGACCGACGAGTGATTGCTACATTAATTGCTGTTGGTTTAATAGGAACGTATAGCTTCGTACCTGCTGGCTTCGGAGCTATTTTCCAAGATATCGTTTCTACTCAAGTTACCAAGGCAGGTATGGAGGCATCTTCACGTGATGTACCAGTAGCGATGGCTATACCCGTTCTGGGGATGTTAATTGGATTATGTGTAGCCTTTTTCGTATATCGAAAACCTAGACAATATCAAAATAAAGATGTTGATACAGAGTCTTTAAACGTTCATGTCAGTAAGTTCGTTATTTTTTCTACGACTGTGGCTTTAATTGTCTCTCTATGTGCACAAATTTATACTGATTCGATGATTGTAGGCGCCTTTGCAGGAATTATGATGATGTATTTTACTGGTGCACTTAAATGGAGAGAGGCAGATGAGATTCTTTCTGAGGGAATGAAGATGATGGCCTTTATCGGTTTTGTGATGATCGCTGCAAATGGTTTTGCATCTGTTATTAACGCCACGGGTCATGTAGATAGCTTAATCGCAAACTCGCTATCAATTCTCCAAGGCAATAAGAGTCTAGCTATATTGATAATGTTGGTCATCGGTTTAATAGTGACGATGGGGATTGGTTCATCCTTTGCGACAGTACCTATTATTGCAACCTTATTTGTGCCTCTCGCACAAGGGTTAGGAATGAGTCCTTTGGCGATTATCTGTCTTATAGGTACAGCAGGTGCTTTAGGTGATGCAGGCTCTCCTGCTTCAGATTCTACTCTTGGACCAACTGCAGGTTTAAATGTAGATGGACAGCATAATCACATTTGGGATACATGTGTGCCAACGTTTATTTTTATAAACATCCCACTTATTATATTTGGCTGGGTTGCATGTGTATTTTTCTTATAAGTAATAGAAAGAGCGGCTTCTAACTATTAGAGGCTGCTTTTTTTGTCTTTATGAGATTATAGATTGTTAATGCCGTCATAACTAAGTGCATCATCTTCAAATTGAGTTCACCAGTCCTTTACAAACTAGTTCTTGCAGTTTGTTATTGTTTGAAATATTCGAAAACGTTGATATAACAACCTTATGTGTTGCAAAGTGCATGAGAATTTTATATACTAGTAAACGGTTTAGAGGAACGAGAAATATTAGTAGTAAGAATATCAACAACATTTAAAAGAATTTAGCGAAAAGACTTGCTTATTCTTTTTTTATTGGGTATAATGTTGAATGTTGGTCTTTGACTGCGATGAAACGAGAGGTTGCCGACACACCCGGCCGCTTTGCCATGGCGGTGTGACGGAAAATTTTCGTGGAGAATGTCTAGAAAATAGGCGAGAAGGAGGGAAAATAATGGCAAAACAAAAGATTCGTATTCGTTTAAAAGCGTATGATCACCGTATTTTAGATCAGTCTGCTGAGAAAATTGTGGAAACTGCAAAACGTTCAGGTGCAAGTGTATCAGGTCCGATTCCACTTCCAACTGAGAAGTCTGTGTACACGATTCTTCGTGCCGTTCACAAGTACAAAGATTCTCGTGAACAATTCGAAATGCGTACGCATAAACGTCTGATCGATATCGTTAACCCAACACCACAAACTGTTGACGCGTTAATGAAACTTGATTTACCATCTGGCGTTGATATCGAAATCAAACTTTAATGGTAAAAATATAACTATTCAAAACTTACAGGAGGTGTGACAAATGGCTAAAGGAATCTTAGGTAGAAAAATTGGTATGACACAAGTTTTTGCTGAAAACGGCGATTTAATCCCGGTAACAGTTATCGAAGCTACTCCAAACGTAGTTCTTCAAAAGAAAACTGCTGATACAGATGGCTACGAAGCTATCCAAGTTGGTTTCGAAGACAAGCGCGTTAAGCTTTCTAACAAACCAGAACAAGGTCACGTAGCAAAAGCGAACACTGCTCCTAAGCGCTTCATTCGTGAATTCCGCAACGTGAACGTTGAAGAATACGAAGTTGGTCAAGAAGTCAAAGTAGAAATTTTCGCAGAAGGCGATGTAATTGATGTAACAGGTGTTACTAAAGGTAAAGGTTTCCAAGGTGTAATTAAACGCCATGGTCAATCTCGTGGTCCTATGGCCCACGGTTCTCGTTACCACCGTCGTCCTGGTTCAATGGGTCCAGTTGCTCCGAACCGCGTATTCAAACAAAAGAAATTACCTGGTCAAATGGGTGGCACAGTAGTTACAATCCAAAACTTAGAAGTCGTGAAAGTTGATGCGGAACGTAACTTACTACTTGTTAAAGGTAATGTTCCTGGTTCTAAAAAAGCTCTAGTTACAGTTAAAACTGCAATTAAAGCTAAGTAATCACCTAAGGAAAGGAGGAAACAGGAATGACAAAAGTATCTGTACTTAGTCAAACAGGTGCTTCAGTTGGTGAAATCGAATTAAACGATGCGATCTTCGGAATCGAGCCAAATGAAGCAGTATTATTCGACGCTGTAGTTGCACAACGTGCTTCTCTACGTCAAGGTAATCACAAGGTTAAAAACCGTTCTGAAGTTGCTGGTGGTGGTCGTAAACCATGGCGTCAAAAAGGAACTGGTCGTGCTCGTCAAGGTTCTATCCGTTCTCCACAATGGCGCGGTGGTGGTGTCGTATTCGGCCCAACTCCACGTAGCTATTCTTATAAATTACCGAAAAAAGTTCGTCGCTTAGCTCTTAAATCTGCTTTATCAGCTAAAGTAGTAGAACAGAACTTCTTAGTTCTTGATGCTCTTTCACTAGCAGCACCAAAAACAAAAGAATTCACAAAAATCCTTAAAGATCTTTCTTTAGAGAAAAAATCTTTATTCGTAACTGCTGACCTAGATGAAAACGTAGCATTATCTGCTCGTAACATCCCTGGTGTAACAGTTTTAACTGCAAACGGAATCAACGTTCTTGATCTATTAGGTCACGATAAAGTTGTATTCACAAAGTCTGCAGTAGAAAAAGTTGAGGAGGTGCTTGGATAATGGAAGCACGTGATATTTTAAAACGTCCAGTCATTACTGAGCGTTCTTCAGAACTTATGGCAGAGAAAAAGTATACTTTCGAAGTAGACACTCGCGCTAACAAAACTCAAGTAAAAGACGCTGTAGAAGAAATCTTTGGTGTGAAAGTTGAGAAAGTAAACGTTCTTAACTACAAAGGTAAATTCAAACGCGTTGGCCGCTACGGTGGTTACACTAACAAACGTCGTAAAGCGATTGTTAAATTAACTACTGATAGCAAAGAAATCGAATTATTCGAAATGTAATCCTTTATGGATTTATGATTTGAACAATCAAGAAGGAGGGAAACACAATGGCGATTAAAAAGTATAAACCTACCTCTAATGGTCGTCGTAATATGACGTCTTTAGACTTTGCGGAAATTACAACTAACAAGCCTGAGAAATCATTGCTTGAACCAACTAAACGCAAAGCTGGTCGTAACAACCAAGGTAAAATCACTGTTCGTCATCATGGCGGTGGACATAAGAAGCAATACCGTGTTATCGATTTCAAACGTGTAAAAGATGGCATTCCGGCTAAAGTTGCTACTATTGAATATGATCCAAACCGTTCTGCGAATATCGCATTAATCAACTACGCTGATGGAGCAAAAGCTTACATCTTAGCACCAAAAGGTCTAGAGGTTGGTCAAACAATCGTATCTGGTCCAGATGCTGATATTAAAGTAGGTAATACATTACCATTAGCAAACATTCCAATGGGTACTACAATCCATAACATCGAGTTAAAACCTGGTAAAGGTGGACAATTAGTACGTTCTGCTGGTACTTCTGCACAAGTACTTGGTCGTGAAGACAAATACGTAATCGTTCGTCTACAATCTGGTGAAGTACGTTTAGTGTTAGCTACTTGCCGCGCTACAATCGGTCAAGTTGGTAACGAACAACACGAACTAGTACACATCGGTAAAGCAGGTCGTAGCCGTTGGTTAGGTAAACGCCCAACAGTTCGTGGTTCTGTAATGAACCCTAACGATCACCCACACGGCGGTGGTGAAGGACGTTCTCCAATCGGACGTAAATCACCAATGACTCCTTGGGGTAAACCAGCACTTGGTTACAAAACTCGCAAGAAGAAAAACAAAACGGATAAATTCATCATCCGTAGTCGTAAAAAATAAAGTGGTTAAACTACGGTTCTATGTGAGAGCCGTGGTGGAATCACGGAGGGAGGTTCCTACATGGGTCGCAGCTTGAAAAAAGGACCTTTTGTTGATGACCACTTAATGAAAAAAGTGGAAGCGCAAGAGGCTTCTGAGAAAAAACAAGTTATCAAAACTTGGTCTCGCCGTTCTACAATTTTCCCGACTTTTATCGGTTTAACGATTGCTGTTTATGATGGACGTAAACACGTTCCTGTATACGTAACAGAAGATATGGTAGGCCACAAACTTGGTGAATTCGCACCAACACGTGCTTACAAAGGTCACGGTGCAGACGACAAGAAAACAAGACGCTAATTTTGAGAGGAGGTAAATCCTAATGACACAAGCTAAAGCTATCGCTCGTACTGTTCGCATTGCTCCTCGTAAAGTCCGTCTAGTTGTAGACTTAATCCGAGGCAAGCAAGTTGGTGAGGCAGTTGCAATTTTACGTCATACTCCAAAAGCGGCGTCTCCAGTCGTTGAAAAAGTATTAAAATCTGCAGTTGCTAACGCTGAGCATAACTACGATCTTGACATCAACTCTTTAGTAGTTTCTGAAGTATTCGTTGATGAAGGTCCAACATTAAAACGTTTCCGTCCACGTGCACAAGGACGTGCAAGCGCAATTAACAAACGCACAAGCCACATCACTCTAGTGGTATCTGAGAAGAAGGAGGGTTAATCCGTGGGTCAAAAAGTACATCCAATAGGACTGCGCGTTGGTATTATTCGTGACTGGGAGTCAAAATGGTACGCTGAAAAAGACTATGCAACTCTACTTCACGAAGACATCAAAGTGCGTAAATATATTGAAACGGCTCTTAAAGACGCTTCTGTTTCTAAAGTAGAAATCGAACGCGCTGCAAACCGTGTAAACATTACAATTCACACTGCGAAACCAGGTATGGTAATCGGTAAAGGTGGTTCTGAAGTTGAGAATCTTCGTAAATACCTTAGCGATTTAACTGGTAAACGTGTACACATCAACATTATCGAAATTAAACGTGCTGATCTTGACGCTCGTCTAGTAGCTGAAAACATCGCTCGTCAATTAGAAAACCGTGTATCATTCCGTCGTGCGCAAAAGCAAGCGATCCAACGCACAATTCGTGCTGGTGCAAAAGGAATTAAAACACAAGTATCTGGTCGTTTAGGTGGCGCTGATATCGCGCGTGCTGAACACTATAGTGAAGGAACTGTTCCACTTCATACTCTACGTGCTGACATCGACTATGCACACGCAGAAGCTGACACTACTTACGGTAAATTAGGCGTTAAAGTATGGATCTACCGTGGTGAAGTTCTTCCTACGAAGAAATCTGTGGAAGGAGGCAAATAATATGTTATTGCCTAAACGCGTAAAATACCGTCGTGAACACCGCGGAAACATGCGTGGCGAAGCGAAAGGCGGTAAAGAAGTATCTTTCGGCGAATGGGGCTTACAAGCTCAAACAGCTAGCTGGATTACTAACCGTCAAATCGAATCTGCACGTATCGCGATGACTCGTTACATGAAACGTGGCGGTAAAGTTTGGATTAAAATCTTCCCACACAAACCTTACACTAAAAAACCTCTAGAAGTCCGCATGGGTTCTGGTAAAGGTTCTCCTGAAGGTTGGGTTGCAGTAGTAAAACCAGGAAAAGTAATGTTCGAAATCGCTGGTGTATCTGAAGAGATCGCACGTGAAGCACTTCGTTTAGCATCACATAAGCTTCCTGTTAAATGTAAGATCGTAAAACGTCAAGAAACTGGTGGTGAATCTAATGAAAGCTAATGAAATCCGTGACCTTGCCACTTCTGAATTAGAATTGAAAGTGAAATCACTGAAAGAAGAGCTTTTCAACCTTCGCTTCCAATTGGCGACTGGTCAATTAGAAAACACAGCTCGTATTCGTGAAGTGCGTAAAGCAATCGCGCGTATGAAAACTGTTATTCGTGAAAGAGAAATCAGTGCAAATAACTGATAAAGGAGGTTTTCAAGTATGACTGAGCGTAATCAACGCAAAGTTTACACGGGCCGCGTTGTTTCAGATAAAATGGACAAAACTATTTCTGTTTTAGTTGAAACTCACAAAAAGCACAAGCTTTATGGTAAACGTGTAAAATACTCTAAAAAGTTTAAAGCTCATGATGAGTTAAACACAGCGAAAATCGGTGATATCGTACGTATCATGGAAACTCGCCCGCTATCAGCTACTAAACGTTTCCGTCTAGTTGAAGTTGTAGAAAAAGCGGTTATTATTTAATAACACTATTTCGGAACAACCAATTTCCGAAGGGAGGTAACCTAAGTGATCCAACAAGAAAGTCGTATGAAAGTTGCTGACAACTCAGGTGCACGTGAAGTTCTTACAATTAAAGTCCTTGGTGGCTCTGGCCGTAAAACTGCTAACATCGGTGATATCGTTGTTTGTACAGTTAAGAAAGCAACACCAGGTGGCGTTGTTAAGAAGGGTGACGTTGTTAAAGCTGTTATCGTTCGTACTAAATCAGGCGTACGTCGTAAAGATGGTACGTACATCAAATTTGATGAAAATGCTTGTGTAATTATTCGTGATGATAAATCACCACGCGGAACTCGTATTTTCGGACCTGTTGCACGTGAATTACGTGACAGCAACTTCATGAAAATCGTTTCTCTAGCTCCAGAAGTTCTTTAATTTCATGATAGTGCCAATCAAGGAGGTGCGACAGCATGCATGTAAAAAAAGGTGACAAGGTTAAGGTGATCACTGGTAAGGACAAAGGCAAAGAAGGCGTTATCCTTGCTTCTTACCCTAGACAAGATCGCGTTCTTGTTGAAGGTGTGAACATCGTGAAAAAACACGTAAAACCTAACCAATTGAATCCACAAGGTGGAATTGTAAGCCAAGAGGCTGCAATTCACGTTTCGAACGTAATGCTAATCGATCCTAAATCTGGCGAGCCGACTCGTGTAGGTTATAAAATCGAAAACGGTAAAAAAGTTCGTGTTGCAAAAAAATCAGGTGCAGTAATCGACTAATTTCTATAAAAAGAAGGGAGGTACACAAATGAGCCGCCTAAAAGAAAAATATTTAAATGAAGTTTCAACTGCTCTTATGAGCAAGTTTGGATATAAATCAGTTATGCAATTGCCGAAAGTTGACAAAATCGTTATCAACATGGGTGTTGGTGATGCAGTTCAAAACTCAAAAGCATTAGATGCAGCTGTAGAAGAATTAACAATTATCACTGGTCAAAAACCAGTTGTAACTAAAGCGAAAAAATCGATCGCAGGTTTCCGTCTACGTGAAGGTATGCCTATCGGTGCTAAAGTTACATTACGCGGTGAGCGTATGTATGAATTCTTGGACAAATTAATCTCAATTTCACTACCTCGTGTACGTGACTTCCGTGGTGTTTCTAAAAAAGCATTCGACGGTCGCGGTAACTACACTTTAGGTGTTAAAGAGCAATTAATTTTCCCAGAAATCGATTACGATAAAGTTTCAAAAGTACGCGGTATGGACATCGTGATCGTAACGACAGCGAATTCTGATGAAGAAGCTCGCGAGTTATTGACACAATTCGGTATGCCGTTCCAAAAGTAATTAAACAAGGAGGGCGAAAACGTGGCTAAAAAATCTATGATCGTTAAACAACAACGTAAGCAAAAGTTTAAAGTGCAAGAATATACACGTTGTGAACGCTGTGGCCGTCCACACTCTGTATATCGTAAATTTAAACTTTGCCGTATTTGTTTCCGAGAACTTGCATATAAGGGACAAATTCCTGGCGTGAAAAAAGCCAGCTGGTAATCCCCTAATTTGGGAAGGAGGTAAATGTAATGACAATGACTGATCCGATTGCAGATATGCTTACTCGCATTCGTAATGCGAACATGGTTCGTCACGAGAAGTTAGAAGTACCAGCTTCCAACGTGAAAAAAGAAATCGCTGAAATTTTAAAGCGTGAAGGTTTCGTACGTGACGTAGAATACGTGGAAGACAACAAGCAAGGTATTATCCGTATCTTCTTAAAATACGGTAAAGATAACGAACGCGTTATCACTGGCTTAAAACGTATTTCTAAACCTGGTCTACGAGTATATGCTAAAACAAATGAAGTGCCTAAAGTACTGAACGGTCTTGGTATCGCTTTAGTGTCAACTTCACAAGGTCTATTAACAGATAAAGAAGCTCGCGCTAAACAAGTTGGCGGCGAAGTTCTAGCATACGTTTGGTAATTAGCAATAAATGAATGGAGGTGCAACTAAATGTCTCGTGTAGGTAAAAAAATTATCGAGGTACCAGCTAACGTAACTGTTACTGTTGCAGCTGACAACACAGTTACCGTTAAAGGTCCTAAAGGCGAACTTGTTCGTTCTTTCCACCAAGATATGAAAATTGAGCAAGAAGGTAACGTGATTTCTGTATCTCGTCCTTCTGACTCAAAAGAACACCGCACAAACCACGGTACAACACGTGCGCTTTTAGCGAACATGATTACTGGTGTTTCTGCAGGTTTCGAAAAATCATTAGAACTAATCGGTGTCGGTTACCGTGCGCAATTACAAGGTAAAAAACTTGTTCTTAACGTAGGTTATTCACATCCAGTTGAGTTCACACCTGAAGATGGTTTAGAAGTTGAAGTTCCTTCAAACACTAAGATCATCGTTAAAGGTATTAGCAAAGAACGTGTTGGTGCTCTTGCATCTAACATCCGTGACGTGCGTCCACCAGAGCCTTACAAAGGTAAAGGTATCCGTTATGAAGGCGAATATGTTCGTCGTAAAGAAGGTAAAACAGGTAAATAATGCTGTCTAAGCATTAGAAAGGAGTGACCCTTGTGATTACGAAACAAGATAAAAATCAGGTTCGTAAAAAACGTCATGCGCGCGTACGTTCTAAAATTTCGGGTACTGCTGAGCGTCCACGCTTAAACGTATTCCGTTCAAACAAGAACATCTACGCTCAACTTATCGATGACGTAGCAGGCGTAACAATTGTTAGCGCATCTTCTCAAGAAAATGGTTTTGAAGCTGCTGGTAGCAATGTTGATGCTGCAACTAAAGTCGGTGAAACAATCGCAAAACGCGCTACGGAAAAAAATATTACTGCTGTAGTATTTGACCGTGGTGGTTACTTATATCATGGACGTGTTAAAGCTTTAGCTGAAGCTGCACGTGAGAACGGTTTAGAATTCTAATAAAAAGGAGGGACACATTTCATGAGTCGAATTGACGCAAACAAACTTGGAGAACTTGAAGAACGCGTAGTTACTATTAACCGTGTTGCTAAAGTTGTTAAAGGTGGACGTCGCTTCCGCTTCACAGCATTAGTTGTTGTTGGCGATAAAAACGGTCACGTTGGATTCGGTACTGGTAAAGCTCAAGAGGTGCCAGATGCTATCCGTAAAGCTGTTGAAGATGCGAAGAAAAACTTAATCGAAGTGCCACGCGTAGGTGGAACAACTCCACACTTAGTGCAAGGTCGCTTTGGTGCAGGAGAAATCCTAATTAAACCTGCTGCTCCTGGTACAGGGGTTATCGCTGGTGGTCCAGTACGTGCCGTACTAGAACTTGCTGGTATTACTGATATTCTTTCAAAATCTCTTGGAACTAACACACCAATCAATATGGTGCGTGCAACTATTCAAGGTTTAACTGAATTAAAACGCGTAGAGGACGTAGCTAAATTACGTGGTAAATCAGTGGAAGAAATATTAGGATAAGGGGGGAAAGATAATGGCTAACAAATTAGAAATCACCCTTACAAAATCTGTGATTGGTTCTAAACCAGCACAACGCAAAACTATTGAAGCACTAGGTTTACGTAAATTAAACCAAACTGTTGAGAAAGCTGATAATGCAGCTACTCGCGGTATGATTGATGTAGTAGCTCACTTAGTTACTGTAAAAGAAAACTAATTTTTAATTAACGAACAAGGAGGTGCCATCCAATATGAAACTTCATGAGTTAAAACCAGCAGAAGGTTCCCGTAAAGTACGTAACCGCGTAGGTCGCGGTATCGGTTCTGGTAACGGTAAAACTGCAGGTAGAGGTCATAAAGGTCAAAACTCTCGTTCTGGCGGCGGTGTACGCCCAGGATTCGAAGGTGGTCAAAACCCTTTATTCCGTCGTTTACCGAAACGCGGCTTTACTAACATTAACCGTAAAGAGTACGCGATCGTTAATCTTGACACATTAAACCGTTTTGAAGATGGTGCAGAAGTAACAACTGCATTATTACTTGAATCAGGTTTAGTGAGCAATGAAAAAGCTGGAATTAAAGTTCTTGGAAACGGAACTCTTAACAAAAAGCTTACAGTAAAAGCTCATAAATTCTCAGCTTCGGCTAAAGAAGCAATTGAAAATGCCGGCGGAACTACTGAGGTGATTTAATGTTTCAGACGATCTCTAACTTTATGCGTGTTCGAGATATACGAAATAAAATCATTTTTACTCTTTTAATGTTAATCGTTTTCCGTATTGGTACGTTCGTACCAGTACCAAACGTTGACGCAAATGTATTAAAGGCAACTGATGAGTTTAACCTCGTTGGTTTCCTGAATACTTTTGGCGGTGGTGCTTTAAAGAACTTCTCAATCTTCGCGATGGGGATTATGCCTTACATCACTGCTTCAATTATTGTTCAGTTATTGCAAATGGACGTAGTACCGAAATTTGCTGAGTGGGCAAAGCAAGGTGAAGTCGGAAGACGTAAACTTGCACAATTTACTCGTTACTTTACAATTATTCTTGCCTTTATCCAATCATTCGCAATGTCATTTGGTTTTAATAGAATGTATGGTGGATCTTTGATTAAAGAAGAAGGAATTATAACATATGTTACGATTTCAATTGTATTAACTGCGGGTACAGCATTCCTAGTATGGCTTGCTGACCAAATTACTGCGCATGGTGTTGGAAATGGTATTTCAGTTGTAATTTTCGCAGGTATCGTTGCGGCATTACCGACTGGCATTAACCAAATCTATGCACAGCAAATCGAGGGTGCTGGTGATAAGTTATTTATCAATCTAGTGATTCTTGGTTTACTTGCTTTAGTTTTGCTAGCAGTTGTTGTTGGAGTTATCTATGTGCAACAAGCACTACGTAAAATTCCAATTCAATATGCAAAACGAGTTACTGGACGCAATCAACAAACAGGTTCTCAACAAACGCATTTACCGTTAAAAGTAAATGCTGCAGGGGTTATTCCGGTAATTTTTGCATCAGCGTTTCTGATGACACCTCGTACGTTAGTTCCGTTCTTTGGTGAAAGTGGCGTATCAACATTTATTCAAAACACGTTTGATTATACAAAACCTGTTGGGATGATTGTTTACGTTACCTTGATCATCGCGTTCACATATTTCTATGCATTCATACAAGTGAATCCAGAAAATGTGGCAGATAACTTGAAAAAGCAAGGTGCTTACATTCCAGGTATTCGTCCTGGTGAAAGTACTCAAACGTATTTAACAAGCGTGTTATATCGTCTGACATTTGTTGGTGCGATTTTCTTAACTGTTATATCAGTAATGCCGATTATAATCATAAACTTTATGAATCTACCTGCCACAGTGCAGATCGGTGGTACTAGTATAATTATCGTAGTCGGCGTTGCGCTCGAAACGATGAAACAGCTAGAATCTCAACTTGTTAAACGTCACTACAAAGGCTTTATGAAATAATGTTGGTTTTTAGGGAACGTTCCATCGTTTCCTGAAATCAGCAAACCTTTTGTGGGAGGAATATTTCCGTATGAATATCGTTTTAATGGGTCTGCCAGGTGCTGGTAAAGGTACTCAAGCAGATAAAATCGTTGAGAAGTACGCGATTCCTCATATTTCTACAGGCGATATGTTCCGTGCTGCTATGAAAGATGGTACAGAACTAGGCTTGCAAGCTAAATCGTTCATTGATCAAGGTGCTCTAGTACCTGATGAAGTAACGATTGGTATTGTTCGCGAGCGACTTGCTAAACATGATTGTGAAAAGGGCTTCTTATTAGATGGATTCCCACGTACTGTTCCTCAAGCTGAAGCTTTAGACAGCATCCTTGCTGATCTTGGTAAAGCTATTGAACATACAATTAACATCCAAGTTGAAAAAGATGAGCTAGTTGCTCGTCTATCAGGTCGTCGTATTTGTAAAACTTGTGGAACATCTTATCATCTAATTTTCAATCCTCCAGCTGAGGAAGGAAAATGTGATAAAGATGGTGGCGAGCTTTACACACGTGCGGATGATAATCCTGAAACGGTTGCAAACCGTCTGGAAGTAAATATGAAACAAGCACAACCATTACTGAACTACTATGAAGTAAAAGGTGTGTTAACAAATATAGATGGACAGCAAGATATTAACAAAGTGTTTGCTGATCTTGATGCTCTTTTACAGGGCAGCCGCAGCTGATACCCGGCTCCGGGCGCAGAATACTGCTTCCGCGGGAGGCATGCGGGAGCAACAACGAAACATAATTTTTTTTGAGAGTTGCAAAAGCATATTGTGCCCGGTATATATTTCTTTTAAAAAGTGCAACATGACTTTTGAAAGAGTATAATGGGTTTCGTGGAAGCATCTGTGTAACGGGTATGAATATCTCATCAAAGACATTCCGGTATTCGTGTAAACATGGGAGGTTCAGTGCCCTAAATGGTTCTGTATATTCCGTGGATTGTGTGAAGCGAAACCAGACGAGCGTCTTTCAAACATCTCTCATACAATCCAAACATATGTTGAAACGAGGTTGCTTCTATAGTTGCAGCAGATATCCGTTTGATGTAACGATGAGAACTTTAATTTGCATATAGAGAGGAGACAGAGTAGATGGCGAAAGATGATGTAATTGAAGTCGAAGGGACAGTTGTTGAGACTTTGCCAAACGCGATGTTTAAGGTAGAATTAGAAAATGGACATGTGATTCTAGCACACGTTTCTGGTAAGATTCGTATGCACTTTATCCGCATTCTACCTGGAGATAAGGTTACTATCGAGTTATCTCCTTATGATTTAACTCGCGGTCGTATCACATACCGTTTTAAATAATCTTTTGCGCTCCGGACTACTAAGGAGGTTAGGTTAGATGAAAGTGAGACCATCTGTGAAACCGATCTGCGAAAAATGTAAAGTAATTCGCCGACGCGGTAAAGTAATGGTAATCTGTGAAAATCCTAAACACAAACAAAAACAAGGTTAATTCTAAAGGAGGTGCACAACGTACATGGCACGTATTGCTGGTGTTGATATTCCTCGCGACAAACGCGTGGTAATTTCATTAACTTACATTTACGGTATTGGTAAAACTACAGCTCAGAAAGTATTAGCTGACGCAGGTATTTCAGAAGATACACGCGTACGCGACTTAACTGAAGATGAGTTAAACAAAATCCGTGAACAATTAGACTCTTACAAACTTGAAGGTGACTTACGTCGCGAAACTTCATTAAATATCAAACGTCTGATGGAAATCGGTTCATTCCGTGGTATCCGTCACCGTCGTGGTTTACCTGTTCGTGGTCAAAATACGAAGAATAATGCGCGTACGCGTAAAGGTCCTCGTAAAACTGTAGCGAACAAGAAAAAATAATAAGTAAAGGAGGTTCCTTCTTAACATGGCTCGTAAACAACAAACTCGTAAACGTCGTGTGAAAAAGAATATCGAATCTGGTATCGCACACATTCGTTCTACATTTAACAATACAATCGTAACGATTACAGATATGCAAGGTAACGCTGTATCTTGGTCAAGTGCTGGTGCTCTTGGTTTCCGTGGTTCACGTAAATCTACACCATTCGCTGCTCAAATGGCTGCAGAAACTGCTGCTAAAGCATCCCTTGAACATGGTCTGAAAACGTTGGAAGTAACTGTTAAAGGTCCTGGTGCAGGTCGTGAAGCTGCAATTCGTGCACTTCAAGCTGCTGGTTTAGATGTAACTGCTATTAAAGACGTTACTCCAGTTCCTCATAATGGTTGCCGTCCGCCAAAACGTCGTCGCGTGTAATGGGTGCGTCTCATATTGTATGAGAACATCATTTTTTGTACAGACTGTCTTGTGCAGATAATAAACGATACGTCAATGACGATCGAATCTATGATGGAAAGAACCTATACATTCGATGTTTTGAAGGAGGGTAAATAAAAATGATCGAAATTGAAAAACCAAAGATTGAAACGGTGGAGATCAGCGAAGATTCCAAATATGGAAAGTTTGTTGTAGAACCGCTTGAACGCGGATATGGAAACACTTTGGGTAATTCTTTACGTCGTATCCTTCTGTCTTCATTACCAGGAGCTGCTGTCACTTCAATTCAAATTGACGGTGTTCTTCACGAATTCTCAACTGTAGAAGGCGTTGTAGAGGATGTAGCTTCAATTATTTTGAACGTGAAAAAACTAGCTCTTAAAATCTACTCTGACGAAGAAAAAGTTATTGAGATTGATGTAAAAGGCGATGGTACAGTTACAGCTGCTGACATTACACATGACAGTGATGTAGAAATTTTAAACCCGGATCTATATATTGCAACAATCGCTAAAAACGGTCATTTACGTATGCGTATGTACGCTCAACGCGGCCGTGGTTACACTCCTGCTGATCAAAACAAACGTGAGGATCTTCCTATCGGCGTGATCCCGATCGACTCTATTTACACTCCAGTATCACGCGTCAATTTCCAAGTGGAAAATACTCGTGTAGGTCAGTCTTCTGACTACGATAAACTTTCTCTTGATGTGTGGACAGATGGTAGCATCGGTCCGAAAGAGGCGATTTCGCTCGGAGCAAAAATTTTAACCGAGCATCTAAACATCTTCGTTGGCATGACAGATGAGGCACAAACTGCTGAAATCATGGTCGAAAAAGAAGAAGATCAAAAAGAAAAAGTTTTAGAGATGACTATCGAAGAACTTGATCTTTCTGTTCGTTCTTATAACTGCTTAAAACGCGCTGGTATTAATACAGTACTAGAACTTGCGAATAAGTCAGAAGACGACATGATGAAAGTTCGTAACCTTGGACGTAAGTCACTTGAAGAAGTAAAAGCGAAGTTAGAAGAGCTTGGTTTAGGGTTACGCAAAGAAGACTAAGCGATTTAAACAAAACTTACAAGATCAGATAATTTTTTATAAAGGAGGGAAACATCCATGGGTTACAGAAAACTTGGTCGTACAAGTTCTCAACGTAAAGCGATGTTACGTGACTTAGCTACTGATTTAATCATCAACGAGCGTATCGAAACTACTGAGGCTCGCGCTAAAGAAGTACGTAAAGCTGTTGAAAAAATGATTACTTTAGGTAAACGCGGAGATTTACACGCACGCCGTCAAGCTGCTGCATTCATCCGTCGTGAACTAGTAACAACTACTGATGCTGAAGGTAACGAAACAACTTCATTTGCACTTCAAAAGTTATTTGATGATGTTGCACCACGTTATGCAGAACGTCAAGGTGGTTACACTCGTATTCTTAAAGTAGGTCCTCGTCGTGGTGACGGTGCACCTGTTGTTGTGATTGAATTAGTTTAATCATAAGAGAAAACAAGTGGTGAAGAGGGTGGAATCACCACCCTCTTTCTTTATAAAACGATTTATACGACAAATAATTAAGCTGAGCGTTATGATGAGCGGACACTGTTGTGTGGCGTCTCGTTTAGCTCTCCGCACCTCATTCAGAGGGAACAAGGGCTTGAGCACCCGTGTTTCTTGAAAATGTAACGACTAGCGCATTTCTATCGAATGAGGTGCGCGCTTTTTTATTTTTTAGGGAAGTAAGAGTTAGCGCCAATTTAGTGGTGCTTTTTTTTATAGGCTGATTTTATAATGGTAGTCACCGGGACGATTGAGGTGGCCCGCTCAATATATGATGTATTTTTTAAAGATAACCTTTAAATTATACGTACACTAATATAGGGCAGACAAAAGAATGGAAAGTGATTTTAGCACTTTTCTTTTATTGACATACTGATTGTAGTAGAATTCATACATAAAAAAGTGTAAGTTAGTTAGTAGAGCTGAGCATGTAGAGAGGAGTTCTAGAAATGCCAGAAATTTTATCATTAAATAATGTGACATTTTCATATACACCAGAAGAAAAAGAAAGTCGCAATGCTGTCGAAAATGTAAGCTTTGCGGTACAGGAAGGGGAATGGATTGCCATTGTTGGCCATAACGGTTCCGGTAAATCCACTATTGCAAAGCTTATGAATGGTTTGCTTTATCCACAGCAAGGGGATGTCCGTATTTTACGACAACCATTGAGTGAAGAAAACCTGTGGGAAAGCCGTTCACAAATGGGCATGGTTTTTCAAAATCCAGACAATCAGTTTGTTGGAGCGACAGTGCAGGATGATGTTGCTTTTGCTCTTGAAAATAACGGAGTACCGTTTGAAGAGATGGTAGAACGTGTCCATGCAGCACTCGACCAAGTAAAAATGAACAATTTTTTAGATCATGAGCCACATCATTTATCGGGTGGGCAAAAGCAGCGCGTTGCCATTGCAGGCGCACTCGCGTTGAAACCTAAGCTCCTTATTCTTGATGAAGCTACTTCTATGCTAGATCCACAAGGTCGTGTTGAGGTACTACAAACAGTTCAAACTTTACGTGCTGAAACAGGGTTAACAGTACTATCTATTACGCATGATTTAGAAGAAGCTATGCTTGCAGATCGTGTTCTCTTTATGAATGACGGAAAGAAATTTGCTGAGGGTACACCTGCTGAAATTTTCACACTTGGGGACAAGCTAGTTGAGTTTGGATTAGACTTGCCATTTGCCATGAAGTTATCAAAGTTATTGCAAAAGGAAGGTGTTCCATTAATGGGACAACATATGACAGAAGAAGAGTTGGTGAATGATTTATGGACATCAAACTTCAACAAGTAAGCTATGCTTATGCACAGGGTACACCTTTTGAAAAACTTGCTTTATTTGATGTGGATTTTGAAATTCCTTCACATACGTACCAGGCAATTATCGGACATACGGGTTCCGGTAAATCGACAATTCTTCAACATTTTAATGCACTTCTAAAACCAACATCTGGAGAAGTACATATTGGGGATCGTGTTGTTGTAGCTGGGAAAAAGGCCAAAGATTTAAAGGCTGTACGTCAAAAGGTTGGCATTGTGTTTCAATTCCCGGAGCATCAGTTATTTGAAGAAACGGTATTAAAGGATATTATGTTTGGTCCTATGAACTTTGGTGTTTCTGAGCAAGAGGCAGAAGCACGAGCAAAGGAGCTAGTAGGCTTAGTAGGCTTACCAGGGGACGTACTTGAAAAATCACCTTTTGATTTATCGGGTGGACAAATGCGCAGGGTAGCAATTGCTGGTGTTTTGGCGATGGAACCTGAAGTGATTGTTTTAGATGAACCAACTGCAGGGCTTGATCCTCGTGGTCAAAAAGAGATTATGGATATGTTTTATAAGCTACACAAGGAACGTGGCCTAACAACGATACTCGTTACCCATAGTATGGAGGACGCAGCTCGTTATGCAGATAGTATTGTCATTATGCATGAAGGGAAAAATGTACTAAGTGGCACACCTCAAGAAATTTTTAAAGATGTAGAGACATTAAAAAATTTCCGCTTAGAACCACCTCGTATCGTACGATTTCAACAAAAAATTGAAAAAATGATAAACAAATCATTCTCGAAGATATGCTTAACTGAAGAAGAGTTAGCAATTGAAATTGCTCGGGTCCTAAGAGAGGAGCGTGGACAGTCATGATGGAGAAAATGATATTTGGTCGCTTTCTTCCAGGGGATTCTCCCGTTCATAAGCTCGATCCACGGTCAAAGCTTATATTTGTGTTTGCATTCATCATTATTGTTTTTTTAGCAAACAATACTGTGACATATGCTTTGCTATTAGCGTTTACCTTACTCATTGTGCTAGTGTCACGGATTCGATTGTATTTTTTAATTAACGGTCTAAAGCCAGTACTTTTTTTAATGGCGTTTACCTTCTTAATTCATATATTTATGACGAAAGAAGGCGCCATTGTATTTGAGTGGAAGTTTATCACTATTTATGAGGAAGGTATCCGACAAGGGATATTTATTTCGATACGCTTTCTAGTTCTAGTGTTTATGACATCTATCTTAACACTTACAACGTCACCGATTTCCATTACGGATGGCATTGAAGTGCTGCTAAATCCATTAAAAGCGGTGAAAGTGCCAGTACATGAGTTAGCTCTAATGATGTCTATTTCATTGCGTTTTATCCCAACGTTAATGGATGAAACAGATAAAATTATGAAAGCACAAATGGCACGTGGTTCGGATTTATCTTCAGGACCAATAAAGGATCGTATTAAAGCGGTTGTGCCATTATTGGTACCTCTCTTTGTAAGTGCTTTTAAACGAGCTGAGGATTTAGCAACAGCTATGGAAGTAAGAGGCTACCGTGGAGGCGAAGGGCGTACGAGATATCGCAAGCTAAAGTGGGATATGAGTGATACATTTGCACTTATGTTATTAGTAGGAATGGCCGTATTACTATTCTTCTATAGAAGTTAAAAGGAGTAATCTTTATGCGACGATTAAAAGCAATTATAAGTTATGATGGAATGCAATTTTCTGGTTACCAAGTACAGCCTGGAGAGCGTACAGTACAGGCAGAGCTTGAACGTGTTCTAGCCATTATGCATAAAGGGGAAAAGATCAAGGTAACAGCTAGTGGACGTACAGATGCAAGAGTGCATGCAACAGGTCAAACATTGCATTTTGATTCACCACTCGCGATTCCAGTAGATAAATACATGAAGGCATTAAACGTTCAACTGCCAAGAGATATTCGAGTAATGTCGATTGAAGAAGAAGCTGCTGATTTTCATGCTCGCTACAGTGTAACAGGGAAGCGGTACCGATATATATGGTCATGTGAGGCTGTACAAAGTCCATTCCGCAGACATTACACAGTAGAGACAAATGGTGTGAAGCCAAATGTTAAGGCAATGCAGGGGGCGGCAAAGGCTATTATCGGTACACATGATTTTTCATGCTTTTGTGCAGCTAATACAAGTGTCAAAGATAAGGTGCGCACAGTGACTACGCTACGATTTGAATGGTATGGTGAGGAGCTACATATGGTAATTGAAGGCAATGGCTTCTTATATAATATGGTCCGTATTATCGCAGGTACGCTTTGGGAAGTTGGTATAGGACGTCGTGATATGGAGAACGTGGAGTTAATCGTTAAATCTATGAATCGCGATAAGGCGGGTAAAACTGCACCGCCACAAGGTCTATATCTTGAGAAAGTCTTCTATTAAAAAGGTTCGTCACCATAGCGTGTAGTTGATTTCCGTTCCGACTGGGTGCTTTGTCGCTGCCGCTTTGCTTTCGCACAGAGCAGAGCTTCCTGGGGGCGTCCGATGAGCCGCTTCGCTGTAGGGTCTCGGGCCAACAGATGTTTTTTGTGCGAAAGCGTAGTGCTAACGTAGTGGCAGTAGCACCGATGTTGGTCACGAAGGAGTCGCCCAGTCTCCATTCCAATCAACCTATATCAATTCCGCCCTTACGTAATTGCGTCTGGATTTTGAATTGTGCCCTCGAATGTTATAGAAATCTTGACACGAAATAACATTATATTTTAAAAATGAAGGCTAATGAAAGCCCTAATTTAACCAAGAAATGAATCTGAACAACTTCTCCAGGTGTTTATTGAAATTGCTTGACTTTAAAAGTCATTCATTATATGATAACAGATGGTATTTTCATTACCACCACAAATAAGCCCCGAAAACTTATAGTGTAGTTTAATGAAAAATAACGGTAATCGAATCGATTAGGAGGATATATACATGCGTACAACATTCATGGCTAAAGGTCACGAAGTAGACCGTAAATGGCTAGTAGTTGATGCAGAAGGCCAAACTCTTGGACGTTTAGCTTCTGAAGTAGCTGCTATCTTACGTGGTAAACATAAACCAACATTCACACCAAACGTTGACACAGGTGATCACGTAATCATCATCAACGCTGACAAAATCCATTTAACTGGTAACAAATTAGAGGGTAAACTTTACCGTCACCATACTCAATTTGCGGGTGGATTAAAAACTCGTACTGCTGGTGAAATGTTAGACAAGTACCCAACAAGAATGATCGAATTAGCAATTAAAGGGATGCTTCCTAAAAACTCTTTAGGTCGCAAAATGTTCGGTAAACTAAACGTTTACACTGGAACAGAGCACCCACACGCTGCACAAAAACCAGAAGCATACGAGCTTCGCGGATAATATAAATTAAGAGGAGGATATTACTTTGGCACAAGTTCAATACATCGGCACTGGTCGCCGTAAAAGCTCTGTAGCTCGCGTACGTTTAGTACCAGGTACAGGTAAAATTGTTATCAACAAACGTGAAATCGAAGAATACGTACCATTCGCTGCATTACGTGAAGTAATTAAACAACCATTAGTAGCTACTGAAACTACAGGAAGCTATGACATCCACGTAAACGTTAACGGTGGTGGATACACTGGTCAAGCTGGTGCAGTACGTCACGGTATCGCACGTGCTCTACTTCAAGTAGACCCAGATTTCCGTGCTGCATTAAAATCTGCTGGATTACTTACTCGTGATTCACGCATGAAAGAACGTAAAAAACCAGGTCTACGCGGCGCTCGTCGTGCACCTCAGTTCTCAAAACGTTAATATTACGTATATCAACGTTTCCAAACCCTTTCTCGAATATTTTCGAGAAAGGGTTTTTTTGTTTGGAAAAAGTTATACCTGGGTTCTTAGTGAACTTCAAGTATTGCAAGAAGTGCTGAGGCACTTTTATTATCTGTAATGTTAGTAGCGATTATGATGTGTAATTTATATAGAAATGGCGGATACTACTTTTAAGTTGTTTATTCTGAAAGTGGAGGTCAATATATGAAAAAGCTACTAATAGTATCACTTGCAGTAATGGCACTTCTTGGTGCATGTCAGAATAAAACTGACGTAAAAAAAACGGAGGAAGTAAAAACAGGGAATACTGAAGATCAGAGACAAGTAGAAATGACAAAAGGTCAAGCAAATGCCAACATTCTTAGTAGTACAAACTGGCAAGCCTCAAAAGTTTACGATAAAAATAATAAAGATGTAACAGCAGAGAATTCAAACTTAATGGGCCTTGCGAAATATGACGCTGACTCAGGACGCTATGAACTCTTCGATCCAAATACAGCTGGAAGTCTTGACGATAAAGGGGTTTTCTTTTTTACGAATGACGGAAAGCATAGAATATTGATTTCAGAAACGAAAAATTACCAAGCAATTGAAGAGATTACTAAGATAAAAAATGATATGTTTACGTATAAAAAAATGGGTAAAGATGCAAATGGTAAAGATGTAGAGGTCTTCGTTGAGCATGTCCCTTATAAGGAAAAAAAGCTAACATTTACTGAGTCAGCTAAAGCTTTAAATAATTCGACGGGCACTGTTGTTAAGGATGTGGATGGAGATAAGATCTTAGCTGATACGCTTTGGCAAGGAAGCGTTGTATTAGATGTAAATAAAAATGATGTAACACAATATAATAGAAATTTCATTAGCCTTGCGAAATATGATGCTAATACAAATAAATATGAATTTTTCAATCCTGAAACAGGTGAAAGTCGCGGTGACTATGGGTACTTTAATGTTATCGATGGAAATAAATTAAGAGCTCATGTTTCAATTGGCGACAATAAATATGGGGCTGTGCTCGAAATTACCGAGTTAAATAATAAGAAATTCACGTATCAAAGAACTGGGAAAGATAAAGATGGTAAGGATATAACAGTATTTGTTGAGCATGAACCTTATACAGGTAAGTTTAAACCTGAATTTACACTAAAATAAGAAATTAACGGCATTAGTCCTTAGAGTACAAATGGATTAATGCCGTTTTATCATTACCCAAAAAGTATCTTCTACTACTAATCAAACACTCAATTTTAACTTCTTTCAATAAACAAATACCCGCAAAAAGTAGGCTAAGAGTTCCTTTCTAATTACTTAAAGAGTTTTTTTACTTTCTAGCATAGTTCAATCACTAACTTCGTACACTACATATAAAAGGGTGGTGGATATGGGTGAAGCGCTGGCTTGCACTAGGAGTAATTATGCTAATGAGTATAGTGTTCGTGGCATATGAAACGAATGCTTCGAACCGTAACTTCTTCTTACCGGACCCACTTGGTGGCATAAAAATTGTCATTGATGCGGGACACGGCGGTCAAGATGGAGGTGCTTCGAAGGGTGAAGTAATTGAAAAGGAGATTACACTTGCAATTGCTCAGCATGTTGAGAAGCAATTAAAGAAAAAAGGCGCAACAGTCGTAATGACACGAACAAAAGATGGAGATGTAATCGATGAGCATGCGTCCTCAGAAAAGTTTGGAACTTTGAGAGAACGAAAAAAGCAGGACATCTTTTTAAGAAAAGACATAGTAGAAAAAGAAAAACCGGATATTTTTATTACAATTCATGCAAATGCCATTCCTGAAACAAAATGGCGTGGAGCACAGGTGTTTTATCATCAAGAAGGACATGCTGAAAGTGAATTTTTAGCAAAGAGTATTCAAGATTCCATTCGCACTAATTTGAAAAATACTGATCGAGAAGCAATGTCTATCAAACAAATATATTTACTGAAAAAGGCTGTGGTACCTGCTGCACTAGTAGAAACAGGATTTATAAGTAATGATGAGGAACGTGCACTATTAATAGATAAGAAATACCAAGAAAAAATGGGAGATGCCATTGTTGAAGGTATAGAAGAGTATTTATTAGCAAAAATTGAATAGAGCAACAACACAACGGAAATCAAATCATTATGATATACTAACATTGAGATAATATAAGGGGAGTGTTCGTCGTGATAAATGAACAACAAGTACGAGAAATACTAGGACAACTACAAGATCCATTTTTACATAAATCATTCGCTGAAACAGACGGTATTACAAACGTAACAATAAAAGAAGAGAAGAATCATGTGAGTGTAAAAATTGCGATTGCTAAAACAAATACACCTGAACAATTACAGCTACAAATGAAAATTGTTGAAGTTTTAAAAGAAGCGGGTGCAAATACAGTTGGGATTCGTTTCGAAGAGCTGTCAGCAGAAAAACTACAGAGCTTCCGTGGTGTAGCAACTGAAGCTGAAGCACAAGATATTTTATCTCCGCTTAGCACAGTACAAGTTATTTCAATTGCCTCTGGTAAAGGCGGGGTAGGGAAATCTACAGTATCAGTTAACTTAGCAGTTGCATTAGCTCGTCTAGGTAAGAAGGTTGGTTTAATTGATGCTGATATTTATGGGTTCAGTGTGCCTGATATGATGGGCGTGACAGATATGCCTAAAGTGGTAGACAATCGAATTTTCCCTGTTGATCGTTTAGGTGTGAAAATGATTTCAATGGGCTTCTTTGTTGAAAATAACGCACCGATTGTATGGCGCGGACCAATGTTAGGTAAAGTGTTAGATCAGTTTTTCCGTGATGTAGAATGGGGCGAGCTAGACTATCTACTATTGGATTTACCACCAGGTACAGGTGACGTTGCATTAGATATTCACCAAATGCTTCCTTCATCAAAAGAAATTGTCGTAACAACACCACATCCTACGGCAGCGTTTGTTGCAGCTCGTGCAGGTGCAATGGCTTTACAAACAGACCATGAAATTTTAGGTATTATTGAAAACATGGCATGGTATGAATCGAAATCGGGTGACCGTGAATTCGTATTCGGTCAAGGTGGAGGACCAAAGTTAGCAGAAGAGCTACGTACAGAGCTACTTGGTCAAATTCCTCTTGGTCAACCTGATTGGTCAGAAGAAGATTTTGCACCTTCTGTTTATGCTGAAAAACACACAACAGGACAAATCTATTTAGACATCGCGACGAACATCATTAATAAATTAAATAAATAATGAAAACGGATTTCCTCAAACAATGGAGGAAATCCGTTTTTACATATAAGTGATTACTGAGGGCCTTTTTGTTCACTACCTTCTCCACCGCTACCAGCTTCTTTTTTACCGCCAGCGCTAGCGCCAGCCTTACTTGTCTCGCCACCGCTTTTCCTAATAAGCTCCTGCCATTTTGCTTGCATAAGTGGACTTTCAATCGTTTCTTTGACGACAGTTTCCACTTCTTTTCTCATATTGGAGGATTTTAGAATGTTCTCTAATTGTTTTTGCATATCTGGCTGGCCAAAGAAAGCCTCCATATCTTTTTGGAAAGTGGGGTCTTTTATTAATTCCTTCATAATATCCTGTTGTTGCTTCTGCATACTTTTAGCTACGGTTTCTTTAAATTTTGGATCTTCGAAAGTTTTCTTCCAAAAGTCTTCTGCTTCTTTGGAAAGCAAGGTAGCCTCAGTAGCTTTCTTCACTTCATCATGTTCCAAAACCAATAATTCACGGAAACTTGGTTCCTCTAAAAGCTTTCGCAGCGCCTTTTTACCATCCTCGGTTTGTAAAGAGTCGATCATTATTTTTTTTATTTCTTCATAGGACATGGTAGAGGCTTTCTCTTGTGAACAGGCAGAAAGAAACAGCATTAGAATTAGTAGTAAGAAGAATTTTCGCATGAATAATCAGTCCTTTCTTATAGATAGACTCTTTCAATTATTGTTCACATTTATGAGGACTTTATGTATTGGTTAAGATGAGAAATAGCTTTTTTAACAATGCATTGTTAAAATAAGTACAGATATACATAAGAAATTGGGGGACTTTTAGTTGTGACGATACGAAATTGGGCTAAGTTTTTCTTCTTTGCAATGCTCGTTGGTGGCGCAGTCAACGGAATTTGCAGTTTGTTTATTCGATGGGACTTCTTCCAACCATATATTGCAAACGGTCACTGGGGAGAATTTTTGGCCGGGCTTTTATGGATGGTTTTCTTAGGGTTTACAATGAGTGTTATTGCACAGGCAGGCTTTTTTGCTTATTTAACGCTTCATCAAGTAGGGGTTAATATTTTTAGAACACTTACATTATGGAATTGGGTACAGCTAGTATTAATTGCTATTACTATTTTTGATATTATATTCTTCCGTTTTATACCTGGTGTGAAAGATGGACAAAGCTGGGTGTTCTATAGTGGTTTGTTAATTTTATTAATATTCGGTGCTATAGCAACAGCTATTCAAAAAGTAAAATTAACTGGAAAAAAACACGTTTTCATTTCGGCTTTATTTTTTATGATTGTTGTTACAACACTAGAATGGACAATTGCATTAATGGGTCGAGATGAAAATATTAACGAGTATGTTGCACTATTACTATTCCCACTACTCGCTGTAAATGCTTATCAATTATTAGTATTACCAAAATATAATGCAAAATCCGAAGAAGATCGTCAAAAATTAGAAGCACGCCGTAAAGCACGTCGTGAACAAGCTAAAAACGCATAATCATAAAAAAGAAGTTGCCTCTATATTTGTAGAGGCAACTTTTTTTATCTCGCATTAAGGGGTAGTAACTTTGAAAGTAAAGGTATATGGGAGATCAACTGTCCGTTGGGGAAGACTAGTGGGGATGAAGAAAACCCCATTGATTAAAGTATCACTTTATGGTGATTTTTTAGTTTGAACTTTATAGCCGAATATATTTTCCTCAATCGACATAAATTTATTTTGTTGTAGGAATGTATTGAGCTCTTTAATTGAGACTTTATTATTTTGGTGTAAAGTTAGAAAAACAAAATCTCCCTTTTGTAATTTAGGTGCCTTTTCACCTTTCCAGATTAGGGAGGGAGAAAGTATATTCATCTGCTGCTGAAATAAGTTATTTTGTAAATCCTGCGAATACTGATGATTTCGTGTTGCAAACCAAAGTGGGGTTTCTTGTAAATACTTTTCGTAAATATTAATATCTTTTTGAACGGCGGCAAGATCAACTGGCTTATCCAAGGAATCCTCGGGTCCTAATAATCCTGTAGGTAGCTTGCGTTCTTGAATGACTTTTATGTGCTCAGGTGAACGTTTAATCCACTCAGCATCTAACAAAAGAAGCGGATAAGGTTCTTTTACAGTTTTAAGCCAGTCCAGCAGGGCTTCATCAGAGAAAGAAATTTCGACAACAAGTGATGTGCCATAATGTCCTTTTGTTACAACTGCTGGAGCATCGGCGATGTTGAATACAGAAATCATAGTAGAATTTATCGGCTTTATAAAGAAAAACAATATTACGATGAAAATCAGAGAAATCAACGTTTTACGAATCATCATAACAACCTCGTTTCTAAATTTTTAACTTCTTTCAGCAAATGTTTTCGTAGCGAAAGTGAAACGTCAGCTACAGAAGTCAATGCTTCGGCGGATGTCACGGAATCGGCTTTGTGCAAGTACAAAGCCGATTCCGGACGCAATTATGCCGAGGCATAATTGATACAAAAATAAAGTCTTAAAAAAACTTATGATATAGTGTTGACTTTCATGAACAATCGATGTTATTATGTATAAGTCGCCAAGAGGTGACACAGTAAATTAAAAAATGAACCTTGAAAACTGAACAAGCAAAACGTAATCAATAAAGTTTTTAGTAGCTAACCTTGAGTTAGTGAACGAAACAAAATTTTGGACATCAAACATGATGCCAGCAAAACAATTTGAGCTAATCAAATTTCTTTTATGGAGAGTTTGATCCTGGCTCAGGACGAACGCTGGCGGCGTGCCTAATACATGCAAGTCGAGCGAACAGAGAAGGAGCTTGCTCCTTCGA
>NZ_MWSJ01000012.1 GCF_002237755.1 Lysinibacillus sp. KCTC 33748 | reverse complement strand
ACACCTAATGTTTGTCTAGCGTGATCATTCGCCTTTTGTGAGACATTTTGAATAGCGAAACCCGCTAATACTAAATTGGAAACTACTAAAAATACTGTAAATAATATTAGCGACTTCCCTTTCCTTGCTTTAACACTTAAAAATGCTCGTTTGATAAAATTCATTTTCCTTACCTCCTTGATAGCTATACTATAAATGGGTAACCTGTAGTTTATATGGAGATACTGCGGAGTTTATCTAGAGATTTAAATATTAAATGAACAAAAAATAAGCTTGTTTCTCAAAATGCGAGAAGCAAGCTTATTATATTTGTAATATTTCCTTTTTTATCTCTTCAATAATTAATATGCTTGTGCAAACCAAACTGTATGCTTTGCTTCATTGTCACAGCAAATACAAGTAGTCTTCGTAGTTGGTGGGTTAAACGGAATGTTACGTGAAGTATATTTTGTCTCTTCTTTCACTTTTTCCTCGCATGTATCATCTCCACACCATCCAGCAAGAATCCAGCCTGGTATCGATCCGTTTTCCTTGGACGTGTTAATATGCTGCTGTAATTCCTGCAGTGTATCGATCGTTGTATGAGCGTTCTCATCACGGAATGTGCGTGCTTTTTCAAATAAACGCGTTTGCATCGTTGTTAGTTCTACCTCAATGGCTGCGATAATGTCATTCAGGTCAATGGAATGCTTCTCATCTTCATCTCGTGCTTTTAACAATGCCTGGTTTTTCTCTAAATCACGAGGTCCTAGTTCAATACGAATCGGTACACCTTTTAATTCCCATTCGTTAAATTTGAAGCCAGGTGATTGGTCCGAATCATCTAATCGAACTCGAATTCCCCTCTTCTTAAGGGCTGCGAAGATGTCATCTAGTTTCTCCATAATTTCAGGGTTCTTTTTCCATGGACCTACAGGTATTAAGACAACTTGGGTTGGTGCAATTCGTGGCGGTAAAATAAGACCCTGTTCATCACCGTGAACCATAATGACAGAACCGATTAAGCGTGTGGATGTCCCCCAAGATGTCGTGTGTACATGTTCATGCTGATTGGCTTTGTTTAAATACTTAATATCAAAGGCTTCAGCGAATTTTGTCCCTAAATAGTGAGAGGTACCGGCTTGTACTGCCTTGCCATTTTTCATCATTGCTTCGATTGAAAATGTATCAACCGCTCCTGCAAAACGTTCTGAAGGTGTTTTTTGTCCATCATAGACAGGGATTGCAAGTAAATCCTCGACTACCTCTTTATAGATCGTTAACATTTGCATTGTTTCTTTACGTGCGTCTTCTTCATCAACATGCGCTGTATGGCCCTCTTGCCACAAAAATTCAGATGTTCGAATGAACGGAAGTGTTTTCTTTTCCCAGCGAAAAACATTTGCCCATTGATTAATGAGGACCGGTAAATCACGATAACTTTTGATCCAATTTGAATATAAGTGTCCTATCATCGTTTCGGATGTTGGACGAAGTGCTAAACGTTCTTCTAATTTCTCGCCTGCTGCCTCTGTTACCCAAGGAAGCTCTGGTGAGAAGCCTTCGATATGATCTTTTTCTTTTTGGAAAAAGGATTCAGGGATTAGCATCGGGAAATAAGCATTTCGATGGCCTGTTTCTTTAAAACGGCGGTCCATTTCTTCCTGAATATGTTCCCAAATCTCATAGCCGTCCGGTTTAAATGCGATACAGCCTCGGACCGGTGTATAATCCATTAAGTCTGCCTTTTGAATTGTCTCAATGTACCATTTTGAAAAATCATTTTGTTGTGTCGTCATGTTCTTTCCTCCATTTCTGCAAAATCAAATTCGCCTTGGTGAATTTGTAGCTGTCGCTTCACTTTCGTATAGTTAAAAGCTCCATAACATCCTTCTATTTCAGTATAAAGATAAAAAGCACAAAGCTGACCTCTAAATAAGGACATCTTTGTGCCAATAATGTCTGAACATTCTTGTCCATGTACAACTATTTAAAGACTTAGTCACAAAGACCTCAATCTTTAATGGCTATTTGAAGGAGCAGATTCGACATTTCCATAATTTTTTCAGCCGTCAATCTACCTGAACGCATCACACCATATACACCATGGGCACTTTGAGACCAGTGTCCAGTTAAATACAATCCCTTAATTGGCGTTTCTGGTCCAAACATGTCTGTTCCGATTCGAATAGTATTTTTCATCCATCCATAAATGGAACCCCCATCATTAAGCGTAAATCGATGAATAGTTCTTGGTGTAGCAAACTCATAAAAATGAAGTCTTTCTTTAATACCTGGTATTTTCTTTTCCAACATATTTAAATATTTATCTGCAATAAATTCTTTACCTTTTTCATCTCTTATTTTTTCTAAATAATGTGAATCACAGAGTGACATAACATTTATGATAGAATAACCTGCGGGCGCTAAGCTTTTCTCTGATACTGATGGACAGCAAAATGAAATCACTGGAACATTCTCACTATTAAGAGGATCAAAGCAAAAATCCATAGAATTCTCTATGTTTTTCTCGGATATATATACAGTTTCATGAGAAAAATTCGTTTGATTCCAATCCTCATTTTTTATCACACCGTACAATACAACTGCGGAATAGGAATTTTTTAGATTTCGCAATTGTTTTCTAAAGGATTGCGGCAACAGTTTTTCATCCATCATTTGAGTGAAAGTGTTTTTTAGGTCTGCATTTGAAATAATGGTCTTAGCTCTATAATGATTTCCTCTATGATCAACAACACCCTCTACGTCCGAACCATTAACTAATATTTTTTCAACTTTTCTATTAACTATTACTTTAGATCCGTTCTCTAGTATATATTTTTTCAATACATTACTTAATTGTTGTGAATTACCTTTAGGATAGAACGCTCCTCCGTTGTAACTAGACATTATATTTATCATTTTAAAAGTTGACAGTTCGTCAATAGAAACTCCTGCAAATAAAACTAATGAACTTAGAAGTAATTTGATATGAGGGTGTGTAAAATGCTCATCTAAATATTCCTTAAATGAAGTTTTTTCTAATTCTATTATCCTTTTAAGCACTTCGGTATTATAATTTCCTTTTAAACTACCAATATATTTTATTTCGTCTATCACGTTTCTAATAGATGTTTGTTCTTCTGGAAATAATGTTTGTAATAGACTTTTGAATTTATCTAATTCTCCGGGAACAGAGAATAATTCATCTTCTATTTTTACTGTAATCATTGGATCAATTTTGGTGAATTTAATTTGATCCAATAAACCTAATTTATTATATAAATTATAAATTTCTCCTCCTTCTTCCCCTCCGCCTATTACATGAATAGCGCTATCAAAGATATAATTAGATCTCTTAAAAGTATGAGCTAAACCACCTACAAAGTAGTGTTGTTCTAGAACAAGTACCTTATACCCTGATTGAGTTAATAATGCGGCAGATGTTAAACCAGCTAATCCAGAACCAATAACGATTATATCGTACTGATTATTACTATTATTCATATTTTACTCCTTTGTTCAGTTTAATTTATTAAGAATATTCATTGGATATAGTTGCATTAATATAGAGGTAGCATTCCCATAAAGATTTTATTTTTGAAAAAACAGTGGCAAAATCATCAACAGAATCGGATGATTTTTCCAACAAATTAATTTAGTCGATGCAACGTATTATTAAGTTGGATCAAATTTTAGAACTACATTTATGCCAGTTTCATAGCTCGTTTTTTCATTTTTCCAATTCATAATTTATTGTAGCTCTTTTATTAGCAAATAATGAAAAAACTATATTCAATATTAACGCGAAAATTGGAAAAGCTGATGCAAAGTAAAATACCTTTGACAACGATTCACTTGCAATAGGACTTAATATTAGCGAACCTAAAGACACCCCTAAATAGGACATTAAACCAAAAATAGAAAAAGCATCTGTTTTAGCCATATTGTCCTTTACTTGTGCAATTCTGTTGTAAAAAAGATTCATTAGTCCTCCATAAGAAGAACCAAATACAACAGCATTTATTATTAATAATACATAATTATTTGTATCACCTATTAAATAGGTACTAATTGTTATTAATAATATAGTAATCGGCACTACTATTTTTTCAGAAATATAAGAAGTGATTGTCAACGTATACACTTGAGATAAGAGAAATGCCAACCAAAAAAACAAGTAAAATATATCGATTCGCAAGTTAACTCCTTCTAATAATAATGGCATATAGGCAATAACAGCCCCATAACAGAGAGAAATTAATAGAAAAGCTATATAATTAATTATATAATCTAAGCTAAATACATTTTTATTTATATGTTTTATTCTACTACCTAATTCAATTGGAACTGCTTGTTTTTTAATGAAGAAACTTGTTAGTACAGTCGTAATTGCTACACTAAAGAGAAATAAGTATAGATACATCTTATTTTCAATACCATAAAATAAATATAATCCTAAAAATGGAGCGGTAGCCGATGCCATTCCCATAAAAGAATTATGAAGACCAATACTTAATTTTTTATTATCACCTATATTAACAATAAGTGTAAGTAACACAGGAGAAACAATCCCAACCCCTAAGCCTAAAAAAGATGCACCAACATAATATAAAAATAGACTATTTGCATCCAATACTAATAGTCCAAATCCCATACAATATAGTATTAAACCTACCTTCAATAATGATTCTTCATTAAAATGAACTTTCAGTAAAAAAAACCTAACAATAAGTAATGCAGCCATAAATGTTCCTAAAACATATCCCGAAGTTGCTGCAGAATTAGATATAGCGAAAACTAACAACGGTAGTATAGAGGTTAATAAGCTAAACAGAAAATTAAATATGAAAACGATATATAATATTTTTTTCAATATTTCACCCTTTTCAATTAAATACTTTCGTTAACACACGTACGACAAATTTACCCATATATTTATTTCTTATAGAAATGAAGGAGTTTGTGTCAATTAATTGGCAACCAATACTTTTCTTTGTATCATATGTTGTTGGTCCACAATACATTTTTTTAAATCCATTGTTTATGGCGTAGTCAATTGAAACGTAATATAGATTAAAATATGCAAAACATGAAGTTGAATGTTTATAATCCATCCCTACGTGTTTGAAAATTAGATGATCATTGTCTTCTACCAATAAAGCAAAAGCAATTATTTCTCCCTCAAATTCGATAATTACCCACCTATAACAATCGTTCATATTGATCCAATTACTAAAACCTTCTTCTGAATAATTGATTATGCTCGGAACAGCGTCATTTCTTAACGCTGTGTTGTTGTATAGTTGGTAAATTTTTGAGTAATCTTTTATTTCATCACAATTACATATATATATTTTCGCACCATATTCTTGTAGGATTTTTTGTTTGTTTCTTACATCCCATCTTTTTTTCTTTTTTAAACTTTGGAGATAGTCATCGAATGTATTATACTCTGTGTTCAATACAGTATTAGGGTAAAACGGGATTCTGACAAAGTTTTTTTCCTTTAATTTTTGATTGAGTAATTCGTCATAAACATTACTTACAAACACTGAATCACATTTAATTTGATCGTAAATTACATTTCTACAGGATACAATGAACTCATCCAAGAATAAGTCATTTTTCCCATGTATTCCTTTAAATGAAGATAGCGGATTTGTGATAAAAACGACTTTAAATTTTAAAGGATTTAAATGGACTTTATTTAACGAATCTATTGCTTTTTTCATAGAACCCGACATAAAAGTTCCTACATCTAATTTTCTAATAATATAACCTGTTGAAAAATATAAGATTTCACCATTTTTTTCCCCAACCAAATATATTGGTTCATAATCATTTAGCGTCTCTTCTAAAAATAAGAACCAATTTTTAGAGATTTCACTTGAATTTAAAAAGTGTGATTCAATAAATCCAGCTTCATCCTTATAAATATCTTTATATTTCCTATATAATTTTATTTCCATTATATAGATAAACCTCCATCCACTATTAGGTTTTGACCAGTAATATATAAAGATTCATCTGAGCTAAGAAATCTGATAACACCTGTTATATCTTTTGTCTCTCCGAAACGGCCTAAAGTAATATTAGGCAAATATTTTTCTTTATTTATGTTTTCTGTCATTTCAGTATTAATAAATCCCGGGCTAATTACATTCACTCTTACTCCAAATGCCCCTACTTCTTTAGCTAATGTTCTAGTAAGAGAAATAATTCCTGCTTTAGATGCAGAGTAATTTGTTTGACCAGGAATTCCTATTACACCAGAAATAGAGGAAATGTTTATGACTACACCACTTTTTCTTTTACACATTTCTTTTAATGCAAATTTACAATAGTTAAATGTTCCATTTAAATTTGTTTCTATAACTGAATTCCAACTTTTTTGATCCATAAAACTAATGGTCTTATCCTTTGTAATCCCAGCATTATTAATCAAACAATCTATTTTTCCATGTTTTTCACATATGATCTTGATGATATTTTTTGCTAATTCATAGTCACTTACATCTGCTTGAAAAGAATAAACATTATTATTTTCTTCTTCGATTTTCATTGCCTTTTCTTTGCTTTTATTATACGTGAAGTATACAATCCATCCTCTAGAAGAGAAACTTTTTACTATTGCTTCCCCTATTCCTTGTGATCCGCCTGTAATAAGAACTACTTTATCCATTAAGCTAATCCTCCTCTTAGTTCTCTACTAACAAACAGCAATTATTACCATATTCATTTGTTTCTACTATAAGTGATTGGCCTTGACTAAAGATTCCAATTAATAATTTAATCAATCCCGAAACCGCATAAGTTGTTCCTATATACGTGAATGGATTTTCTACTTTTATTCTTAAATTTTCATTTTCTATAAAATTCAGAATACTAGAATCATTCTTGTTGCCTGAACCATATATTATGTTATTTATGTTAGTTGTACTTTGGATGATTTGACTAACTTTTTGATCAATCATACCTTCTTTGTAGGTATGTTCCATCCAGGACAAAGTGTCATTTATCGTACCATATTTATGTTTTTTTGAAGATTTTTCTAAGATAATGGAAACAGCCATTTCAGTCATTTTATAATCTTTATTTTTAAGGTTTGGAGCTTCATTATGCAAGACAGCTTGTTCAATATCTTCAACAGCTACTACAATAGCTTTATCTATAATTCCGTTTTCAATATAGCTTTTTGCTTGAATTATTGCATCAATTCCCGATGTGTTTCCGGTGTTCACTGTACTATTAATTCCTTTAATATTAAAAACAATTGACACCCAACCAGATATATTATTTAGTACTGTATTCGGAAATTTAAGAGGACTGACAGATTCAGGACCATCCACATATACACTTTTAAGAAAATCATTAATATTATTTAAATAACTCATCGAATTCCCTACAAATACGCCAACTCTTTCTTCATCCCAATTCGTATCTAACGAATATCCTGAATCTTCAATCGCTAATTTAGTCGCTGCAATAGCCATTTTGGTCGATTTAGGAAGTGTTCGAAGACCTTTTTTACTAATATATTTTTTTAAATCAAAATCTTTCAATAAATTTATATAAGCAGCTCCAGTTTTAATGTTTTCAACAAAAGTTTTAGGCATATCTCCCCATGGTGATATACATCCAATTCCAGTGATTTCTATTTTAGTATCCAATTCATTCACCTTTTCTACTTTTTGAATTTTTTGAAAACTACACTTGCATTAGTTCCTCCGAAAGCATATGAATTATTGATAACATAATCCATATTAAATTCCCTTGCTTTATTAGGAATACAATCAATTTCACATTCTTCATCCGGTGTTTCAAAATTTATAGTAGGTGGAGCAATATTCTCTCCAATAGCTAAGCAACTTACAACACTTTCTATAGAACTGGCAGCACCCATTGTATGTCCTAACATAGATTTAATGGAACTCGTAGGCTTCTTGTTTCCGAAAATACTATTAATTGCATGTGATTCCACACGATCATTCGCAGGTGTCCCCGTTCCATGAGCGCTTATATAGTCTATATCTTCAGGTGTAATTTTTGCATAATTTAATGCATTCCTTGTAGATCGTATAATTCCTAATGATTCTGGATGTGGCGATGTAATATGAAATGAATCAGAACTTACACCATAACCAACAATTTCTGCATATATTTTCGCGCCCCTTGCTAAGGCATGTTCCAATTCTTCTAAAATCACACATGCCGAACCTTCAGCTACTAACATACCTTTTCTATTTTTATCAAAAGGTCGACATTTATCTGGTGATATAGCTTTTAAACGATTAAATCCATAGTAAGCAACCGTAGAAAAAGGATCCGTTCCTGCTGCTATAGCAACTTTTGTTTTATTTCTCCTAATTTGTTCAAATGCTTGTATATTTGCATAATTCCCAGCAGCACATGCATTTGTAATTAATGAGGATTGCCCCTTTAAATTAAATTCTTTTGAAGCATAAACAAGCATATTTTTTAATTGGTTTTGTTCTAATAATATATCAGAGCTTATTTTCCCTTGATAAATGTTAAAATCGCTTATTTCTACAGTAACTTCTCCCATAGTTGTACCTATGTAGAAATCTGCATATTCATATTGTTGTTCTTTTAATTTTGAGTCTTCAATCGCTTGACGCATACTAGAAATTAGTAATTGCGAACCCCTTCCAATTTCTGCAACATTATTAACAAAAATATACTTAGAAGGATCGAAATCATGTATTTGTCCTCCAAATTTCGGACCTGCAACTTGTAAATTATTTTTTTTTATTTCAGTGATTCCTGATACACCATCTTTACATGCAGTCCAAAAGTCATTTATATTCTGACCTATAGATGAAGTTACGCCTAGACCAGTGATTACTACTCTTTTCAAGCTTTTTCCACCTTTCACATCTGTTTTATTGTAAAAGTTAAACTTCCAGTTGCTACAATTTCATCATTTACATAAATGGTTCCATCGACTATTGCTGATTCAAGTACCTTTTTACGAATATTTACATGGATAAATAATTGATCACCTGGTACTACAACTTTTTTAAATTTTATATTTGTATGATATAAGACAGGAGTTTTATTAGTTTTTGTATCATTACTATTATTAAATTGATTGAATAGAATGATACTTGCCTGTGCGATTGATTCTGTTAATAAGACACCTGGATAGATTTTAAAATTAGGAAAATGCCCAATAAAAATTGGGTCATTTCCACTAATATTTTTTATGGCGATAATTTTATCTTCATTTAATTGGATAACTTTATCTAACATTAGCATTGGAAAGCGTTGTGGAATTAATTGCATGATTTCTTCTATAGACATTGGTAAAGTTTTTATCATAGATTTGCAACCTTTAAACTATTTAATACTGATAATATTTCATTTAATGTTCCGAAATTTGGAAGTTCACTTTCTGGAATTTTTATATTTAATTCTTTTTCAATAGTAGCCATAATTTCTAATGCCATCATTGAATCAGCCTCTAGTTCTTCCACCAAATCCGTATCCATTTCTACTTCATTAACTTCCACTTCTAAAATTTCTGCAATAATTCCTCTAATTTTTTCAACTTCTTGACTATAAACACTCATTATTTAGCCCCCTCATAAATATTTAATTTAGCTTTATTAACTTCTAAAAGCATTGGACATTCATTAGAAATACCTTCATACATTTTGAAATCGCCAATCTGTTGAAATCCTATTCTTTCATAAATTGGTTTACCATCTTCAGAACTTTGAAGATACACATGCGTAATTTTTAACTCATCTACGATTTCTCGTAATTTTTTAAGTATTTCGAATAATATTTTTCCTTTAATGCCAAAATTATTTGTTTCATGATCATCAACAATTATAAAACGCATAGCCTCTGCGTACTTATAATTGCTGTCGCTTTGTAAGTTATGAACGCGCTCAATCATAAGTAAATCATTCTTTTTAACAATTAATGACATTGTTCCTACTAATCGATCTCCCAAATAACAACCAATATGCAGTCCTTCATTATCAAAATCATCTTTTAGTTGTCCGTCTGGATAGAATTCTTTAGGAGCTGCTTTTTGTTCTTCAACAAATATTTTGTATCTCAACTCAAAATATTCTTTTAACTGATTTGGATCTTGAATTAATCGCGATTCTATCAAGTAATTCACCTCCTTTAATCGGAATTTTCTAATAATACAAACGGGAAATTTTCATTTTTTACCTTTTTTGTTATTTATTTTATATTTCCATAATTTATATATATTTGTAAACTACCACTTCGAAATTTAATTATAAAATAATGGTGTTTTATACAAAAATGTCACAAAAATGTTGTTTTTAGTATTTTTATCGTAATTAACTAACCTATACAACAAAATATAGTTATGGTGTTCATTTCAGATGTCATTAATGATTAAAAAAGAGAGTTTTTTACCTAATATTTACTTCTCTGTTTTTATATGATAAATTATAATTATGAACGATTGATAAGTCAATCATTGATGAAGAGAGGTTTCCTATGGTACTTTCAGATAAACAAAAGTCAAATATGATAGTAAAAAGAAAAAAAATATTAACTGAAGCAATTCACTTATTTGCGGAGAAAGGTTTTGAAGGTACTAAGATTCAAGAAGTTGCAAAAGCTTCTGGAGTCAGTTTCGGAAGTGTCTTCACCTATTTTGAAAATAAAGAAGCACTTTTTCATGCTGCAGTTGTTGAACCTTTAAAAAATTATGAAGAAGATATTTTGAATTTTAATCCAGAGGAAGAAGATCTTATTCAAGAAATAGAATCCATGATTAAAAAACAAATAAAAATCTTTGCTAATTCTGGCTCTTATTTAAATTTGGTAGTCTTTATTATCGCTCAAAATAAAAAATATAAGGATACCTTCAAGGAACTTGATTTATTTAACATTAATTTTAGAATTAAGCTTATTCATCTTATAGAAAATGGTCAAAAACAAGGCCTATTATATAAACAAAATCCTACTTATATTGCTACAGCCTATACAAGCTTATTAATGGGTTTACGATTAAACTTAATAGACGATCCATCGAGTAATATGTGGGAAGAATTATCCCCTTTTGCATTGCAGTTATTTGGACCTGTAAAATCGAAAAATGAGCTATAGATTTTATAAATCGATAGTTTATCTTAAAAATCGACAAAGAGTGTTGCCCCGAAACCATCGGGGCAACACTCTTTGTCGTGGAAAATGTTAGGAATGAAACGAAGTAACGCTAAAAAGACGACTAATTCGTAGTCGTCTCGCTAGTTAAACCTGGTCCGTTTCTATCAAGCTAGATTTAAACTTTGAAATTATTTACATATTATTTAAGATGGATTTTGTGAATTCTACCACCGACAATGGTTTGCTAAAATAATATCCTTGAACATACTCACAGCCATGTTCACGCAGCACCTTCAATTCAGCTTCTTCCTCGACACCTTCAGCTACAACTTGTAGGTTTAAAGCATGTGCTAATGAGATAATTGCGGAAATCATTGCGATTCCTGATTTTTCAGGCACAATGTCACGAACAAAAGCACGATCTATCTTTAACACATCTACTGGGAATTTCTTTAAGTAATTAAGCGATGAATAGCCCGTCCCAAAATCATCCAAAGAAATTGTGATTCCCAGTGATCTTAGCTGCTCAATAGTGTTAATCAGGTCTTCAGTGTAATCTAGCATACTCATCTCAGTAATTTCTATTTCTAATAAGTGTGGATCTATTTTTGTTTCTGCAATAACTTCATGTACCATTTCGACAAAGCCTGTCGTACTAATATGAATCGGAGAAATGTTTACGGCAACACGTAAGTTTAAATTATGTACCTCGTTCCAAGCGCGTGCCTGGGCGGATGCTTTTCTTAACACCCATACCCCTATATCATTTATAAGCCCACATTCCTCAGCAAATGGAATAAAGTGATCCGGAGGTATATGACCAAGTACAGGATCATGCCAACGAAGTAAAGCCTCCATGCCAATCATTGTATTCGTCTTTAAATTAATCTTTGGTTGATAATGTAATTCTAAAATATCCTTTTTTAACGCTTGATGTAATTTTGTTTCAAGTAGTAGCCATTTATCATTGATTTCATCCATAGTAGGTCGATATAAGCGATATTGATTACCACGGGAAGATTTCGCAGCATACATAGCGATATCTGCATTTTTCAATAATTCCTCCGCAGAGTTTGCATGATCTGGAAAAATACTAATTCCAACACTAATACTTGCGTAAAATTCATACGTATTCACAATAAAACTCTCATTAAAGACGCTAATTATTTCCTCAGCCTTCTCCTCAATACGGTCAACATCGTTTAGTATAATTACAAATTCATCACTATTGTGGCGGTAGATAGAATTCGATGTGTAATCAATGTTACGTAGGCGATTCGCCATTTCCACTAAGAATAGATCCCCGATGATATGACCAAGTCCATCGTTAATGTTTTTAAAACGATTTACATCAATAAAAAATAACGCAAACTTCTCACCTGTACGTCGAGATTGATGGAATTCGTTTTCTAAACGTTGCTCTAACTTACGACGATTTGGTAGCCCTGTTAATTCATCGTGATAGGCAATATGAGTAATCTTTTTTATATCTTTCTGTGCAGTTATGTCGACTCGAATAGCAATATATTGATATGGTTTACCATTGTCATCAAGAAAAGGAAAAATCGTCGTCTTCACCCAGTACAGACTACCGTCCTTTGCGCGATTACATACCTCGCCATTCCACATGTCACCCTTACCTATCGTTTTCCACATCTCTCTAAAGAAAGATCGTGGATGGTAACCTGAATTCAGTAAACGGTGATCTTGCCCTAATAACTCTTCACGTGTATATTTAGAAATTTTGCAAAAATGATCATTAACAAACGTAATTTTCCCAGTTCGGTCTGTAATTGCTACGATGATTGAACTATTCATTGCTGAAAAAATATCTTGTAATTCTTTCAGACTATAGTTAACTTGATTAATACTACTAGGCGTGATATTCATCATTTACATTCTCCGTTCATTAGAAGGGTTTGGTACTTTTGCTTTATAAAAAGCGGGGTATAAAGTTATGGGATATCGCCCTTTATTATGTAATTACATTATAGTATTAGAAAAGCAGTTAATTCAACCCAAATATTAAAGCGGTTAAATCTATATTTAAGTGATTTTTTTAGAACGGACTCAAAAACAAGGTCTTTTAACTCGTTTAATACACTTGTTTTGGAATATATTAAGTACTTTAGTCTATTTGTATGTTATGTTTAGCCTATTTATCTTTCAACCGAATAATTGTTACTTTTAGATACTTGAATAATTACTTCATTTATGATGAATATCTAAAATACCTTACTGTCATAACGAGGCAGTAAGGTATTTTATAAGCTAAGAGACTTCATATTCTATTGGACCTCCCAATGTTTTGGCTCGTTCATTGTAGGCATCAAGTTGCTCCTGAGATAAGTTCAACATATAATAGTGAAAATTGATGGGCTCCAAACCGTGTTTTTCACATACTTGTCGATAAAAATCATAGCCTTCGCGATATTTTGTCATCCTAATAACTTCCTTCCATTTGTGCAACTTCATAATAATAGTCTAATTGTTCTTGTGATAATTGATTTACATAATAATAGAAATTGATGTGTTCTAAATCAAATTGTTCACACTTCTTTCAAGCAATTTCGCCTTAGTGTAATTGATTCTGGATTTTGAATTGTGATCGCACAATTCATTCCTTTGAAAATCCGCGACATCACATCTTCAAAGGTGAATGTCTTCTACTGAATGAAGTTAAAATTTCGTATCCAATTTTATAATGAGACATTCGCATTATCCTCCACTTGTTATATAACAGATTAATTATTTTTTAATAATATATAACAGTTTCTTTACTATGTCAATGAATTATCTGATATTTCTTTCAAATAGTTGAAAGCCCAGTCCATTATAGTTAGTATGGCTGGGCTTTTCATAAAATATTCACGTCGGCGTCCGTTATAATCACATCCTTTAATATTAAACCTTTTAAATACCTAGTTGTTTTGCTTGCATATTATAAGCTGAAAGTTGCTGCTGTGATAACTGTAGCACATAATAGCGGAAAGAAATTGGCTCTAAACCATAACGCTCACACATCTCACAATAAAACTCATAACCATCACGATACTTTGACATTTGAATTCCTCCTAAAATTAAACTGTCTTATAACAGTTGTTATTATTTTTTATTAATATATAACAGATACTTCATTTCGTCAAGCTTTACAATTTAAAAATATCCTTGAAGTATTACTTTAATGAAATAACAAAAGCCATTGTTTTGAAAAAGATTGATCAAAACAATGGCTCCCTTTATTTCAAATATAATACTTCAGGAAAGTACCTCTACCTTTACTTTTAGTTTTATATCTACAGGAGGCTCTTCCTCTGTTACACGGTAAGTTATGACATAAGCTCCTTTTGGAAATCCTTTAAATAACTTTTCAAAACTTTCGTTGCCGTTTAAAATACCATTTGCAATTATTGCTTCTTTATCTACATTTTGAATTTTGTAGTAAAACCTTTTTGTTCCAGTATTGGTTGCGGATATTTTAAATGGAAAATCCCACTCATAAGTAAAATATGATTTACTTTCACCAAGCGGAGACGCTACTTCTTCATTAATTACAATAGCGCGAGAACTTCCTGTTGATATATCGTCAGTTTCCTTATTAGTGATATCTACGACAACAGGTTCATCTTCTTTCTCCTTATGTGTTGTGCTATCCGAGACAACAGGTTCATTTTTTACAGCCTCTGAAGTTGCATTTTTAGAGGGTACTTCTGTTTTAGATGAAAATGTATTACACCCTGTTAAGAGTATAATAGAAGTACATAGAATAACTAACTTATAAATTCTCATAACTTCTCCTAACTAAAAATAGTAAATAATGATAATTATACCATAAAACGAAAAAAAGAAGGAAAGGCTCTTTGTCCTTTCCTTCTTTTCTATGTCGCTATATCTCGAGCGTCAGCAACAACACGATGCAGGTCAGTTAGCCTGCCTTATTAGTGATAAAGCGATTACACTATGAATATTGCATTGTTAGCTCAATATGAAATGCTTATGTAGTTAATAGTTGTAATAACAACTTTCTGGTTTGTTCAAAGGTTTTATATTCCTGAAAGAAATCTTTATAGGCTTCAATTGTGTCTTCAAAAAAACGATATTGTTTATAGTAATCAAAGAAAGATTTATGTAACATCTCAATTTGATTTTCTGGGATGTTAGTTATGTTGTCTGCTAAAACATAGCTTAAAGTTCCAGCTATATTCATACAATAATCATTAAAATCAAACTTTAGTTCATTTTCTTCATCTGATAAAGTTAATAATTCTGCACGAAAATCTTGTTTCATTTTTTCCATATCTCTAGATGGAAATGGCTTTTCTAATTCGCTTTTAATTTCAGTAAGTTGTTTTAAAATACTTCCCATTTATTTCTCCCTTTTTAAGTATGGTATTTATCATGTTTTTACCTTTAACCAACCAGCCTGCACAAATAGTTCATTAAAACATTTAGTCTCATTGTATTATACTAAATGCTCATCTAAAGTTTTTAAAATTTTTGTTTTTTAATTCCAAAAAGCATACGGTGAGTCTGATTTTTCAAAAAAACACATTAAAAAAGCCCGATTTCTCAATATTTATATCGAGAAATTGGACAATTCACCATAAATTTTTCAATAAACGGAAGATCATTTTAGGGATAAATATTAAAATGTTCCAGATTATTTCTAAAGCGATTGAATTTTTAATCGCTCTTATTAATTCTTTAATATAATATCGAGCTTCGCTTTTTTTCATTCTTTGTATTAATTCTTTAATATAATTTCGAGGTTTGCTTTTTTTCATTCTTTGTATTTAGTCTCCGGGAAGTACATTAGTGCTCAACTTTTATGAATGCTTTGATTTCTTTTATTTGTTCAATATGTCGTTGTTCATGAATAGAAATTAGTTCTATCCATTGATCGAGAGGTAGATCGCCAAGAAAAGGATGTTTATAGGATTTTTCTGTTAATAAAGATGGATCGTCAATTGTATCGAGGAATGTTGTGAATTTTCCTCTCGATTCGTCAAGTAACTCAATAATTTGCTGAACTGTAAATAAGTCTTCAGCTGGAACAACAAATTCCGGTGCTGGGACTTTCTTTGTTCTATCTGCGATAATAAGAATATTTTTACGTTCCGCTTGCTTACTATCTTCTTGTTTTAATGCCCACGCAATCAGTCTTATAAAAGATGCCTCTGTTAAAGTTAAGTGATGGCAAACTTGGGCTATACTCCAACTGTTTGCATCAGGCTTAGCGTTGAATTGAGTATCACTTAATAATTTGATCTCCTCTACTAAATTGTTTCTTGTTTCACATAGTTGGTCATTAATTAATTGACTCATAAGCTACTCCCCTTATCAAACGATTTTTGATTCCTATTCTGTATATGTTCCATACCATGTAAAATATTCTATAGATGAAGTGATTTCCCTTTAATATTTTGAAAATTATCTTGCTCGAACAATATTGAATGGATTGTTTTCGAGTACATGTTGCAGCTCTTCATTTTCAATATGTGTATAGATTTGTGTTGTTGCCACACTTGAGTGACCCAATATGTGCTGAAGACTTCGAATATCCGCTCCTGATTTATACATCATTGTTGCGGATGTATGTCGTAGCTTATGTGGCGTCAGTCGTTCTTTTTGGAGTCCAGATTGTTGATTAATCCGTTTAACGATTTTTGCCACGGTTTGACGAGTAAATCGTGTTCCTTTTTGTGAGATGAATAGGGGCTCCTCTCCCTCACCTTTATATGTTGTCTTGCCGCTATTTTCATAGTCTGTAAGTGCCTGTACACAGCTATCATTCAAATAAACAGTCCGCTCTTTATTCCCTTTCCCAACAACTGTTAAGTAGCGCCCTTGTATGGATGACTTATTTAGCTGGCAAAGCTCTGTTACACGAATCCCTAAATTTAAGAAAAACATCATCATACAGTAGTTTCTCGGTGAAGCACGATTTGGCTGGATCCCATCGATAAATTGCGTCGCTTCCTCGATATTCATATAGATAGGTCTTTTCCGTCCGATTTTTGGAGTTTCTAATTCATCTGCCGGATTTTCCTCTATAAGACGACGTTTTCCTTTTAAGTATTTAAAAAATGACTTCAACGTTGCTACTTTACGCGCTCTTGCTGATGCAGAATTTCCACGCTGTACCTCGCAATATTCCATAAACAAATATAAATCTTCTAATGTCATCTCACGAATTTCTTCTATTGAAATAGTAGAAATATCTATTCTCGTTAAATTTGATAGTTCATGATCATTTTGAATGGCTATGTAAAAACGGAAGAATAATGTCAAATCATATTCGTATTCTTTTCTAGTACGTTGAGACTTCCCTTTAATCGTCGTTAAATAAACTAGGAAATCTCTCATTATTTTTGGTAGCTTAGGCTTTTCCATAAAATCACCTCTATTTGCTCTATTTTACCACGAAAAAACGTTCCCAAATATAAATTTGGGAACTTTATGGTGAAAAAAATGATATTTTTTAATAAACGAAACATACGTTCTATATTTAAGTAGCAAAAAAGATGATTCCCTTTTAGAAAGAAAATCACCTTTTTTTAAAAGTTTTCATTTTTTAGGCATAAACCGAGAAAAAAATGAATATTTAAATCTAGTGGACTAAATGAACTATGCAATGTGAGACGATTCGAAAAATGAAAAGATGGGTAACTATACATGTCGATTCCTCTCACAACACGCTTGGTATTATTTGGAATTTGTCAATTTTGGGCGCATTTTTTACCTATAAGGCAACGAAGCGGCCATTAAGCCAGGACAAAATCTGTTTACGAAATAAAGATGCTATACGTCCCATCTACTTGTTTGGCTAAAGACCAATTAGTTGATAGCATACGTTGAAGTTTCTCGATTGTTTCCTCATTACAAGTTAAATGTTGGATGCCTGCTTCTAATAATTGATAATCCTTACCTTCTTCTAATTGGAAGTGAAGATATAGTAGACGTTGAATGCCTGGCAAAGTTACATATTTAATACGGTAGTTACCATGCAAAGCGTCCAAAAATAATTGTTCCCCTTCTTGAAAAAGTGCCATTGTTTCGGAAAATTCATAGTTTGGTACTTTTTCCTGCCAAACTGATAAATCCCCTGTTTGCAATGTACGCACAATCTCCTCATTAGTAAAATCTAATTTCGAAAGCTTGTCTAGCTCATAAGCTTGCATTAAATTAATGGTTGTCATTTTTATATCTCCTTTAATATGTATTCATTTTTAGTGTAACACGTTTTCTCTACTACTTAAATTCGGAGGGCGATCCATATGATGAAGTTTTACGAATCTGGTTTGTTTTTTGATGAAATGTTAGATGGCAATCAACCGAAGCCTCATTATCGGTCTTTCCACCATAAGCTCAATGCATTCACAAAGGACCAATTAGAGGAAAAATATCAGCAAGCACAATCTAGTTTCCTTAAACAAGGCATTACATTTACCGTATATGGAGCACAAGGTGGAACAGAACGGACAATGCCCTTTGATTTTATACCTATTATTATTCCAAATGAACAGTGGCAAGAAATAGAAGCTGGGATGAAGCAACGTGTAAAAGCGTTAAATTGCTTTCTACATGATGTTTACCATGAACAATCTATTTTTCAAGATGGGCTTATTCCGAAAGAACTCGTTGAAAACAATCCGTATTATTATAAAGAAATGCTTGGTGTAAAAGTACCTATCGATAATCATATTTTTTTAGCTGGTATCGATTTGATTCGTGATGAAAATGGTGTTTATTACGTGTTAGAAGATAATTTACGCAATCCTTCAGGTATTTCCTATGTTTTTCAAAATCGATCTGTGATGAAGGAAGTGTATCCTGAATTTTTCTCTAAACATACGATCCAGTCACTCGACAAACAAATGACCTTTATGAAAAAGGCACTTCTTGCTCATAGACCGCCTTGTATGGAGCCAAATAGAGAACCTAAAGCTGTCCTTTTAACAGCTGGCATGTATAATTCGGCCTATTACGATCATGTTTTTTTAGCACAGCAGCTCAATATTCAGCTTGTTGAAGGCCATGATCTAGTGGTCCGAGATGATAAGGTGTACATGAAGACTATCTACGGTCTTGAACAAATCAATATTATTTATCGTCGAATTGATGATGATTTCCTAGATCCTGTTGTTTTTCGTGAAGATTCTTTACTCGGAGTTCCTCATATTATGGAGGCTTATAAAGCTGGAAATATTGCTATTTTAAATGCAGTTGGTAACGGTGTTGCTGATGATAAGGCGATGTATGCCTATGTACCTGATATGATTCGTTACTATTTGAATGAGGAACCTATTTTACGTAATGTGAAAACTTATCATCTTGCTGATCATCGACAGCTAGATTGGGTTCTTGAGCATATAAGAGAGCTTGTTATAAAAAATGTTAGTGCCTCTGGTGGCTATGATATGCTTATTGGTCCACATGCGAGTGATGAGGAAATCGCTATTTATAAAGAAAAAATTATGGAGAACCCACATCAATACATTGCACAACCAACGATTAGTCTATCTAGAGCACCAGCTTTCCAGGATGGAAGATTTTATCCTTGCCATGTCGATTTGCGTGTTTATGTGATGAAGGGTGAGGATATTTATGTGCTTCCTGGAGGTTTATCACGTGTAGCATTAAAAGAAGGATCTTTAGTCGTGAATTCTTCACAAGGTGGAGGAGCAAAAGATACGTGGATATTAAAGGAGGAATTACAATATGCTAAGTCGAGTAGCCGATGCACTATACTGGATGGCACGATATAGTGAACGATCACAATCGAATGCACATATATTACAAGTACAGCTGTTGAATATGTTGGAGCAATCTGGCAAAGAAAATGAATACATCGATCATTGGGAAGCGGTGTTGAATATTTGCGCCTCGAAGGAAGAATACTTGACCTTATATGAGTCGATTCGAGTTAATCCACTTATCGAATATCTACTCTTTTCTACTAATAACTGTAACGCTCTTCATGCTACTTTATGTGCCGTTAGAGAAAATGCACGTGTAACTCGAGATAGCATTCCCATTGAGCTTTGGGAATTGCAAAATGACTTTTATTTATCCTTACAGCAAGAACTAATGGAACGTGAAAGACCTATTCCACTTATCGTTCTTAACTCTTTTTTACAAAATGTTCGTAAAACTTCATTAACGGTAACTGGGCTTATCGAAGGCTCGATGGATCGAGATGTACCTTTTTATTTCATGCAAGTTGGGAAATGGTTGGAGCGTGCAGAAAAAACGATTCGTATGGCTTTAATTATACTGGAGCAACATAAGGAAATAGCCATCTCATTAGTAGAAGCGGACGGTTCGTTTTTACTTGATTTATCAGAGGCGACGGAGTCTTATTTACAAAAGCATCGCCAAACTAACTTACTATGTGTACTTCAATATTTATTACAAGATAAGCATTTCCCACGTTCAGTGATGTTTTGCTTACAAAAATTAGAGGAAGCATTTATTTGTTTAGAAAACGATCCGCTTTCAGCTAGATTTTTAGAGCTTCATGCTCCATTAGAAAATTTATTGTTTGCTATCATGAATATAGATGTTTGGAATAGTACTTTAGAAGAAACTATTTTATTCATGGAGGAAAAATTGTGTCAATGTATTGATTTAGGCAATACATTTTCAACAATATATCATTTATATGAACCCAGCGTACAACATTGAAAGGAATCAACGACAGCTCCCTATCAACAAGCAAGTCAGTAATTCAAAGGAAGCGGACACTATGAAATTCGAAATTCAACATACTAATATTTTTCAATATGAGTCTGAAGTCGATCAAAGCTTAAATACAATCCGCTTAAAGCCAAGAGGCGATGAGCGTCAGCGCTTATTATCCTATCGCATCGCCATTACACCTTCATCTTTAACGCGTGAGCATACAGATATATGGGGCAATACGGTTGGTACTTTTTATATACCAGAGCAGCATCAAGAACTTGAAATTCAAACGACCTCTATTGTCAGTATTCAACGTGCGCCATTTATTCATCGTATTCAATATTCACCAGAGATGCAGACGATTTTTCACTCGCAATTGTTTTATGAGCATTATTTGCCCTATTTAAAGTTTACACAATTTACGTATATGACGGAAAATCAGTTAGAGGAAGTATATCATGCCATTGGTCATGCTGAAAATCCTGTACTATTTTCATTAAATTTAATGCAATACTTATATTCGACTTTTGAATACGATCCGGATGCAACCGATGTGACGACAACGGCAAGTGAAGCCTTCGCCCTGAAGCGAGGTGTTTGTCAGGATTTCACACATGTCATGCTGGCGGTACTCAGAGCTAAAGGAATTCCAGCGCGCTATGTGAGCGGTTATTTATATGTGGATGAAAACTCCGCCTTGATTGGAGATATTGCAACTCATGCTTGGGTAGAAGTCATGATACCGGGAATCGGCTGGATTGGTCTAGATCCAACTAATAATGTTGAAGTATTAGAACATCACATTATTTTATGCATTGGCCGTGATTATTCCGATATAAGCCCTGTTGAAGGTGTTTATTCAGGTGGAAAGCATAATTTAACAGTTAAAGTGAGTGTCAAAGCATTGAATCATTTGTAACAAAAATGGGTACCGGTTTAAATTAAAACCCCTGATTCTTCTATCCTAAGCGGAAGAATCAGGGGTTTTGTTAAGAACTATTGTTTTGAAAATGAAAAATCTCAGTAATCCAACTGTTATTTACATATTTTCAACATTATTAAGTGTTATCAGACTTTTTATACAATACCCATTTCTTTTCCTATTTTCTTCAATTTATTGATAACTGTATTGAGCTGCTCCATTGTATGTGTTGCCATCACTGTAATCCGCAATCGGCTTGACCCTTTTGGCACAGTTGGTGGTCGAATCGCTGGAATAAAGACACCTTCATCCATAAGTTTCTCAGAAAATTGCACTGCTTCACGGGAATCTCCAATAAGAAGCGTTATAATTGGTGTTTCTCCCTCATTAACTACAAAACCGGATTTCTCCAATTTTAAACGTAAATACTTAGCATTATTCAGCAATTGTTGCCTTCGTTCGGGCTCATTTTGAATAATAGATATCCCTTCTCGCGCTGCTTCAATCGCACTTGGAGATAAACCTGTTTGGAAAATAAACGACCTAGCGTTATTTAATAAATAGTTCTTTGCAATTGCCGACGTCGCCACAAAACCACCCTCTGCACCAATCGCTTTACTCAATGTGCCTACTGTAAAATCAATCTCATCTTTCAATCCAAAATAATCAGCAGTACCACGACCAGCATTTCCTAAGACACCTGTCACATGCGCATCATCAATCATTATGTAAGCATTGTATTCCTTTGCTAGCGCAACTATTTCGGGAAGCGGAGCAATATCACCATCCATACTAAAGACGCCATCCGTCACGATTAACTTCTTTCCATCTCCACGTGATTGCTTCAATTTATGCTCTAAATCCACCATATCCGCATGTTCATATACAATAGTTTTTGCTTGACTAAGGCGACAACCATCTATAATACTCGCATGATTCCAAGCATCAGAAAATATAATATCCCCTGCCTTCATCACACTTGAAATCACGCCAATGTTCGCTAAATAACCACTGCTGAAAACAATGGCAGCTTCAGTTTTTTTAAAATCGGCAATTTCTGATTCAAGCTGTTCATGAATATCGAAATTTCCAGTTGTTAATCTCGAACCACCAGCTCCTGTACCGTATTTACTAATACCTTCAGATGCTTTCTTTTTCAATCGAGAATCTGTTGCAAGACCTAAATAGTTATTAGATGAAAAAAGCAAAAATTTCTTACCATTTATGATTACCTCGCTCTCATTGCCATTTGAAAACGAACGTAACTTCCTTGTCAATCCTTTCTCTTCTATTAATTGTAGCTCCCGTTGAAACCAATGATCCATTTTTTAATCCCTCCTAATGAGAACCGGTACGCTTTCTAAATAGTCTATATAAGATTCTAGTTCTACTTCATCGGACACAAAATAAACACGTCCCCCGCTTTCACAGCCCTCCCTTTTTAACGGTGTAATTCTGACATAACCAATGCCACGATTACTTACATATCCAGTCACGTAATCTGGATCATCAGACCAACATAATTCTGCAATTGTAAACGGAGAATTTGCCACTTTCGACGCCAGAGCCAACGCTTCACGTACACGCTCATTAAGGTCCCAAGTAGCATCTTGCCAATCGATTCGTGATACACGAACACCCTTTTGTCCTCGGTCGTCAAGCCGTAAGCCAGTTTTACTATTTAGGATGATTGCCCCACGGAGATTTTGATACCTACTAAGCTGATCAAAAGCAACATTCACTGCATGCTCCGAAACACCTAATGAGGTTAGTATTTTTCTTGCTTCACTATGGGCCTTGTCGATTGAAGCCGCCTCAACTGCCGTAATTTCTAAGGGAGGTATATACTGAATTTGATCAGGCGCTATTTTTTCAATGGTAATTTGAATAAAGTCAGCATCTCCACGTGAATGATTACTTGCTTTGTTCAATAACTGTTTTACAATTGGCTCTATCTGAGATTTACGACCTATCCGTTCACCACCGGATATATGCTTTTCGCCTAGTTCAGGATTTTTTTCAGCCGCACGCATTCGAATGCTATAACACGCTTTTAACATGATGATTACCTGCTACTTTCTTATTAATTGTATGTAACATTTTCGTTATGGGATAAACACTAACAGCTGTGATTATCATGCCTGGAATAGCCAAAACTAATAACGGTAAAAATGGAGTCCCTAACGTAAAAGCCAAACCAAATCGAGCAACCGTTGTTCCAATTGGGCCAGTCAAAACAAGTACCGGAATTGAAGTCCCAAATAAAACAATGAGTAGGCCTACAGTCAATCGGAAAATCAATGCGATCTCCACATTTAAGATTGAGTGTATACCTAGTAAAAATAAGATTAAACTTGCAATAATCCCCGCTAGAAAATATCGCTTAAACCCAAATACCGCTGCAATCGCAACTGCTATGGGTGCTGATAATTGAAATTCAGACCCAGGAATACCTGTTGGAATTTTAAACATACCTGTAACGATAATAAGACAAGCTAGCAATGAAATCTGAGCAAGATCATATGTAGAAAACTTTCGGACCATTTTATTCCTCCATGTTACTTTTTAAATTAACCTGAAATAACTTTATGTTATTTCCTCCTATTCTTAATTTGTGTTAACTTATATTTATATTAAGTTAACACAAATTAAGGTTGAAAAGTAGATAAAATGGTAGGATTTTTTATTAATTATGAAAATAGGTTTTGTTACTTATCAAATGTGTAAATAAAAACCCCTGATTTTTCTACGCTAAGCAGAAAAATCAGGGGTTTTATTAAAATCTATTGCTTTTTAATCTTCATATGAGAATGTATACAAGAAACATCTTCGTTCTTGTCACCTTATAAACTTACTTTGCGTTTATAAAGTAAACTAGATGATCAGTCCATTTGTCGTCCTCGAATATGAATCCTTTCCTCGTACATTCATACATCATTCCAACACTTTCTGCTAACTTTATAGATGCAATATTATCAAGGTTTATATGAGCTTCTATTCGATGATAATTTAATTTTTCAAACGCTAGATCTAAGGCAGCTTTTACTGCCTCTTTCCCATAACCTTTTCTCCAAAACTGGTTATGAATTGTATATCCGAACCTGGCCCATTGAAATTCTTCCCTCATAATTGTCGAAAAGTCTATAAAACCAATATGAGTATTATCTTCTTTTTTAAACACTCCAAATACATAGACTTTGTCATCTTCAGCCATTTGATGATGTTTAGTAACTAAATCACGAAACCATTCTTTCGTACAGATGCTCATATTTAGTTTACCTTGATCGTATTTATGTTGAGAAGGTAAACGATTTTCATATTGGGTTAGCCAAGAAGAATAATCACCTTCTTCAAGAAATCGAATCACTAATCTTTCTGTTTCAGTTCTTATTTTATTCAATCAAACACCTCATCTAGAATACTTTCTATTCTTCTATAGATTATTCGACATAAGGGAATTATTTCCTTCCTATTAAAATAGTATTTCCTAATTCAAATAGCATATGTCCTTTTATTTAGATTGATTAATTGTCCCTTTTATATATTCAGGTAGAATTAATGTCCCCTCCTTAAATTCTTTTAGTGAAAACATCATTGGTTCACAATTCCCACCAACTCCAAATATGATGCTCAAATCTTTTGGGGAATAGACAACTGTATGTAACGTCCCAAAGTACTCTTTATAATCTTTATAAAATATCGGAGAACTTTCATCATTAAAGTGACGATATGTACATATGGGTGATAAACTTTCCGATAATAAGGAACTCACATAGTCCTTCCTTTTTATCGATCCATGTACTTTTTTTCTGTTTTTCTCTCTCAATAGTTCTGACTCAAAGTGATTGGTACAAATAAGAGGATTTGTGAAATTTATGACCTGTTGTTGTGGAGAAGCTTCTACTATTACACTTTTTCCACTTTGATCTGTAATGGAGTAGTTGTAACAATATCCATGAGATATATTTGTGATGAATTTTAGCGCCTCTTCAATATTTGCACATTGTTCTAATAGCATTCTAACAATAGTCGTTGCAATAAAACCCTCTTCCTTATATTCATTATTCACAAAATGTAACCCTACAATGAGCCCCTTTTCATTCATCCCATCAAGTCTTCCAATTATTTGCTGACTAAAGCCTACGCTAGCATAGCCATCTGTAGGATTCGTCCATACAAGCCTCGCATCGTACATTTCCGGACTAAAATCATAGTTGCGTACATAATAGCCATCATTTACTAATGTAGTGCAACCCATTTGTGGAAATGCTACATCATAACCACTAAAAAGTTTAATAGTATTATTTATGTCCATAAGTAATCCTTCTGCCAAGCCGATCAGTTCTTGAAAAAGATTCGGTGAAACGTTCTTTATTATTTCCTTCGCCTTTTGTACATTTGAGTTAATATTCAGTTCCCCTAGCTCTTCCAATTGTTCTAAGGTCGGTAATGCCTTTAATTCTCCACCTTGTTCCAAGCCAAATTGATAATAATCTCCTCTCAATTCTACAATTCTAACGACTAACTCTTCATCGTTTTTATACATTTTTCGTTGCCCCCTCTTCCCAAATTGTGTGACCGGCAATAATAAATCGAGATAGTAAAGTCATTCCCTCGATGCCATTAGATTATGGAACCTGTAGTTCTTTCTTTCGATGAAATCCTGAATTTTCATCAACTTATTCAAAACATTATAGCGCCTTCATTCAATGCTACATCTTAAAGTTACTTTAAGGTCAAGAGGTAAATTTAAAAATAATTAGCTTGCTATGCATGCTCTCATCGCCACGAACAGATTACATCCATGCTGCTGGACGCACAAAAAAAGTATAGGCCATATTAGCCTATACTTTCATACCGTCGCAAGTTATCATAATCCTCTTCTAGAATTTGTCTTAATGCCATTTTTGTAATGGCACTATACCCCTCTTTTATTCCCCCAAACAAGTGCATGCAACTGTGGCAGTACTTTGACATTTCTTAATTCCTCATCCTTCATCACTCTATCAATCAGCGCATGATATTTATCTAATAAATGTGTAATTAATTGTGAATTGTCCGTCGTCGTGAGATCATCGTTACCGACTTGCAGATAAAAAGGAATCATTGGATAACGATGGTGAATTTGTTTAGCATACTCGTAATCCTCTTGATTAAAAACGACTATTTTAAGGGATACATGATGATTACTGTTTCGATTTTTAAGTTTTTCGAAGATTTCAGAGAGCACCGAATAATTTGTCGTCATACCAGAGCTAGGTGGCTTTGGGGAAATTGTCAACTCATCAATCTCATACATCCATTTTTGCCACCTACTTCCCTGTGTTTCCACCCCGACCTTTATGTCATTTTCTTTTAAAGTGGCAATGAGCCCCTCCAAATTTCGGATGAGTGCAGGGTTGCCTCCTGAAATCGTGACAAATGAAAAGCCGCTGCCTCCGAGACGTTTCAACTCAGACCAAATCTCTTCAGCTGTCATTTGGACAATAAGATGCTTTCCACTGCCATCCCACGTAAACGATGAATCACACCAAGAACAAGAATAATCACAGCCGGCAGTTCTCACAAACATTGTCTTTTGGCCAACTACCATTCCCTCACCTTGAATCGTCGGTCCAAAAATCTCGATAACAGGTATCTTACTCAACTTCCATCCACTCCCGTCTCGCTTCTGCATAACTAGTCGGAGTTTCGTATAGCCGAATAAACTCAACACGCGCACCGTCATATCTTTGTTCATCAAGCAAGGTCGCAGCCAGCTTTTCGTAAATCCAAACAACAATATTCTCTGCCGTCGTATTCATTGGTGGAAGCGTCTCATTTAAATAACGGTGATCCAAATGAATCTCTATTTTTTCTTTCCATATTCTTTTTATATCGCCAAAATCAATCATCAAACCTCGTTCATCTGTGTATCCACTCAGTCCTAATATTACGCGATACGTATGACCGTGCAGGTTTTTACATTTCCCTTCATAATTATGTAAATGATGAGCAGCATCGAAGGTAAATTCTTTACTTACGAGAACACGCTTTGCATGATAGTTCAATTGATTTCTTTGAATATCTACATCAAGTTTTTGGAGCTTATCGACGATTCTAAAATCTGACATGCCTTAAGACTCCTTCCTGTAGCTCAAATACTCATCAAGCCCTTTTTTTCGCAGTTTACATGCTGGGCATTCACCACAGCCATCTGCTATTACACCGTTATAGCAAGTCAACGTTTTTTCCCGAACAAATTCAAGTGCTCCAAACTGATCAGCAAGCTCCCATGTCTTTGCCTTATTCAGCCACATCAACGGTGTATCAATAACAAAGGAATCATCCATCGATAAATTTAACGTTACATTCAAGGATTTAATAAAAACATCTCGGCAATCCGGATATCCGCTAAAATCCGTTTCACAAACGCCAGTTACAATATGCTTAGCTCCTACTTGGCTCGCTAAAACGCCCGCAAATGAAAGGAAGAGAAGATTTCGACCAGGTACAAAAGTCGATGGAAGCTCACCATTTTCTCCGTCTTCTACCTTTATGTCTTGTCGTGTCAATGCATTTGGAGCAAGCTGGTTCAGGAGTGACATATCAAGAATGTGATGCTTGACACCGAGCTCTTCTGCTATCGCCTTCGCACATTCAATTTCAAGATGATGCCTTTGACCATAATTAAAAGTTACAGCTTCAACCTCTTGAAAACGTTCTTTTGCCCAAAACAAACAGGTTGTGCTGTCCTGACCTCCACTAAATACAACAATTGCTTTTTCCTGCTTCATGTGTAAAAACTCCCTTGTTCCAAGAAAACAGCACTAGAAAAAGTACTGCTTCTTCATAGTTTTTTTTAGAGGGTAGCTAAATACCTCTTTCTTGATTGAACTATTCAATACCGTAGTTATCGGTAATCAATTTTTACTGAATTAAAATATTGTGTACTGTGGTTACCCAATAATGTTAAATCCGACAGTCATTCTTCATGGCTTCGGCCAGACATAAAAAAACCTCCTTGTAAAATGTTTCCCAACACTTTTCAAGAGAGGCTTCACCAATCGTTCTAATAAAACATAAGCAAACACATAAAAAAAAGCCACGTCCGATATGGACATGGCATAATTATCATGTTTCCATAGTTTTTTATAGAGGGTATCAGCTATGAACCTCTCCCGTTCTAGTCCGGGCATTCTTTTCTCCAATATAATACAAAAAATAGTGCAAAACGTCAAATGGATTTTTTTTAAGGCTGTTTTCTAAAAGATTGTTGCTATTAAAACTTAAAGACAGATTAATTCTACAAAATGAGTAGAGAATGAAACTCTGTCTTTTGATTTTAATATATCGCTAACCGAATTTTAACTAAGTTAGTTTAAATAGGATTTCTCATAAATTCTTAAATATTCGTAATAAGTAGTGGATTAACTTATTTATTATTCTCTTTATTTTGTTCTTTAGTTTGCTGTAGCGTGCAAAGACACCATGTCTTTTGTATGATAAAATTTACACAAATTACATAACGATGTGATTTAATGGAAAATAATAAATTAGTTTGTAAGGCTTGTGGTAATGATTCCTTCGCACAAGTTGAATTAGGCGGATCTTATGCTTATGCAAATGTAAAACCAATTAGGATGGATAAGCTAAATATTACGGGTTCACCAATGATTTTGACTATTTGTAAGAATTGTGGAGAAATAGCTTCAATGAAAGTTAAGAAACTAGATAAGTTCAAATAGTATCTTATCGTTATACTTTAGGTCACTCCTGCAGAGTGACCCTTTATTAATTTCTTACCTCCGAATGACCTCGCCCTAATGAACAATTTCTTTCAGCTATTCATTCAACACGTTCTGAATTTAAATAGTCACTTTCATGTGCTAGAAAAAAAGTGTGTCAACAAACAAAAAACCGAACTATCCAATGAAACACTCATGAAGTGTTTTGGAATCGTTCGGTTTTTCTATTTATTTTTAGGTTGTAAATCTAGAGATTATTCGGCTTTATAAAGGAACCATTTAGTTCCGTCCCAGCCTCTTATTCATCACGATTAAGTGACTCCTTCACAAATGTAGGAAGTGCGAATGCGCCAACGTGTAAATCTGTATTGTAATATTTCGTTTTTAGACCAAATTTGTCCCAAGCATCTACTTGAATATCTTTAGTTGGATGTAATGCTTTTGAAGCAAATCCGAATAGCCAGTGTCCCGATGGGTATGTTGGCATATGGAATTGATATACGCTCGCGATTGGGAAAATACCTTTAATTTTTTTATGTGCTTTGCGCATGTTTTCTGCATACTCGGCAAAGTATGGAGATTCGTGTTGGTTAATTAAAATTCCTTTTTCATTTAATACACGGAAACATTCTTTATAGAAAGCTGTTGTAAATAAGCCTTCACCGACTGAAATTGGATCAGTAGAATCTACTAATATTAAATCGAATGATTGATCAGCTGCGTTTTGAACATAAGCTAAGCCATCATCAAAAATCATTTCCATACGAGGATCTTCTTCGACGCCAGCAGCTGTAATTGGAAGGTATTTTTGGCTCAAACGGAATACTAACTCATCGATTTCTACCATTACTACTTTTTCTACTGATTTGTAACGTAGTACTTCACGAGCAGTACCACCATCACCACCACCGATAATTAATACCTTTTTTATATCTGGGTTAGTAGCGAATGCTGGGTGTGTAATCATATCGTGATAAACGAACTCATCTTTTTCATTAACCATCATCAATCCGTCTAACGTGAAGAAAGTACCAAACTCTTCACTTTTATAAAAATCGATTTTTTGGAACGGAGATTGTTCACTATGAATCTCTTCGTTGTATCCGATTGAAAATTTACAGTTATCGCTCCATTGTTCTGTATACCATTTCATTAAATCACGTCCTCTAATACTTCTTGTTTCACTATAATTGTATCAATTTCTTGTTCTGCAAATTGGCGAATTTTATCTGCCATTCCACGTGGTACTTCAAATGATTCTGTTTTTTTCGCTTGCAGTTTTTGTTCTAAATATTCTGCTGCCTTCCATGGACTTACAGAGTCACCACATGTGTAAACATCTACAGAAGCAAATCCGTATTCTGGCCAAGTATGAATCGTTAAATGTGATTCAGCAATAATTACTGCACCCGAAACACCATATGGGTTGAAATGATGGAAGCAAGATTCTACAATTGTTGCCCCAGAATAGTCAGCAGCTTCATTCATAAACTGCTCGATTAATGCGTTTTGCTCGATAATTTCACTTGGGCAACCATAAAATTCAATTAATACGTGTCTTCCTAATGTTGATAATTCAATGCTCATTTATTTGTCTCCCTTACGACTGTAATATAATTTTCTTCTTTCGTTTCGAACAGAACATTCCCAAAATTAAGAAAATAGAAGTTATATAATTCTACTACTTCCTCTGAAATAACTTCACCAGGGATAATTAGTGGTATTCCCGGTGGATAAATCATTAATGAATCTGCACTAATTCGACCTACCGCATCATAAATTAAAATTGTTTCTGTTTCAGCATTACACGCCTGTTGCGGTGTCATTGCTAATTTATTTATTTGATTCGCTGTCACATAAGCTGACTGAATCGCTTCTTTTTTTCCGTAATTAAGTTCAATATCTTTTAACGCATGTACTAATTTACCGATTGTTTCATTCGTATCAACATGACTAATGACTGCCATTATGACATATCCTTCAGCAAGTTCTAATTGAATGCCATACTGCTGTTTCAATATTGTGTAAACTTCGAAACCAGTTAAACCGAGATCGTTCACACGAATAACAAGTTTCGTCCAATCATAGGCTTGATTGAAATTTTGTTGTACATAATCAGCTTTTAGCACTTCATAGCGTGAATTATTTTCAATTTCTTCAATTGCTGCATCAACAATTGACTTTAATTGGCTATAACGTTGTTGTCCATACACCGCTAATTCTCTTCGTGCTACATCTAAAGAACTCATTAATAAATAATTTGCACTCGTCGTTTGAAGCATATTTAATACTTTTTGCAAATGCTTCGAATCGATTCGTTTTTCTTGTAGTAATAGAAGCGAGCTTTGTGTTAATGAACCCCCAGTTTTATGCATACTGACCGTTACTGCATCTGCACCAGCACTAATCGCATCGTTTGCATCAGGTAAAAATGTTAAATGCGCTCCGTGTGCACTATCAACAATAACTGTTACATTTTGTTCATGTGCGAGCTTACAAATTTCTTGCAGTTGATTCATCGACCCAAAATATGTTGGATACGTTACAAGTAAAGCTTTCGCTTGTGGATTTTCTGCAAGTGCCGATTTTACATTTTCAACTGAAATTCCGTGTGCAATACCAAAATGTTGATCAACTTCAGGTTGAATAAATACTGGTTTTGCTCCGCTTAATATAATGCCGTTCATAACTGATTTATGGCAGTTACGAGGTACGATCAATGTATCACCTTGTTTACATGTCGCTAAAATCATCGCCAAAATTCCTACAGTAGTTCCATTTACTAAAAAGTAAGCGTAGTCGACATTAAATGCTTGTGCAGCTAATTGTTGAGCTTCTTTAATAACCGATTCCGGGTGACTTAATAAATCAAGCTCCTTCATCGAATTTACGTCCATTCTTAATGTCATTTCTCCAAGCGTCCATTTTAATGGGTTTTCATGTAGCCCCATTTTATGACCAGGTACATCAAACGGCGTAACATCTTGTTTAGTATAATTGACTAAAGCTTCAAATAATGGCATGCGGTCTTGAGTGGCAAAAAATTCCTCAGTAGCCACTCGATTTTGCACGCATTGCATTATTGTCCCATAGCAACTGTTAAAAGTTGCTCTAATTCTGAAACTTTGTCTGTTTTTTCCCAAGTTACGTTTACATCACTACGTCCAAAGTGACCATAAGCTGCAACTTGTTGATATTGTGGTTTACGTAGATTTAGCATGTTAATAATGCCATTTGGCGTTAAGTCGAATAATTGACGAATCGCTTTTAAAATTTCTTCTTTCGCTACTTTTTCTGTACCAAATGTTTCTAAAGCGATACTAATTGGTTCACTTACACCAATTGCATATGATAATTGGATTTCACATTTATCTGTCAAGCCTGCTGCAACAATATTTTTTGCAACGTATCGCGCTGCGTAAGCCGCAGAACGGTCAACTTTTGTACAGTCTTTACCAGAGAATGCGCCACCACCATGACGAGCTGCGCCGCCATAAGTATCAACAATAATCTTACGTCCTGTTAAACCTGCATCTCCGTGTGGTCCGCCTACTACGAAACGACCAGTAGGATTAATTAAAATTCGGAAGTCTTCATTCATACCAAATTGCTTCGCAACAGCTTTAATTACATTTTCTGTAACGTAATCAATGAATTCTACCTGGTCAAAATCATCATCATGTTGTATTGACATTAAAACAGTATCAATTTTAGGTTGCATACTATCCGTATAATCAATTGTTACTTGTGATTTCATATCAGGTCGAGCCCATTTGAATTGACCATTTTTACGTAACTCAGTTGCACGTTTTACAAGCATATGTGCCATTTCAATTGCTAAAGGCATATAGTTTTCAGTTTCATTAGTCGCAAAACCGAACATAATACCTTGGTCACCTGCACCAACTTCTTTTGTATCGCTAGAAGAATCAACACCCATTGCGATATCAGGAGACTGCGTGTGTACTAAAACTTGTACATTACAGTTATGACCATCAATACCGAACTTATCATCTGTGTATCCAATGCCGATTAGGGTATTACGGGCAATTTTTTCGATATCTAGTTCTGCTTTTGTAGTAATCTCTCCGCCAACAATTACTGTGTTTGTAGTTGTGAATACTTCACATGCCACACGTGATAGCGGATCTTGTGATAATGCTGCGTCTAATACTGCATCTGAGATTTGGTCTGCAATTTTATCTGGATGTCCTTCCGATACAGACTCCGATGTGAATAATACTTTTTCTGACAATTTTAACTACCCCTAACAAATTATAGATTTTTAGGGCATAAAAAAAAGCTCACCCAATTTTAAGGAAAGCTTCGAATACTATCAGCTGCTGTTCCTCTTATTGTTCACAAAAGTTAATTTTGTGCTCAGGTTCGGCCCACTGGATTCAGTTCATTATGAACTAAATTGTTTGGCCACCGTATCTTCGACCCCTCGTCTCAACGGTTATTAATAAGAGCTATATTATTATGCTGAGACTCATATTAAGTCATAAACTTTTGAGTGTCAATTTATTTTTTAATATTTTTTTATAATTAATCGCTATGAAAATTAATTCATTTACCCTTTTGAACCAAAAAATACTAAGTATAACATATTGCAAACAATTAATATTTATTATAAAAAATGAATAAAAATGCATATAGAGGTTTTTTATATTAACAATAGAAGGAACCCCTATTAAATTTGTAAATAGATGTGTCAAATTAACATATTGTAAGCAATAAAATTTTTAAATTACCAAAGAAAATATAGGTATTTTTAGTGTCATTTATTTCATAGAAATTATTTAAATTTCTATAATTCAGACTATTATTTTTGATCAATTGTTAACAGATCATGACGATTTTTTATTTCAAACAAGGTGTGTTGATTAGCTAAATTTCACCAATATTTATAAAACGACTAGGTGCTTTCCAATAAGGAAACTTCTTATCTTTAAAACCATCATGGCCATCCAAGTGATGGCATGAAAAATTCATTTGTCTAAGTGAAGGCATATTTAATGCTACTTCCCTCTTTTTGTTAATTATTTGATTTAAATAATTTGAATTTATATTGCGTTCTACTAGGTATTTTACTAGCTTGTTTGATAATCCTATTTATAAAAATTTGCACTTTTAGTTGACAGAAAATTCAGACTCATTATATAATTTTTGGTATTACCACTGTATTTAATTTGTATTACCACAAAGCAAAGGGGACGAGGATTTGAAGGAAAAGGAACGCTCCTCAGATAAAATTGAGAATGAATTAATTAGATCCATATTGACTGGTGTTTATTCTGTAGGAAGTACTTTGCCTCCTGAAAGAGAGCTTGCAAAAGAATTTGGTGTTGGTCGTCCAACTATTCGGGAGGTACTTCAACGTTTAGGAAGGGGTGGATGGATAACAGGGAGAAAAGGAATGCCTGCGGTTGTTAATGATTATTGGCGCAATGGAAATTTAACGACACTTGTTAATATTGTTGAGAATCAACATACCATAACAGATGAATTTATCATGTACTTATTAGAATTAAGAAGTTCTTTGGCTCCGACTTATATTCGTGATGCTGTCACGTTTAATCAACCAAAAGTGGTTGCTCTCCTTGCCAATCTAGAGCAGCTTGAAGATAGTGCAGAAAGCTATGCAGCATTTGATTGGGATTTGCAAAAAAGGTGTGCTGGCCTTGCAGTTAATCCAATCTTTCTACTCATTTTAAATAGCTTCGATTCTATTTATATAGATATGGCAAAAAGATATTTTTCTGTAAAAGAACATCGTGTGTTGTCCTTCGACTTTTACCACGGTTTATTAAAAGCTGCATTAAGAGGAGATGCAATGGAAGCGGAAAGGCTGTCTACCACAACAATGGCGAAAAGCTTAGCACTTTGGAACGATAGAAAAAAATAAAGAATACTGGAGGCGTGATAAATGAAATTGAAATATTTTAAAGAATATTTTTCTTATCCTGATATTTTAATCATGACCTGTCTATTCCTTATTAGTTTTGGATTTATGATTCTACATTTAACCTCTATCGGAATTTTTGGTGCTTTTATTCTTGGAATGATTATGTATTCCTTAGCTGAGTATGTTACGCACAGATTTCTTTTTCATCTGAAACCACCAAAGAATGCATTTTTGTTAAAAATGCTTAAACGCTTACATTATGACCACCATGCAAATCCAAATGAATTGCATTTACTATTTTTACCGTTATGGTATAGTGTGCCAAACATTGCCATTGCAGCAGCCATTTTTTATTTTCTTACATCTAGCTTAGTAATGACAAACGCATTTATTGCAGGTATCATGCTTTTTTTATTATTTTATGAGTGGAAGCATTATATCGCCCATCGTCCCCTTCAGCCAATATCTCCATGGGGTCGTTGGATGAAAAAGGTTCATTTATGGCATCATTTCAAAAATGAAAATTACTGGTATGGCGTTACGAACCCAGCCTATGATTTTCTTATGGGTACCTTTAAAAACCAAAAGGATGTTGACCAAAGTAAAACTGTTAAAAATCTAGAGAAACGTGGCGACTAGAAAATAGAATAATAAAAAATATGCCTTGTAGGTAAAATAATCGGTCCTATGCTGTCTTTATGATAAATCTTGCTCATTAGAAGAAATCTGTTACGTGAAGTATAAAATACCCTAGAGTATAGAGACAAATATTTATAGACTTCAAATAAACATAAAAAGCCACAACCCATTCATAAGGAGGTTTTGTAACCTAAAAAATCCAATCATTGTTTTTCAATGATTGGATTTAAACAACACTTATTTATGATACGGTCCTCCGTGAAATGTCTAAATGAGGTTAGTAAATTTCCATTTTATTTCTGTCTCCTTCAAATTTAAGAGTCCGTTCTAAGCTGTACTTCAATAAACATTTTTATTTATTGTTCAAGATGTTGAATATCTATTAAAACTACATTATAGAGCTCTATGAAGTTAAATCCATTCTTATGGAAAACTAAGAGCTGTCACAAAAGTCACTTTTATGACAGCCCTTTTCATTTTTACATGCATTATAAATGTAAATGTTTGTTATCTAGAAGAAACGATTATGTCCGTTGCTTCAATTTTGTTTCCAGCCTTATCTTTTGCCACAACAGTTAGACTAGTGCCAGATTTTTAGGCTTTAATCTTGACAGTGAATTTCCATATTGAATTTGCTTTTGCTTCCCCTAATAATGTTTCCTCGCTTTACTTTAAGTACAGGTATTCATTATCTATTTTAGTAATAAATGAAGATGCATTTTATTAATTATGCCTCGGCATTATTTCTTTCCCAAAATAAAATACCGCCGTCATCTGCAATTACAAAATAATTGCCACTAAATGAAAACCCATAGCAATACAAAAAACCTCTAAAATGCGAACACAATTTTTATTTGGGCCTTCGACCAAATAGTCCTCAAACGCAGGGTGATAAATTATATCTTCACATGGATTCTTTGTAAACAATCCTCGAATTTATTACTGACTGGCAGTATGCTCCCACCATATTTGCTTGCCAATTTAATCGATTTATCTTTTAAAACGTCGAAGCCTTCACAAATTAACAATGTTTCATCTAAAACAAAGTCACCTGTATAATCTCGGGATATTTTTTCTGCTCTTGCTAAATCTATAATTCCCCTACCATTACTTGATACGACAAGTAATAAATCGGATGATTCATCAAACCCGAAATATTCAAAACCACCAATACTAAAATGACCCTTAAAAGTCCATCCAACTGGACTTTTAGCAGAAGGTATTTGCTCTAATATGCTATATGTATTTTTTCTATGTTCCTCAAATGCCTTACTATTAAAGTAATCCATGATAACCTCCATATTGAAGTGTTAAAAAAAATACTAAAAAATTAATTTATAAAAACGTGCACAAATTTACTATTGTTATTTATATACGCTTAATCACAATCCAATACAGACGAAAAAACGATCTTTCTTTATTCAAAACGGTCCTGTCTTTCAGTCAGTACCCATTTTCGTACATAGCCCATTTTTTCCTGAATATTTTCTATTGTTTTTTCAGTTTGAAATGCCTTTTGCATGACGGTATACCGCAAATCCGTGGCTCTCACATTTGTGCCGATATCCTTTGATATCGTTTGGAAAATTCGCTCAATTGTTTTTGTAGAAATGGATTTAGATTGACTAGCCTCACTTACCCATACCCATTCTCCTAGTTTTTCTTCATGTAATTCTTCGGTTGCTTCTTTATAGTGCGTCAGCATATTCATTAAAATTGAAGTCAGCTTTATTTCTCTACGCCCATTTTGATTAGCAATGTAAATAATTGATGACTCAAACTGAATATGAGACCATTTCATACGTACAAGTTCTGCTGGTTTGCATCCTGTTTCCATAAGTAGTTGGACAATGCAGCCATTACGTCTTGCTAGCCAAGCATGCTCCATTGTTTTAGCGTATTGAAAATAAGTTGGCCAGACATTCGCAATTTGGATTAATTGCTTCTTTGTTAACAATGTCAAAGCCTCTTTTTGTCTCTTTTTAGGCTGTAAAATACCCTCATAATCAAAGGGATCTACCCATTCTCTTAAAAAGACAAAGTCTATAAAGCCCCGCAATGTTGCAATTTTATGATTAAACGTGTTGACATTTGCGTAACTCTCTTTTAAATAATTACTATATATAAATAACAATTCTTTTAAATGATGATCTACATTCAAGTAGTTGTTCTCATGAGCAAACGCTAAAAATTGCTGCCCATCTAGATTGTATTGTTTTTTCGTTGCGGCACTTTTCTTTAATGAGTTTAAAAGTAAAAAATAGCTGTTCCATGCTTCCACTAGAGTGACCATCTTACGACCTCCTTATTAAATGTGCGTGGTTTAATTAAGTTTACTATATTTTTGGGGCGTTAGTTACTAATTCATATATATATATTATAATGTCGGATAATCTGTAGTGTTTATACACGATCCCGCTTCCAGTGTTCAAATACTCCTTTAGCAGTGTCCCACATCTTTTGTTTTCTTACAATAGTAATTTTCCGTACTTTGTTGTAATACAATTTCTTTACTATGCCTCTATTCTTGTATAACTAGGCTGATTTACATGAAAATTCGTATAATTTAGTGTTTATGTCTGTTTGTGTTATATAATAAGAGGAACAACTATAACATGTAGGGGGCTTTTCAAGTATGCAAGTAAAAACAACTCGACTTGAAGCAGAAGACGCAAAAATTATTTATCAAGAAACAGCTGGGCTAGCAATTATTACGATCCATCGCCCACAGGCTAAAAACGCACTTACAGCAAATATGTGGGATCAATTAGCTAAAATTGCCTTACAAGTATTAGATAATCCGAAAAATAAAGTATTAATTTTACGCGGCTCTGGTGAAAATTTCACAGCCGGCTCAGATATTAAAGAATTCAACGCCATTTCTCTTGAAAAAGCCGAAGAAGCGTTTGTACATATGGAGAAAACGATTTCCACAATTGAGAGTTTACCAATTCCAACGATTGGCGTCATTAATGGTCCCGCAATGGGTGCTGGTTTAGAGCTTGCATTAGCCTGTGATATCCGCATCGGCTCTGAAAAAGCAAAGCTCGGCATCCCTGTCGGTAAATTAGGAATCACGTTAAATAACAAATTTGCTCAACGTTTAGTTCAATTAGTTGGCCCTTCTACAACAAAAGATTTAGTATTTACGGGTCGCATGTTTAAAGCTGAAGAAGCCTTTAAGCTTGGCATGCTGAATTATTTAGTAGCTGAAAAAGACTTAAATAAATACATGATTCGTATGGGTAAGCTTGTTGCAGGCATGTCACCTGAATCTTTACTAGCTGTGAAGCAATCTGTTCAAGAATGTGTGGACAGTGTACCTTCATTATGGCAAGGTTCAACACCGTTTGTCGGAAAGGATTTTGAAGAAGGTTGCCGTGCCTTTGTAGAAAAACGTCAGCCACAATTTATACGTCAGTCGAAATAGAAAACAGGTACTCCGCTCGCCCTCTTGCGAATGGAGTACCTGTTTTTTACGATTTTCGCTTTTGTACTACCGACTTAATTTGAAGATGAATCGCATCTAATTCATACCCAAAATGCTGGTGGAATTCCGCCTGTATCGATTTTTGTAATGCATACAATCGATCTGGTATGGAATAAGTAATAGGTATCTTTAACTGTAAAGTAATCGTTGCTTGCACTAAATCGCCTAACACGAATTGTACATGCTCAACTTTGTGAACGATATCTTGCTCTACACAGCAATACGTGAGTAGCTGCACATAAACATGCTTACCAATTTCAATATACTCTTGTTGAAAATCAGGACGAACAATCGTCGTCTCCCCTATTTTTTCACGCCTTGTAGAGAAAATCTCCTTCCCTTTTTGAACGAGTCGTTTAAAAAAGTTTTGCTCGACTTGTCGGTACGGGATTGGCATCACATGCTTCCCCTGCGTCTGTCGAATAAAGCGAGCTTTTGCTATTTCTTTTTGAGAACGTACATCCTCGACATAGTAATATGTATTGATTGGAGAAAGCTCAAGCTGACGAGCGATCGTTTTAGTCATTTTATCGGACGTACCAATTAGCAAAATCGACTGTACTTTATGTGTATTAAGTGCTTTTTTTACTTCATTACGATGTGTATCATCTGTAAAAATCGCTCGACGAACGGCTGTAATCGTATTTTTCTCAAACTTCGCGGAAATTCCAGCTACTTTCACACCATTTACAATAAGAAGACCATCATCAATAAGAGCCTCTACCCCGATTTTATGGGCGAAAACTAGTGCGCTTGTACTTTTCCCTGTTCCACTTGGACCACTCAAAGAATAAACATCCATGACTGACAGCTCCTTTCCATTTTATGATAGCAGAAACGTTCCACTTTTTCCGTCAAAATCATTGTTTCCAGTATTAGATCATATATGCCTCGGCATAATTGTTGCTGTCGCTTCGCTTTCGCACAGATAAACAATGCGTCCGGAATCGGCTTTGTGTTTAGGCCTGTACAATGCAGGTCAGTTAGCCATAATCGCATGGATGCGATGATTTTAGGCTAATATCCCCTATGCGCACCTATCCGATTCTGTGACATCCGCCGGAGGCTTTAGGCCGACACGATATCGGTCATTCAGGCGTTTTCACAGGAGGTGAAGTTCTTAACCTAAGTTCCTCTATTTCACAGGTGATTGCACACTCACTGAAAATGACTGAAAATTGTTTTCATTACATCATCTATCAAGATGGGAGACTACAGCTGAAAAAAGTTAATTTATTCCCGCTAGTCTATGCATGCATCTTCTCCATTATAGAAATATATTCTTTTTTCAGAATAACTTTCCCTTTATATGCTTTAGTATGATAAAATGTGAACTACTATTCTGTTATACAACTATAAGGAGTGTACTAGTTTGAAAATCGTACCATCTAAAAAAATGTCTTTATTCACACCAGCAATTTTCGGAGATTTAAAAAATCATGCTAAGCAACTGGAAGCAAAAGGCATGAAAATGATTGATTTAAGCTTAGGTAGTCCTGACCTTCCTCCTCATGCTAAAATTCGCGAGCATTTATCGTATAGAGCGGGCTTAGCAGAATCCTACGGCTATACATTAACAGGCACGCAACGTTTTTATGAAGCTGTTAGTCGCTACTATAAACGTCGTAGTAATGTAGATTTAGATCCCGCTTCTGAAATCATTCAAACGATCGGCTCTCAAGAAGGATTAGTGCATTTACCAATCGCCTTTTGTGATCCAGGAGATATCGTACTTTCTACAAACCCAGCTTACGTAGCCTATGATGCAGGAATTCATCTAGCAGGCGCAACACCTTACTATATGCCTCAAACAGCTGACAACGATTATTTACCAGACTTAGATGCTGTTCCTGAAGAGATTGCGCAAAAAGCAAAACTACTAATTTTAAACTTACCAGGTAATCCTGTGCCTGCAATGCCTTCAATCGCCTATTTTGAAAAAGTCATTGCCTTTGCGAAAAAATACAACATCATCGTTCTACATGATGCAGCATACTCTGAGTTCTACTTTACTGGTGATGGTCCAATCAGCTTCCTAGCCACTCCTGGCGCAAAAGAAGTTGGGATGGAAATTAACTCATTATCGAAAAGCTTTAGCCTTGCTGGTACACGTATCGCTTATATCGCGGGTAACGCTGAGATGATTTCGATTATAAAACAATTAAAATCAAATTTAGATTTCGGTATTTTCGAACCAATTCAAGATGCTGCAGTCGTAGCACTTGATAATGCCGAGGAAATTACAGCAGACCTACGCGCAACATTCTCAGAACGCCATAAAACATTAATGAATGGCTTACATACATTAGGATGGGATGCAGCGCCTTCTGAAGGTGGCATGTTCGTCTGGGCAAAATATCCGTACGATATTGACTGTACAGAACTAGCCTTTAAACTAATTGAACAAGCAGGAATCGTAACAGTTCCTGGTACAGTATTTGGCTCGGCTGGACAAGGCTATTTACGTTTAGCCTTAGTACAACCGAAAGAAATGTTGCAAGAAGCTGTTGATCGCTTAGCACAAGTACAACTAGCACCACAAAAATAATCATCTAATATAAAAACCCTTCTAACTTTAATGGTTGGAAGGGTTTTTATTGTTTATTATATAATCCTCAAGTATCGGTCTATCAGGAGGACTAATATTTTTAGGTAAATCATCTAAAGAGAAAAACTGTAGCATCGTTGCCTCAGCTTGATCATGAATAAGTTGGCCATTATTTACTTTACATTCAAATGCTGAAACAACGTTATAAACTTCATCACCATGCGGATATTGATAATAAAAATCTTGTCCAGAATACGTATTGATTAATATTAGATTTTTAGCTTTTAGTCCTGTTTCCTCCAATAATTCTCGATGCGCTACTTGCTCGAATGTTTCACCTAGCTCCATTGAACCCCCAATTAACCCCCAACACTCATTATCTATACGAAGCTGTAATAAAACCTGTTGATGATTATTATTAACCAATACACAAGTACCGCACTCCAACTACTTTGCGCAAATCTTTTATATATCCCATAAAGCACTCCTTTATTTTAAAACGCTCTTATTCGTTAAAATCGGCAGGAAAATCCACTAACACATAGTCTCCAGTCCACATTTGTGTCGTTACAATCAAATTTTCGCCATGTCTTTCAAAGAAGAGTCCACGGCCATCCTTTTCTTTGAAAACCCAACCGTTTTGATCAAGCATTTCTTTGATCATTTCATCAGCTGTGGATATATTTTCTCCCTTTAATACATACCATTCTTTGCCGTTTTCTTTCCGCAATTTAACCATTCGTGTTTCGGAATCATTTATTTTTTCTATAACTGTTTTTTTACTTATACTTTCTATTGGGAGTGGAGGAAGATAAAATTTATTGTAAAATACGAACGTTCCAACGAGTAAAATAATGAGCCCGATTGATACTATCACCTTTTGCATAAAACACTCTCTCCTTTTAATATAATATATTACCACTAATTTTCATTTTTTATTTCCATATATTACATTCTATTACACTAAGGCCTAAAGGGAGGTAATTTACTTAGTTAATCAGACGTCTAAGTTAGCAAACGAAATAATGAAGGGATGAGATTTTTTGAAGTATACTATTTTTGGGTGTCTAGTGGCTGCAATAATAGTCTTGAGTGGCTGTTCAACAATTCTAGAAAATGATATTTCAAATACAGAACAAGAACAATCGTATGTACCTATGGTAAATTTAAATGGAACAATTTATGCCTCTTATGACTTAACAAAATATGAAAAATATTCAACGGGAGAAGTATTTGGTGAAATAAAGAGAAGGGTACCATCCTCTGATATCGAAAAGGAGAATTTAACTTCCAATTATTACGATGAAGGAACAGTCATTTACAATGTCAAAGAGGATAACAAAATATTTCTAATCGAAGAGTCACCAGATATTTATTCCATTCTAGAAAAATTAGAGTAATGTTTAAATCATAGAAGTCCTTATAATTAAAATCATACCTTACGAAATAAGTACCCAATTGGACAGACACTTAAAAAAGTCGCTAATTTAGGGTACTTTTATTCATAATGAGCCTAACAATTAGATGGAGCTTATATTACTATTTCCGAAGCATTGGAAAATGCTTTCGAGTCGGAATCATTTATTTTTTCTATAACTGTTTTTTACTTATATTTTCTATCGGGAGTGGAGATAGAGTTTGTTGTAAAATACGAACGCTCCAACGAGTAAAATGATGAACCCGAACGATACAATCACCTTTTTCATAAAACACTCTCCCTTCAATATAATACATTACCAATTTTTCATTTAATTTTACATGCATTGTATTTTCGGAAAGCATACGCTACTTACTAAATGGCGTTTATTCAACAAGGATTTATGCTCTTTTTGTTGAATTTTATTTACTAAAGGGACAGGTTGTTAAGGAGGAGTAGTATGCGTTTTCTTTTTTTGCTAAGTGTTGTTATCTCAGGAATTGTAAGCATTGTCGGTTTTACACTCACTGCTATGGCTACTCCTTCATTCGACCCCACAGGTGAGAATTTTGTTGGAGGAAACGGAAACCCAGGCTTAATGTTTGTGATGTTTCCGATGTTAATTATTCTTTATTTTTTCTTTGCAATGATGTTTGTTTTTGAAAAGTTACATGAACGTTTTCCAGTGAAACGAAAACTATTTAAAGCCTGCTATTCGGGTGTGTTTGTGCTGGTATTTGGCATGTCGATTTATCGAATCGTGTCTTTTCGAAATGAAATCAACCCATATTTTGAATACGAAATATCCTATTTAAATCCTTTTTCTAATCATTTATTTTTTAACTTCTGGACGTTTATAGCTTGCCTTTGTATTTCAGGTTTTTGCTCATTTTATTTAAAGAAAAGAATGTGAAGAAATGTACTTAAACTCCCTTGAAAGAACGTAATAATCTTTCACTCTCTTTGGTGTACCGTTGGTTTTACACTACATGGATGGCTAACAGGTGCTTTCTCATTAATTATCTAATTAGACTACTCAAAATGATTAGTAATCCACCTTTTTTGATTCTCTGCAACCTATTGTTCTACCACAATTTTAATTATTGGCTAACTTTTCTTTAGAAACCCCCAGGTAAAACGTATATTTACTCGATTAAAATAAGATGTTACAAATTATCCACCACAAAAATAATCATATCAACAACAAAAACCCTTCTAACTTTACTGGTTGGAAGGGTTTTTGCTATCGTTCAATATGTTGTTTTTACTCATAACATATTGAAGTAAAACTACTTCAAATAAAAATGTGTTAACGTCTATTCATTATAATCCAAGCATTGGAAGATGCTTTCGAGTATGATAAGTTAGTGCTAATGCAATGCACTGTTTTACTTCATTTACTGGTATTTCATCATTTACAGCAAATACAATCGCTCGATTCCCTTCATAGTTGAATACATCTCTATAAACCTCTTTAAATGTATCAATTAGCTTCGTATTACAGTTAAAATACATGGCGTATTGATCTGGATTTGACTGTTTCCAACCTAGTCTAATTGTACTCCCTTTTTTTGTGATATAACTTGGTTCTCCCCATTTTAACGTTTCTTCCACATGATCTACGCTTTCTGTCTCTATTGCCGTATCCAAAATTAACTGACGAAGAATCAATAGTTTCGACTGAATGTGTTTAGGATACTGTTTGAATACTTCCTCCACCTTGGTATTTTCAATTGTACGCATATTCATCATTCCTTTTTTAAAAATAACAAACTAATCAATACTCAACCGTACGATTAATAATTTTCTAAAGGCAATTCAAATTGTCTACTACAACACGAAAGCTATTTTATCGAAATATAAATTTCTGCTTGTCCGTCCTCTGGATTAATATCCTTGCTATAATATTCAAAATCACCTGTGAATGCTCGGTTATTCCCTGGCTGCTGTGACCATTGCCAAATATCAGCCCAAGTACGCTGAATCATTTCTATAATTGGTCCACGTTTTGTAACGAATACAGCATATTTTGCAGCAGGAACAGTAAATGCTTTTATCATATCTAGATTCTGAAGTTGTAATTCTTCATTAATATGTACGCTTACCATTACTTCATAAAGTCCCGCATCTCCATCTTCATAGTTGAAGTAACAGCTATAATGACCATCCTCTTGAATATGAACTCCTAGCTTCTTACCAATATTTTGAGAGTGGAACTCTTCGAACAACTTACCAATTTTGCCATCTTGGCTTCGTTCTGCTTCATTTGTTGTAACGGCACTAATTCCAGCTAAGGTGAAGGAAGATAATACCTCAATTCGGCTAGGTTCAATTCGTTTCGTAGGTATGTTTTCTTTAGACGATACGTGATTCCATTCAGTCATATTTTTTTGTTCGTTTTGTTTCATCCTAAATCATTCTCCTTATTATAGAATAAAACCAGTATAAAACAATAAACCTGACAACTGATTGTCATGTTGCTATGTCATTTTTGTAAATGATCGCTATTTTTTCAGCACGACTAGCAATGATTTCCCGTAAATGTTGAGGTTCAAGCACCTCTACATGATGGCCCAAGCTAAGAATGAAACTATAGAGCCATTCATTTTTTGGATACGCCTTTTTTACTAGCCAACTGCCATCCTCATCTGGCAAAAGTTCTTCAATACCAAACCATTCTTCTGCTAAATGCCGAGCTTCATCTTGGAATCGAAAGACAACTTCTGGTACATCGGATGGCTTGAATTTACGCTGGCCTTCACCCTGTTTCTGAGTAGCGTGATCTCGACGAATGAAGTTTTTTTCACGATCTACTTCGAGCCCTTTCATTCTTTTTAGTTTAAAGAGGCGGAACTCTTTTTTCTCTAGACAATAAGCTTGTAGATACCATTGCCTTCCTTTGAGCATGAGCATATGTGGCTCTACTATTCGCTGGGAAACTTCACCATCTGCATTCGAATAGGTGAAGTACACTAATACACAGCTATCTATTGCTTCGTCTAATAGTTGTAGTTTCGGACGGAGTTTTTCAATACCATCCCAAGGAGAGTAATCGATTAGTACGCGATTTGTCTTATGTTGAAATTCTTCTTCATGTGCTGGTAGTACGACACTATTTATTTTTTCCACAAGGCGTTGGTGTTGCTCTTTGCCGTATGAAGTGGAAATACTGCGAAGAGCGGTAACGATAGTAGCAAGCTCGTCATTTGTTAGCAAATTTCGATCCAAACGGTGACCTTCTGCCAAACCAATGCCACCATTTGTTCCTTGATAGGTGACGATCGGGATGCCGGCTGCATTAATTGAATCAATATCTCGATATATAGTCCGAATGGATACCTCAAACTGCTCCGCCAGGTCCTTAGCCTGCACCTTTCGACGGTTCAGTAGAAGAATAATAATAGATAAGAGTCTTTCCAGTTTCAAAATATGTAACCTCCATTTGGATGTTAAGTAATTCTTAGAGAATACTTGATTAGATGATATTGATCGTTTAGTACAAGTGCAAGTTACACCACAAAAATTATCATATAACAACATAAACCCTTCTAACTTTAATGGTTTGAAGGGTTCTGTTGCGTATATTAATTTTTCATAATGAAAAGTTAAAGCCAAACATCATTTTCTGCTGTTTGCTCTGTTTGTTCTTGTCCAGTATTCACAACACCTTTAGGCTCTACAAGCATAATTTCACACTCGGATGCAGCGTAAGGCTTATGATCGACATTTCGTGGAACAACAAACATTTCCCCTTCCTTCAAAGTAACTTTTCCATCACGAAATTCAATGATTAAATTTCCTTCAATGACGATAAAAACTTCATCTGTATCTTCATGTTTCTGCCAAACAAAATCCCCTTGTACTTTGACTAGCTTAAATTGATAATCATTCATTCAGCAATAAGCTTTGGAGACCAGAGTTCTTGGAATATATCTAATTTCTCTTGTAAATTAATCGGTACGTAATTCATTCTCTGTTCCCTCCATCCTCTTTGCGACCCTAATATAAGGTTAACATATTGACACCACATAAGTGGAAGATTCTTATCGTTAATGCAAAGAAACAGCTACTGCACTTCCGCAGTAACTGTCTCTTCATTACACATCATATTTTTGATGCATCTCATCCGTATAACGATTATAACGCTGTTTATATAGTTTAAATAAATGGGTTACTAGCACTTTTAAAATGGCATAGCCCGGAATCCCTAAAATGACACCTGGTACGCCAAATAAAGAACCCGCCGTTAATAACACGAAAATAATTGTAATTGGATGGATACTCAGTGATTTACCCATAATTTGTGGAGAAATAAATTTCCCTTCAATGAGCTGTACGACCGTCCAGACAATGGCTAGCTTAATAAGCATGAATGGCGATGTAACAAGAGCGATAATGACCGCTGGCGTAATGGCGATAACAGGCCCTAAGTACGGAACCACGCTCGTAACCATAGCAAGGAAGCCAAGCAATAAGGCATATTTCATACCGATAATTAAAAAGCCAATAGTCACCATTGCACCTATGCACATGGACACTAAAATTTGTCCTTGAATATAGGAACTAATTTGCTTGTCCATGTCATGTAAGATTTCTGTTACTTCTTTACGCGTACGTGGCGGACAAACTTTTATAATAAAGCTCGGTAGTTTTTTACCATCTTTAAGTAAGTAAAATAAAATAAATGGCACTGTCACTAATGATAGAACAATCCCAGTTAACGCTGAAACGAATCCAGTAATTCCAGATGCTACGCCTTGCGCCAAATTCGCAGCCGTATCTTTTACCGTTTCCACCATATCTGTAGTAAAATTCTCTACCATTGAGTCATAATTTAAATTAACTTTATCTAAGTATTCGTTGAGACGTGCATTATTGAGAAACTCAGCAATATTTTGTGTAAATGCCATAAAATATCCTGGGAATTCCTGTGCTAAATTAGTAAACTGGTCTCGTAAAAACGGATAGACAAGTACTACTAATAACGTAATGATGCCAATCAGAATAATATATAGAAGAAAGATACCCCAAACCCTTGGGATCCGCCATCTTTCGAAAAGCCCCAATATTGGACGAAGTAAATAATACCCAATAATGGCTAATACCCCTGGCAGAATAACTACCTCAAATAAAACTTTTAGCGGGGTAAATATAAAGGAAACTTTTTGAAACATAAAAATTACGCACGCTAATAATAATAAAACAATCAGTGTAAAAAATAAGTTTTTACCACCGATAAAGCGAATAAACTTCGTTGAAAAGAAATTTGAACGCTCATCTGATCTGTCTTTTTCCATCTAATCACCCCAATACCAATCCTATATCCTTATTTTACAAGATGATGTTGGATTTTGCTAAAAATCACTCTAAAGGAATTCCTAAAAATTTACGTAAAAATTCTTTGTTTTTCTCTACATCCATAACAATTGAATCACCGACACCTCTAAAGCTTTGGAAATTATAACTACCTTCAATAGGAACTGTTGCTTTTTCTATATTGACTTTACCTTTCGACACCATTTTCAGCACTTGTTGAACTTCTTCTGCTGATGAATAGTCCGTCGTTATATATCCTTGCGCTGCTCCAACGAATTTTGGTAAGTTCAACATATTTTGAGGTGATAAAACTTCATTTTTTAAGGCTTCGATCACCTTTTGCTGACGTGCTACTCGACCGAAATCCCCTTCAGCATCGTGACGGAATCGAGCAAAGCCAAGTAATTCTTGACCGTTTAAGTTATGAACACCTTGTTTTAATGAAACCCCAATATTTTCGGACATATCTTTATCTACATCGATTTCAACACCATTTGGCGCTAAAATATCTACTAGTGATTCGAAATTTTTAAAATCTATAATGGCATAATGATGAATCGGTAGGCCAAACATATTGGTAATCGTATCTTTTAATAATTGAACACCGTCTAAATAGTACGCCGTGTTAAGCTTATAGGATTTATAACCAGGAATATCTGCATAAATATCTCGCATGAGCGACACGAGCTTCATATCATTTGTTTTCTTATTCCACGATAATACCATCATTGTATCTGTACGTGATTTTTCTTCACCACGAGTATCAATCCCTAATAATAAATAGTTTTCCACATCGCCATTTACTGTATCGCCCTTGAAATTCTCTTGGGCTACCTTTGTATCATTTGCCAATTTCAGTCCACTTCGATATTGCATAACGGAATAACCTGCAATCACGATGACAAACAGTAATAACAATGTGAAGAATGCTCGCCCTTTACGCAAACGCTTTTTTTGTGGGCGCTGCGAGCGTCTTGAATAATCTTGCTCTTCCATAACTGTTAACTCCTCTATTTTTTATAGTAATGTAACGATTCCATCGAAAGAAAGGTTCATTTTATAGTATGTTGCGAATCCTTTCAATAACTATTTAAAGGTTATTTTACACCCTTTTTGCCAGGAATGTACCAAATAATGCTATAATATTTTCACGACAGAAAGGATGATGATCATGATTGAGAAAGCTACGTTTGCTGGCGGTTGTTTTTGGTGTATGGTAAAGCCATTTGTTGAATGGGATGGTATACATAAGGTCACTTCTGGCTACATGGGTGGCCATATAGACAATCCTACTTATGAGGATGTCAAAAAAGGTACTTCTGGCCATTTAGAAGTAGTCGAAATTGAATTTGACCCTAGCGTTTTTAGTTATGAGCAGCTCCTTGAGATTTACTGGATGCAAATCGACCCTACAGATGCTTTTGGTCAATTCCATGACCGTGGTGAATCATATACGACAGCTATCTTTACTTATTCAGACGAACAAAAGCGCATTGCAGAAGCTTCCAAGGAAAAGCTAGCAAACAATGGTCGCTTCGATAAACCTATTGTAACCACAATTCGCGATGCTAAGCACTTCTACCCTGCAGAAGATTATCATCAGGATTTTTATAAAAAAGAGTCGGAGCATTATCAGAAAGACCGAGCGCTTTCTGGCCGTGATCAGTTCATCACTGAGCATTGGGAGAAATAATTTTTATGATATTTCATTTTGATTGACGTCCCTTTTTTACTCATGGCTTAGCCGTTTTCAAAATGGATTTTTCTTTTTTTGTTTACGTGTATAAAAAATAATGAACGGTCTATACTATTTAAGATTTCACTTTCAAATCCAATGACAAGGAGGGTTAACCCGATGAGTGGGGCTGACCGGTAACTCAGAAGGACCATCAAAGCTGAATGAAGCTAAAGCACAGTTTCTTAAAAATTTTAAGATCAATGCGGAAGCGAGGCAGTGTGTCATGGAGCACTATAAGTAAGTGAATCAAGCCCGGAATATTACTATTCCGGGTTATTTTTTGTTTTATCCCCTCTTTAATTATTCTTCACACGATAACGGCTAACTGACACCATGGTGTTGCTGGCGCTTCCGCTTTCGCGCAGACAAAAACATGTGTTGCTGGCGCTTCGCTTTATCACAGACAAAACATGGTGTTGCTGGCGCTTCGCTTTCGCGCAGACAAAAACATGGTGTTGCTGGCGCTTCGCTTTCACGCAGACAAAACATGGTGTTGCTGGCGCTTCGCTTTCGCACAGACAAAACATGGTGTTGCTGGCGCTTGCTTTCGCACAGACAAAAACATGGTGTTGCTGGCGCTTCGCTTAACATCTGAGGGCCTAAGGCGATTCAGGACGCATTTATGCCGGAAAAGTATAGCCGTTGGATTTTTTTCTTTTTAAAAACGTGTATAGAAAATAATGAACGGTCTATACTATTTAAGATTTCACTTTCAAATCCAATGACAAGGAGGGTTAACCCGATGAGTGGGATTGACCGGTAACTCAGAAGGACCATCAAAACTGAATGAAGCTAAAGCACAGTTGTCTTAAAAATTTAAGATCAATGCGGAAGCGAGGCAGTGTGTCATGGAGCACTATAAGTAAGTGAATCAAGCCCGGAATATTACTATTCCGGGTTTTTTTATTTTGGTACTGTAGCTTTGAAAATCTCCTCTTTAGTTATTCTTTGTGGTGATTTATTTAATGGATATTTATGACAAAATCGATGATGTGAAAAATTGTACTTCAACTATTCAAGCGGTATAGTTGAAGAAGGTACTAAACATAAATTCAAAAAATTTACAGTCAGACAGGAGCTAAATACGATGATTAAAGGTATCGGGGGAATATTTTGGAGAACTAACAATCTTGATGTTATCAAAAAATGGTACAGTGACGTGTTGAAGTTGGACATAGACAATTGGAATGGAACTGTGATTAAACCCGAATTAGGAAATGAGACGATCTTTTCATTCTTTAACGAAAATGACAGTTATTTTCCAATAGAACAACAAGTAATGTTAAATTTCCAAGTACATGATATAGACGAAACTATTAAGCATCTTGAACAAATTGGTGTACCTCTTGAAAAGGAAAAAGAGATTAGTGAATTTGGAAAGTTTATTTGGATTAAAGATCCTGAAGGTCGACTGATCGAGCTTTGGGAGAGATAGCGGTTTGTAATACTTTTTATATAAAAAGGAAGTGCCTAATTCTGTTGAATTAAGCACTTCCCTTTTTCCTTCTTAAACTGTTTTCAAAAAAGACTGCAGAGCCTCGTAGAAACGTTCGCCATATTTTTCGAATTTTACTTCACCAATACCGCTAACATGTCGTAAATCTTCTAGCGCATTCGGTTTTTTGTCACATAAATCACGTAATGTTTTATCAGAGAAAACAACAAATGGTGGCACCTTTTCCTCATCTGCAATCTCTTTACGTAATAATCGTAAATGCTCAAATAACGGATCATTGTCTACAAGCTTACGTACAGTAACAGCTTCTTTTCTCATGACTTGTTGATTCCCGAGTAAGACCTCTTTTCCTTCCTCTGATACATAAATGGTTGGAAACGTGCCATGTTTAACGGCAAGAACGCCCTCAGCAATTAAAAACTCAATAAAGGTTGAGACATCCTTTGAGGAATATTGCCCTTTTAATATGCCATAGGTAGATAGCCTTGCAAAGCCAAATTCAGTGACCTTTTGATTTTTGGAGCCTATTAACACTTGGGCCACCATTGTCTTACCGAATTTCTGCCCCATCCTTACGACACAGGCTAATACCTTTTGTGCATCTACCGTCACATCTTTCACTTCTCGTCCATCATTACAGTTACTACAACGACTACAAGGCATCCCTGGTACTTCGCCGAAATACGTTAAGATGGCATTTTGTAAACAGCCTTCTGTATGGCAATAATCCACCATCGTTTGCAGCTTTCCTAATTCCTGTGCAATCCGTGTTTCATCCTGCGTCTGTTCAATTAAAAAGCGCTGTGTTTGAACATCACCTGAAGCATACAGTAAAATACAAGCACTTGGTAAGCCGTCACGACCTGCACGTCCGGCTTCCTGATAATAGCTCTCCATATTGCGTGGCATTTGATAATGAATAACAAAGCGTACATTACTCTTATCAATACCCATGCCAAATGCATTGGTAGCTACCATAATGCGCGCTTCATCTTTTAAAAAGCGCTCTTGCTCTGACATACGCATGTCCTCTGATAATCCCGCATGGTATTTTGCAACAGCTTCGCCCGAACGACTTAACAGCTCATAGATCGCGTCTACAGCCTTTCGTGTAGCCGCATAAATTATGCCCGCTTCATTTTTATTTTTCATTAAATAATTTTTAATGTAGCGCTCTTTGTTTTCACCGATTAATACAGAGAATGCTAAATTGTCGCGTGAAAATCCTGTAATGACAGTTGATTGCTCGTCAATGTCTAATAATTGTCTAATATCATCACAAACAGCTGGTGTAGCTGTGGCAGTAAGTGCTAAGACAGTTGGTTTTTGCGGCCACAACGTAAATAATTTTTGGATTGCTCGGTAGCTTGGTCTAAAATCATGCCCCCACTGAGATATACAGTGTGCTTCATCCACGGCAATCAAAGGTACAGATAAATTCGATAATACTTGTAAAAAACTTGCACTTTCTAATCGCTCTGGTGCTATATAAAGAAGCTTTAAATAACCCGCACTAGCAAGCTGGATTGTTTCATTCACTTCTTGCACGGTTAAGGTACTATTAATATACGCCGCTGGAATATTCGCAGCACGTAATGCTTCTACCTGATCTTGCATCAAAGAAATCAAAGGGGAAATGACGACTGTAAGGCCATCTAGCATGAGCGCCGGAATTTGATAGCAAATTGATTTACCTCCGCCAGTTGGCATCACACAAAGACTTGATTGACCTCGTAATGTTTGTTCAATAATTGGTTCTTGTCCATTGCGAAATGAATCATAGCCAAAATGATGTTGTAGCATTTGTTTTGCTTGCTCCATCCAACTTTTCACTCCTCAGTTTTTAGACGAATAAGCTTATACTCGCCCTGTTCATTTTTATTTATTTCATATACCATCATAGAGTTTGCAAGTGCCTCTTGACCAGCAGAATTTGTTAGGACATATTCTGTTTTGGCACGAACAATAATATTTTGTCCTTCCATGGTGATATTTTTAATTGTCGTATCAGAAAAATATATTTGTGCTTTTTTGGAAGCGTAATAGGCAACCATATTATCCAGGGTGCTTTGTAAATCGTTTGACCCTACGAAAGATTTCATGACACTAGCATCTTGAACCTCAACAGCTGCTCTTAATTGCTTATGAAATGCATCTAAAAATAACTTTATTTCATCGGTATGAAAAGCAAAAATGTTCTTTCCATATTGATCAATTGCTTGCAGGACGGCTTCCTTATCACCCTGTTCTATATACGGATACAAGTTTTTGGCTTGAGTTAGTCTATTACTTGGCTTCATGCCACTTTCACACCATTCATCCAATAACATTACAATATCTTTAAATGGCAATATATACGGCTGTGATACACCGTTTTCCTTGCGTTTAAAATAGATGCCCACAAGTTTGCCATTCTCCGCTTCTAGAACCGGACTCCCTATACGTGTATTTTGATTTGCATCTATGTAATAAGCTGCTACACTGCCACTATATTTTTGAATAGTATGTGGTAAGCTATCGACATAAACAGCTAACTGATCTAATTCCCCATTATAAACGGTCGGTACCTTTACCGATACGTTATAGGAAACTTCTAAAATGGCTATATTATAAGCTGTCGATAAATAATGAACTTCGGCTTCCTTCAGTTTATCATTATTAAATTGTACAAGCGCAGTTGGCTTTGAAGCCACGAGCGCCCCATTTGTCACAATATAAAGTTTCCCATCCTCTTTTTTAACAATAATCCCTGCACCGATTCCGTTCTCCCCAACTACCTTTACTTCCGGAACAATTTTTTCTTGCTGCTTCGTCACAGCCTTTTCCGATTTCACATCGGTCTTTTTACTTTGAACTACCTCTGCCAATGTATCATTGCCACAGCCGGTTAAAAGTAAAGTTGTCGCTCCAAGAATGAGCATCTTTTTCCACATACGTTCACCAAAACTTTCTATCATTCGATTATGCCTTGACATAATTGCGTCCGGAGACTTTAACTTCTTTCAGTGGCCGTGCTGAACAATAACTTCAACCCTTATTCATCTCATCACCTATAGAAGTGACCTGAAAGTAAGTTAAACATCTTTCTATTCTATCATAAACAACGTTACGCTTCGTTTCAAGTTTACATAATAATATTATTATTTTATTTGTATTGTTAAAATAAAGCTCTCGTCTTATGTTCAATTCGTTCTACCTATAAAAAACGGCTCTTTATTATCTTTGCTATGGAAAATGACTTATCATTTGCGGTTAAAATGATATAAAAAAGAAAGCTTCCCTCTTCAATTATTGAGCTTGCTAAACATGTTGAGTTCGAGGCAACTGAAAAAGAAATTTATTTTTAATAGATCTTTTTAAAGGTATCTCGACGAGTGAACTGGAGACGATGTAGAGTGTCTTAAAGAAGTTATATCGTTTGGATGGTGATGTAAAGGTGGTTTTGAAGAAGACATTTAATTAGATATGGATGAAAACCAAAATGACGTTCAGTTGAAGATCTTATAAAAGATTGAAAGACGAAGAAATCATAATTAGGGAGAATGATCGATAAAATAAATGTTACTATTGAGGAATCTGTCTCATTAAATGGTGCAGATCATTATTTATTTCATTCTCGTACTAACTATGATAACCCGATATTACTTTATTTACATGGTAGTCCAGGTCCCCATCTAGAAAATGGCTGGCAAGCTCCCCTTAAAAGATTATGTATCATTTCTCGATTTGTTTACTGATGCATTATTACACCTCAATAATAATGAACATCGTAAACTAATTATTGGACGTATATTTATTGTTTCCAGGTAGTTTCTTGATTGTATTCCATGCTTCAATCGCTTCTTCACGACTTTTCCCTTGATTTTTTGGGTCAGAAAAAAAGTCACGGATGAATTGATTATATTCAAATTGGGGTGCAATGTTATTCTTATATGAAGGGTCTTTCTTCCGTTCTTCCTCCTTATTCCAAGCATCTACGACATCACGATATGTTTTTCCAACATTGTTTTTAAAATAGCTTTGGATATAGGTTGAAAAATGAAATTTAGGGAGTACTGTCTTAAAAAACGCCCTTACATTTTGACTACAACGATGATTTTCGGTAATGAGTGTATCAAGACTTAAGTCTACTTGCTGTTCTATTTTCTTCGCTTTTAATTTTCTGACAGGTTTCTTAATCTCTCCTGTCTGTAGAAATGTTTCAATCCTATTGGAAATCTCTATTTTAGAACCAGAAGCACTTATTCCGTTTTTTCTACAAAAAGTTTGCAATTCTTCCTTTAACCAATAAAAATCCTTAAAACTTTCTACACTTATATCTTTCGTAAGTTTAGGTCTCATTAATTATACCTCCATAATACTTATTCCACATTATAGAACGATAGTTCACATTTGGCAAAACCAAGCACGAAAACAGCATAAAAAACATGCGCGTACATTCGCGCATGTTTCCACATTATTTTTTCTTAAGAAAAATGATAGTAGCTATAATGCCTAGCATTAATGTGATAAAAATTGCATAGGTAAATGTATGGTTACCCGTCACATCATAGCAATAGCCAATCAGTATTGGGATAATGGCGCTTATCATGAAGCCGCCTGAAAGCACCATAGATGACCAGCTATTCGCTTCTTCGTCATTTCTTGCCTCATCCAATGGTAGCAATAAACCGATTGGAAATAAGCCGCTTAATACAATACCTATAATGAATACCGCAATCCATAACAAAGTCCCTGATCCTACCCATAGCAACACAAAGCCAATAATGCCAAAGACCCCTAAAGAGAAGAGCCAGCCGATTCGACTCGACCATTTTTCCATTAATATAGGGACCAAAATATTCCCAATCATTTGTACAATCGACATAAATGTTAGCATAGAGCTTGCGGCGCCAAGAGAGAAGCCTTTATCCTGTAACATCGGCGCTAACCAGGACATCATGGAGAAGAACAAAGATGTTTGTAAACCAAAGTAAATTAAAATGGTCCAAGCACGGACATTTTTCCACGGATTTCGTGCTACTTTTTCAGTAAATACAGCTGTCTCTGGTAGCTCTTGATTTTGTATAGTCAAGATCCATATACAAAGAGCAATAATAGCAAGTATTGCCCAAGAGCCAAGCGCGATCGTCCAGCTCTCATGAAAATGATTATAAAATGGTAATGTTAGTGCCGCACTCAATGTTGCCCCTGTTCCTATTCCAAATGAATAAATACCAACCACCGTAGTAAAACGGCTCGGGAATTTTTTCTTGCTATAGGCATTTAATATAGGTCCTATCAGTGCAATGGCAAATCCTGCCGCAAAGCTTGTTACTACAAGTAGTACATAACTTTCTTTTAAAAAGCGTAGGCCATTTGCTATTGTTAGGATGATTAGTAAGAGCGTAATAGCTGTTTTTGTTCCAAGTTTTCTTTGTAATGGGACTGCAAATGGTGCAAAGAGTCCCATACAAAACACCGGAATAGATGTTAAAAAGCTCATTTTCGTATTTGATATATGGAGTGATTCTAAAAGTACATTAAATAGTGGTCCTATTCCTGTGACTGCTGGGCGCATATTGAGCGCAACCAAGAAAATACAAACAACCACAAGTACCATGGAAACACGCCTTTGCTTTTTCTCCATACTTTCTAAAAACCTTCTCTCTAAATATACGGTTAAAAATTCAACGAAATTTGATAAGACCTTTGAATTCTCACTATACCCTTTTACCATTTTTTCTAGTAATGGTCAATTTCCATAGCTATTACTAGTTGCATGTTGTAGCGAGCACGATGTTGTAGACACACTAATCGTTCTTACATATTTTTAGGTGCGGCAATGCCTAATAGTGCTAACGACTCTTTTAACACAATGGATACACAAAGACAAAATGCTAATCTTGATTTTATTTGGCTGTCATTGACCAATACTTTATTTTGCGCATAATATTTATTAAATTGACGTGCTAATTGTAAAGCGTATTTAGCAATTTGTGATGGATCAGCTTGTTCAAAGGAGTTAGTAATTACTTTCGGAAACTGTTCGAGTAATAAAATAACAGGCCATGCTTGCTCACCTAATGCTTCGAGCGATACTGCATAACTTTGTGCATCTGCTTTTGCCAAAAGAGATACGATACGTGCATACGTATATTGAATATATGGCCCTGTTTCACCTTCAAAATTCATCATGTGCTCAATAGAAAACTCAATGTCATGAAGACGATCATTTTTTAAATCATTAAAAATGACCGCTCCTACACCAACCTGTCGTGCGATACTCTCTTTATGCATTAAATTTGGATTTTTTTCCTCGATATTTCGTTTCGCCGTAGCAATTGCCTCTGTTAGTACATCTGTTAATAGAACGATCTTTCCTTTACGTGTCGACATTTTTTTACCCTCTTTTAATATCATCCCAAAAGGCACATGCTGCAAGTCTTTTGCCCAATCATACCCCATCTTCTCAATGACCTTAAATAATTGGCTAAAATGAAGTGATTGTTCATGTCCTACAACATAAAATGATTTTTTAGGGTCATATTGCTGTTTACGATAAAAAGCAGCTGCTAAATCACGTGTAGCATAGAGCGTAGCACCATCAGTTTTGGTTATTAAGCATGGAGGCATATTGTCTATTTCAACGACATGAGCACCCTCGGATTTCACAAGCAGTTCTTTTTCTTCCAATTCCTTAACAACAGCAGCCATTTTGTCATTATAGAACGCTTCCCCAGCGAATGAATCAAAGTCAATTCCAAGCAATCCGTAAATGTTTTTGAATTCTTCGAGTGATGCATCTCTGAACCATTGCCAAAGAGCTAACGTCTTTTCATCCCCATCTTCTAATGCTTTAAATGCGGTACGTGCCTGTTCATTCAGTGAATCATCCTGCTCCGCTTCTTCATGGAATTTTATATAAATTTTTAGCAGTTCCTCTATTGGGGCAGCTTCAATCGTCTTTTGATCTCCCCATTTTTGATAAGCGACGATTAATTTACCAAATTGCGTTCCCCAGTCACCCAAATGATTAATGCGAATTGCTTTGTAGCCGTTTTTCTCGGCAATATTGGCCAAAGCATTACCGATCACTGTTGAACGTAAATGGCCCATAGAAAAAGGCTTCGCTATATTAGGTGAAGAAAAATCTAGCACTATATTCCCTTTTGACTCTTGTTGAGTCCCGTATAAATTTTTCTCTTTTACAATTTGACTAAGAACTTGTTGAGTAATCGTAGGCTGATGATAAAAAACATTGACATAACCACCTACTACTTGAACTTCTTGTATGCAATCGCAGCTTATATTATTTTTTATGTCTGACGCGATAGTGTGAGGGGACTTTCTTAATTTTTTGGCTAGCGTAAAGCACGGGAATGCCAAATCCCCTAAGTCCAATTTTTTTGGTTTCTCCAGTAAGTTTTGAACTTCAATAACGGACAGCTCATTATTTAATGCCTCAGCTATACTTTTTGCAATTTGTCTATTCATATTCATTCTCCTCTCTATACATAAATCCATTTTCTTGTAGACAAACAAAGCGTCCATATTTTGAATTGTGCACGGACGATTCATACTAAATGAAAATAAAAAAAGCCCTCGTCTCTAAAATAGAGACGAGAGCATAGTTATCCCGTGGTACCACTCTAGTTGCCATATAATATGACCACTTTCCATTGTTAACGAGGTGACTCCCCGATATTCTCTACTACAAATTTGAGAACCTTCTCCAAAGTGCGTTTCATTTATGGCTCCTGCATTAGGCTCACACCATCCCTAATTCGCTTTCCAGTTGCTCCATAAACTACTCTCTTCATCTCAGAATTTAACTGTAATTTCAAATTATATTACAGTAGTTCCTTTTTTTAGTCAACTGTCTTTTGATTTTTAAATAATTGAATCGATTCCAATGGTGTATTTTGGTAGTAGGCCAAATTACGCGTACATTAATACCGTATCTAAAAGGAAAAGGAACATTCCCCACTAATTAGTGGGAATGTTCCTTTTCTGCATAATGGATGACATCAGCCATTATGGCGTACAACTCTTTTAATTTTAATTCCTTGTTTTCAGTTAATCTTTTAGCTAATTTTTCACTGATAATCCCTTTTTCAATCAATACATTCCAGTTGTTATCACTTGACTTTCCTACTAATACTTCCGCCAAGTGTTCTGCGACTTCATCTCTTTTAATTGGGTTTTTTTCTTTTTTAGCTACTTTATAGATAACGACATCCAGCTTATCCCCAAGCTCGTTCATTTTCTCTGGACTAACACGTTGAACGCCCTCTTTTAGCATTTTCGCAAACTTAATCTTTGTTGCTGTATCTTCAACTTTTAAGTCATTCGAATAACCACCGACAACGAGACCGTAATTGATTAAAGTTTGAATAGATTTATCATACCATTCATTTTTATAAGGATAATCCATCTCAAAAGAATCTACAAAGGCTCCTTGTTTCTTCAAATTTTCTCGTAAAGTATTAATGAGTTTTTTGTCCTTGCTCATTGCTCTAAAGGTTACGTCTTCTTTAATGGCTATCGCTGCTGCTGCTCCCGCTGCTTCACCTGTCACCATACCCGTTGGAACGACACGTGCACTTCCAGCTGCAAGTGATGAATAACCTGCTGAACGACCTACAACAAGCAAGCCATCGATTTCTTTCGGCACTAAAGAACGGAAAGGAATTGCATATTGATTTGGAGCTGAAATAACATATCCATAATCATGAGGCGTTTGCGCTTGTACATCAACTGGATAAGCAGCTACGCCAATGCTATCCCAATGATCACTATTCTTCCAAACATCAGACATCGGTAATTGGTATTCTGCCCAAATATGTTTTGTTTCGCGGACGTATAGTTCCTCCGGATAACTCACAACTTCTGCATTTTCAAAGCCAGGAAACTTCTCATGTAAATATTTTAAAATATGTTCAGTCTCTTTCTTCCCTTTTTCAATTGCTTCCTGTTTAGAAAGTTCATTCAAACCATCGATTCCGAAAATTTGTAAAGCATTAATATAATATTCATCATCTACTTTTGCTAAATTCAAGCCTCGTAATCTCGTACCTTCTAGTACTGGCTTATAGTCATCATGAAGCTTTGTAAAGCCCCACATAACTGAATCATTTAGGTGAGCACCACCAAAAGTATTTGAATTTGCTTCTTTTTTCACCTTATCCCAATCAACATTTTTTAAATGTAGCATCAAGGTAACAGCCATTCTCTTATCCTTAATACCAATATCTTCTCCACCCATGAAAAATGGAACTTTTGACATTGTAGCAAAATCAGCATCTTGTGTAGCATCAATGAATGTCTTGCCTTTTACAGCATACGTACCATATTTATTTTTTAATTCCACTGATGTTAGCTGATTTGAATCAAGATTGGCATTAACGACTTCTGTTTGTACAGAAAGCGTTAAATTTGGTTCTTCATCGACAAGCTTTTTAAAGGCAGCCTTCGCATCTACAATTCCAAAGGCATCTTTCCCTCTAACTAGGTCGTGCCATTCTTTAAAAATACCCATACTGACTGGTCGTTTAGAGTCATTTCGAGGTATATCAAGGAAATTGAGCATTCCATACGTAAATAATCCGCCTAATTCTTCACGCTTTTCTACTAAAAGTGTTTTTGCACCATTACGAGCTGCTGATACTGCAGCAGCAACCCCTTCTGGCTCTCCACCAATGACAATTACATCATATTCTTCATTTATCGTTTTTTCCGGAATTGGCTTTTCATAGTTTTTCACAAGTTTTTTATGTGCCATTTCACTTCTAATATCTGTTATAAAATAATAACTTCCTATACCTAGTACAATTACTACTATTAATATGGCTGATCTTACCAAGCCCTTACCCATAACATACCTCCAATAGATAAAATTCCCATCTGTATCTCTTGTTTATAATCATGATCACCTTTTGAAAAAGTTGACATGACATATTTATATAGTTATTAACTGTTTTACATTTCAACGTGAGTTCGTAGCAAACCTAATAGGTCTTTACAGTCTAGGTACTTTTCAAAATAGTTTTTCACACAGTAGATAAAATCGAATCCACCTAAAATAACTTACCTTGGTGAGTTCAAGGGTTTTCATTTCCTATAACAAGTGGTGCCATTTTGGACGGCACGGCATGAAAGTATGATGAAATAATAGTCTTCTACTGACAGTTACCTATACTGATATTCGTAGTGGCAAATCATTGGGGTTGGAATAGCAGCAGAATATCAACTTTAAGAACTAACCAAATGCATTTAAAGCATAAGAAACAATAAATATGTATGTATAATCTAAAACAAAAAAAGATACATAATCATTCTAGCGATATTGTAACAATGAAGCAACTAGAACCTATTAAATTGTTGTAGGTCTTTATGATTGTTTTTTCATTTTCCGACAGAAATCTCCATTTCAAAGAATATAATGGGCGCAGCTAATGAGTAAAGTATACCTCCATCATGATGAAGCTTTTGATACAGAGTTAGTTATTATTGTCCGCTTTCCCACCAAATAAATCTAATTCCATTACTTCTGAATTCGCCAAATCTCCCACACTAATGTCAAGCCTGTATTTCTTGTGAAATAAATGCCTTCCTTAACATGGCGGAAGGCAAAAGACTTATTTTTTATTTTCTAAATAATTACAGAAAGGACAAAGATGATCTCTACTTATAAAAATAGCACTGTACATAAACGACCATGGAATATCATCGGTACATCTTTCACATTTATCATAATAAAAAGGTAATAAACCATTTTCTATAAAGACATGCCATTGTTCATCTGATAATCTTCCAGGTCCGTTTTTTATGGCAAGTATCGATATTTCCAGCACTTCACCATCGTAAAATCTATTTGTACTAATTAGTTTCTCCACATAAGAAATGAATTCAGATGGTTCACTTAATATTCTTTGTTTTAATTCTCTATGCATAAAAACCCCTCTAAATTAAAGAAATTGAAAAAGAACAAGTCTCATTTTTTCGAGTACCTGGAATAAATCTTTCATACTAAATACTTACGTTCAATAATTTTCATCAATGAGACACAACGATATGGATTTAATCATCAATTTATTAAAAAAGCATTTCTACATTATCGTCATTAGCCTAAAAGCTTAAATAAGCGTCATGTCCTCAATTACTAGATGTTCATGCATTATCAATCCTTTCTAACTCATCCGCCAATGTCTCATTATGCTTTGTGTTTGCTACCAATAGGAACAAATGTTAAAAGAATAAATACAAATTATAAACCCTTAAAAATGTATCTTTTATAATATATTTTTTTCATTCCATACCATTTCATTCAGATAAAAATTCACACCTAGTTAAGCTGTTAATGACCTGTTTAGTCTTACAATGTACTTCAAAGCTATTAATTGACGCTAAGACAGTCACTGAACTTCCTCAGGTAACACCTTGGATTGTTCAATAGTTTGTATTACTTCTTCTAAAATGTTTATAACTCTTTCAGCTTTTTCTTCAATGTATCGTAATACTTATTCCCTTGCGTAAATACTATATGGTATTTCAGGTATAATTTGTATAAAATGAAAAAATAGAGACACAAATTAACATATCCCTCAGTGTGTATGTAATTATCCGATTGTAATACTCATAACGTTTGTTTTATTTTTATTTGTCAAACCATCTATCGTCCATCCTCTGACTTTTAAATAAGCCCTTGTCTAACTTACCCAAAAAAGCTTACATATTTTTAAAAATTACATCCCTGATTCAAGATCATAATAAATTGGTAATTTTTCCGCGTATCTAATAAGTAGGAAGTGTTTAAAAAGCTATATAGAAATAGATTGCGAGGTATATATGAAAAAATCATTAAAAATTTCTTCTATTATTATTCTTGTTATTGTAGTCGTGTCTATAGTAGCTTTGCTATTATTTGGACGTAACAACCATAGTAATTTATCTGGAAGCTTTTCTGAAAAAATCTAGCAATATTTGATAAATGAAAAATTTCAGGGTACCGTCCTAATCGCAAAGGAAGATGAAGTGTTATTTACAAAAGGTTACGGATTGGCTGCCACTGATTTACCTAATAGCCCAAGCACGATCTATCAGATTGCTTCATTATCTAAAACATTCACGGCAGTAGCAGTCATGCAACTAGTAGAAAAAGAACTTCTCAACTTAGATCATCTAATTTCGCAATACTTTCCAGACTTTCCGAATGGAGAAACTATTACAATAAGTCATCTGCTAAGTCATAGCTCGGGAATTCCGGACTATCTAAAGGGAAATTTTGATTACAGTAAAGAATGGATTCCAATTGATATTGTAAATACCGTTAGTGATTCTGAATTAGAATTTACCCCAGGTACAAGCTTTAGTTATAGTAATACTGGTTATGTGATGTTAGGACTTATTATTGAAAAAGTCAGCGGACAGCCCTATGCAAATTATATAGAAGAACATATTTTTGAGCCGAGCAACATGATTAATTCTATGTTTACAGTTCCGGATGATTTACCCAAAGCGGAAGGACATATAGAGGGGAAAGTCGGACCATTAATGCATAATTCTGCTGCATATGCAGCTGGGGATATCATTTCTTCAGCTGAAGATTTAGAACTGTTTGATCGAGCCTTGCGTAATAATGAATTGATCAGCAAAAAATCTTTAGAGCTGATGGGTATGACCCATGCTAAAAAGTTTCCGAATCAATACGGATTTGGTTGGTATACACAAGATGTCATGGGGAAAAATGCTGTTGGGCATCCAGGAGGATATCCAAGTGGGTTCCGTCATTATGTAACACGGCTAAATGACGAAGAATTAACAGTGATCGTTCTTAGAATGAGATGACGGTGAATTCAAAAAAAATCAACCGTCACCTTATATCCATCGTTCTTCAGCAGCCAATTTGGATATGGGAAGAGAAACTTTAATGATAAAAGCCTTTTCTCAAGTTTGAATGAAATAAAGCCCCTTCTCACTAGAGAGCGCTTTATTTCATTAAACCTGTTCTTTACAATTGAGACGATTAAATACATAAAAAAGTATATGTATTCACTTTTTATTAACATTATCCCCACTCTTACCCCGCTCAAATATTTGACAACACATAACCAAACGTTGATTTAATAATGTTTATAGACTATGGTACATATTTCATGATATACTAGTGCCATTGTGAAAAAAGGAGGAACTTGCATGATTCAAGTAAGTAATGTAGGTCTTCGCTATGGCGATCGTAAACTATTTGAAGACGTAAATATAAAATTCACACCAGGGAACTGCTACGGTTTAATCGGTGCAAACGGTGCTGGTAAATCAACATTTTTAAAAATTCTTTCTGGTGAAATTGAAGCGCAAGAAGGACACGTATCAATGGGTAAGGACGAACGTTTATCAGTTCTTAAACAAAACCACTTTGAATACGATGAATTCAATGTATTAGATACAGTTGTTATGGGGAACAAACGTCTTTGGGAAGTAAAATCTGAAAAAGACGCTATCTACGCAAAAGAAGACTTTTCTGATGAGGATGGCATGCGTGCTGCTGAATTAGAAGGTGAATTCGCTGACCTAAATGGTTGGGAAGCTGACTCAGAAGCAGCAACATTATTAAACGGGTTAGGAATTGGCGACGAGCTTCACTATATGCTAATGGCTGACCTTGAAGGTTCTGACAAAGTCAAAGTATTATTAGCACAAGCTCTATTTGGTAAACCAGACGTTCTATTACTAGATGAGCCTACCAACCACCTTGACTTAAAAGCAATTCAATGGTTAGAAGAATTCTTAATTAACTTTGAAAATACGGTTATTGTTGTATCCCATGACCGTCACTTCTTAAATAAAGTGTGTACGCATATCGCGGATTTAGACTTCTCTAAAATCCAATTATATGTTGGTAACTATGACTTCTGGTATGAGTCTAGCCAATTAGCACAAAAAATGATGGCAGACCAAAACAAGAAGAAAGAAGAAAAGATTAAAGAGCTACAAGCATTCGTTGCTCGTTTCTCTGCGAATGCTTCGAAATCAAGCCAAGCGACTTCTCGTAAGAAAATGTTGGATAAAATCGAGCTTGACGACATTAAACCTTCTAGCCGTAAATATCCATTCATCAACTTCCAAACTGGACGTGAAATCGGTAACGATGTTTTAACAGTGGAAGGTCTTACAGCAAGTAATGAAGGCGAAACACTATTTAAAGATATTCGCTTTTCAATGAACAAAGAAGATAAAATCATTTTACTTGGTAATCCAATGGCAAAAACAGCTCTTCTTGATATTTTAACGGATGAAAGAAAAGCAGATGCTGGTACGTTCAAATGGGGCGTAACAACTTCTCAAAGTTACTTTGAAAATGATCACGATAAATACTTCGAAGGTTCAGAGAAATCATTAGTGGAATGGTTACGCCAATATTCTCCTGATGATGAAACAGAAAGCTTCTTACGTGGCTTCTTAGGTCGTATGTTATTCTCTGGTGAGGAAGTAAAAAAATCACCTTCTGTACTTTCAGGGGGAGAAAAAGTACGTTGTATGCTATCTAAAATGATGCTTGCTACAGCAAACGTTGTTTTACTAGATGAACCAACGAACCATCTTGATCTTGAATCTATTCAAGCACTAAATGAAGGACTTATGCGCTTCAAAGGTGCGATGCTGTTCACATCTCATGACCATCAGTTCATCCAAACAATTGCGAACCGTGTCATCGAAATCCGTGAAGACGGTACAATTTTAGATAAACTATTAACTTATGATGAATTCCTTGAGTGGAAAGATAGCCAAGGCTTAAGCTAATATTAAAAGGGTTCTCCTATTCAAAAAGGAGAACCCTGTTTTTTTATTGCTATAAAGCTTTCCTTGTAAAAATAATGTCCACGATTACTTTGTCGATGTTGTCATTGCCACTTCCACTTGAGTATCTGAAAGCTGTTCATTTTCTTGTACTTTCTCGATAGTTTCTTCATATTGAGTGATGATCCGTGTATCAGGCGAAAATACTGCAAGTAGCAATGATATTAGAAGCCCAGCTATCATCAAACCACCAAATAAATACGGTGAAGCCCCATACTCTGTTGCTAAAGAAGTCCATAGCATTGGTCCAAAACCGACGATTGCTGCTGCGATTTGATAGCCAAAGGATAGCCCCGTATAGCGAACATTCGCTGGGAATAATTCAGAGAAGAACGTACCTTGCGTCGCGAAAATGGCTGCCCATACGACACCAAGTAAAACGACTTGTAACATAAAGAAATAAGTTGAACTGACCGGAATCATAACGAAATAAGGAATAGCTAGCAATAACATTGTGATAAGGCCACCGATATAAATTTTCTTACGTCCTATAAAGTCTGAAAAATAACCAACTAGTGGAATTGTGACTATCATTGTTGCACAGCTTATTGTTAAAGCAAATAATGCGACATCCCTTGTGTAGCCAATATACGTCGTCGCATACACTAATATAAATGACATTAAAAATACATTAAAGAATCCGTCCCCTATTTTTAATCCAATAATGCGGAAAATGTCTTTTTTGTTATATTTAAATACTTGGACAATTGGTAGCTTAGCTAGTTCACCATTGTCTTTTTTGCGTTTAAATTCAGGTGTTTCTTCAATCCCGCTTCGAATCCATATCGCTAATACGATTAAAACTGCACTAAATAGAAATGGTAAACGCCATCCCCAGGCCATAAATTGTGCTTCAGTCGTTAATGAAGAAATAAGCGTAAAACTAAATGTCCCTAAAACTAAACCGATTGGAACACCAAGCTGCGGAATAGAGCCAAAAAAGCCACGCACACCTTTTGTAGCCGATTCGGTAGCTAGTAACACAGCACCTCCCCACTCACCCCCAAGTGCAATCCCTTGAATAAGTCGCAAAATGACTAAAAGCATTGGCGCGAGTAACCCCACTTGCGCATAAGTAGGTAATAAACCGATCAAAAAAGAACTACCGCCCATTCCAATTAACGTAAGCATAAGCGAGGCTTTCCTTCCGACACGATCACCCATATGTCCAAAAATTAAACTTCCAATTGGTCGTGCCGCATAGCCAGCTCCAAACGTAGCAAATGCAATTAAAATCGAAATTGCTGGATTAGTCGAAGGGAAAAATAGCGTTGTAAAAACTAATCCTGTTGCCGTTCCATACAAATAAAAATCGTACCATTCAATAATTGAGCCTGCTAAACTTGCTAATAATATTTTCACATTTTTCATATAGCCCCTGCTCTCTACAGTCAAATTTTTATATCATTCGCTTTAACTAAAAATAGCGTTACGTAAAACATGCTTTTGAATTTTGCCAACTGGTGTACGAGGGAAATCTGTCACAAATTCAATACGATCCGGCACTTTAAATTTTGCGAGACGTTCCCGACAATGTGCAATCAACGCCTCTTCACTAATAGCAACGCCAGTCTGTAAAATAACATAAGCTTTAATAGCTTCATCACGCATATCATCTGGTACACCGATGACTGCCGCTTCAAATACGAATGGATGCTCTGTTAATACACGCTCCACTTCATTGGCTGCCACATTTTCCCCTGAACGTTTAATCATATCCTTTATGCGATCAACAAAATAAAAATAGCCATCTTCATCTATTCTGGCGTTATCCCCAGTCAGTAGCCAGCTATCTTTAAACGTATCGTTTGTCGCTTGCTCGTTCTTAAAATAGCCTTTCATTAACGTTCTACCTGGTATCCCTTTAACGGCAATTTGACCAATCTCCCCTTGATTTACGGGAATCCCATGTTCATCGACAAGCTGAACCTCATAACCAATGCTTGGTCTACCAATACTCATATTTTTTCGTATTCCAAATAGAGGATTTATTAGTGGAATCCCGACAGTCTCGGTCAATCCATACAGTTGCAATAACCTCACATCAAATTGTTCTTCAAACTGTATTAATTGGTGTTCTGCTACTGACTGTGCAAAAAGAATAAGTCGTAGCGGGTTATCCAGCGCCTCTTTTTCATAATCTTTCGCTAGAATCATACGAATAGGTGCGGCAAATAATGAGCCGACCGTTCCACCTAATGCCTTTGCTTGTTTAAAATAACGCGAAGCACTAAATTTCTCCGTAACTGCAATGCCTGCTCCTACCATGATGGCAGACATCGTGGAGTAATATTGCGCATTCCCATGGAAAAGCGGTAGGACAATAAATGTTCGATCTTCAGGTGTTAAAGCGATTGAACGTGCCATTAACTCCCCTGTGTAAATATAATTAGCATGTGTCACTTGTACACCTTTTGGTTTGGATGTAGTCCCAGATGTATAAAGCAATGCCACAATATCTTCTGCGAAAACTGTTGGGAAATACACATTGTTATCGCTCTCATCTTTAATGAGCTCAGAGAAATATAAGACACCATCAGCGTTATCTAGTTGTCTCGTAACAATAATATTTTGTATAGTTGGTGTTTGAGACTGTATACTAACAAACTTTTCGATATAGTCCTCTTCCGTAATAATAAGAACAGCTTCGGAATGAGCAATAATATAAGACATCTCATCCGCCGGAGATAAAATATTAGTTGGCACCATGATGCCACCAATTTCAGCAAGAGCGAACCACGCTGTAAAAAACTCCATATTGTTCGGTAAATGCAACACAACATGATCCCCTTTTTTAATGCCCAGCTTAAGAAGTGCATTACTGAAGCACATAACTTCCTGATAAAAATCCCCATAACTTTTTTCGAAATAAATTCCGTTACGGTCCTCAAACCGAATAAAACTTTTTTCAGGCTGTTGCGCAACTCTCTCCCTTAAAACAGAACGTAATGTTCTATTTCCAATTAGATCCATGATCTACACCCCTTTTGAAATAGTTTCATAGACTATAGTCTGTATATTAATCGTCAAGGCAAATATTTGTCAATATTATTTCAAATAATTCTGAAAATAAGTTAATAACATAAACGAGTATTATGCTAAAGTTAAATAGCAAATCTAGTGGAAATGTGGTGATGTTGCAATGAAGATGACAAGAAAACAGCAGGCTCAAGAAACGAAGAAACATATATATTTAACAGCGCTTACATTATTCCAAACGAAAGGCTTTGATCAAGTAACGGTCGATGAAATTGTTCAGAAAAGCAACAGCTCAAAAGGAGCATTTTATGGTCATTTCTCTTCAAAGTACGATATTTTCCTAGAGAAGTTTAAAGAAATTGATCATTTTTATGAAGAATTTACGACTACACTGCCCGTAAGTCTTTCCTTCAAGGAAAAGGTAATCTCATTAATTGATGCACAAATGAAATATTTAAAAGATGATTTAGGAATGGATTTAATGCGGTCTGTTTACAAAAGTGGCTTAATTGAAAACGAAAGAAATTTCTTTTCTAATTCTGAACGCAAATTGTATAAAATCTTGCATTCATTTATACAAAAAGCAATTAAGGATGGCGAATTATCTGTACAAATAAATGTGCAGGAAACTGTGATTTACATTACTCGTTGTATGCGAGGTTCTTTATATGACTGGTTAGTTTTTGGAAAAGATTTTGATTTGTTACAAGAAAGTAAAGGCTTTATTGCAATATTTTTAGATGGTTTGCTATTAAATAAGGATCGTTAATAATTTGAAGCCAATAACCAATTCTACTTTAAACGAAAATAGGCACTTCCTATTTACAAATAAATTAGGATTGCCTATTTTCTCGTTATATGTAATTGTTTTTCATATTTACGAAAAATAAAAAAAAGACAGATACATTGAGTATCTGCCTAAAACGTCTACTTTTGCATTTCTTTCGTTGGTCCCATTATGCCTGGTACTGGTAAGCCTGCTTGACGTAGTAGCACCGTCATTTGTCCACGGTGATGTGTTTGATGATCGATTAGTACACGTAATAATGCACCTCTAGCAATTGGACCAGTGAAGCCTTTTACTTCTTCCAGCAAGTCCTCATTTGATAGCTTTGCCGCTTCCTCTTTCACACCATTTGCTAGTTTTTCGTAAGCAGCTACAATTTCAGCTGCTGTAGATGGAATTGGATCTTCTTGACGAATCATAGGCACCTGTAAACCTGCTAAATAACTGAAATAACCAGCAGCACCAACTAAATGCCACCCTAACCAGCCTAATGAACTGTGACCTGCTACAATGCTTTGCTCTAGCTTTTCATCTGTTACGGCTTTTAATACTTGAATAGTACCTTGTGCTGATGCTGACCACTCATTTAAAAAATCATCTACTTGTCGATACATTTAAATGCCCCCCATTTTCGTAAATTCATCTCTATCATATTAAATTAGAAACTCTCTTACAAGTTTCTAGTATCCAATTGACATAATATTATTATTTAAAATCAAATGCTCTTGTTGCTAACACATCCTTTTGTACAGTATACCGAGCATTATTTTTTGTGATCGGCTTAATGCGTCTAGCAAATAGATTACTCTTGTAAACTGGTTTTCATAATATTCGTATAACCTCTAGACTTCACGTATAATGAAAGAAAAGAACGGAAGACGTTCTATGTAAAATGGGAAATAACTTAAACTATTCAATCGCCCTAGACTTCTTTTAGATTAACACGCTCTAGAGGGTACAATGACCACAACGACATATTCTGTATAGAAGCCATGATGTTGACACGAATATGGAACGTTTTGCATTACACCTACCCTACAAAAATTGAATAAAAATTATTTCACAGGCGTCCTGCTTGGGCGCTTTTCATTTTGAGTAAGGAGGCCTTTTATGAGTGAAATACATAGATCAACAACAGATGAAGATTTGTCCGAAGAAGAATTGATTGAGCTTGTCCTCGCGGAACAGGAAAAAGCGTTAGCACAAGAACAAGAAGAACGCCTCAAAGGGAAAAAGCCCAAAAAACAAAGACCGATTGTCAAATGGATTGTCTGGAGTATGGCATTTGTGTTAATTTTGAATACATTTGCACTTATCTTTCATATTTACTCCATTCCAGCGATTGAATTTTTGAAAGTGTCTACTCGGTTATCAACACAAGAAGATATAAAAACATATAAAAAGGCTGTTGTAGAGATCTCTACAGGTTCTAGTAAAGGTACTGGTTTTGTGATTTCTTCAGATGGACTTATCGTAACCAATGCACACGTTGTAGATGATGCACAATCATTAATCGTTGTTTTCCCTGAGGAAGGATTAATGGGTGCCAAGATAGTGGAAAGTTACCCCGACGTAGATTTAGCATTATTGCAAGTAACTGGTGATGATCTACCTTCCCTTTCACTTGCTAAAAATCCGAGCTATAGCAAAAATGAGCATGTGTATTTCATTGGTAATCCACTAGCCTTTACGGGCATTGCAAATGAAGGTACATTACTGGAATCAACATACCTAGAGGATTGGCAGGAACCTGTTATGATGATGGATGCCCCTGTTTATCGAGGAAATAGTGGGAGTCCAGTCATAAATGCTGATGGCGAGGTTATCGGGATTGTCTTTGCAACGGCGAAAAAAGATCCATATGGCCGTGTCGGTTTGTTTATTCCGGTTGAGGTGTTACAGCGTATTTTAAGTAAATAATACCTATAGCTACAATTCGGTTGAAAACATAATTGTTTAATTCTTCAGAAGTAAAGCCGTCTAGTCCTTTTGTATAAAAATGACCTTCTAAATATAATGAAGGTCATTTTTTTGATTAATTTTAATTTCCTGTTTGAGAAATTTCACTAATAATATGACTAAGAGCTTCGTTTATCGGTGTAGCATGGCGACCAAGTAATCTTTCTAAATCGTTACTTTCAATCTCTAAACCACCTTCTCGAATACCTTTTTGCGTGTTTACGAGCATAGGAAGGTATGCTTCTGGTACACCTGCACCTTTCATAATATCGGCATAAGTAGCATCATCGACTTGTTGTACATGAACTTCTTTCCCTAATACATTTCCAAGAGCAGAAACTAATTCCTCTTGCGTCATTAGCTTCCCAGAAAGCTCATAAATTGTATTCCCGTGTCCTATCCCTATCAATACATTTGCTGCTGCCTCCGCTAAATCTTGTCGAAGTACCCAGCCTACTTTTCCTTTTCCTGCTGATGTAACCCAAGGTGCTCCTACCATCGCACCCTGTATGCTCCCAATTTCATTTTCAAAATACCAATTGTTTCGTAAAAATGAGTAAGGAATCCCTGTTTTAAAAATTGCTTCTTCTCTGGCTCTATGGGATAAAGCGAGGAAAAAATCACTTTCATTTGCATTTGTTACGCTAGTATAAGCAATAAATTTCACTTGAGCACGTTGAGCAGCAGTTACGGCATTCGTATGTTGTCTCATTATTGTTTCATAATCACCAAACGTAGATATTATTAAAACTCGATCAATTCCTGAAAAGGCAGAATCTAATGTTTCTGGTTGATCAAAATTTCCGTGTCGAACTTCTACTCCGAGAGCTCGCAATCCTTCTGCTTTCTCCGGATTTCGAACACTAACGGCCAACTCACTCGCCGGTATAGCTTTTAATAATGCTTCTACAACCTTTGATCCTAGTTTTCCCGTTGCTCCTGTAACTAATATTTTCATATTTTTCCCTCCAATTAGATTTTCATATTGAAAAATAAAATCTAGGTATATACTATATCTACAGTCACAATAATAAAAGTAGGCATTTTTTTATGACATAGTCACAAAAAAAGTACCTTAGGAGAGAGGGATACGACAACCAATGGCTCGATTTAATTTTGAAGGAGAACCTCCTACCGAAGAACAAGAGGAAGTATGTTCGTTGACACTTACTCAAAACGTAATCGCTGGAAGATGGAAAATTATAATTTTATGGTATCTAAGTAGGCGTACAAGAAGATTTAACGAACTTCAAAGGTTGTTACCAGGCATTTCAAAAGGGATATTGACAAGACAACTGAGAGAGTTGGAAGAAGACGGAATGGTTCACAGAGAAGTGTATAAACAAGTTCCTCCAAAAGTTGAATACTCACTAACAACACAAGGGAAAAGTTTTATTCCAGTATTGAACACTATGGAAGAATGGGGTAAAAAATATATGGAGAAAAAACAACAGGAAAAAAATTAGTCCTTACTAAATCCTTGATTTCACTGCATAAAAAGCCAACGTTTTGAATAAAGTTTATTCAAAACATTGGCTTTCCTTTAATTTCAAAAATTATTTTATAATAAAGATTGATTATTTTGATTCTTCTTATCCCGCAAAAGCCCCTGTTAGTTGGACAAGGAAAAGCAAAAAAATAATCAATTAATCTCACCTACATTGTAGGTTTTCCACTGTTCCCTGACTATTTCAGGGATTGAAGATATTTTTCTAATAAAGATAAAAAGAGGGCGATATCATCTTTACTAAGATCACCAATATTGGCCACCCTAAAAGAATTTAATTGATAAACTTTCCCAGGATATATCGTTATTCCGTTAGCATAAAAATAATCATGCATTTCTTTAAAATTATACTTTTCATTTTCGGGTTCTACTATTGCTGTAATAATTTTTGAATGGTGCTCGACAGGGACGAGATAACTTAAACCAAGTCTAGAGAGGCCTTCTACTAAAGTTTCCCAACATTTAGAATAACGTTCATATCTTTCTTTTATTCCTTCTGCTTTTAATTCTACAATTGCCTGTTTTAGCGCATAGATAGTTTGTACAGGCGGAGTAAAACGCATCTGACCTGTCTCGATGAAATGGTGATATTGAGAATAAAGATTTAAGTAATAATTTGTCGGCTTTTTTGTTTTTCCTTTTTCTAGTTCGCTTTTTTTAGCTATAACAAAAGAGACTCCTGCCATTCCTTGAAGGTTTTTATTGGAGCTAGCCGCCAAATAACTTATTTTCATTTTACTCATATTAATAGGAATTGCCGCAAACGAACTCATTGCATCTACCATCATATTAATCTCATTTTCTGCACAAATGGAGCCAATCGATTCTATATCGTTTAATAATCCCGTTGTAGTTTCATTATGCACAACAGCTAGATAAGATACTTTTCGAGGATTTTTTTGAATGAATGACTGTAACTGATCTAATTTAATAGGTTGATCGGGTGGACTTAAAAACTCAATCCAATCCAGCTGATAAGCTTCTGCAATTTCACACATTCTTTTTCCATAGGCTCCGTTATTAATGATTACTAAAACCCCATCAGTCATTACTGAACTCAAGATTGATTCTACAGCAGCAGTACCTGAACCACCGAATAACACGGTTGTATATTGATTCTCTTCTGAAACTAAACTAGTAAGTTCAGAAGTAACAAATTGCAATAATTGGCTGAAGTCATCTTCACGAGGGCAAATATCAGGTACCACTTGTGCGTATTTAACCGTATCTGTTGTAGTAGCAGGTCCGGGATTCAGTAATATATTTCTTTTAATTTTTTTCACGGTACTCCTCCCTTTAATTTTATTACACTTTTATACGCGGTTCGAATTATCCCTGTAGAGAAGTTCTTATAGGTAAGATCGGCCTGCTAATATTTATTTTCAGAACGATTATTTAAGAAATCTCTGTAAACGAGTTTTAACTTCACTTGGAGTAACTTTTGGACGTCCTAGATTTTGTTTAGATCCCTTTGAGATTTTTAAATAAATAAAAGTCAGCCCTTTTGCCATTTTCCATTCTTGAATACACTTTTCAAGTTCATGTAAACTATGGATATAGCATGACTTTTCATAACCGCAAGCTGCAGCAATATTGACAAAATCAACATTGTGAGAAACCGTATTTTGCCCTCCAGTTGAATCATGAACTTGATTATCTAGAAGAATGTGGAGCATATTTTCAGGTTGATAGTAGCCATTTGTAGATAAGCTTCCCATTCGCATAAGGAGGGAACCATCTCCATCAATAACAATTACATCTATATCTTTTCGTGTATAGGCTAAGCCTAAACCTAAAGAACCGACACAACCCATGGAACCAACCATATATAGATTATTATCAGAATCCTCGACCTCATATAGTTCCCTTCCTGTTTTACCAGTTGTGGCTATTAGTACTGTTTTCATATCTTTGAGTCCATTTATCACTTTTAAAGTGTCAAAACGGCTTGGCAGTGCATCTAAGTCAGTTTGTTCACTTTTTTCCTTATTTTTATGATTAAGACGTTGCTCTATCTTCAATTTCTCACTTTTAAAAGTTTCTTTTCTCACTACAAAAAAGAATGGTCGATTCGCTTCAATCCACTTGTTAGCCTCTTCAAGTTGTCTCTTTGCCTCACTATCATCAAAAGATAAGAATTGCCATTTTATTTGCATGAGATCTAATAGTTGTGTAGTAATTTGCCCCATTAATTCATGCTGGGGCTCATCATTCAACCCGGGCTCTCCACGGAGACTAACAAACCCAAGTATAGGTATTTGAAAGGGGTAGTTTAAGGAAGTCAATGGAGAAGTACAATTGGTTAGACCAGAGTTTTGCATTAAAACAACTGATTTCCTTCCCCCAAGGTATGCTCCTGAAGCAATAGCTACTGCATCACCTTCGTTGGCTGCAGCAATATATTCACACTCATTTATGGAATAGTTAATAAGATTCTTTAAAAATGAACATGGGACCCCACTGTAAAAGTTAAAACCAAGTTTTTTAAGCTCATTTCCAAATTCACTTGTATTTAACATACCATCACTCCGTTTCCGGTTTTGATTGATTATTAGTTGATGGCAAATATTTCTTCTCCGCTTTTTGAAGCTCCTCAGCATTTTGGAGTCTAAAAATCTCTTGTACACTTACAATCGATTTCTCTACTTGAATGAGACTCTCATCTTTTAGGATTTGTTTGGAGATGTTCTGCATAGCAGTGATCGATGCTCTTAAGTTATGGTTAGCCCAGATCGCAGTGCTTATTCCTACTTTTCTGAAATCATTTGTTGGAGTTGTATAATATTTTGTAGGCACAATAACCACTGGATGCCTTCTACCCCATTCCTTCATAAATGCTTCGATTTCTTTAAAATCTGACCTTTTACTATGCATAAGAATTGCATCAGCGCCTGCCTTTCTGTAGGCTTCCGCACGTTTAAGGGCTTCATCCAATCCCAAGCCTGCAATAAAAGCCTCGACTCTAGCTACAACCATAAAGTCTTCATCCTCTTGCGTATCTTTCATTGCTTTTATTTTCCCGCAAAATTCTTCAATCGATGCGAGAAGCTGTAATTCGCCATTAATAAATGAGTTCGTTTTCGGAAAAATTTTATCCTCGATACATACTCCAGCAATATTCAATTGTTCTAGTTTTCTAACTAACCGCCGAGCATTGTTAAAATTCCCATATCCTGTATCTCCATCCAATAGGATAGGAATTGTTGTCGTATCACTCATAAATTCAAGTATATCTAATATCTGCGTCCAAGAAGCTTCATTATTATCTCTTACACCCAATGATCCTGAAATTGATAGACCACTCGCCCAAACCCCTTTAAAACCGGCCTCCTCTACAACTTTTGCGGAAAGACCGTTATGGGCTTCCATTAAAAATTCGAGTTTATCTGAATATATTAATTCTTTTAATTTCTTCGTCTTTTTCAATATCTTCCATCTCCTTACTCGACATATCGTATTATCATATGACTAAAAGTAAAGATTAGCAGGGCAGATACATTAGAAACTAACGATTTTGAAATCAAAAAAGGAAGTTTGCGTTACTAAGTCACACCCACCCATGGAAGACAAATCTATTTACATACAATACAGTACCTTCATAAGAGGAGAGGACTACACTCTTAATACTAAAAAAATATCTTACTAAATGAGGTGCGTTTATTGAAAAATGGACTTGGGAAATGGGAACAATTCCTACTATTAAATAAAAATCCTTTAACAACTAACTGCATTCCAAAATCAACACTTTACAGTCTAGAAAACCTCATCTATTTTTTAGATAGGTATGAGTATGTTTATGTGAAACATACTAGCACCGGGCAAGGAAGAGCAATTTATAAAGTCTACAAAAGAAAAGATGGACACTATTGTTTTAATGGATTTAACATGCAAGGTAAAGAAATAAATAAGTGTGTGGCAGCAATTGAGGATTTCCATAAAATTCTACACCCATATGAGAAACACGATAAATTAAGCGGAATTTATATAATTCAGGAGGGGATCAAGAGTCTAACCCCTAATGAGGATGCTATTTCTATTCGTGTTCATGTTCAAAATCTAAAAGGAAAATGGATAATCGGTGGTATTTACGGAAGGATTGCATATGAAGATCATGGGATTGTGAATTCAAATCGTGGTTCTCAAGTAATACCGATTGATGAATTATTATCAGATTATATGATGATGGATAATACAAAGAAAAATAAAACAATAGCTTCTCTAAAAAAAATTTCAATTTTAGCATCTGAAGTAATAGCATCCCACTTTCCTTGTAGAGAATATGGCATTGATTTTGGAATAAATCCAAAAGGTAAACCAATATTATTTGAAGTAAATACAACGCCAAGCATAAGTAGTTTTGCCAAAATTGATAAGGAGATCTGGAAGAAAATTGTTGAGATTAGGAAGAAGCAAAATGAAGGCTAAGTTTGAAATGTAGTTATCATATTAGTCCCCAGCATATTTCTATTCTACATCGATAAATTACTTTCCCTATTATAATTATTGGAAAGAAGAAACTTAATTGCATTCATTACTTGTGAACGTTTGGAATTTACCTTTAAGAAGACGTCGTATCAGTCGCATGATGAAGCAACTCAGAATTCTATCAAATTACTCGATTTCCTATTACAAACCTCAAAAAAGCGTAGTAATGAAGCCATTGTCACCAATGTTTTATATCAATAATTCCAACAAGAAAAAGAATTATCTGTTTAAGTCAGTGATTTAACATATGTCCATGTCGGAAAAAATGGCACTATTTATGTTTATTCGACGATCTTTTCAACCGAGAACTGGTTGGTGCAAGTTCGGGCCCAAACAAAGACACAGTGCTTATGTAGATAGCATTGAGCAGTATTAAAGATAATTTTACCAACGTCCAATTAATTTACACAGACCTTGGTTCCGAACTTGATAATCAATTATTGTGGGATTTAAATAAAATTTTATAATAAATAGTCTACGAAGCTCGTTTACAATACGCCCTTTGTAATTGACGAACCTGAAGATAAGCTTGATTAAAGACTTTGATAACTAGCATAAAAAAGTTAAAAAATCAAAGACAAGTCATTGATGTGACCCATAATTCAACATTTGTTTCCAATGCAGATGCAGCGTAAATTATTTTATTAGAGTCAAATGGAGAAAATGGAACGATAAAAAATACGATATAGAGCTATTTGGCTTCCGATCACGTAAAATCTTTATAGCAATAATTTAAATGTGAATGTAGCATATCAGCATAAAATTGATTCTAATAACTCTTGATTTTTAGGATTATTCTTAGTTAACACTTTTACGGCATTCATCCATAAAATAACCTCTTCGGGATAATTTATACGAAGAGGTTATTTTTCGTCAAACTTAATTAATTTATTAAAAAACGACAATTATGTAACTTTAGAATATAGATTGATTAAAAATTTCTTTCAACCCTATTTATCAGTACTGTAAAAACTCCATGTTGAAAAAAGATTGATCAAAATGGAGTTAATCTTTCTAACTAAGTTTGAGATTTTTATTAAAAAGTTAGAGCAATTAAATGAGCCTAGTTTAATAATGGGTTATTTTATAACAGAGTGTTCCTAAAATTTCTTTTGCTATTTCATCTAGCTCTTCTGCGAGTTCATTTTGTGTGGGGGGATTTGGCCACCGCATCGCTTCGCTCCTGATGCTACGTCGCAAAACACGCTAATGCTCCATGTTGTATCTCCTGCTTTTGCTTCCTGCAAGTTCTATACTTGTTACCATTAATATTACAACATTTCTTTGACAATCATATATGTAGACAGCCCCTCCTCTTCTCTCTCAATTATAAAATGTTTTTTAGTTTACATAATAAAATTATAATATTTTTTAAAAAACGACGACCTAGCTCTATGTGTATTTTTACTCATTGGCTAAATCTATTTGAATACAAAAAAAGACATCCTATATCAATAGGATGCCTTAAGTTTAACGGAAGTAATTTTAATTTCTGAGAATTAAAGTTTAGTTACGTTAGCAGCTTGTGGTCCGCGGTTGCCATCTACAACTTCGAATTCCACTTTTTGACCTTCGTCAAGAGTTTTGAAACCTTCGCCACCGATAGCTGAGAAGTGTACGAATACGTCGTTTTCGCCTTCTACTTCGATGAATCCAAAACCTTTTTCTGAGTTAAACCATTTTACTGTACCTTGTTTCATTTAAGAAAACCTCCAAAAAAATAAAAGTGAACAATATGTAATTTCTTCAGCGAATGAAAAAATTCACATATTACAAAGAGTACCGTACTAACGCGATCACTTTTTGTAATATGTGAATTCATGTTTCCGGTGAAGCAATTAAATTGTTAACCTAAGTATAACCATCATTCATAATTTTGTCAAATAAAGAAAAATGTTTTTTTAAAAATGTCAAAATTTTATTTCTATGACTTAGATTTCAAAGCGATAATACCGTGATAAATTTGTACATCATCATCACAAGCTTCGCAAAAAGCACTTTCATCCTCTGACCAAAAAGCCCAATATCCCCCTTCTTTCGTTACTTCATTGTCATATACTGATCGGAAGTGTTGCAGTTTTCTTTGTAAAGCTGATTCAAATTGCTCTTCTGTTTCGAAGGTTTCATTTGTTTGTATAAAAGCCTCCCAGCCTTCAAACTTCCACCAAGGCTCATAATCAGCTTTCATGTAAATGATTGTATACATATTTGCCACATTCCCTGCTGTAATAAGATATTTTCATTTTAGCAAAGACATTTGAAATGTCTATTAAAACACACTTTAATATGCTATTATTACCTTATTATTCATAAATTTTGGAGGTATTTTTTTTATGTTTTCAAGTATTCGACCTAAGGCCGAACTCGATGAATTACTAAAGCGTGGTACAAATCTAAATGCAACGGGCCGTTTTAATAAAACACTAGCGTTTAACCATTTCAACTCTCAAGATGAAGAGAATTTAAAAACTCTTTATAAAAAATTAAATGATATCACGCCTTCAATGAACGCTATTTTTAATAACTATTTAAGTGAAATCTCTCTCTCCTCTGAGCTAACGATTAGTGAAGATTATATTAATCGATACTTAACTCAATTTTTCTTAGCTACTCGTGATGATGAATATGTAGATGAAACCGTTAAATTTTTCAATTTATTCAGAAAAAATCAATATGAACCTGGAAAGTTAATCGTCGTCTTCAATCAATTTGCATTTTATATTACTACATACATACTACATAATTTTGGTTTGAAACCTAATAAGGCATTTGAATACATGAAATCCTTCCAATCTGCAGTCAATGTTGATCAGGAATTGCTCGTTGAAGTTTTAACAGAACGTACAATTGAAAATGTAGTTGCTGAAATTTCTTCTTTAATGGATGTTAACGCAAAAATCATGTATATGAAAGATTTAGTATTTAGCTTAGATAAGCAAAATGAAGAAATTCAATCCTCTACCGCAGCAACTGAAGAGATTGCCGCTTCTATTAATGAGGTTGCACGAATGTCCTCACGCATTTCAGAAAAGACAACTGAATCTGTTGATCACGCTGTACAAGGAAAAAATGCCATTGAGCATGCCCTTTCTGAAATCTTTAAAACAGAAGAGACATTTACAACGATTGTAGAGTCCTTTTCAGAATTGCAAAAACGGGTAAATGATATTGAAAATGTTGTAACATTAATCAACCAAATTGCCGATCAGACAAATTTACTTGCTTTGAACGCTTCTATTGAGGCAGCACGAGCAGGTGAACATGGTAAAGGCTTCGCCGTAGTTGCACAGGAAGTTCGTAAGCTCGCTGAGGGCACAGTATCCGCGCTTAGTGAAGTATCTACAAATGTACATCATTTAAAGAGCTATTCAAATGATGTGTCAGTCTCAATTACGGAAACGACAGAGATTATAAAAGAAGCAACCGTTGAAGCTAAAGAATCGTTACCATTATTAAATGCGATTGTTAGTGCCATTGAAGGTATTAATCTGGATGTTACAAATACAGCGGCGATATCAGAGGAGCAAGCAGCAGCTATTGATGAAGTATCCGCAAGAATGATTGAAATTTCTAGTCTTCAAGATGATATTCGCGATTATAGCCATAACACATCTAGAGATATTCACGCATTAGGGAAAGAAATTAATCGATTCCGAAATCACATTATTGCGAATAATAATGTTCAGTTATCGTCTATAGCACTATTACAATTATCAAAAGCCGACCATATTTTATGGAAATGGCGAATTTATAATATGTTCCTCGGTCTTGAAAACGTCCAACCAAGTGATGTTTCATCGCATACAGATTGTCGTCTCGGTAAATGGTATACATCTGCTCGCTCAGTAGAACGTTTTGGGCACTTGCAGGATTATCGTGATTTAGACGCATATCATTTACATGTTCATGAATCAGCGAAGTTAGCAGCGGAAGCTTATAAGGTTGGAAATATCGAACAAGCTGAAGTTCATTTAAAAGAAGTAGATCAAGCTTCTAAACAGGTTCTCTATTATATTAATAACTTAATTGCCTATTTAGAACAAGAACGTGTTATGCACTAAGCACATAGGGGGTACCCTCCCCCTTCAATAGGAGGTGTAAGCTTGAATAAGCGAGCGCTAATTAAATTTTTCGGAGACGTTTATGGGACAGGCTACCGCTTTTTCATTAAACAAAAAGCGATTGAGCTAGGATTAAAAGGTTACTGTAAACTTAATGATCAAGAACAAATTGAGGTTGAAGTAGAAGGATCCAAAAAAGCGATAGATGAATTTTTAGTATTTGTTCAAAAGGGTGTTAGCCCTCAAGCAGATTCCAATTCATTTGCATTAGAGCTTTTTGATGATTTAAAAGGCTTTGCACGCATGGACTCAGACATTGTTTAATCTGCGCCAATGAATCAATCAGTGCCGTTGCTGGCGCCAAATTTAATATTTTAAAATTAGGATTGGGGATAATATCCCAGTCCTTTTTATTTTCCCCTTCCATAAAAACTATTGAAAATTTCTTATCTCCTTACTTTCTTAATAAATAAATTTCTAAAGTGGGTGCATACGCCACTTCCCTCTACTGATGCCCTAATGTATTGAAGCCCATTTTTAGCAGTTCTTTATGACTTTTCATAAATTTTCTTGATTCATCATAAAATAGAAAATATTTGAACGAAAAAGAGAGATAATGCAAAAACGGATTTCATGGATTATAACAGAAAGAACGGGGTGATTTACATGAAATTTATTCAAAAATTAAGTGTGATTGGACTGTCAGTATGTATATTGAGTATCGTTTTTTCATCTGCCAGCATGGCAACAAAAATCGTTACAGATGAGCACCTGAATTCAGTAAACGAAAAAAACAAAAATGAAATTCATAATTACAAAAACGACTCCGCTAAAATATTAGCACAAGAAACAAAAACGGTGCTCATCAAAACAACAAAAGAAGATAAATCATTATTAGAGAAAAAAACAAAAGAATTTGAAGAAAAAATGAAAATGGAACAAATAGCATTAATAGAAGAGGGATTGAAAAAAGCAACAACACTACAAGATGTAGAAAAGGTAAAAAGTGAAGCAGCTAACTTATTAAAAAAAGAAAAAGAAATGTTTAAAGAAGAAAGCAAAAACTATGTAAAAAAAGTGACTGATACGGAAAAAGTGAACTTAGCAATGATTTCAAGTTCATATAAAACGATTAATGATGACTTTTTCACCTTTAACAAACACAGATTTTATTACTATGATGTAGATAAAAATGAACTGCTTCCAAATAATAAAGTAAATACTACAGAAGAAGTAAGAGCATTTGAAAAAAAACATAAAGAAGATACTATTGTAAAAGATAATCCAATCAACACGTTAATACTGTTCATTCTCCTTGGATTGTTATGTATCATTCCTCTCATCATAAGCAATAGACAAAAAAACAAAGCTTAAGCTTTGTTTTTTTATTTGACCTTATTCGTTTTATTGGGATATTAACACGTCATTTAAATGATTGAGTCTCAAATTTTCGCAGCTATATGAAGGGATATCACCTTTAGGAGTGATTTCATTAAATTTATCCATTAAATGAGATGTTGCCTATTGGACAACTCTTAATTGATTATTTGTGCAGATATACTATAAACATTGTTATTACTTTCTAGACCAAATTGCTATTTCTATTACTTGTTGCATTTGCTGCTGCATGCTCTCATTCTTCTTTTTATTTATGTTTTATTTAGTCGCTACCGCATTTAAAAGTAATTGTTTGTTGTGATCAGACATTACACGCCATTCTTTAACCGTTACTTTCATTTGCTTCCACATCCTTTCAAATGTTTGCTTCCAAACACTGTATGCAATCGTAGGCGCATATAGGACACTTCCGCATTGATTTACTGTGGTAAATGGCGCTATTTCAACTATTACAAAAAAATTAGGTCTACTACTTCTTGATTGCGAAAGACTATCATGTTCTTTCTGTAAGTTATAGAATAGCACGGAACGCTCTCAATACTTTTAGTCCTTTACAATTTTTAGCTCAATAAGCAAAGTTAATTCGATCCATTTATCTGACTTTGCAGGCAAAATTAAAAGCCACACCTTGATAGATGTGACTTAGGATGTTATTCGTTTGGATTGATGCAAAGCTAATATTAACACCTTACATACTTGCGTTTGAAACCGATTCTTCCTCTATCCATTTCTTTTTGAATATTTTCGTAAGCATTTAAAAAACTTGTTTTTTTGTTGTCCCTTTTGAGTTCAACTACCCCTGTTTCCTTTGCGGTCTCGATCGCCTTTTCATGTAGTGGCAAATACGAAATCCCCACTGTGGATAGGAAATTATTCATAGCAGATTTTGTTCTTCCTGGTGCATCATGAATAGAATTTTTTACCATATCGAGCATATTGGAAATCTTGCTTTCGGAAAATTCATTGTCTTTGCGATTCCCTAAAAGCCAGCAATAGCAACTCCAACCCGCTGACATTTTTAGCTCGTCACCGCTTGCAATCCATTTATCAGCAACATCTTGGGCAATATCTGACTCTGATAATGTTACTGCCACTACATAATCAGATAGCATATAAAAATACGCTCCATCTATCCAACGATCAAAATCCGATTCAGTCATTGCTTTTGGGTCTGCAATAATGCCTGCAAAATACATTGCATCATAGTTACCTGTAGCATAAAGCTCTTCAGCTAATTGTTGATTTTTTTTTATTTTCTTTGCAATGGGTTTCATAGCACCTGTAGCAACACCAAAAAGAGGCTCATGCGCACCATTGGATATATACATTTTTTTAGTTCGTTCCTTACCGAGGGCTTCAAGCTCCTGCATAACAGTTTCGAAATCCATAGTTTTGTACTTCCCTTCTTATCACACTATACTCCTCAAGTATATATAGTGGCCTTTTTACGAATTAATTTACTAAGGTTCTGAAATTACTTTTTGAATCTGCTCATTAATATTATCCATACTCAGTCCTCCATGGTAACAAATCACAGATTCAATGTCGAGTTCTAGGTATTTCTTCAAAGAGTTTCGGGCTTCATTTATTTCAAGTGCAGTCGGTATATGAATTCCCCCAATTATTCCGTTTACACAGTACATCGAATCTCCAGCAATTAGTGTTTTACTTTCTTCCAAATACAAGCTGATATGGCCAGGAGTATGCCCTGGCGTATGAATAATGCGAATCCCACCGCAATACGGTAATTTTTGACCATCTTTCAAAATATCATCAACCTTGCCCTTTGGTAGATTCTTTAGGTGCCCATCCTTCAACAAAGTTAAATCCCCTTGAATATAAGGCTTATCCAATTCATGAGCATATACTTTAATAGTATTTCCATACTGCTGTAATATATCAGGAAGACTACCTATATGATCAATATCTTGATGCGTCAAAATGACAACTTTTAGCTTATCCAACGGCACTCCGACCTTTTCCATAGCCACGCGTAAATCTTCCATTTGTCCGGGGAATCCAGTATCTATTAAAACAGCCATTTCTTGATCCCATAAAAGAGTTGGATGAATAATATGTTCTTGAAATTCAATATGGAGCATTTCTACTCCCTTCGATATTTTCATAACTTTGGTCTCCTTCAAATTAGACTTTTTGATATTACAGTTGGATTTAGTTACAAAAAAAGTGAAGAAATGAACCTCTTTTGTATGTATACTGCTTATACTATTCGCGATCACAAAACTTACTAATACATACAATAATATTATCTTCAGCTACATGCCCAAAAGTTCCTGCCAATATGGACTAATACTGAACAAAATAATTTAACTTCCTTCAGTAAGTGATTTACTTAGCGAAAGTGAAGCGTTAGTCGGGCGTCAGCGATGTTAACAACACACGACTGAGTGACCAACATACGTTTGTCCAAAACCTCTAGCGGATGTCACTCATAAGGAGAATAGTATGAGAATCTTGTACAATTTGTTGACTCGTGCAAATAATAAATGCTTAGTCATTGTTAATTATTTATCTACTTACAATGAATTGGGAAAGTAAACTTCCACGCACATTGTCTTGCCAGTTTTCGCGGGTATCTGCTTTGCTTCCGCGGGTATTTGCCTTGCTTTCGCGGGTATTGCTTTGCTCCGCGGGTATTCGCTTCGCTTCCGCGCGTATTTAGATATCCGCGGAAAGAAGTTAAATCTTTTTCTAAGACAACCTATGATAGATATCTCACCCCCTATAAAAAAACTATACATATTATAAATTACAGAAAGGAGGGAATTATTATGTCTCAATCTTATGGTAATGGTGGATCTGGTTCTGGCTACGGTTCAGCATTTGCGCTACTTGTTGTTCTATTTATTCTCCTAATTATTATCGGTGCAGCGTTTTTGTATAATTCGTATTAACGTACCTGACATATATCATAGATATTTAATCCATAACATGACAATTATGAACTTCAAAGCCTCTAATGAATTTTATCTAAGGGTCACTACCCTTCGGTGGCCCTTTTAATGATGCAATAACATGCAAAATAAAAAGCCACTACTCGTTGTGAGTGTGGCGCCTTGCTGTCGGTCCAAAATTTGAGGAAATCTCCCTTCATGAGATTAGATATATCCAATGCTCTTTCCAGTTAGAAACTGTTGTTACTAGTCTAAGTCATTATGTAGTCTAGCTTCTTTATTATTGCACGCTAGTAATAACGTACTTCTTGAATCTATCTCCCTTTAGAATATGTAACAATCTATGAAGCATTATATAAACCTATTTCAAATTGGATGTGAACTTGATATCACTATTTTATTCAGTTATTGATGTCACAATGGTTTTATTGTTATTACAGTTTAGACTATTAGCTTTAAATTTTATACTCGTTGAAAGCAGCTGTAGCATATTTAATTCGTTCGCTAGCTTTTCTAATTCAACTAAACCTTCACTTTGCAAATTACTAACTTCCAACTCTAGTTGGCTTAATGATTTTTGTATTGACTCTATATTTTCCTTATATTTCTCTAAAATAATTTTAGTTTCCAATATCTCAACATTCTTGTTTGTGTTCTTTAGCATATGGCAGACTCCCTTTCTTCTACATGAAAGTATCTCAAGAATTGGATATAATTAACACTATTATAATGTTGTTTATCATATTAAACAATATTTATCTCTTTCAAATGGAATTAAAAAACTACATATAGTTAGAACTGACTATATGAAATATAAAGGACTATCTATAATCGACAAGACAATATAATAATTAATAGAAACGAAATTAGGCAGAACTGTTTAGGGAGATGGCGAATGAAAAAATTAATGATTGTTGGGATCATCATTATGTTGCTTGCACCATTTTGTACAGTACATATCAAAAAGCGTCTATATGAAAAAAGAATCGAAAACTATTTGATCGAAGATATGTCGTATCGGGAGAAAGCGATTCAATCTATTGAATGTAATTGGCACTTTGCAGGTCTTCCAAGTTATTGGGTGAATGTAATTTTTTCTGATGAAACAAATGTCGTCTATATTTATTTTGCTCATGATAAAGACCGTTTAGGGCAATTTGAGTACTATACAATAAATGGAACAACTCTTTCGCCAGAACAATTAAAGCATTTTAAGCCTTACGATTAAACTTAGCAAAGGCGCTTTTTCAAAAAGAAAAAAATAAAAAGATTGAAAACGACTGCTTCAATCTTTTTATTTCAAATGAAACTATTTAATTTAAATAACACCTATTGGAATGCAAATGGGGGCTTGATTAACAGGGCTTTCGATAATTTTTGAATTGAGCCCAAATACATGTTGAATCATTTCTTCTGTAAAAATATCATTAGGCGTTCCCTCTTGATATATTTCCCCATCCGCTATACTGATTAAATAATCTGCATAGCTCGCTGCTTGATTTAAGTCATGAAGAACCATTATTATAGTGTTTTTGTGCTTCTGATTTAATGCACGAAGTAATTCAAGTACTTCAATTTGATGTGCTAAATCTAAATATGTTGTTGGCTCATCAAGTAGTAATATATCTGTTTCTTGCGCTAATGCCATAGCAATCCAAGCACGCTGTCTCTGACCACCAGATAATGCATCTAATGTGCGATCTTTTAATAAATCCATTTTTGTAGCTTTTAATGCTTCTTCCACGACTGCCTTATCTTTATCTGAATGGCGTGCAAACAAGCTTTTGTGTGGGTGACGTCCGTATAGACATAATTCCTCTACTGTTAAATCTTCCAGTATTTCTGGTGACTGCGCTAAAAAGGCAAGTTGCTTTGCTACTTCTTTCGGAGAATATTGATGAATGTTTTTCCCATTTAGATAGACACTACCTTGTTTAGGCTTCATCAAACGACCTAAGGCATGAAGAATTGTCGATTTTCCACAACCGTTCGCCCCAATGATGATCGTTATTTTCCCTTTCGGAATGTTTAAATTGATTCCATCTATAATCGTATTTGTTTCATAAGTCAGTGTTAATTCTTTTGCTGATAGTTGTGTCATAAAAGTCGATTATCCTTTCACTTATTTTTTTCACGTCTAAGTAAATAAAGAAAATACGGCGCACCAATGAGAGCTGTAACGATTCCAGCTGGAATTTCTACTGGTGGCATGAGTCCTTTTCCTATCGTATCAGCCATTAATAAAAATAAGGCACCTAAAATAGCTGACATTGTTAAAAATCTACGTGCGTTTGTATCAACAAGCCTTTTAGAAAGATGTGGAACTACTAATCCTATGAAGCCTATTGATCCGACTACTGCTACAGAAGCACCTGTTAAAATTACGCTAACAGAAAGGAAACTATAACGTAATAATTGCACATTTTCACCTAGGCTTGCCGCCACCTTATCACCCAATCCTAAAATCTCTAATTTCCGAGCAAATAATAGCATGATCGGTAACAAAATAATGCAAGGGATTAAGAACAGTATTTCGTTCCAGCTACGTCCCCATAAACTCCCAGTAAGCCAAAGCAATGTAGTATTAACATTATCAGGGAATTTAACGATAAAAAATTGAATACCCGCTTGGCATATCGCGCTTAATGCTATTCCTATTAAAGCAAAGGAGTGCGTTTTTGCGCCTTGCTTATAAGCAAAAACTAATAGAATTGTTGCTACAGTGACCGCTCCTAAAAGTGCTGATATAGGCAACATGATTGTCAAAGCATTAGGTAGTAAAATCATAGAAGCAACTGCAAATAAGCTAGCTCCCTTTGTGACACCAACAACATCCGGAGAAGCTAGTGGATTCTTCAATATAATTTGTAAAATTGCTCCTGCAACTGCCAATGATGCTCCCACAATAATCGCAATAATCATACGAGGTAAACGATAGTTAAACAAAATAAAAGAATTATCACTAAAAATATCGATAGGTGATATTGATATAGATCCAATTCCTAAACTAATAAAAGAAAACGCGAGCAAAATAATTCCACAGATGCTAATCAGTAAATTAGGCTTTTTCTTTCTAATCATTGCTTTATAAGTCGCTCCTTCCTTACTAAATACAAGAAAAATGAAGCGCCTATCAGAGCAGTAACAATTCCCACCGGTGACTCATAAGGATATACGATAAAGTGAGATAAAATATCTGCATATAATAATAAAGTTGCTCCTAAAAGTGCCGAAAATGGGATGACCCGGCTATAATCCGGACCGACAAGTTTCCGTGTAATATGAGGCACAATTAGACCAATAAAACTAATTGGACCTGCCACTGCAACCGAAGAGCCGGCCAACATAATAACTAGTAACCCTCCAATTAGGCGAATCAATTGAACTCTTTCACCTAAACTGGACGCCATACTTTCTCCCAATGATAATATGGAAAATGAACGCGAGAGTAAAAAGGCAATTGCCAGTCCAATAATGATCCACGGCGATGCAACTTGTACATGTGTCCAATCTTTCCCATTCAGAGATCCAACAAGCCAATAGAGCACATCGGTTGCGCGTTCATTTAAAATAACGATAGCTTGTGTAATAGAAGAAAAGAAAAGATGAATCGCTGTTCCAGCAAGTGCTAGTTTGACATGTGTCATTTTCCTTCCAGAGGCGAATACATATACTGTTATTCCTCCAAGCAATGCACCAATAAACGCTGCATACACGGTCATTGATGGACTCAGTGTTGCAAATAGCAGTGTAGCAGATGCTACAGCTAATGAGGCACCCGCGTTGACACCAAAGATTTCTGGAGAAGCAAGTGCATTTCGTGTAATAGCTTGCATCAATGCGCCTGCTACTGCTAATGCAGCCCCTACCATCACCGTAAGTATTGTTCGAGGTAAGCGTAGCGTCTGAATAATCGTTGTTTCTCTTGACTGATCTATTTGAAAGATTGCATTAAAAATTGTATGGATGTTCATAATAGTCGAACCAACACTGAGGTGTAAAAATAAACCAATTAAAAGTAAAGATAGACTTATAAATGCAACGACCCATATATTCAATGTTCGTTTAGAACCCATTGTTTGTATCACACCTTTAACTGAAAACATATCTAAAAATAAGTAATGCGAGAATGTTGTATTATCAACATTCTCGCTTTTAGTAAAGAAATTAATCTTTTAATTGTTTAACAAGGTCATCACCAATTGCTTCAGATGAAATAACCCCACGATAACGAGTCCATAAATCGCGATCTACTACAAAAACTTTGTTTTCTTTCACAGCTTTCAAATTTTTCCAAAGAGGATTTGACTTCCAATCATCAATAACTAATTTACCTTCATTCTGCGCTAACACTAAAATATCAGGGTCGATTGTTGAAAGTTGCTCTAAGTTGATTTCCACATAAGCTTCATTACTTTTTGCAGCAATTTCAAAGCCTAAATTCTCTAAAAGTTCACCATCATAAGAAGAAGCCGTATGTCCTTGGAAAGAGGTATCACGGACAACTGCTGTTAAAATACTTTTTCCTTTTTCATCAGCTAATTCAGCTTTTAAAGCAGCCAATTTATTATCGTGCTCTTTGAGACGTTTCTCAGCTTCAGCCTCTTTATTTACAGCTTTCGCAATTGTTTTGAATGAATCAATATTTTCTGTATATGTTGACTCACGACTATTCAATTCAATCGTTGGCGCTATTTTTTGTAAGTCCTCATAAATGTTTTTATGACGTTGTACATCCGCAATGATTAAATCTGGTTGAAGTGAGCTAATAACTTCCAAGTTTGGCTGTTCACGAGTACCAACAGAAGTATAGTTTATTTTTTCGCCTACAAGCTTCTCAATCATGTCCGTTTTATTATCATCTGCAATACCAATCGGTGTAATATCAACACCTTGTAAAGCATCCACAAAAGAAAGTTCTAAAACAACTATCTTTTTAGCATTTGTCGGAACTTTTGTCGTCCCCATTTCATGTTTGATACTGATTGATTCTGTTACATCTTTTGCATCTTTATTTGACGCATCTTTTGAATTGCAACCTACTAATAAGAAAAGCATTGAAACAACCATTAGTAAGCCAATCGTTTTTTTGTTACATCTAAAAAACACTTGAAAGCCTCCATCAATTCATTTGATAACAATTATCATTCTCTTTTTATAACACCATATTCACTATGTGTAAATAGTTTTATATAAAAAATATTTTTTTACTTAATAAATCCCTTATTATCATTTTTTAACAAAATTTTATTATTTCTACTTTATTTTATAAGTTCGATCCTCATCTCTCACAAAAGATCAGCTATGAAACATTTCATTTAACACAAAATGACATTCAAACTACTGAGAATTCATTATGTTAAAATATGTACGTAAGTGGAGCAAGACAAACAATTTGCGAATTATATGAATAGCTACGATTTGATTATGCAATAATAAAAAATCTTTGATAGTTAAAGTTTTCAACCTCTCAATGAGTATCTGGAACTAGCGATGTCGATTATTGTTTGGCCCGACTTCGTTCCACTGTGCCTATTAAAAAGATAAGGAAATTCCCTTTTCCAAAGTAATATCATTGAGAAACTTTACAAATAGCTGTAAAATTTATGTAAGGTTTATTTTTTCATTGAAACTTTATGTCGATTATTTCGTATAAGAAGATAGACATATTTAAATGCTAGGAGGAAGAAACATGCTCAGTGTCGGACAGTTTTTCTCTAGACATACCGCTAGCCTCTTAATTTCTCTCACAACTGTTTCTATCGCAGCATTTGCGGCAACACCAGGATACTTACTTGGTAGTTTATTGTTCGCTGGAACATACGCGTCAAGTACGACGTTGTTGAAACATAGACAGAAAAAGAAATTCATACAATTAGCCGGTATAACAAAAGAAGAATACAAACATATTGAAACTCAACTTAAAGCAGCCAATAAAAACATTCAAACATTAAGTCAAAACTACTTACGTGTACGTTCTGTTTCTGCATTTAAGCAATTACTCGAAATGACACGTATTTCAAAAAATATCGTAAAAATTGTTAAAACAGATCCACGAAAATTTTATAATGTTGAACAGTTTTTTTATGCACATCTCCCATCCGCTGTTGAATTAACGGATAAATATACGATGTTATCAAGGCAGCCTGTGAAAGATAAGGAAATACAAATTACCTTATCTAAAACAAGAGAAACACTTACAGATTTAAATGATACGATTCAAATTGATTTAAAGGATGCGCTTTCTAACGACATCGACCATCTTCAAATGGAAATCGAATTTGCGAATCGTTCCAATATACGACGAAAAGAACAATTGGAGTGGCGAGGCGATGATAAGTGACGGCAAATGATCACGCATTTCAACTAAATACAATACAAGGTATTTCCCCTCTTGTGCAATCTTATTTAGAAACTACAAATAATGAGGCGATGGCGACGTATGAAACGCTATCGCCACTTGCACAAAGTCGTGCACTTTTATATGCTAGTCAGCTTGACCTAACTAACTTCGAATCAGTCCTGGCCTTAGGGCAAGATTCACAGCGATCACTTTCTCAATTTGCTGATCGAATGCTTGCACAAGTAAAACAGAAAGACGTCACAAAAATTGGCCAAATGTTAGACTCGTTAATGCATACATTAGACCGAGTGGACCCTAACGCATTAGAACCAAAAAAACAGTCCTTTTTTAAAAAAATGTTTGGTAAAATTGAGCCTACTGTTAAGCAAACATTAACGGAGTTTGAACGGACTAGTATCCAAGTAGAGCGAATTGGTGTTCAGCTTGAACGTGCACAGCTTCAAATGTTTAAAGATGTAGAAATGCTAGAAGAACTGTATGCACATAATAGAGGATACTTTGAAGAGTTAGCGACTGCCATTGCAGCTGGACAAATGAAGAAGCAGCAAGCCATTGAAGTTGAACTTCCAGAAAAAGTGACAAGTGTACAGGCATCAAAACAGCCACTAGCTGTCCAGCAGCTCAATGATTTTGCCGCTCAAATCGAACGTCTAGATCAACGTATTTATGACCTACAAGTTTCTCAGCAAGTTGCCTTACAAACTGCGCCACAAATACGCATGATCCAACAATCCAATCAAACACTAGCGGAAAAAATAGAATTTTCAATCGTTACCCTTATTCCACTTTGGAAAAATCAGTTAGCTATGATGTTGTCTATGCATATGGATCATCGCTACGCGCAGCTAGAGGAAAAATTATCTCGTGCAAATGATCGTTTTACGAGCCCTTCCTTTGCACAGCAAGTATCAAAATTCAAAGAAACACAGCATGAGCTGAAGTCAGCTATCCAAGATGTCTTCGCCCTTCATACAGCTACTGAGCAGGAAAAAGAGCATCTACAAGAAGTTGCTGAATTAAAAACCTTTAAGCATGGATGATTCCGTTTTATCAACAAAAAAGGGTGGCTCAGAAATCATCTGAACCACCCTTTGGTTTTCATTCAAACCTATTGAATGAAAATCCGGAATCAATTACGCCAAGGCGAAATTGATTTGCTTATTCAAAATAATCTTTATAGTAGCCACCAATATTACCAGTGTTATCGATAATAAAAACGAACTCTTCTGTTTCGTTTTTCACATCATATTGTTGCCCTACTGTTAATACGTTTGACACTAAATATTTTGATGCATTTGTATGCTTACAAGTAACTGTGCGTACTGTTGGAGCATCTTTCCATTTTAAATGTAACATAATCTCTCTACCTCTCTTTACTAGCACGAAGCTAATGTATACAGCTTATTTTATAATATTTTTGTACGCTTGTGGAGAAAAAAACCATAGATGACCATATTTTCTCCCTAACTATCCATTTTTTTAACCATATCAATTTCGTATTGATGTAATAGGTGCTGTCGCACAGATAAACAATGCGTCTGAGGACATGTCTTCATTCAGTAGATATTTCACTGTAGCTCTCATCCCAATACATGCAGAGTTGGGAGTCTAAATGAATGGAGAAAATTAATAAAAAATTTTACTTCGAGGTGTTAACATGAGCTTTGGTGGTGTACCGCAATGGTTTTTTATCCTGGCCGTTGCATTTGCAATTTGTTTTATTTTATACGCAGAATGGAATTCTAGAAAATAACTCAGTAAAAAATTAAAAATGTACATTACTAAATTCAATTTTAGTAGTGTACGTTTTTATTTTTATTATACGGACTGCAGTGAACAGGCTCATCAGTCGCCCTTGCCACTTTACTTCGATATTCTGTTTGGAGACTTGAAAGTTTAAGTTACAATGTTAGCATCACTGAACTTTTGCTTCCTAAAACCATTTCGTGATTTTCGTTTCAATAAAGTGCATAATAATTATAAAAAAGGCATTATCCTTTTCGAAAAAGAGTCCCCTTCAGCTTAAGAACAGCATATTACAGCCTTATCCATCTCTTTTTCATTTACTAAGACACTACCATTTTCATCAATAATGAAATCAACCCCGGCTTTAGAAAGCCTTTTTATCGCTGAATCAATAGTTTCTTGACTTTGTGTTGATGAATCAACCCATACGTTATAGCTTTTTTCTTGCGAACATCCAAGTAATAGAACACTAATTACGGTAAATAGAATACATAATTTTTTCAAAGTCCTACCCCCTTAACTGCCTAAAATTGACGCTATCAGTAGAAGAAAGTTCCTAGAGTTGACTGTACCGTTAAATTGGAGTGGCCCAGATTATATCTTAATCACAAATAAAAGCTGAACTAATTTAGTTCAGCTTAATTGTTACACATTATATATTGACTATTAATAAAATTCGTTTTGACTCACTTTTTTAGTTATTCATTACCAAACGCGTAAACTTTTTTATCTTAATGTCCGTTTTAAAAACGCTTTTGTCCGTTCATGCTGAGGGTTTACTAAAACCTGAGTTGGAGGGCCATCCTCTACAATAACACCTTTATCCATAAAGACTACACGATCGGCTACTTCTTTAGCAAATTCCATTTCATGTGTAACGATTAACATCGTATTTCCGGAATCCGCTAACTGACGCATTACCTTTAATACTTCTCCAACCATTTCTGGATCGAGAGCTGACGTCGGTTCATCAAACAGCATTACATCTGGGCTCATTGACAATGCTCGTGCAATCGCTACACGCTGTTTTTGACCGCCAGATAGTTGCCGAGGCTTCGCATTGACGTATTGATCCATACCAACAATTTGTAAATATTTTAGTGCCACTTCATCCGCTTCTGCCTTCGAACGCTTTAATACTTTCATTTGACCAACTGTGCAATTTTTTAGCACATTATGATTATTGAATAAGTTAAATTGCTGGAATACCATGCCTAAATGTGTTCGGTACTCTTGGATATTATGTTTATCGTCTAAAATGTTTTCATCTTTATAAAAAATTTGACCGCCACTTGGTGTTTCCAGTAAATTAATGCAGCGTAATAGTGTTGATTTACCAGATCCAGAAGAACCGATTAAGCAGACAACCTCACCCTTTTCTACTTGAAAATTTACATCCTTCAACACTTGGTTACGACCAAATGATTTACTTAAATGCTCTATTTTAATAACTGTCATTTGCTCATCCCCCCTATACTGCTTCTTTCTGTTGTTTTTTGTAGGCATCTGGTCCATCCAGTCGCTTTTCAATATACAGTAAAATTCTTGATGCTGTGAATGTCATGACGAAATATAGGATACATGCTATAAAGAAGGATTCGAAATAGCGGAAGTTATTACCCGCAATCGACTTTGTTTGGAAAAATAATTCTGTAACCCCAATAACGTTTAAAACTGCTGTATCTTTAATGTTCATAATTAATTGGTTACCTGTTGCCGGCAATATATTTCGGGCAACTTGTGGTAATACAACATGTAGCATGATTTGAACATGATTCATGCCAATAGCCGATGCAGCCTCGTACTGCCCTTGATCAATGGAAACAATTCCACCTCGTACGATTTCTGCCATATAAGCACCTGTATTTAGTGAAACAACTAAAATACCTGCCGTAATAAAGTGCATATCAATGCCAAATGCTATATCTAATCCGTAAAATACAACCATTGCTTGTACAATCATTGGTGTACCACGGAAGAATTCGACATAGCATGTTAGTAAAAAATTAATGAGCTTTAAGCTATAGAAATTTACACCTTTTTTACGAACCTTTATGGTATGCATAATTCCGATGAAAAATCCGATAAGTGCACCAATAATTGTACTACTAATTGAAATAAGTAATGTATAATAAGCACCTCGTAAAAACATTTGCCAGTTGTTCTCAACAATAGAAATAATCCAATCAAGACTCATGATGTACCTCCTAACAACGTCGTGTTGCTTTTTCGTTACTGTTGTCTCTTAGCTATCAACCACTTTCATTGGGCTTCTGTTTCTTTAATTTTATGAAACTATTAGCTAAGACATTATTATTTTTTTTGTGATTGTTATTAAATGAGATGTTATGGAATGCACGGGCTAATAGTTAGCCCGTGCATTCTTGTTATTGTGCTGCTGGTTGTTGGTGGATTGCTTCTTCCATAATTTTTTGACGATCATCTTCTGAAATACCTTTTAAGATTTCATTGATTTTTTCAAGCTCAGCATCACCTTTACGTAAACCAACTGCAATAGATGTATTAGAAACATCTGTATCAAAGCCTTTTTCAAACTTTACATATGTGAATTTATCATTTGCAGCAGCAGCGGAAATACCTTCTGGACGTTCTGCTACATAGCCGTCAATTTTTCCAGCTTCTACTGCTACACGCATTGCTGGGAAGCTATCCATTGCTGTTTGTTTTTTTACACCTTTGATTTGATCAATAACAGTGTAGTTAGATGTATTTAATTGTGAAGTGATTTTTGCACCTGAGAAATCTTGAATAGATGTTGCATTTTCATATTTACTACCTTTTTTAACAACCATTACAAAATCAGATGTATAGTAATTGTCAGTGAAGTCGATTGTCTGCTTGCGCTCTGCAGTAGGTGACATTCCTGCTATGATTGCATCTATTTTATTTGATTGTAGAGCTGGTACTAAGCCATCCCATTCCAATTTTACGATGACTAATTCTTTTCCTAAGCCTTCAGCTATTTTTTTCGCCATTTGTACATCATAACCGCCTGCATATTCTGCATTATCGGCAATTTTTACCGCGCCATTTGCATCACTTTGCTGCGTCCAGTTAAACGGAGCATAGCCCGCCTCCATCCCGATTCGGAATTGGCCGCTTTCTTCTTTCTTATCAGTACTTGCACTGCCATTACTAGACGATGTCGTCTCCTTCTTGTCACTAGCACCACAAGCTGCTAGCAAGATTGCTGTCATTACGGTCAACATTAATACTAACCATTTTCTTTTCATGTAACATTCCCCTTTTCTGTAAAAAATAAGACAACTGTACCAAAAAAGACCTAAGTACTGAACTTAGGTCTTACTTTTTTAACAGTTGCCCAAATCCTCACTAAAATTCCATCATTCCGAGATAGCACAACCTAGTAAACCTGGAAAATAATTCACTAGGACAGTCCTGCACTTATTCACTGCAGACCCAGCATAAAAGTACGAGCTCCTTTTATACTTCGGCGATAGTTCCTTCTCCATTGCGTCTTCGCTTGCTTATACTCAACAATGAACTAATAAATACCGCGCCTCTACCTCACAATAGGATAAATGTGAGGTTTGTATATTTAATTGATATTAAGATACTACTATAAAAACAACATTTTCGTCAAGACAATTTTATTACTTTTCTGATTAATTACAATATTAGGGTTTTTTAGCCTTTTAAAGACATATATACACTTTTGCAAAGTCGAAAATGATTTATTCGAATGTTTTGTCGAGAAAGTCCGTAAAATCGCCCATGCTCCATTGTACGTACTCCAACCAACTTATATACGTGGATACGCTTGTAACACACGCGACAAAGAACTGATTTTTCAGAAATCAAGCAAATAATTAATATTTAAATTATTTTATAGTACTTCAAAAGAAATTGTTGAACTGTAAAGATAACACCATTTGCACTATACGCATTTTTACTGTGAAGCTTTCACAAACGATCGGACAACTTTTCCGTTGATTCAGCTCTTCTTTCGGTCGCTTCGCTTGCTTTATCCGTCACTCCGACTCATTTATCCGTCGTTCTGACTCTTCTATCCGTCACTTTGGCTCTTTTATCCTTCCCTCCCACAAATGCTTCATAAAAAGCTAAAAAACCTTGCGAAACGATGTTCGCAAGGTTTTAAGAAACTCAGGAATTAAGAATTTAATAATAAATCTTCTGGGTTTTCAAGTAGTTCTTTAACAGTTTTAAGGAAGCCTACAGAATCTTTACCATCGATAATACGGTGGTCATAAGAAAGTGCCAAGTACATCATTGGGCGAATTTCTACTTCACCATTCACTTCAACTGGACGTTTTTTGATTGAGTGCATACCAAGGATACCAGCTTGTGTACCATTCATGATAGGTGTAGACATTAATGAACCGAATACACCACCATTTGTAATTGTGAATGAGCCACCTGAAAGATCTGCTAAACCTAATTTTTTGTCGCGTGCTTTTTTAGCTAGGTCTGCAATTGAATCTTCAATTTCAGCAAAGTTTTTGCGGTCAGCGTCACGTACTACTGGTACTACTAAACCTTCTTCTGTTGATACAGCTACACCGATATCAAAGAAGTTGTTTAAGTGAATTTCATCGCCTGAGATTTGTGCATTCACATATGGGTATTTTTTAAGTGCTGCAACTACAGCTTTTGTGAAGAATGACATGAAACCAAGTTTAGAGCCAGTTGACTCGAAGAATTGGTCTTTTTTACGAGAACGTAAAGCCATAACGTTTGTCATATCTACTTCGTTAAATGTTGTTAACATTGCTGTAGATTGTTTTACTTCAAGTAAGCGTTTTGCAATTGTTTGGCGACGACGGCTCATTTTTTCAATTGTCACACGTGATTCATCAACAGCTGCTACTGCTTTAGGTGCTGCTGGAGCTGCTTGTGGTGCTGCTACTGGAGCTGTACCATGAGCTGCAACGTCTTGTACACGTACACGGCCTTGTGGATCTACTGGAGATACAGCAGCAAGGTCAATACCTTTTTCACGAGCAAGTTTACGTGCTGCTGGAGACGCGATTACACGCTCACCAGAAGTTTCTACTACAACTGGAGCTGCTGCAACTGGAGCAGGTGCTGCTTGTGGTGCTGCCTCAACTGGAGCTGCTGCAACTGGAGCAGGTGCTGCACCTTCGCCAGCTTCTACAACTGCGATTACTTGACCTACAAGTACAGTATCGCCTTCTTCAGCTAAAATTTGAGTTAAAACTCCTGCTTCTTCAGAGATGATTTCAGCGTTTACTTTATCTGTTTCAAGTTCAACGATGAATTCACCCTTTTCAACGCGATCGCCCACTTTTTTTACCCACTGTGCGATACTACCTTCTGTAATCGATTCTGCTAATTCAGGGACTTTAATTTCAGCCACTTTCATTTCCTCCTTTAATTAACGTGCATTGGTGCACATCAATGGGCTACTGCCTAAGCAAGTAGCCCGGCTCTCAAAAATATTTAATATATGATTATTTAACCTTTACAGGCTCAGCAACTGCTTCTTCTACAAGTGCGGCTTGAGCTGCTTTATGAGAATCTGCATCACCTTCAGAAGTTGAGCTCATTGCAGGACGGCCTACATAACGTAGCTTTTTACCTTCTGAAAGGTCGTGTAATGTTTCTAATGCATAATTCCAAGAACCTTGGTTTTTAGGCTCTTCTTGTACCCAAACAATTTCTTTTACATTAGGATACTTAGCAATAATACCAGCAACTTGCTCTTTTGGGAATGGGTAAAGTTGTTCTACACGAGTAATGTGTAGGTGATCGAAGCCTTCACCGTCTTTAATACGGTCTGCGATGTCGATCATGACTTTACCTGAACCTAAAACAATGCGCTCTACAGCTTCTGGTTTTGAACCTAGGCCTGGTTGTTCAATTACTTCTTGGAATGAACCATTTGCTAATTGATCAGCATTTGCTGCAGCTAATGGGTGACGAAGTAAGTACTTAGGTGATACAACCACAAGTGGACGAACGCCTTCAGTACCTAATAATGCTGCTTGACGACGTAATAAGTGGTAGTAGTTACCTGCGTTTGAACAGTTTGCTACGAACCAGTTATTTTCAGCTGACATTTGTAAGTAACGTTCCATACGGCTTGAAGAGTGTTCTGGACCTTGACCTTCATAACCATGTGGTAAAAGAATTACTAAACCAGATTTTTGACCCCATTTAGCACGTGCACCTGAAATATAGTTATCGAACATAACTTGTGCCATGTTAGCAAAGTCACCAAATTGAGCTTCCCATACTGATAATACATGGTCGTTTTCTATATTGTAACCATATTCAAAGCCTACTACCCCAGCTTCTGTAAGTGGAGAGTTGTGTACTGAAAATGATGCATTTGCACCTGAAATATGGTGAAGTGGCGTGAATAAATTACCATTGTTTTTGTCATGTAACACTAGGTGACGTTGAGAGAACGTACCACGTTGTGCATCTTGACCTGTAAATCGTACTGGTGTGCCATCTTGAATAATTGTTGCATAAGCTAAAGTTTCTGCATGACCCCAGTCGATTTTTGCAGAAGCAAATGCATCACGGCGTTTTTCTAAAATTTTGCCAAGCTTTTTCTGTGGTTCAAAGTTTTCTTCAAACACTAAAAGCTCTTCATTTATTTTTTCTAAACGTTCCGCACCAACTGCTGTATCAATTTGTGGGAATTCTACTTTTAATTCTTCTGGCATTTCTAAATGTTTATGTTCATCTTTATCTGCCATTTCTCTTACATGATCATAAGCTGCTTGCATTTCTGCATAAATAGCTTTATCTAAAGCTGCTACTTCATCAGCAGAAACTACACCTTCAGCTGCTAATTGAGCACCGTATAAAGAACGGACAGGTTCATGTTTAGAAACTAATTTATACGTTTCAGGGTTTGTTACAGTTGGGTCATCCGTTTCATTATGACCATGACGACGGTAACCAAGAAGGTCAACGATAATATCTTTACCGAATTTTTGACGGTAGCTAGCTGCGAAACGACCAACTAAAACTACAGATTCAGGGCTATCTGCATTTACATGCACAACTGGTACTTCATAACCTTTTGCAGGGTCAGAAGAATATACAGATGAGCGAGAGTCTTGTAGTTCAGTTGTAAATCCAATCATGTTGTTAGCAATGATGTGGATTGTACCACCAGTAGTGAACCCTTCAGTTTTTGCAAAGTTTAATACTTCTGTTACGATCCCTTGACCTGGGAACGCAGCATCACCATGCACAAGAATTCCTAATCCTTTTGTGCGGTTATGAATAGCTTGCCCTGGTTTAGAAGTGTCATCTTGTGCAGCACGTGCAGTACCTAAAACAACAGGATTTCCTACTTCTAAGTGAGAAGGGTTGTAAGCAAGTTTAACATTCATACCAGATTCGCGGTTGTAAGAAGCACCCATGTGGTATTTTACATCACCAGTCCAGCCTTTAGTAATTTCAAGGCGACCATCTTCTGGCATAAATAATTCATTAGAAACATGTGCGAAATCAGAGAACATCATGTCATATGGTTTATTTAAAATGTGTGTTAACACATTTAAACGACCACGGTGGGCCATACCAATACGTACATTTTTAACGCTATTTGTTTCAGCTGTTTTCAAAATTTCATCGAATAGGACGATTTGAGTATCTAAACCTTCACCAGAGAAACGCTTTTGACCTACAAAAGTTTTATGAATAAACTTCTCGAAGTTTTCAACACGAGTTAAACGGTCTAATAAAGCTTTTTTCTCATCAGAAGCTAATGCTTGTTTAAATGAAGCTGTTTCAATTTGTGCTTGAATCCAATCACGTTCTTCAGTTGCTACTACGTGATTATATTCAAATGCTACTTTATCTGTATAAACAGATTTTAAGTAATCGATTGCATCCTTACCATTTTTCACGTTTGCTGGCACATCTTTGAAGAAGACAGCTGCAGGAATTTCAGCTAAATCTGCAGCGCTTAAGTTGAACGCGCTTTCTTCAATTTGAGCTGTTTGTAGTTCACGGTTTTTCAAAGGATAAATATCTGCCGCTAAATGACCGTTTGTACGGATTGCATCTGCTAATTTCACAGCTGCTAACACTTTCTTGTAATCGCCAGCAGGAGCTGCTGCATTACTAGCTACAGCTACTTCACCTTCTACTACTACTGGTGCACCAAATTGTTGGAATAATAATACTAACTCCGGTTCTACTTCTTCAGGAGACTGTAAGAATAAGTCGTATTGCTCCATCACATATCCTAGGTTAGGACCAGAAAAAGCTGACCATGGAGAACTTACAGTTGTAACGTTGTTCGACATGAAAAATGACCTCCAAATTTTGCCTTTCGGCAGTTCCATTAATTAAATTACAATTAATTATATAATAATTTTCCGTTCTTTTAAAGGATGTTTGACTTCTCATCCATTATTTAAAGAACGTTTTTTCCATCTCAATCTTACTACTCTTCACAAAAAATACAACTCTTTTTAGCAAATTAAGCAATTTTTTTCCCAAAGGATAGAATAATGAAATAAAGCGTGTATTTTTCTCAATTTTTCAAAGGGAATTTCATGAAGAAAACGGTTCCAACATTTTTCTCACTCTTGACTTCTACAGAGCCATTGTATTTTTCAAGTAACATTTTTGTAATACTAAGCCCTAAGCCTGTTCCTCCGATTTGACGATTCCTTGCCTCGTCGACCCGATAAAAGCGATCAAAAATGAATGGAATATTTTCTTTCGCTATTCCAATCCCATTATCTTCCACTTTTAACAATACTTCCTTCTCGGAAACAGCAAGTGAAATTTGAATTTCAGGAACTATTTCACAATAACGAATAGCATTTTCTATTATATTACGAACAATTTGGCTAAGTGCATTTTCTGTTATAAATATCCGCCCTATTTCCTCATTTTTCGACAGTGTTATTCGAGCTTTTGGGTGAAGGAGTCTCGTCTCTTCGATTACCGCTTCTATAACAGCTACTGCATCAGCCTCACTATCGATATCTTTTTCCTCACGACGAGCAAGTTCTAGTAATTCTTCGATCATTTTTCGCATTCGTGCAATTTCCGTTAGCGAAGTATTAATAGATTCCTCTAAAATTTCAGGATCGTCCTTCCCCCATCTTTTCAAAAGGGATAGATGCCCTTCAATTGCCTGAATAGGCGTTCGTAATTCGTGAGAGGCATCTGCAACAAATTGTTGCTGCTGTGCAAATGATATTTGCAATTCATTCATCATCGTATTGTACATTTTCAATAAATCACCTATCTCATCATGAGACGTGTAAGTTAGTTGAATCGGTTCATTAAATCCTTTATCCATAACGGTTTTCATCGATGAACGTAACGCCCGTAATGGTTTCATCAAATAATTTGCAAGATAAAAACCAATAGATGCTGATAACAATAATGCTCCTAAGCCCGCTATTAGCATTGTCGTCAATAAATAATGCATCAAAGACTGGAACTTCGATAAAGGATGAATCACCTGAATATATCCATGAAAGAAACCAAGTTGAATCGGTTCATTAATGACAATGACATCTTTTTTATCAATTGTCATATCAATAATTTCCCCCATTGAGGAAAGAGGTGCAGCCTGGGAAGTATTATTAATACGAAGAATCTGATCGCCATCTAAATTAAACATTCTAATCGTTTGATCACGATCGGCAATAGAATCTATAAGACCTTTATTTTGTTGAATTTCCTGAATGGTAAGATTAGGTCCTTGTGACTCTAAAAAATACACCAAATCATCGCTTGTCCGTTTGATTTTACTTGCCTCGTCATTTGATAGCCATGTATGAAGTGAAATATATACGACAATACATATAATAGTATAGCTAAAAAATATAACAGCACTAGAAGTTAGCATCCATTTTCTTTGTAATGACTGATTGACTAAATAATCTCTCCATTTTTTCATTCACGCATCACATACCCAACCCCACGAACGGTTTCAATATAGGCATTCGTATCACCCGGTAGTTTCGTTCGCAAATGCCGAATATATACATCTACGACATTTGTCTCTATATCCGTATCATACCCCCAAACGGAGGTTAAAATTAGCTCCCGTGTACAAACTTTGTTTTTATGTTCTATTAATAGTTTTAGTAGATCATATTCTGTTTTCGTTAAATCAAGCTTATTCCCTTGTACAAAAACTTCATATGCCGCGATATCCATTTCGATATCTCGAAAATGTAATGATTTCTCCATTTTTTCATCCGGTGTCACCCGACGTAAAATAGTACGAATTCTAGCTAATAGTTCTTCAATAGCGAATGGTTTTACTATGTAGTCATCTGCACCAGCATCTAAGCCAGCTACACGATCCATCACAGCATCTCGTGCCGTTAACAATATAATAGGTACTTTCGATTGCGTGCGTATTCGACGACAAATTTCAATTCCATTTATACCCGGAAGCATTACATCTAATAACAACACATCAAAATTATCAGATGAAGCTAGTTCAAGTCCTTCACGTCCATCAAAAGCGACTAATACATCATAGCCTTCATGTTTTAATTCTAGTTCTACAAAACGAGCGATATGCTTCTCATCTTCCACCAAAAGTATTTTTTTCGGCATTACATCACCTTCTATTCCAAATTAACGATAAGGTTTTTTCCTTAATCCGGTTATAGCATACCATCAAACAAAAAGTCTGTACCACAAGCAACTACTTGTAATACAGACTTTTTTTAAAATTCTAAGGAGAAATCATTGTATCCATGCGATAACGGCTAATTGACCAGCATCGCTAAAAACGCCAGTCATTACCGAAATGATCGACATTGAGTCGGCCCTTGTGTTGTTGCCGAGGCATAGTTGATTAAATGTCAGTAATATAGTGATTATTTTTCCCGATTTCCTTCGCTTTATATAAAGCTTGATCTGCTAATTCTAGCAATCCATTTAATGTTTGACCGTGATCCGGATAATAAGCGATACCAATGGACGCTGTTGGTGCAAAGTGATGTTTTTCAATCGTCCAACCTTTTTTCAGTTCATTACGAATGCGATTTATAATATCCATCATTTGAGTATGCCTCGTCTTACCATCCCTAGTTAAATCTGTTAAGACGACAACGAATTCATCACCACCCATTCGAATCACTAAATCGTGGTTACGTACCGCGGTGATTAATACTTGACCAAACTTTCGGATAAAATCATCCCCCGTGTCATGGCCATGCTGATCATTTACAGTCTTAAAGTCATCCCCATCGATATAGAGTATAGCTAAACACTCATTATGTTCTTTTGCCTCTGCCAATATTTTGGGGAACTCCTTGTTTAAAAAACGGCGATTTGGTAATTGTGTTAATGTATCGTGATAGGCTAAATATAATAGATCATTCTCTCGTTCCTTACGATGAGTAATCTCTCGAGATACCATCATAATTTGTGATACTTTTTCACGCTTTGGATCATGAACAACTGTTACGTTTCCTTCAGTCCAAACAGGCGTACCGTCCTTCGCCTTTAGTAGAAGCTCAAATTGTGTTTCTGTTAGACCCGAAAAATTATTTAGAAACGTTTGCCAAGCCTTCTTACTTTGTTCATCGACAATATTATTGTAAAACTGACCTTGTAATTCTACATTTTCGTAGCCTAAATACATCTCATAAGAAGGCGAGGCATAAATAATGATGCCATCTTCGTTAGTTATGACAATTAAATCATTTGTATTTTCTGTAATGAGACGGAATGTTCGTTCAATATTTTTCAATTCCGTTAACATTCTTTTCTTGTCCGTAATATTATAGTTAATGGATAAATATTGTTCTGTTTCGCCAAATTCATTTTTCAATGGAACTATAGTTGTCTCTACCCAGCAATCAGCATGGAATTTTGTACGATAGCATAACTCCCCTCTCCAAACACTCCCCGTCCTAAGTATTTGTACTAACTCTTCTGTATCGTTACGAGGCTCGATTAATTCTAAGGAAGATTGACCTATTAGCTCTTCTGCAATGAAGCCTGTTGCATTTAAAAATAAATCATTTACTTCTAAAATTTTTGCATTTCTATCTAGAACAGCAATGGAAGCTGCGGAATTGAGTGCAGCCTTAAACACCTCTAAACCATGAGATTTTGAGCGTAACTCTGCCTTTTGTTCGGTGAATTGTGTGAAATCCTGCATGATAAGAAAAATAGCAAAAGAGTTATCCCCCTGCATAACTGGGGATAGTGAAACTAAATACTTGCGCTCTTTTTTATCCAGTGTATGAAGCTTAATGAGTTTTTCGCCAATATTTTCGCCCATAGCTGCTTTTTGTAAATAGTTCTGTATATTTTCTACTTCATCTTTAGGAACAATCGGTAGATCAATGAATAGATGCTGTTTAACTGTTTCAGTATCTAATTCAAAGTCTTTTGTAAAGCTGGCATTCACTTCATAAATAGTCCCTTCAGCTGATAAGATGACTGTCGAAAAGAAGGCATGATCAAACATTGAACGCAGAAACAAAAACTTATCTTCGATGCTACGATCATAGAGAATCTCTTTAGTTATAGCTAAAATATAGTCTTCTTTATTATGTTTAAGCGGACGAACAGATGTCTCGTATTTACGAACCTCTGATTTATAATAGGCATAATCCACATAATCAACTTGACTACGCATTATAATCGCTTGATTGTAATTTTCTTGAATTGTAGTGAAACTACGACTTTGGGTAAGGGAAGAAAGCATTTTCCCATTCGCCTCTTGTGGAAACAAAGCTCTAGCTGCTTGATTTAAGCGAATATATTGATAATCGTCTCCCACTTTTTTCATTAAAAAGACAAAATCTTTTCCAAAAAATAATTCATTAAATAAGACTTCGCTTAAAAGATATTTCATGCTGCCACCCCATAAGTCGTTAATAGTAATATAGTTTTTGTTCATACAAAAAAATCAATACTACTATTATAACATAATTTAAAAGAACTACCCTTCTCGAATTGGAAAATTTATATCCTTTTTAGGGTAATTTTTGATATTTTACCTCTTTTAAAGAAATAAAATAATCCTAAAGAAACACTATTTTATTCAAAAATTGATATTATAGACTTAATACTCTACAAAATTATACATTAACAGTTTTTAACTATCTACCCGATTACCTATTTTTCAGAATTTTCAGTCACAAAAACTTATTTTTTGTTTTAGCGAGGAAAATGATTGCATAAAGCAGTGTGATTGTTATATTATATTAAAAAAACTAGCCTTTTTTCGGTATGGTCGAAAAATCAGTAAGACAGCGGGAGATTATGGTTATCATAGTTTGAACGTCTAGTTCTTTGGGTTTTAATTCCAGTACGAATTTTAGTTTTCTTCTTTATGTTTTAAAGGAATTGTTTTAACTACCCTAGTAAAGGAGGCGTTTCGTATGCTTAAACATCGAGACCTACATGAATGTACAGAGCTCTATGAGCTATTATCACACCCTTCTGTATTCCCTTTTGTCCGTCAAAAAGCCACATCCGCTGATGAATATTGGTTTATGACAAAACAACTGATTGAAGAAGAAGCGAAGGGACTCGCTATTTCAAGGACAATTACTGATGATTGGGGTCAACCGATCGGCACCATTAGCATTCATGATGTGGAGGATGGTGCAGGCTTTATAGGAACGTGGATTGGACTCCCTTATCAAGGTTTAGGTTATAACCAAAAAGCAAAAATGCTTTTTTTGAATGAACTATTTTTTGATTATAATTTCCATACGGTATTTCTCCGTATTCGAGTTGAAAATATAAAATCACAGCGTGCAGCCTTAAAGCTACCTTATGTTGTGAGCGCAAATGAAAGTCATCCAACATTATTAGCACAAGTTAACAGAGGCGAGGCGCAATTTAATTTATATAAAATCCCAAAAGACTTATTCTACCTTACAACTGCCAATCAAGTGGCGGAAGGCGAAGAACAAGCGATGTAATTTCATAAAGCGAAACTATAATCAGCGATGGTTTTCTGCAGCCTTCGCTGATCATTTGTCTTTACCAGTCTTTACTTTCGATAAAGATTAATTACTGCCCGTTCATCCCGGATAAAAATAAGCTATGTGCTCCGTCTTCATGACAGACACATAGCTTATTTTTAGCTTTGTTTCATTTTATTACTGTAATTGTGTTTTAATTAAAGGCTGTGATAACGAAAAACTACTTTTTATATTGTAAAATCAATTTCGCCATTTCTTCAGGGGTTTTCGGTCTTTGCGTTTTTTCCATCGTTGAAACCATTTCTGCTTTACGCTCTGTTAACACATGAACTGATTTTTTAAACGATTCCTTTGTTAACTCTTCCTCTTGCAACACTTCTGCATAGCCTTGTCTTTTAAATAAGTTGGCATTTAATATTTGGTCACCACGACTTTTTTGTGCAGATAACGGCACTAGCAACATCGGCTTGTGCAGTGCTAAAAATTCAAAAATCGAATTAGAACCCGCACGTGAGACGATAAAGTCTGCTGCGTGTAATAGCTCCGGCAATTCCGTTGTCACATATTCAAATTGTTTGTATCCAGACATCGATTCAAATGATTCGTCGTAGTTCCCTTTACCACACAAATGGATGATCTGAAACTGCTTCACAAGCTCTGGTAAATTTTGACGAAGTGCATCATTCAAGACAACTGAACCTAGACTGCCTCCCATCACAAGAAGAACAGGTTTTAATGTGGTAAAACCACAAAGAGCTAACCCTTTCGCTCGATCTCCCATAAATAACTCTTCGCGAATAATAGAGCCTGTGCATGTTGCCTTTTCTTTCGGCAGATGCTGTAATGTTTCCTCAAAAATCGTAAAGATGTGTGATGCAAATGGTAGCGCAATTTTATTGGCTAAGCCAGGTGTAACATCTGATTCATGAATGACTACGGGAACACCAGCAAATTTCGCAGCCATGACAACAGGGACAGAAACAAATCCGCCCTTTGAAAAAATGACTTGTGGTTTCACTTTTTTAATAATACGAAAAGCCTGCATCATTCCAGCAAGCACTTTAAATGGATCTGTAAAATTTTTCATCGAGAAATAACGGCGCAATTTCCCACTAGAAATACCGTAAAACGGAACATTAGGAAACGCCTCGCCTATTAATTCTTTCTCCATGCCTTGGTCTGAGCCAATATAATGGACATCATAACCTAGTTCTTGTAAAGACGGGAGTATCGCTTGATTAAGCGATACGTGACCAGCTGTCCCTCCACCGGTTAAAATGATTGTTTGTTGATTCACATTAATTCTCCTATTCCATCAATTATGCACCGGCATAATTGTTGCTGTCGCTTCGCTTTCGCACAGATACACTTTGCGTCAGAAATCGGCTTTGTGTTAACAAAGAACTCCTTTCCGATTTCGTGACATCCGCCGGAGGCTTTGGGCCAACACGATGTTGGTCACTCAGTCGTTGCCACAGGACGTGGCGTTCTTAGACTGAATTCCTTCTTTCAGTGGATGCTTGCACACACACTAATAAGTAACTTATCACCTATATAGGTGGTGACTGTCGCTGAAAGAAGTTAAAAGCCATTGTAGCCATACTACTTTTGTATACAGTCTTTTATTTTACTATATGCGAACGAAAAGATACAGATGAAGCTTTTAAATTCTTTCAGCCGGTGTCTAATCACTCGCTGAAAGAACGGAACTCAGTCTGATGGAATTATGCCGAGGCATAATTGATTTTTTCATCTTTACTCTATTTTAGTATGCTATACTATTTTAATTATGATAATAAAGGAAGATTATTCACTATGAATCAAACAACTACGTTAAAAGAAAAATATGCATTAATCTTAAAAATTATCGTACCTATTTTTGTATCGCAAGTAGCTATTTATCTTATTTCTTTCTTCGATATTTTAATGTCAAGTCGGTACGGTACCACCGATCTCGCTGGCGTGTCAATCGGCTCCTCTATTTGGATGCCTATTTACATAGGGCTATCTGGAATTCTCCTCGCGATCACACCTATTGTCTCACAGCTTGTTGGAGCTAAAAATGAGTTTGCAGCAAAAAGAGCTGTTCAGCAAGGAATCTATGTAGCCATCGTTCTTGCAGCACTTATTTTTATTTTATTAATAGTCGGTATAGATTGGATTCTTGGCAAGATGGATTTAGAAGCCTCTGTACATTCAATTGCTAAATCTTATATTCAATCGATGTGCGCTGGACTTATACCACTGTTTTTATTTTTTGTCATGCGCTGTTTTATCGATGCGCTTGGACAAACTCGCGTTACAATGATTATTACATTACTTACAACACCTATTAATATTGCGTTGAATTATATTTTTATTTTCGGCAAATTTGGAGCACCTGAGCTTGGCGGAATTGGCGCCGGCGTTGCAACAGCGATTACATACTGGCTTGTTTTCTTGATTACAGTTTGGATTATCGCTAAACGTAAGCCTTTTGAACGTTTCCAGCTATTTAATGACTGGCCAAAATTAGAATGGCTTCGTTGGAAGGAAATTTTAATCATTGGCGTGCCAATCGGAATATCCTTATTTGCAGAAACGAGTATTTTTTCTGCTGTCACAATGATGATGAGTAGCTTCAGTACAGAAATCATTGCAGCTCATCAAATTGCATTAAATTTCACTAGTTTGTTGTATATGGTACCGCTCAGCATTTCGATGGGTGTAACGATATTAGTTGGGTTTGAAATTGGTGCTGGACGTATGCGCGATGCTAGACTCTATAGCTATTTGTGTGTCGGGACCGCGATTTTATTTAGCTTTGTTTCAGCTTGTATCCTTTTTATCCTTCGCGAACCCGTTGCAAATATGTATACAACCGATGGAAAAGTGTTAGAGTACGCCGTTCATTTTTTAATTTTCGCAGCCATTTTCCAACTATCTGATGCTATCCAGGCGCCTGTACAAGGAGCTTTAAGAGGGTACAAAGATGTTACAGTAACCTTTATTATGGCCATCATTTCGTATTGGGTAATCGGCTTGCCTGTCGGCTATGTACTTGCCACTCATACAGACTTCGGGCCGTTTGGTTACTGGATTGGACTAGTAGCAGGTCTGACAGCAGGCGCGATTACTTTATTAATACGTTTATTACTTGTTCAAAAAAGATTTACAAATACGACCAAAATAACAATAGCAAACTAGACTTCGCTCTAGTTTGCTTTTTTTATTATTGAAGTAACAAACCTATGAGAGCCACCCATATCCCCTATTCTATGTATAATTAAAAATCCTCTATCTCCTAATACAATTCCTCGCGCTTCGCTTTCGCGCAAAAATCATCTGCTTGCCCCGAAGCCTCCAGAAAAACACCCGGCCAGAACAGTAATCACCCACTCTTTTGACCAAAGAGACACCCTTTAACTATTATGGCATCTTAATATCATTGACATAATGTTTTTTGACACCATGAAAAAGAAATTAAACACATTTCTAATTATATTGTGTTGAAAAACTAAATAATCTAGTAATCTTTGTGAATGCGGAATTTTAAAACGATACACACTATATGAAGAGGTTGATTGGAGTGGAGGCTGGGCGACTCCCCGGGGTTCAGCGTCACAGATGTGACCCTGCAGCGAGCAACGCGAGTGAAGCGGCTCATCGGACGCCCCCAGGAAAGCGCCCAGCCGGAACGGAAATCAACCCTCGTTTTGCCAAAGAACCATGCATTTTTGTCAAAAAAAAAGATGTCCACTAAGCCTATTACAACTTAGTGGACATCCTATTATTCAATGTAGCTATTCAATTTATACGATTACTTTTGGATAAATTGTTGAGTCCAGTAGTTACCTGTTTTCACATAGCCAACACCAATATGCGTAAATTTCTCATTTAAAATATTCGCACGGTGACCAGGTGAATTCATCCAACCTTGTACTACTTCTTGAGGTGAACGTTGACCTTGTGCAATATTTTCTCCTGCACTCTTATACGTAATACCTAAAGCTTTCATACGATCAAATGGTGAACCAAATGTAGGGCTTGTATGTGAAAAATAGTTTTTAGATTGCATATCTTGTGATTTTTCACGAGCAGCTGCCATCAATTTATCATCAGTTTTAAATGGTGCTAAACCAGCTTTTGTACGTTCAGCATTCGTTAATTTTACAACCTCTTGTTCAAAAGCATTCACATCTGAAGTAGATGTTGATGGTTTTGTTTGAGATGGTGCTGGTGTTGTATTATCTTTTTGAGTCGTTTGTGTATTGTTATTTGTTGTTTGATTATTTTCTGGTACTTGTACTTCTTTTGATGGTGCTTGTGTTTGTGGTTGTTTAACTACCCACTTATGATTTGACCACTGATTTGACCATTTATAAGAATAAACAACTTTATTACAGTCTGTAGTTGTGTTCCCCTCTGTAGTATTTTCTGCAGCGGAAGCCATTTGAATTGGAGCTGCTAATAAAAATGTTGCACAAATTGCAGTTAGTGTTTTTTTCATTTTTGCAATTCCTCCTTCTATGCAAACAATCGTAAAGTACGATTTTAATAAATTTCTTACCAGGATCTTCTAGCAACACCATCCAAGAAATAGATTCGCGTTAAATAGAGGGTTATTGGAATTAATTTTTAGCAGGTTTCACCAGCCTATGAAATACTTACGTTTTAAATAGGGTTGACACCTCTTAAAAACTATTAAGCATTTTCAATATTCAAATATATTTTCGTGCGCATTCACACAAAAAAACTGCCAAAATTTCTACTTTGAGAAAGACGAAACGAACAAAACTTTCGTCTGACAAGCAGGAATGGCAGATTTTGGATTTTGCTTTAACTAGTTTTAGCGTTTACTCAATACCAATGACGTTTAATCTACTTACATCTTCACCAATGATCACGAGTTTTGCGGGCATTTTTACGTACTCTGGAAGCCATTGGACCATGCCATATGCATATTGAAACAGCATAGGATTTTTTACACCTTCAATTGGCACGTATCCTTTCATTCGATACACAGTTTCAGGCAATGTACGTACCCAATCCTCAAATTGTTCTTGTGTAAAGTTAACGTCTTTAAATTCAACTAATCGTGAGCCTAGATGCATCGATGCTATAGGAGCTTTCACAATATCTTGTTTGTCCACCTGTACCGTTGCCTTTAAATCTTCTAATAAACGTAATGGCACGCGTCCATTTGTAGTTTGCAAAATAAAGGCATGTGGATTAAAGCCTTGCAGCTCATAAACAACTTGTGCCTGCTCAGCTTCTGTTAGTAAATCCGTTTTATTGGCCAGTAATAAATGTGCGTGACGGATTTGTTCCATAAATAAAGAGCGCACTTGCGGAGTTAATGTTTCTCGGTTCAACCACAGCTTTGAATCAGCAACTGTGACAATCCCTTTGACATTTAGCTTTTCTGCAAATAATGGTGAATAAACAGCGTCTAATGCTTCCACAGGATGTGCTGCACCTGTTGTTTCAATAATCAGGACATCAAAGTCACTATCTAATAGAAGAGATTGAATTTGCGCCTCTGTTTTTTCAGCGCCAGAGCAGCAAATACAGCCCTCTAGCATTTCCTTTAACGGAATATCCTTTTCCACAGCCTGTGAGTCAAATGGTAGCTTTCCAAGCTCATTCATAATGACAGCGGGTTTTAATTTTTTTTCCTTAAGTTGTCGAATAACATCAGTTAACATGGATGTTTTTCCACTACCTAAAAAACCACTAAATAAATATACGTCCTTCACCATTTTTCCTCCTATTAAAAAAGCTGTCGCTAGAGGCCTTAGAGACGCCTACTGCGACAGCTACTTTGTTAGTTTGTAGTTTACTCAGTTTTTGCTGGTGTACCAGTTAGCAGTTCTTTCGCTTTTAACAATTGAGGATCCTCTGCTTTTATTTTAGCGCGTAACGCATCCATTAAAGCATACGTTGTATCGCCAGTTAAAACACCAGTCTCTTCAAAACCATTTGCAGCTTGCAGTTTTTTCACTGCACTTTCTGTATTTTGCTCAAAAATACCGTCTGCATTTCCAGGCTCATATCCTAGAACTTCTAACATCTCTTGTGCCGCTTTTACAGAGTTAGATTGCACGCCCATTTTCATTTCCATAGCTGGATCTAAGTATGGTAATGAAGCATAAGGTGGGTATGACACTTTCACATCTGGAGCTATGCCTTTTTCGTTAATCCAGTTACCATTTGGTGTTAACCATTTTCCTGTTGTGAATTTAAGGTTAGAGCCATCTTTTAATGGTGCGACATTTTGCACTGTACCTTTACCAAATGATGTTTCTCCAACAATTTTAGCACCAACAGATTCTTTTAATGCACCAGCTAAAATTTCAGAAGCAGAAGCACTGCCGCTATCGACAAGTACTGTCACTGGAATATTGTATTTTTTACCAGAAACAGCTTTTGTAATTTTCGGCTCCTCATCTTTTTGTTGCACTTGTACAATCGCTTTACCTTCTGGAACGAATAAATTCGAAATCTCTACCGCTGCATCTAGGTAGCCGCCAGGATTTTGACGTAAATCTAATACGATGCCTTTTGCTTTACCTTCGTAATCTGCAAGAATCTTCTCAAATTCTTTTGCAGTATTTTCACTAAATGACGTGATTTGAATATGGGCAATGTCCCCTTCAAGCATTTCACCGTAAACCGTTTCAACCGGAATTTCGTCACGGACAATCGTCATATTAATAGGCTCAGCATTTGTTCCACGTTTCACGGTTAATTTTACAGGCGTTCCCTTTTCGCCGCGAATACGCGCAACTGCTTCAGAAGCACTAAATCCTTGCATGCTTTTTCCATCCACAGTTAAGATAATATCTTGTGGTAATAAGCCCGCTTTTTCAGCAGGTGAGTTTTTAATAGGTGACACAACAGTAATAAAACCGTTACGTTCTTGAATTTCCGCTCCAATTCCTTGGAAACTAGAAGACAGTCCAGACTGAAATTGTTCTGCTTCGTCCTTCACCATAAAATCAGAATACGGATCATCTAGTGCGTCGAACATGCCGTTAATAGCGCCGTCGACCACTTTTACATCATCGATATCTTTGTAATACTTGTTTTTAAGTAAATCATAGGCTTCATATAATTTTGTAAATTCTGCACGCCCACTCGGTACTTTCACTTCAACTACTTTCTTTTCACCGAATGTTAACGCAAAGATCGTTAAGCCTGCAGTAATAAGGATTGTAAAGAACATCAACATGATAAATTTAAACGGTTTCATTTGTACAAATCGTACTGCTGGTTTTATTTCAGCAGCGGATGTTTGTTCTGTCTGCTGTTCTACACTATCTTTTTTCTCTTCATCCATCTTGATTGTCACCACTCTCATATACACTAACTTGTTTCACACTATTACCATCTTAACAGGTTATAGAGAAGACGAAAAGAAAAAGACTGTCAAAACTTCATGACAAATCTTGTCCACATCAATCTTCCTAAAATCCATCACTTCTAATCACTTTATTATAAGCTATTTATTCTATGTAGCCTTTGTAAAAAGTAAAGATGCCTCAGAAGTACTTTCTAAAGACACTCCAGTTATCTGCTAAGTTGTAGGTATATAATGGTACTGATTTTCTATTTTACTCATTTCCTCGTGGCAGTCAACTAATATCCTCATAGAATATTAGAAATTACATGTCCACTTATGCATGTTCCTATCATTTGCGCTGTTATTATTACGTAAGTTCTCTTAATTTTTTTATCACCGAATGTATTGTTAACCTATGAAATGTAAGAAGCTGGCCCTTAAAAATGACAGAAAAAATACCATACGGGGTTGGCGCCAGTTCCATCAACGCTTCTCTACCCCTGAGATCAATAAGTTCCACTGGTATATTCAATGTATTTGCACCAGCTATAATATTTTCTGTTGCAATTTCGACATACGGACATTGGAATGAACGTAATATCGTCAAATTGTTAAATTTTTTTAATCTCTCCTCCCAATCAGTCGGAAAATATGGTTGTTCGGATTCACTGCTCAAAGGGTAGACAAGTAATTCAAAATCATATGGTGCCGCATCAATAAGTTGAAAATCGTTTTTCAAAAAAATATCTTTGCTTGGCGACCAAGACGTTGTTGAATTCGTAATAACAACAACTCCTTTTTTTTCAAGTTTTTTTGCATCTTCTATACATTTATTAATTAATCGAGCACCGTATCCTTTTCCAACTTCACTTACCCATAAACAATGGATGACTAAATAACCATCAGCATGAACCACTCTAGATGAATTTTCTGCTTCTGTATATTCAATAAACCCTACTTGTTTTTTATTGGCGATTACTTGCACATATTTCAAGCCTTCTTCAAATCGATTATTCAGCCATTTATTCTTATTTATATAGCCATTTGATTTCTTCTTGCTTCTAAGACAATAGCTCCCAATTCCCTCTAAAAGCTCAGCATTCATTTCCACCAATTCAACCTTGCCCAATGCCAATCACCCCCTAATCATCATGGTAATTATACCCTTTTTATTCAGGTGTTTAAAGTACGCATTAGAACATAAAAATCAGGCTAATTTGCATTTTAGCCTGATTTCGACAAAGGGAAGAAAATTAATATGTTTATGTGTCTTACATAGGACTACTCATTGTCGATATTTCATACAAATGATAAATGAGGAATGATTTGAACTATTTAAGGAGGGTTTAATAATGGATAGGAATAAGAATACATTTAAAAATCAATCAACTGATTCACTGGATATTTTTGCTGCTAAACTTACCTATATCGGATCATCTATTTCTACATTAGGTGATGGCATTCAGGCAGTTGCAGCAGGTCTTGCCTTAGAAGCATTACAAAATTCCAAAAATGACAATTCAAATGATCAGGCAAAACAAAATGCAAACATGAAAGAACAAATTGATTATTTAATTTCTGAGTTACAGCAAATAAAAAAAATTTTAAAATAACATATTGCTTCAAACATTCCGGATACTTATTTGTTTGTGCTTTTTTTACCCTGCTCGTCGAGTAATTCAGAAACTGTGACAAATCGATATCCCTGACTGTCAAGTTCTGCTAATATTTTTTCCATCGCTTTCACAGTTTGATGACGATTGCCGCCTCCATCATGAAAAAGAACGATATTACCTTCTTTAACACCATTTAACACAGTATTCACAATTCTATTCGTTCCTGGACTTTTCCAATCTAATGTATCTAAATGCCATGACCACATAACCACTTTATATCCTTCTTTAGCAATCGCTTCAATCATTGCATCTGAATACTGACCTTCAACAGGTCGGAACAAAGTTGGTTTAGTTCCAGTGATGTTCTGAATAGTGTCATCTGTTTGTTTTATCTCCTTAAGTAAATTCGGGACATTTGTCCTTAAGGGATGCGTAAATGTATGGTTAGCTAGTTCATGGCCTTCCTTATACATTCTTGATATCACTTCAGGATTTTTTTGTGCATTTTGGCCAACAATAAAAAAAGTTGCTTTCGCATTGTATTTTGATAATACATCTAAAATCTCAGATGTGTACTTTCGATGTGGCCCATCATCAAAGGTTAGAGCAACAATTTTTTCGTCCGTTTTGATTTCCCAAACAATTTGTCCCGCTTCTTCATAATACTTTCTTCCTTTATTTTCATATGTTGCTGCGCCAACTTTTAGATAAAAAAAGGAGACCGTTAAAAGACAAACAGGTATTAAAAACCACAATTTTTTCAATTCTTCACTTCCTCAACTAAAAATATTTAGACTTATTATTTGAGGAATGATAAAAAAAATGCTCTTTTTAATTTTTTTGTTGGTGTATATCTTAAGCTAAAACAGATTGAAGTTAGAGGTTGTCTTTTGGGTTTGTCAAATACATTTTTAGACAACTAATTTGCGCCAAATTGTTAAAAAGCTAACGCTGTCATCAATTATGCCCCGATATTATTGCACCCGTTAATCGGCTTTGTGTTTAGTCCTGTAGATATTTTTCACGCGAAAGTGTAGCGCTAACGGCAGCAACGTGTTTTTGTCTCTGTGCGAAACCGAGTTGTTGTTGTTGCTGTCGCACAGATAAAACCATATTGTTGCTGTCGCTTCGCTTTCGCACAGATAAATTGCCACAGTGCGTGGCGTTCTTACACAGAGTTCCTTTATTTCAGTCCGCTAATAAAATCTGTTTTTTTATATGATGTTCCATATGTTCTAGGTAGTCTTGGATAAGCCACTGTAGGGTCATGAGTTCATTACTTCCAATATCACATTGGAGGGCTAGCTTTTCATTGGGGATTTTTTTAATAACATTTATTATTTTTTTATTTAAGCTCACCCATAAATCTAATATTTCATCAATCTGTAGCTCTTGATATCCTTGGATTTTTACCCATTCAACTTGATTATATGGAGTTAGTACAAAGGGTTCCTTTTCGTATTGTATTTTAATGAACCTTTGTAGATTATTGATGGCAGAGTCACATAAATGGCCTAATACCTCTTTTTTCGACCACTTTTGAGGCGCTGGTCGTTGCGAAATCTCTAATTCAGACATTTGCCGGAACTCTATCGGCACTTTATTTATCCAACCATTCAATTGATCAATAATATTTTGCATAATTCCCACCCCTACTTATAAAAGCTTAAATAATAATCGATTAATTTAATGACTTCGTATATCTTTTTATATTCTTTTTCTATTTTATAAGAAATAAACAATACAGCTACATTAAAACTTAATACTGCGAGAGCAACTATTTGGACAAATGAGATACCAATCATGAGTTTTGTATTAATGGCAGAGGCAATAATAGTAATTAACGATAATAGCACACCACATAATGTAATAAAAATCGGCTTTGATCTAATAATTTCATTTGCTTGTAATTTCAAAACATCTAGAAGATATTGAATTTCTTTCAATGTATACTTTTGATCAAAAATCACGAAATAAGACATATAAACATCGTTTGCTATATTTTCATTTAGAATATTTTTATGGATTTTTTTCACTAATCGATCACAAAAATCTTTATCTAAAGCTTTTTTAGGTATGAATAGTTCCTCTTTATTTTCAAAAACATTTGTGCCGGGATGCTTCAAACCCCTCATCCTCTCATACTGGTTTACCAGATTTAATGACCTTATTTAAAATAGAAAACATGTTTATAGTCACCCAAATCTTTCAGATAATTAAAGTATATGAAGGGACAGAAAGGTTGTATGTTATTTTCGACAAAACTTTATTGAAGTTTATTATCTACGAAGTACATTCTAGAAAATGTAAAGAAATACATATAAAAAACCACTTCTTTTACAACGAAGTGGTCGAGACGAGCTAATTGAACTTTATCTTGCTTGATCATCATAATAGGCTTCATTTGCAGCCTTTTTATTCGTACCTCTGAGATAAGCAAAAACTATATCTGGACGTTTCAGTAACATCCAGTCGCCATAATGGTCAAATCGTCTACAAGAAGTTATCATCCCATTTTTAATTGTTCCGTATTTTTTTCCGTTCTTCTTGCCCCATACTTTTAAACGCTTAGCAAAATCAGCATCCTCTGCCATTAGCATATTCTCATTAAAACCGTTTACTTCCTGAAAGTCTTTTTTATAGCACCAAAAGATTCCCACAGAGATAACTCCGTACTTGAAAAGTAAAGGAACAATTAGCACCATGCTAGAAACAACGATACCTAAGGACATTCTTTCAAAATTACCATTCACGCCTCCTCCAATGTATTGATTAGATGCTAAATGCTTTTCAACTTCAGATAATAAATGTTCTGTCATTCGAGTATCAGCATCAATTGTAATCAGAATTTCGCCTTTTGCTAAAGTAGCCCCAGCATTTCTAATTTTGGCTAGGTTTTTATCGCTATTTTCCAATGTCACGCAATTGTAGGACTGTGCAATTTCTTTCGTTTTATCTGTACAACGATTTAGCACTACGATAACTTCAACTTGATCTTTATAAGGTTGTGCAGACTTTGCAATTGACTCTAAACACTCACCGATATATTTTTCTTCATTATGAGCAGGTATGATAACAGAAAATTTCACATTTTCATCAGGAACATCTTTTATAAATGGTGTACTTAACGACATATAAAATCTCCCCTTCATAATTAGTTCTCATTATTTTAATTTAAGTATACATTCATCCCTTTCCCTTAACTATTATATTTTTGGATTTTTATGTCTATTTTGTAGCTAAATGAATTTAATTCTTCTTTAGATACGACATGTGATGATTAATTCTTTTGTTTTATTTTATTCTTCCAACAAAAGAACAGGCTTCTCTTTTGCAAACCTTGTTTCTCTGAAATTGTTAAATCGCGCCACTTAGCCATATTTCTATAGAAAGGCCGACTACCTCGATCAGTGATTTTGGCTTGTTGTAATTAACAAACTAATTGTTAGATAGTTGGATGTTGTGCTAGTCATTAGAGCTTCTCTTTTTGATCTGCTTGAGATGAAAATTGCAGGTATATTTGTGAGGATGATCAATTGCATGATTAAAATGACTATATAAAGAGCTAATGGATAGTTCATGTAACCATCTGCATTTAGAAGTCATTCATTTACTATATTATTCAACATAATTTTAAATACCCTTTTGACACAGCACACAAAAAAAGTACTGCAATGATTTTTGCAGTACTCTTTAATCGAATTAACTTAGCTTCCGAATGCGAAAATAAGCTCTGTTTCACAAGCTATTTCTCCGTCAACCGTTGCAACCCCACGTCCTTTACCAATGGCACCCTTTAAGCGTGTAATTTCCACTTCAAGACGCAGTTGATCACCAGGTTTCACTTGTTTTTTAAAGCGACAGTTATCAATACCTGCCAGTAATCCAAGTCTGCCTTGGTTCCCTTCTTTTGTAAGCATAATAATAGCGCTTACTTGCGCTAATGCTTCAACAATTAATACACCTGGCATTACCGGGTAATTAGGAAAATGTCCATTAAAGAACTCTTCATTTATCGTGACGTTTTTAATGGCTACTGCTCTCTTCCCCTCTTCTAATTCTAATACTCTATCCACTAACAAAAAAGGATAACGATGTAGTAAAACCTCTTGTATTTGTTGAATATCTAGCATCAAAAAACCTCCAATAATTTTATCACCTAATTCTAGCATTAATTATTAGTAGTTGGTACTATTTTTTGTTTGAATTTCTAAATAAAAGCCACATCCTAATTAGATGTGACTGTACTATTTTGTATTAGTAGTCTTCTTTATTGAGTGGCCAAATAGAGGCAGGGACATTTTCATATGGGAAGTTCCTCAAATAATTTGAGGCTGCTCCTCGTGCATCCGCATAAATAATATCTCCCACTATTGGTTCGAATGCAGCTCTCACGTTAATAAAATTGTGTATTTGTTATAACATACACTTACTTCACTATAATTCAATAATATATAACACTATACAAATATCACTGAATTATTTTCCGATTTTTACGAATAATTAGTTCGCTTCTATTTTAGTATTTCTTTATCGACAGTTATATAGAAGATAGCATATAATATTTTTTGCATTCATTAAGTTAATCTTATTATTGTGTTACTTGAATGTTTAGTTTATTAGAATAGGATGGGTTAACATGTTATCTTTTATCGCAATAGTTCTTCTCTTATTTTTAATTCCTGGCCCTGCTGTTATCATTACCATTACGCAAACGCTGAAAGGTGGTAAAAAGAACGGTATTTTCACTGCATTAGGCATTGGATTAGGTGACTTAGTCCATACGTTAGCAGCTGTCTTAGGGTTATCTGCCATTTTAATGAAATCTGCCACTGCGTTCGAAGTAGTGAAATATATTGGTGTAGCCTATCTTGTTTATTTAGGTATTCAAATGCTACTAACAAAACCACAAAAAATAGAAAAACCAACTGTTGAACAAAGCCCGGCAAGTACTTCGTTCCGACAAGGTTTTTTAGCGGAAATTTTAAATCCAAAAACCGCTTTATTTTTCTTAGCGTTTTTACCACAGTTTGTTCAACATAATGGCCAATCCATCACTGTACAATTATTGATTTTAGGCATTACTTTTGTTGTGATGAGCGCTTTGTATACTATTTTGTTAGCTATTATTACAAGCTTTATTGGTGAAAAAATCTTTACGAAAACAACAAACAATGGTTCACGTTGGCTTGAAAAGGCTGTTGGTTTCGTTTATATAGGACTAGGCGTTAAATTAGCACTTCAAACTCAAAGTAGATAATAGTTTCTTAGGGAGAATACGATTAAAAACGTGTTCTCTCTTTTTTATTTCTTTAAAGAGGAATTTGGGTAATTTTATCTAATATTATAATTAAAAAAGAGATAAGGAGAATTTAAATGAATCTCATCGGACGCCCCCTGGAAGCTTTGCTCTGTGCGAAAGCGAAGCGCGACAGCAACAAATGTTTTATCTGTGCGAAAGTGAAGCGGCAGCAACAAATGTTTTATCTGTGCGAAAGCGAAGCGACAGCAACAACTAAGCGCCCAGCCGAAACGGAAATCATCCCCTCATTTTGCTGAAGAAGTATGACTTTATTTAATTTGTCACCTTCATTCTCTTTTTTCGATAATTACGATTCAAGTACAAATCCCATTTCAATCCTTACTTCCCTTTTTTCAATATCTTTATTGGAGTAACTTATTAGGTCACATCCAATTAAGTGAAATCCATGTTTTCTGTAAAACTGTATAGCAGGATAATTAGACGTTTGTGTTTCTAAAACGATCGCCCTCACCTCAATTTCTGCTGCTCGCTTTTTGACTAAAGCCATGAGCTTACTTCCAATGCCTTGCTGTTGATAGGTTGGATCTATATGAATATCATTAATTCTTAACACATGATGCCACTTCTCTTGATTAATACTAACAATTCCCGCTTCTTCTCCATTAAACTCAACAATATAACATTCCATATCCTCTATATGATCCTCAAAAATTTCTCCTTCCAAATACTTGTGAAATGGCGTGTCGAAATGTTTTAACGTAAAATCAACTGACCAGCCATTTTCTTGTTCTTTAAAGGAAACATCATAAAAATTATTGGAGCTGTATTGATAGATAATTTTTTTGCCTTGTGGGAAATTTTCTTTATATATCCTTTTTATTTGTATCAAGTTGAATCACCCTTTTCACTTATTCTTATAATAGAAAAAACTCTTTAATATAATTGTATTCAAACATTTAACCAGCCTTACGAATGCGATGTTAATGGAAATAACGGTCGTTCTGTCCCGAAATTTATCATCGGCCGAATAAACAATACATCGTCCTCGGTTTCAATTACTTCAGACTCTAGATTAGGACAATCAGGAATAAAGTGAAAAATAATTCTTTTTATATCCGATGTAGTAATGTAGCTTAAAACTTCTATTACATCAATCTTACTGCGACTAACAACATCAAAAAGATGTAATTCCTCACCCTCTTTTTCGAATATTACTATAACGTCTTCGTCTTGGATAAAATAAATTGAATTAGGAAATGCAATAAGAAAATAGAACATAAGTAAACTTTCATTATCTTTCACATCTAAAACCGACGACAATGGAATTCTTTCCTTCGCATACAATTTCAATAAAGATACATCGTTGCTATTTTCAGCATTTAATTTTCGGATCGTGGTGTTTGATTTTTTCTGTAAACGATCAGCATTTAAGAAATATCTACTTTCTTGTACTCGTGAAAACCCAAATTTCGGATAGAAATCTAAGACTGTTTCATTCGCAAATAAATAGATGAAATCGTATTGTTTCTCATATTTATCAATAATGTCATTCATTAATTTCCTTGCTAAACCTTTATGACGATAATCCGGATGCGTCATTACTGTACCAACTTGTATGACTTTATAATCCTTACCGTTTACAACTACAGTCATTTTACTTATTGATGCATTTGCAATTACCTTTTCTCCATCGATATATGAATAACAACTATACTGATCGTTCCAGCAACCTTTTTCATACCATTGGCTAAAATCTAATCCAAAAACTAGCTTTGCTAATTCATTAAAACTTTCTCTATATTTTTGATTGTCCTTGTAATCATATACTAATTGATAATTTGTCATATTTACGCCTCATTTCTCTATTTTATTAGCTCAAAGTAAGTAATTGAGACATTACCATTTTGCACACCCCCCATAAAGACAAAAAAAAACTATAAGAAGAAATCCTTCTCATAGTCAAATTTAAATTCAATATAAATTAATACTCCTCAGTGTAATTGTGGCTGTCACTTCGCTGGGCTTTAGCTTCTGTACAAAAAATACTCGTTCGGATTTTGCCTTGACCCTGCTAGAGGCTTATAGGAGATATTAAAAATATATGATTTGAATAGATATGATGACTTCTAATCGCTATTGTGCAAATGGGCGAACTGAAAAGAATTAAGGTATACACCTTAATATGCGTTATTGCACTATAAAATTATTTAAAATTTTATTAGCCATTAATAAGTTTCATCATAAATAATCAAAACCCCGTTTCACCATATATTTAACATAACTATACATTTTTCTGGATACTTTTGTAAAGAATAATATTAGCTTTCATTTTTTATGTAAAAGCTTATAGACCTTTACAGTGTCTATAAGCCAGATAGTGCATTATTTATTGTTTTGGTGTATTTGCGGTAAGTGGATTACTGTTTGCAACTAATTGTACCGGTGTCGTGCCTTCCTGAGAAGACGATGTCATTTGTTGTACATTGTCTGACATCCCATAGCGTTTCACTACGCCAAAAATAGCTGCGGCACCTAAAAGTCCCCATGCAAAAAATCTCACTGTTGATAGCCTCCTTTATCATTCTGATTATTTTTAAACAGCTTTAGTATTGGAAATCCTCTGCGGTTTATACGGTGTTAACTATTTGAGTTTTTTATTCATTTTACTGATTATTTTCAAAAATCACAAAATATGGTAAAGTAAAATAATGTAAATTCGTATAGAGGTAGAACATGAATATTAAAGTTGCAACATTAGATAATATTCCGCAAATAGAAATATTATATGAAGAACTGTTTTTAGAGATGTCAAAACTACAACCAAAGTACATAGCTCCAGCAAAACAGGATGTGGAGTTTCTTACAAACACAATTTCAGAAGAAAAATCGGATATTTTTGTTGCTGAAATAGATAACAATATTGCCGGCTTTTTACTAATTCAAGAATTAACTACTCCTCCTTATTCTTGTATCGTCCAGCATAATTATGCATATATTATGGATGTAATTGTTGGAGGTCAATATCAAAGTAAAGGCATTGGTTCAGAATTGCTACGAGAGGCAAAAAAATGGGTAGAAGAACGTAAATTAGATCATTTAGAGCTAAGTGTCTTAGCAGAAAATAGTGGTGCTCTTGCCTTGTATGAAAGACATGGATTTAAAGAAGCGAGCCTTATTATGTGCTTAGAACTTTAAAAATAAATCGATATTAGAGCCTGCATTAAAAGTAGCAGGCTCTTTAGAAATGTTAACATTCGACCTATGTTATTTTACAACCATTTATTAGTACAAATCTCCATTGTTTTTTATAGAAGCAAGTGTCTTTTCAAATAACTTGGGTTGAATCTCAGGATATGTTAGGTATATTGGTAGACTGCTAAAAAGAATTCTCTTTCACAATCTCCGGATTCACATTATATGTGTACCCATCATCTGCTACTTTCCCTTTTGTATTCACAGGGTTTACTGTAACGGAAGATGTAGTTCCATATTTTGCTTCATACTTACCAGATCCTATTAAATTAATTGTTTCCCCATCTGAATTAGGAGAAATATTTTTTAAATTCTCTTGTGAAACCACCCTTGCAATTTCATTCAATTTCATATTTTCCATATATGCGTTAAAATCTATATTAGGGTATTGAGGATTAGTATAAAATGGACTAGCCGTCACCGTACCTGACGCATTTGCCAAAAGTTTTACATCCCCGTTCATTTTAGCCGTATTTAATATTACAATGACTTCAACAGATGAATGTGCAGGAACTCGAATATTTTGCGGACTAACTATATACGTATACGATTCACTATTTTCATAACTTGATGTATTAGAAAAATTGTATTCCGTTGACATTTCAACTCCAGTTTCTCCAACAAAAGGTATATTGAATTTAGCAGAGGCTTTTACTCCAAATAAAAATCCATGTGTAGTCGAGCTAGTAACCGTATTCGAAAGGGTTTTAGTAAAGCTTTGCGTCGTTAAAACTTGTTCCACATTCGTGTTATTTGTTAAAGTTTCTCTTCCTACATATACATTTTCTGAACTTGTAATGACAGGTGGGCCATCAGCTTGAACTGAAAATTGATTGAAATTTAGATTATTGTAAATTATTTTCGGATCTTTATCCTCTCGATACGTACCTTGTATCTTGTCAGGATAATATTTATTCAAGTTTTTCACAAAATGATTTACTAAGTTTTCAATTGGTACCTTTGCATCTTCTATTTCATTTTTTGTTTGCATTGCATAAATTTTTTCGCCATTGTTTTGTGTAGCGCTTACAGAAATTGGTGATGTCATCGCAAACGAAGTACCTATAGAAGTAATGGCTATCAATGCTAAAGTCTTATTTTTCAGTTTTTTCATAATATTCCTCCTTTTCCATCAATTTATCATATGACACATCTTGACACAAATCTACAAAAAATCTACCTATAATAATACATTTCAGGTGAATTTACTATATATAATCACTTCTTTTTCTCTTTTAACACATCAAAATCACAATTATTTATTATATTAATAACCAACTTTAATAAAACTATTTAAATTAAATTTCATATTTTAACAGTTGTACATCGCCTAATCGGTTCGGGACTTACACCCTATAGTTCATACGCATGTCGGGCGCACATTAAAACCAGGTACTCATATGAAAATTATGAGTCCTGTTTATTTTGTTGAGAAATTCCTCTATTCACGTTTTACATCTTTACACAGAAAGCTGTTTCTATTGTCAGTTGACGCTTTCTTAGCATTTTTAAATTGAATTAGAAAAACACATTACGTATTACAATACAAAACAATTTAAGGCAAAGTTAAAAGCTTTCCGGAACCCCCTGCATAATAGGGAATTTTCAAAATGCACAAAAAATCGCTATGTACCTATTGGAACATAGCGATTTTCGTACGTGGGGAATATTTCATCAGCTATTAGTAGTGTAGTTTTTTCTC
>NZ_MWSJ01000011.1 GCF_002237755.1 Lysinibacillus sp. KCTC 33748 | reverse complement strand
TGTTTCTCGACAATTCAAGTATATATAAATCGGTGAATCTGTGCTTTTTTTATGCGTGGAATTGTGCGAATACCCCAAAAAATATTATAGAACCTTTCTTTTTAATTAGTAGAAAGTACTTTCTCCCAATTTATTGTCCCATTTTTAACTTGATCCCGTTTTTCTTTATTCATAATATCATTTGGACGTCCGCCCTTTGGCCAATCTTTATTATGATTTCCCCATTCAGGTCGATCCTGCGATAAAATAAAGGCTGCTAAATCAGCGGAATCTTGATCTGTCAAAGTACCAGCTGCACCAACTGGCATATTATGTTGAATATAGCCAGCCATTTTCGACATCCTTGCCATACCCGCTCCGTCATTGAATGATTTTTCACCCCATAATGCAGGACCTGTATTAGCACCATTACCTGAGCCATCTGCCGCGTGGCACGCGATACAAGACTGAGCATACACTTCCTCACCGTTCTTAACATCCGGTATAGGAATGTCCTTCATATTACTTGTACCTACCCACTCACGCTCCGCCCCGATAGGTACACCTTCTGAAATATAAGAGAAGTACGAGACCATCGCTTCCAACTCTTTGCTATTCATGTCAAATTTCTTACCGTTCATACTACGAACCATGCAACCATTAATACGCTCCTCAATCGTTACAATATCACCAGAGCGCGCGATATATTGGGGATAATCCGCCATAACACCTACTAGTGACGAAACTCGCTCATCGTAACCTGCCCCCGCATGACAGCTTGTGCAAGACAATTGATTCCCAACATATTCTTCTGCAGCAACATGTGTATTATTGACAAGCTCATAACCATATAATATTGCTTCCTTCATAGGTCCATCCGGCACTTCTTCAATACTTGGTGGCGCATAGACAACTGACTGAGCAGCTGCTGTTGTTTGTACTTTTGTTTGTACAGCGGCTTCTTTGCTTTCTGCATCCCCTAAAATTTTGTCGCTAATGGCTGCTCCTACAAAAAGTGTACTTGCTAACAGCACTGTTCCCGCTACTCCTGCTACTATAGGTTTCATCTATAATACCCCCCTTTGTATAATCACCTATATTTTAGCAAAACAGCATCTTTTTCGATGTGACTTTTCTCACACCACACGCAAATAGAATCATTTTGAGGATAAAATTATGAAATTCGTTGTTCTATAACACATTAAACAAGACTTAATACCTCTTGCAGTATGTACTATTTCCTAAATTTGTAGCCGACGCTTTACTTTCGTACAGTTCAACATTTTCGAATGAATATAAAAATGCCGAGCACAGCATTGTACCCGACATTTTAGCATTCTACTATAATTTACATTCACCACCAACGCAAATAGCTTCACCATCACCTACCATCTTTAACACCGGCCGAATACCTGCTATCTCCGCCGCCTGATGCAATGTTCGTACGAAAACTTCATTTGGTTCTGCCCCTTTAATACCGTAACGATTTTCAAAAACAAAGAACGGAACACTTTCTACACCTAGCTGTTGAGCATCATATCGATCTCTGTCTAAAGCTTCACTGAAGTCAGTTGATGCCAGAATACCCTTTGCTATTTCAACATCTAAGTTTATATTTTCTATGACTTTTAACAAGAACATATCATCGTTTAAGTCTTTTCCCTCCGTAAAATAACCATTCATAAGCTCTTCCGTGTAGACCGACTCTTTACCAAACTGTCGTGTCCATTTTGCTAATCGATGAGCTTTTTCAGTATGCGCTGTTTTCATATCATCAAAATTGTAATGCAATCCAACCTCTTTGGCCCGCTTTGCTATACCCTTAGTAAGTTCCTTCACTTCTTCTATCGAGGAGTCAAATTTTTCAGCCATACCCCCATATACAGTTGGTGCATCTATCTTGGGTGTATCTGGTCCAATTTGATATGCTTTGTATTCAATTTCTACCTGCCCCACATAACCTGCCGAGTCAATGGCGCGTTCCAATTCTCTTTTGCCAATGTAGCAGAACGGACATGTGAAATCCGAGAAAATCTCAATTTTCATTTACTACAGCCTCCTACAATATATCTATCCAAATTTTAATGGCAGTTGCTAAAATGAGCACCGCTAAAATAGTTTGTAAAACTTTTGTGTTTAATTTTTTTCCTGCTTTCGCACCTAGTGGAGCCGCTATTAAACTAGCTACAATCATAATGAAAGCAGGATAATAATCAACTTGTCCCGTCATTAATTTCCCAATTGTACCACCTATTGAGGATATAAAAGTAATAGCAAGGCTTGTAGCGATTGTCATACGCGTCGGTATACCTAGCACTACTAGCATTATAGGTACTAACAAGAAGCCACCAGCTGCCCCAACAATTCCCGATCCAATACCAACAACGAATGCTAATATGGCCGCTATCGGTTTATTGAACGTTACCTCATCCAACGGCTTATCGTCAATTTGTTTCTTAGGAATAAACATCATCACTGCAGCAATCAACGCCAATACACCATAAACGACGTTAACCCCTGCTTCAGATAAAAACTGGGAGCCATAACTACCAACGAAACTTCCTGCTAATATGGCACCCCCCATATAAATAATCAGCGATTTATTTAAATAACCACCTTTACGATATGCCCATACCCCAGCAATAGAGGCAAAAAACACTTGTACCGCACTAATCCCCGATACCTCATGTGCTGAAAATGCCGCAAAACCAAGTAAAGGCGGGATATATAATAACATTGGATATTTTATAATCGATCCGCCAATTCCTAGCATTCCCGATACATACGAACCTACAAAGCCAATCAAAAATATTGTAATAATCCATGCTAAATCCATCTTTTTTTCCTTCTTTCTGGTCACTGGCGCCTCAATGGCATTGTCATATCAATTGAAAGGAGGGCTGTTCTAAACTTCTAATAGAAGAGACAACCCTCACCCGTTTTAAGCTTTTTGAATAGAGAATGTAATGACACCAGCGTCTTCAGATTTGTCTAAAATTGTATGACCGCCAGCTTTGGCCCAAGCAGGGATATCCGCAAGAGCCCCCTTATCTGTTACTTGAACCTCTAAAATTTCACCCGAAGTCAATGTATCCATAGCTTTCTTTGTTTTCACTATAGGCATCGGGCAAGATAAGCCCTTTGCATCTAGTTGTAAAGTTGATTTCATATTTTTCTCCTTTGAATCAGCAAAGCTTGTAAGCGATTTTGCCTGTTCCTTTTGTTTTTTCACGACTTTACGAAGGATGAGCGCCTTCGCTTCGCGGTATTTACATGCTATAACCATGCATGCGTACTCATTACATTTAACCATCTTTTATAAACAGACTATCGAACTGCGCAACGATTTGGACCGATTTCCATCTCTGTCTGCTCATCCTGCGTCGGCGTAATCTTACCCATATTTACTTGACGAATTTCTTGATATGCATTTGGCTGCGGAGGCAGATGCTCCGTTACGACACTTCGGAATTCCGCTTCATCTTTAATATTTAAGCCGTGATTTTCGGCAAATAATTGTCCAAGATGCTTCGCTACAGTTCCGTCTTCATTTAGTTCATCAATCATCATAAAATGAGCTGGTAAAACAATCAGATCATCCGATAATTCTCTGTATCGCTTGTAAAGTGTTTCACGCAAATCACCAACCCAATCTTCTGCAAGACCCGCTAAATCAGGGCGTCCAATTGAATCAATGAATAAAATATCACCAGTTAATAAATACTTGTTATCCACAATAAATGATGTTGAACCAATTGTATGACCAGGTGAATAAATCGCTCCTACGTCAATTCGAGAGGCGCCTACTTGGACAGCTGTGCCGTCAAGTAACGGTGTATAATCAAATACAACTTCTTCTGCATCTTTCGGTGGTAAATAATACGTAGCACCAGTAGTTGCAGCTATATGACGCCCACCAGAAATATGATCAGCATGCAAATGTGTATCGAACACATATTTAATGTTTACGTTTTTCTCTTCCGCAAAGCTTGTGAATGCTTCAGTAAAACGAACAGCGTCAATAATCGCCACTTCACCTTCAGAGATGACCATATAAGAAAGGCAGCCCTTCCCTAAACGTACAAATTGATAAAGCTCACCACCACCCGTTAAATCTCCAACTTTAATCGGCTCTAAATATTCACTCCACGTTTTCATTCCACCAGCTAAATAAGCAACCGTACGACCCGCTTCTGATAACATCTCAGCTATCATCAGTGATGACCCTTCTTTCGCACAAACGACTAACACATCTTTATTAGCTGGAATCTCCGGTAAAATATCCTCCACGCCATCTAGTAGCTCAAAATACGGAATATTAAGGTATTCAAATTTACGGCCATCAATTTTCCAATCTTCGAATGCATCCGCATTTCGAACATCTAAAATAAATAATTCTTCATTATTAATTACTTTTTTCGCTACTTCTGCTGCACTCCATTTTAAAACTGACACTTCGATTACCCCCCGAGGTATTATTTTGTTGTTTTTTTAGCGGAAAGGATTGTCCTCTCCGCCTATATAGTGAGTCATTTATATTAATTAGAACGTTAATGACGGTGCTGCATCTTTTGCAAACTCTAAGAACGTCACAGCTCCCCCAACTTCAATGCCTTCAATAAAGTCATCTGTCGTTAAACCCATTACATCCATAGTCATTTGACACGCGATCAACTTAACACCTAATTCCTGCGCCATTTCCACTAATTGCGGAATTGCGGGTACATTAGCTTTAGCAAACCCTTCTGCAAAATGCTCCGCTCCCGCAGGCATAGGTAATGCATGCATTCCTTGCTTATGGATTAAATTTAATCCTTCGAATGTAAAGAAGATCGCTACTTCTTTCTCTGTAGCTGCCGCTGCCGTTGCAATATTGAACACCTTATATGCATCGAAAAGACCACCGTTACTTGCAATTATCGCTACTTTATTTGACATAATAAATTCCTCCTAAATATGTTTTGTTAAATGTCCCATCCAGGAAGTCATCCCTGGTAGAACGTTAAATACTTTTGTAAAACCATGTGCCGCCATCTTTTTAGCAGCTAAATCACTGCGCTTCCCAGTTCGACAAACGACATAAATTTCTTGCTCTTTATCAAGTTCAGAAAGGCGTCCCTCTAGCTCACCCATCGGAATTGACTTTGCTCCCTCGATATGACCAAAAGCAAACTCTGCCTCCTCGCGAACATCGAGAATAAGTCCTTCTCTTGCCATTGCCTCTTTTAACTCAATTGTATATTCAAAAGTTTGCTCATCTATCGTGTCGTCTGAGCATTTACGAATATAATGTTTAAGCACACTTTCTTCTTCCACTGTCCCAATATATTGATGACCCACAGATTCAGCCCACGCAGCAATATCCGCCTTCGAACCCTTATCTGTTGCTGATACTTCTAAAATTTGACCATCTACTAAATCAGCCATCGCCTTTTTCGTTTTAACAATTGGCATAGGACAAGAAAGCTCCTTGGCATCCAGCTGAAAATCTGCCTTAATACTCATAACATCCTCCCTCATACCTGTATAGGTATTATTTTAGATCAAATATACCTCGGCATAATTGCGTCCAGAATCGGCTTTGTGCATGCACAAAGAACTCCTTTCCGATTCCGTGACATCCGCCGGAGGCTTTAGGCCAACACGACGTTGGTAACTCAGTCGTTGCCACAGGACGTAGCGTTCTTAGACTGAGTTCCTATATTTCAGCGGGTCGCTGAAAGAAGTTAAAAAAATATAGCGGGTGCATCCTCTTATTTTACTTCACCATTCCAAGCAAGCATGCCACCAACCATATTACATACATCGAAGCCTTGACTTTCTAAAAACTGAGTAGCACTACCACTACGACCACCTGATCGACAGACCATAACATATGGTTCATTTTTATTTAGCTCATGCATACGAAATTCAAGTAAGCCAAGCGGGATATGAATAATGCCAGGAATGTGTCCTGACTCCACTTCATCTACTTCACGTACGTCGATTAAATTTATTGCCTGCCCTTGCTCTACAGCTTGTTGTACTTCCATTACTGAAATTTCCTTCATACTATTCTCCTCCTAATACGCGCTCATGCCTCCACGGACATTTGTCACACGCTCAAACCCTTGTTTCTTCAGCTGTTTACATGCCCGACTACTGCGCATGCCACTTTGGCAAATGACAACGATCTCTTTGTCCTTCGGTAACTTTTCAAAGCTAGAACCGAGCGGAACATTTTTGAACTGCGGAATATTTCGCCCCTTATATTCGGCTGGTGTCCGCACATCAACAAAAACTTTATCCTTATCATTTAGAATATTTTTCAATTGCGCCGCTGAAATTGACTGCACCCCTTTCGTTGGCTTCATTCGCCAAACAAAAAATGCTATAACAACAGCAAGTATAATCCATGTTTCCAAGTAATATCGCCTCCAACTTAATACTATTAAGGGTATATAAAATCTATCTACTTTTAACGACTAAATCCATTGCTTCTTGGATGGCGTTATTCATCTTCCCCGCATCCCCTTCAGCAGTCGTTACACACTCCAATAAATTTTCACTAACGATTACTCCAATAGTTCGATCAACCGCAGAACGCACGGCAGATAGCTGTGTAATCACATCTTTACAGTTTTTTTCTTCTTCCATCATGCGTAAAACACCACGCAATTGACCTTCTATTCGCTTTACTCGATTAGCTGCTTTTGCATCGTAAGCCATACTGTTCACGCCTCCTTTCAAAACGATTGATTGAACTTGCTTACGAGACTCATGATATACCCCATTAGGTATATTGTCAACATGAAAGCTCTAATTTTTTCTTAAACGTCATTTCCATGTTATACCCCTTCTGTATCAACGTTTTACCCCGTTAATCTCAAGTAGTTATCTACACCTCCCTTTAATTTTTCATAAAAAAAAGCGAGAAATTCGACGATGCTATCATCGAATTTCTCGCTTTTTTAAACTTTAAATTATTTCTTTTTAATCGTAATTGTCCAAGCCGCATCGCCAACTTGCTCATACTCCGTTACCTCGTGCCCTTCTTCAGCTGCCCAACGAGGAATGGATTCTGTACCTTGCGTACAATCAAATTGCACTTCTAATTCATCGCCTGAATTTAAGCCTTTGATCGCTTCTTTTGCCTCTACTAAAGGAAATGGACAAACCATTCCCATAACTTCTAATATTTTTTTCATATGAAAGCACTCCTTTTTTATGCGGGTATTATTTCTGTAGCTTGCTTAGCTTTTTTACTTGGTCGAACGAATACAAAGTAAGATGCAGTCCATGTACCTAAAATCATAAACCCTAATGAGATCCATCCTTGCCAAGTCATCATCGCTGTCATCACCAATCCATTACCAATTGAGCATCCTCCTGCTAAACCTGCACCGAACCCCATCATAAGTCCACCACATAAGCTGTTAATCGCCGTTTTTGTATCTGGAATACGAAATCTAAATTCGCCACTCATTTTTGCTGCGAATAATGATCCTAAGAAAATACCTAGCACTAGGAAAACACCCCAGTTGATGAAGCTAATTTGTCCTGTCACCAAAAACTGCAAAATATTAGCAGAAGGTGTTGTAACGCCTAACCCACCTATGCGTCCAGTAGCAACACTTAACGGCCACGCTAAAGTTGCAATCACACCAATAAGTGTTGCAGTTATAAATGGATGCCAACGTTTTTCAAATAAAATATGTGCTAATCCCGTTTTTTTCGACTTTAACCCTGGGATTTTCACTCGTGGCTTCTTTAGCTCACGGTAAATGATAAATGTAACGACTACTACAAAAATCGTAATAATCAACCAGTTATTTACGCCAATTGTCTCGGCAATAGAATTACTTTCAATTTTCGTTTCTTTAATAGCCGTATCCATCGGCAACAATACGCCTGATTTCATCATTGCTGCTACAAGCATATAACCAGCTAATGCAATCCAGCTGCCAAGTAAACCTTCTCCTGCCCGATACCAAGTACCTGTTGCACAACCACCTGCGAAAATAATGCCAATTCCAAAAATAAACGAACCAACAATAACAGCTACGATCGGTAGCGAACCAGCACTGAATTCAAATACCTTTAAACTAATTAAGGTATATACACCCACACTTTGGATTGCTATTGCAATAAGTAATGCGTAAAACATACGGTTATCTTTTGTTAAATACATATCGCGGAATCCGCCAGTTAAGCAAAAACGACCACGTTGCATAACAAATCCAAGTAAAGCTCCGCAAATAAGTCCCGTAATAACCATTTGAACCATCCGTCATTCCCCTTCCAATACCTTAGTATTCTTATAGGGTATAATACCACTTGTTTTACTATGAATTCAATTACTTTTTTTACTATTTTAAATACAATGACTTTTTTCATATTTGCGCAACAAAAACCCCTTGCTACAAGTGCAGAAAACTGCTTCTTATAACAAGGGGGCAGATCGTTATTTATTTGGCTAACTGCATTGCTGGACCAAAGAATTCATAATGAATTTTTTCGTCTTTCACGCCAATCTCATGTAAATTTTCAATGATTGCTTCCATAAAGCCAACCGGTCCACATACGTAAACATCTGCATTATCGGCTACTTTTTCGGCTAACAATTCTTTTGAGACTTTCTTATTTTCATCCGAATAAAACGCTGTGTATGTTGCATTTGGTAGCACATTTACTTTCTTTTTGATGTCATCGCTAAATGCTACAACTTTTTCATTGCGCGCACACTGGATAAAGCTCACTTCGTTTGTCGCATCATCTGTTAGTGATTGCAGCATACTATTCAATGGTGTTACACCGATACCACCGCTTATAAACGTAATAGGAGTAGAAGTTTCTTCTAAGACAAATAGCCCTGCTGGAACACTTACATCCACTAAATCTCCCACTTCTAATACGTCATGAATAAAGTTAGATACTTTACCATTTGGCGTATGATCACTTTCACGTTTCACTGAAATACGGTAGCCGTCTTCTGCACTTGCTTGCGAAAGCGTATACTGACGGTTCATTAAATACTGTTCGCCTGGTACTTTCACACGGATACTGATATATTGACCCGGCTCATAAGCTGGTAGAGACGAACCGTCTTCATTTTCAAAGTAGATAGATGTAACAAGATCACTTTCTACTACTTTTTTCGCCACTTTCAGTTGTTTAAATAAGCGCCAACCGCCATTACGCTCAGCTTTTTGATATAGCTCTTCTTCTACTTGAATGAAGATATCTGCAATGACGCCATATGCTTCAGCCCAAGCATTAATAATATCATCTGTTGCTGCATCACCAAGCACTTCTTTAATAGCTTTTAATAAGTTTTCTCCAACAATTGGATAGTGCTCAGGTAAAATACCTAAACTACGGTGTTTATGAGCAATTAACATCACCGCTGGTAAAATAGCTTCTAAATTTTCAATATGAACCGCAGCAGCATAAACTGTGTTTGCTAATGCTGTTTGCTGGCGACCTTTTTCTTGGTTTGTATGGTTGAAAATATTTAATAATTCCGGATGAGCTTGAAACATATTTTTGTAAAACGTTTTAGTAATCTCCACTCCATGAACTTCTAATACAGGAACTGTCGCTTTAATAATTTGTACTGTTTCTTGTTTTAACATATCGCATACCATCCTTTCGTGATTACAATATAACGCTATCAATTCCTTAAAGCAATATGTAAAATACATCTTTAACAAAATGGACATAATTAATGTATTTTAAATACATCTTTAAAAAAGTATTGAATTTATTATACTTCAATGTAAAAATGCTATAATTATTTTGAACTATAGAAAGTAGGGTGTTCTTATGCGCTTAACTTTATACACCGATTATTCTCTTCGAACACTCATTTATTTGGGTGCAAAGGATGAAGGCCAATTATCAACTATCCAAGAAATTTCTGACGCTTACAATATATCGAAAAACCATTTAATGAAGGTGACACATCAACTTGGATTATTGGGCTATATTGAAACGATTCGAGGACGAGGTGGAGGAATTCGCCTAGCGATTGATCCAAAAACCATTACAATTGGAGAAATCGTGCGTCATACAGAAGAGGATTTTCATCTTGTCGAATGCTTTGACAAAGAAAATAATCTATGCAAAATTGCACCAGAATGTCAGCTGAAAGGCGTATTATATGAAGCATTACAAGCTTATTTATCAGTCTTAGATCGCTATACGCTTGATGATTTTTTACATTCAAAAGAAAAGTTGATGGCACTGTTGCTTGGCGAATAAAAATACCCGCACAACTCAAGTTGGACGGGTATTTCTTATGTCTATATTGTTTTACAATGCCCTTGAAAAGAAAATCATATCTAGTGCACGAATTCCATTTTCATAGATTGGCTCTGGATAATTACTGAAAAAATCTTTTTCAATTGCTTCCATACGAAAGCCTGCTTTTTGATAGAATGCAATATTATCAATACTAGAATTCGCAGTTCCAACTATTATCGTTTGATACCCTTGTGTTTGACAAATTGTAGTTATTTGACGAAGCGCTTCTTTTCCAAGCCCTTTACCTTGATACTTCGGTACGATCGCAATATTTTTTAATTCTACTGTCTTATCAGATTGTTCTAGAAGTAACGCCACACCCGCTAACTGCTCGCCACATTTAATCTCAAATAATTCACCGTCATTTAAATATTTCCGAACAGCTTCTTCACTTTCATCGGCCAATAACAATTGTGGTAAATAGTCTTCTCTCGCACCTTCCACTTTCTTTAAAGATGTACGATATTGGACAAAATCTTCGCGCTCAAAAACATTTAAAACACAAGGCTGCTTTTCCTTGACCTCTAACCATGAATGCTCCTTCGGAAAATCATTTTCAACTCCGAGTCGAATAAAAGGCAATTTTTCCTGTGCCTTTTGTGAGCGAATATTGACCTTTCGAGCTCCTGCAAAAACATACTTTAACCCTAACTCAAAAAATGCAATATCTAAAATGGCAATTTTAGATTGAAGATTATAGCCTTTACCCCAAAATTCATAGCCTAGCCATGAGCCAATATGACAGCTCTTTTTATTGTGATCAATAAACATTAACGCCGTTACACCAATCAGTTGCCCTTCCTCATCTAAGATAACACGAGGAACTGTCTTTCCTGCCTCTTCGTCCACACACTCACGTTTAATAAAATTAATCGTATCTTCCACTTTTCCAGCAGGTAACCCTAGTGCATCTCGAACCTGTGGCATGGAAGACAGTGCATGCATTGCTTCAGCATATTTTATAGCGTGTCTCACTAAAGTTACGGCCATATTCTATTCTCCTTTTAATATGATCTCGCCTTACGCATTGGATTTTTGTATCATCCTCTAATGGCTTAAAGCTTATTCCTAAATTTAATTATATGTTAGTTGCCAAGATACACCGAAACGATCCTGAATCCAAGTAAATTTCTTTGAGAACCCATAATTATCTAGCGGCATTAACGCCTGTCCACCCTCTAAAATTTGAGCAACCAGACTGTCGATTTCATCTATAGACTCACATTCCACAAAGATAGAGGTTGACGGTGTAAATGTAAAGTTATGTTGTATCACACTATCATTCACCATTATTTTCAAACCTTTTAAATGAAGGACAGCCATTGCAACCTGTTGTGAGTCTTCCATATAAGTTAAGCTTTCTACTTGTAACTCTGAAAACCATTGTTGATATTGCTGGATAGCTTCATTGGCTTGTCCTTGAAACATTAAAAACGTAGTGGCACTTTTCATTTATTTAACTCCCCTTCATATTTTGTAATCCATTGTGCTGGTGTCATTTTCGAAACAAGCTCTCCTATTAATTCATACGGAATATTTTTAGTGTTTGTAAAACGAATACAGCTTTTCCCCATATTAAGCTTTGTCGGAACTCGTTTCGCATATTCCTCTTGGAACCACGAGAGTAACGCTTGATCTGCATAAATGCCCATATGATAAACCGCAATATGACGTTTTTGTGCAGCAAGACTTATAAAGGGTAAAGGAGTATTCGGTGTACAATGGTAGCCCTTCGGATAAGTAGATAACGGGACAACATAGCTTATCATGTCATAATTCATATTTTCTTCAAAACCCTCTGGTAAATTGCTTTCTACGACATCTACGAGTTTAGCAAAACCTTCCTGCCACTTTTCATCTACTTGCTCAATATAAATGTTTTTCATACTCTGTCCCCTTTTCAACATAGTATTGGTGTATATCTTTATAGAAGACTCATTCCATAACGTAGAATTGATTTCCGTTCCGGCTGGGCGCTTTCCTGGGGGCGTTCGATGAGCCGCTTCACTCACTCCAGGGTCTCATCTGTACCGCTAATCCCCGAGGAGTCGCCCAGCCTCCACTCCAATCTACTTATATGTATGAAATACGTTTTACAAAATGTCATCTCAAACTTCCGATGATGGATCAATTTATTAGAAATGATTTGTATGGCAAATTACCATAACGCTGAATTGATTTCATATGTGTAATAAATATCATCCCTAATTTTTAATAATGAGCCAATAGCCAATTAGAAGACATTGATTTCCGTTTTAATCACTAAGCTACGAGCTAGGCTAATCATAGGATTGCCAATTAGCACGAATATAGCATCATTTAAAATAATCAATAAAGCCTCTTTGTTATTTATGCTTTACCTTCTGCTTTTGCTTTTCGGTATAATTCCTTTGTTTTGTAGCCTAGTCTAATAATTTCACGCATCTCCTCCAAGCGCGCTACCTGCGTCTCTTCCTTTTTCGCACTATAAATATATCGGGCCCAATCTTTTTGATAGCCCGGTGTTAATCCATCATAAAATGTTAAATCATCCGTATTTTCCGCAAGTGAATCACGCAATTGAGGAATCATACCCTCATAGTCGCTTACGCATTGACTACTCGCTGTCTTCTTCTTGCCACGGCTTTTGCCCTCTCTTTTTATGCTTAATATTGAAAATGTCTCATCTAAAGACATAAGACTCGCAAATTTATAATCACTGCCAACAATGTATTTTTCATCGTCTACTTGAATAGCCGGGAAGATTTCATCGCGATGAATAAACTGTTCATACTTCTTATTCCCCTTTTTCGGATACACAAAAAATAAATAGCCTTGCTCCACGAGAGTGTTTAACTTTATTTCATTTTGTAAGTACGTTACCATTTCATCAATAGTAAATACAAAGGTAATGATTCGATCATGAGGTGTATTCCCCGATTGGGGTATTCCCTCTAGCAACATATCCTGCGGCTGATTATGAATAGCAACGGACAATCCATCTTTAAGTTTAAATTTCTTTTGCATAGTTTTGACACCTCTTTTAAAGATCAATTCAATTTTCTCTTAGTTTTGATAGTATAGCTGATTTAATGAAAAATTCGTACAAAAAAAAACGCTCAAATTTTCTCGAGCGTTTCGTTTACATCGAAATAAGCTATTTTATTTTGGTAGTCGCTACTATACCTTTAATTATCGGAATGGCTGTTCCAATTAGCACTATCGGCAGGAACCACCAGCCAAGATTCTCTACCTCACCAAGTGCAATGCGTACCATTTGGAAGGATATAGCTGCAAATAAAATGAGACAAAGGTTTTTCACTTCATTTAATATTTTTCGGCTATTCAAATAAAAAGCCTCAACATTACTTTCATTTAAGCGTGCTGGGTAATTATGCGTATGCGGAACCCTTTCGAGGAACCCTAGAAAAATCCATAGAAGTAGTCCAATAAACGGAAGGATAAATAATTCTATTTTGGAACCCCAGCGATCAACTTCCCCTGCTCCGTTAAAATGTCCTGGAATCTCCTCAGGTAGGTTGCCCCACATAGCCAAAATATAAAGGATGGACAGTACAAATAATCCACCACCGATATAGTCTAAAATTTTTTCATATGATGTTTTCGGCAATTTCAAAACAGGTCTATACATCTTCCCACATCCTTGCTTATCCCTTTACCATTTCTACGTTACTACAGTCCATTTAGTTTCAAATTTGCGCAAATTGTCTTAATTGTTTGCGATATATACATAACTATCCGCTTCCACTAACAGTAAAACGGCACTTTATTCTACCTTTTTTATCATTTTATCTACAACTTACGTCCTTACTCTTCTTATTCAATATAGTAGAAATTCTCATAATACTTTGTAAAATTAATATAATCTGATATAAATGGTATATACATATTTCATTTTTTTGTAACATTTCTACTAAATTACTGAGAAAGGAAACGACAACTATGCGATTTACTATCTATAAAAAGTTAACACTCGGTTTTTTTATTGTAATTTTAGTATTGATTGGCACCATCGGATTAAATTTTAAACAGCTTAATTCCGTAAACAAGACATATCGCGTGTTACTTGAAGAACAAACAACAAAATCTATTAGTATACAAGAGCTCCGCGCAATTGCTAAACAGGAAATTGTAAATATGAGAGGCTATCTATTACTTGGAGACAAGCAAAATTTTCAAAGTAATACGGCGTCCCGTGAAGAATTTAAAAAGAAATATGATGAATTAATGGCATCGTTCGATTCTCAAAAATCAATCGAATTATTAGAGGCAATCAATAAAAGCGAGCAAGATGTCCAACAGTTCGCAGATCGCATGTTTTCATTAAAGGCCGATGGAGAAACAGAACAATATGTAAAGCTTGATAGCACACAGGGCCGCCTAATTATTAAACAATTCGACGAACGTGTAGCTAACCTTGCAAACTATCAAGATGAATATATAAAAGAAAAAATCGCTGCTACATCAAAAGAAATACAATCTATTAAATTCCAAATGATTATTCTCGGCGTGTTTGCCGTTGTCATTAGTCTGATAATTGCTATGATCATGGGAAGCCTTATTTCCCGCCCTATCAAGGGAATGGCAAAGACCGCGAAAAAGATTGCTGGGGGCGATTTAACAGCTGAGCAAATTCAAATTAAGAATCGTGATGAAGTAGGCGATTTAGCACTTGCCTTTAATCAAATGGCGGCAAACTTAAAGGATCTTATTACAAATGTACGTCATAACACTGTACAAGTAAGTGGTTCTGCAGCTGAGCTAACAGCAAGTGCTGAACAAACTATTCAAGCGACAGAACAGATCACTTCCTCTATACAAGAAGTAGCAAGCGGCTCCGAAGCTCAAGGTAAAAATGCTACTGAAAGTTCGGTAGCTATGAAAACTATGACAAAAGGCATTCAACAATTGGCTGTGACTACAGCTGCTGTTTCAGAGCTTGCTATAGAGACAAATACGGAAGCGAATAAAGGAAATGAATCACTTCACCGTGTTATTACACAGATGGACACCATCAATTCAGCGGTTTTAGAATCTGCTGGCGTTGTGAAAGATTTAGAAAACCATTCTGTTGAAATCGGAAATATTATTAGCCTCATTACAGATATTGCAGAGCAAACAAATTTACTAGCATTGAATGCTGCAATTGAGGCAGCACGTGCAGGAGATCATGGTCGAGGCTTTGCAGTAGTTGCGAATGAAGTAAAAAAATTAGCGGAGCAATCCAAGCGATCTGCTGAACAAATTTCAACTTTGATTTCAGAAATCCAACAGAATACACACCACGCCGTAGCTGTTATGGATACTGGTACACAAGAGGTTCAAGTAGGTATGCAAGTTGTCAAAATAGCGGAGGAAGGCTTCTCAAAAATCGTTGAACTGACTGAGCATGTATCCAAACAAATTCAAGAAGCAACGACAGTTTCAGAGGAAATGTCATCAAGCGCTGAGCAAATTTACGCATCCTTTGATGAAATTGCAACAATCGCACAGATGTCTTCTTCCAATCTACAAAATGTAGCTTCTGCTTCCGAGGAACAGCTAGCAACTATTGAAGAAGTGGCCGCTTCCGCTGCTACACTATCAAACATGGCCGAGGAATTACAAACACAGGTTTCACGCTTTAAGGTTGAATAAAAATGATAAGAGTAGACACTCAGCAATGATTAACACAGCAACCCTTAACCCAGATTTATTAACGAATTAATAATATTAATTTCAAGATTATCAAAATCAAGACTTGTTGATTTTCAAACATGTTTAGATATCTTTTTCATTGACTAATTAACTTTTTAATAAAAAGATCCTCCAAAACTGTATTTGTATACAATTTGGGAGGATCTTTATTTTTTCTCCCAGCTGCCTAGGATCTTCTTTTTAAAAACCAAAATAATATAGCTAATATGAAAAGAACAAATGGTGTTAGTCCAATATATTTAAAAGAATTTTTTGCTCCTAATAAAAAATAAAACGCTAAAGGCAAAAATGTAATTGTACTTATCAGCATATAAACCCAAGACTTTTTTTAAATACCTACTATTAATGTGACACCAGAAATGAAAAAAGAGAGCTGCCAAAGGAACAAAATTGTGTTAGACTCTGCCATATAATCTTCTCCTTTTTATCATCGTCCTATATGAAAATTGGACTTTGATTATCCCTAAATGGTATCTATCGATGTCATTCATTTATATGTACAGGATTCTTCAATTTATGACAGATTCCCAGCACGGGAATCTAATCAATTAAAGCCTCTTCCTTGTACTTTTCATTTAACACACTTAACATCTTAATTATTGCCGTCTCCTCACTCGGTACTTGTAAGGACGCAAGCTCACGTACTTTATGTTCCCCTACACAAACGCTTTCTTTTGCCTTTGCAAACATGGACGCATCATTCGTATCATTACCAAATGCGATAAATTCACCTTCAGCGATACCTAACTTCGTTAAACCATTCCATTTATTTATGCCACTCGGGCTCATATCTACAATATTTTCAGATGTATGTTCATATAACGAGATTGGTAGTTTTTTTAGTTTGCCTACTATTTCATTACGTTGCTCTCCAGGGAATAATACAACTTTCACTATATCCTTCAACTCTTGCAACGAAACGTTTTTCGCAAGTTTTAATGGATCTAAATTTTGATAAATTGGGTGTGTCTCACTACCTGTATATGCATAATCCCAATCACCGTCTATTAAATACGGCAATCCAAATGCTGAAATAATGTTTTGAATCTCTTCTATAATTTTTGCTTCAAATGCTGTTACCTCAATAGTTTCTCCGTTCTGTGCAACAAATGCACCATTTCCCCCTACCATTGAAAATTTTCGCATTGTCTCAGGTAATACTGGTAGTAAATCACGAATCGGACGAGCGGATGCAAAAATGATTTCATGTCCGTTTTCGATGCAAGCTTCTAAAGCATTAGTAACTCCCTCACTTAATGGTTGACCCTTAAAGCATATCGTACCGTCTAAATCAAATACAAATTTCATTGTCACGCCCTCTTTCTAAACTATTAATTACCCATTTATTATCTCATAAATATTTACATTTATTGTAGAAATAATAATGATTATTATAATAACGCGGGGTTGATTTCCGTTACGGCTGGGCGCTTTGTTGCTGTCGCTTCGCTTTCGCACAGTTAAAACATTTGTTGCTGTCGCTTCGCTTTCGCACAGTTAAAACATTTGTTGCTGCCGCTTCGCTTTCGCGCAGTTAAAATATTTGTTGCTGCCGCTTCGCTTTCGCACAGTTAAAATATTTGTTGCTGTCGCTTCGCTTTCGCACAGTTAAAACATTTGTTGCTGCCGCTTCGCTTTCGCACAGTTAAAACATTTGTTGCTGCCGCTTCGCTTTCGCACAGTTAAAACATTTGTTGCTGCCGCTTCGCTTTCGCGCAGAGCAGAGCTTCCTGGGGGCGTCCGATGAGCCGCTTGGGGCAACAAATGTTTTCTGTGCGAAAGCGTAGTGCTAACGTAGCGGCAGCGACAGGATGTGATCCTTTTAGCCTTCGTTCCTCTATATCGCTGATCCCCAAGGAGTTGCCCACCACAACAAGACAGAAAAGAAATAATTTTTAGAATATTATTGACAAATCAGAAATATCGCAGTATGATTGCTTTCAACAACACATTATTGTAGGCCAAGATTGGAAATAGTAGAAATGCAAGTGTACTTGTAGAGAGTCGGTGGTTGGTGCAAACCGATAGACACACATTTCGAACTCGTCCATGAGCCACTCCCTGAACTCTAAGTAAGGGACGTCGGTTTCCTCCGTTAACGGGATAGACAGTGATAGCTGTCGATAAGGGGGCTTTTTCTGTAAAGTGAAAGTCAATTAGAGTGGTACCGCGAGCATAAACTCGTCTCTATATTTTTATATAGAGGCGAGTTTTTTTATTTTTATTGGCCTAGGTGTGGTTTTCGTCTCTAGCAGAGCTAACGGTTCTAAGCAGAGACAATATCAATATTACTACTACAAAAGGAGTGTTTGAAAATGGGAAGAAAAATTTGGGTGTTTGATACGACTTTACGTGATGGCGAGCAAGTGCCAGGTGCAAAACTGAATTTATATGAAAAAGTAGAGATTGCTCAGCAACTCAAAAAATTAGGCGTCGATATTATCGAAGCTGGGTTCCCTGCTTCATCACAAGGAGATTTTGATGCCGTTAAAGCTGTTGCACAAAAAGTTGGGAATACAAGCGACATTATGATTACTGCTTTAGCACGTGCTGTACAGGCAGATATTGACGCTGTTTATAATGCTGTAAAATACGCAGAAAACCCTATGATTCATATGGTACTCGGTACTTCTGATATTCATGTTGAGAAAAAATTTAGTAAATCCAAGGATCAAATTCTACAGATTGGCGTAGATGCAGTAAAATATGCGAAAACTCTTCTACCACAGGTCCAGTATTCAACAGAAGACGCTTCTCGTTCAGATTTCGAGTATCTATGGAAGACGATCGAAGCCGTAATGAAGGCTGGTGCAACGATGATAAATGTACCTGACACAGTCGGTTTTGCAGAACCAGAAGAATTTGGAGCGATGATTTATAAACTAAATGAGCGTATGAAAAATTTAGACGATAGTGTTCTGTTAAGTGTTCATTGTCATAATGATCTTGGTATGGCAACTGCTAACACGCTTGCTGCGATTAAAAACGGCGCAGATAAAGTTGAATGTACAATTAACGGTATCGGTGAACGCGCAGGAAATGCTGCATTAGAAGAAGTCGTCATGGCATTGAAGACACGTAGCTCTGTATACAATGCTAAGACGCGTATCAACACAAGAGAAATTATGAATACGTCTCGTCTTGTTTCAAGCTTTATGGGCTTAGACGTACAAGTAAACAAAGCGATTACTGGAGATAATGCCTTTGCCCATTCATCTGGTATTCATCAAGACGGTCTTCTTAAATCTCGTGATGCCTATGAGATTGTCCACCCAGAAGATGTAGGTCTTGACGATATGGAGCTAGTCCTGACAGCGCGCTCTGGCCGTCACGCGGTGAAAAATGCTCTTGAAAAACTTGGCTTTTCAAATCTTACAGCGGATGAATTCGAAGGAATCTTCGAAGGCTTCTTAAAGCTGGCTGATGCAAAGAAAGAAGTTTACGATCACGATTTATATGTTATTGTAGAAAGCTATTATGAAAAGCATGACGCAAACAATGCTAATGCCACTCACTATAGTGATCAGTTCTTTGACTTCGATGATTTACAAGTCGTCAGCAACGTAAGCTTCCCTTCAGCAAGCGTGAAAGTCCGTAAAGGCGGCGAGGTATTTAAAGCAAGCGCAGTTGGCTCAGGTCCAATCGATGCCCTTTATTCTGCCATCGCAGAAATTACGAACATTGATGTAAAACTTGTGGAATATAATATTAATAGCGTTTCGCGCGGTAAAGAAGCGCTTGGAAAAGTAAAAATTACAATCGAACATGAAGGAGAAAAGTATATCGCCAAAGCTGCAGATACAGATATTTTAAAAGCGAGTGCGCTAGCTTATATTAATGCGATTAATAGTATCGTTGTTGCTAAATTAACGCCTGTTATGAATTAAATAATAGATCAATTATACCTCGGCATAATTGCGTCCGGAATCGGAAAGAAGTTAAAAGCAGTATGACACCATTTGGAGTCATACTGCTTTTACTTTTCTTATCGACTGCCCTCAACTAACTTTTGATATTCCTCTTCAATTAGTGCAACATCAAGACGTTCAAACAGCGGTATCACTTCGCTAATGCCTGTTGGTAAGTCTACTTGTTCATGCCACTTCACTTCTTTGATCCCTAACATTTTTCTCACCTTCTCAGCTGAAAACGGTAAAAATGGATGTAATAGTTGTCCAAGGTTGGCAATGATATAAACACATGTCGCTAATGTTTGATTTCCAGCTTCCACATTCTCTTTCACCTGTAGCCATGGCTGCTGCTCATCAAAATAGCGATTAGCCGCACGAATATATTCAAAAACAGCCTCTAACGCTTGCTTAAAATGACCCGATTCTATATGATTCCCAACATCATTAAACAGCTGAATTGTGTGTGTTCGAATAGTGTCATCTACCTCTGCATGAGGCACTTGACGATCAAACGATTTCTCTAAAAACTTCAATGTGCGATTAACAAAATTACCGTAAGCGCCAAGTAATTCGCCATTATGACTATAAATGAATTCTCGGTAAGAGAAATCCGTATCGCGATTTTCTGGCGCATTCATTGTTAAAAAATATCGAATGGAATCTGCATCGTATCGACTTAAAATATAAGGCACCCATACCGCCCAGTTTTGACTCGTTGATAATTTTCGTTTTTCTAATGTTAAATATTCGTTTGATACAATATGTGTAGGTAATGCCTTTGCTCCCATCCCCATTAGAATGGCTGGCCATATAACTGTATGGAACGGGATATTATCTTTACCATGCACATAATATGAAATTGTTTCTTCATTCCACAAATCTTCAATCGCTATTTGGTGCTGCTTTGCCCATTCCAAACTCGCTGTTAAGTAGCCTGCTACTGCTTCAATCCACACATATATTTTTTTGCCTTCAAAACCTGCTACTGGCACATCTATCCCATTTGGTAAATCCCTTGTTACAGCACGGTCCGGGACCCCTTCTGCCAAGTAACGCTCTGTTAAACCTAAGGCATTGTCTCGCCAGCGTTTTTCTGCCTTTGCCTCCGCTAAATACGTCTCTAGCCTCCCCTGAAACTGACTAAAGGCAAAATAAAAATGCTCTGTTTCCTTGATAATTGGCGCATCCCCACAAATCTTGCAGCGTTTATCGATTAAATCGAGCGGGTCTAAAATGGTTGAGCAATTATCACATTGGTCACCACGTGCCTTCGCACCGCAGTTTGGACAAATCCCCTCGACAAATCGGTCAGGCAAAAACTGCATGTCCGTTTCACAATAAGCCTGTTCAATTTTCTTTTTGTATAAAAAATTGTTCGCTAATAGCTGCAAAAAAATTGTTTGAACAGATTCATGATGGTGCTGCGCATCTGTCCGCGTATACAAATCATAGGTAAATCCTAATTCATCGAAGCATTTTGAAAACTCTTCGTGATAATGATTAGCAATTGCTTCCGTGGTCGTATTTTCCTGTGCAGCCCGAATAGAAATCGGGGTGCCATTACAGTCACTCCCTGAAACATATAGTACCTTCTCGCCCTTTTGTCGATAATATCTAGCCAAAATATCACCCGGTAATAATGCGGCAACATGCCCTAAATGCAAAGAACCATTTGCATATGGCCACGCGCCTCCAATAACAATTGTCATCCTAAGTTGCTCCCCTCGAAAAAATGTAAAAAGTGTAGATTAATTACGCCTCGGTGTAATCGCGTCTGGATTTTGATTGTGCTAGCACAATTCTTCCTTTCAAAACCCGCGACATCCGCCGGAGGCTTTATCTTCATTCAGGCAAGTCCTGAATGAAGATAAAAAAAACGCCCTAATCAAAATTGATTAGGACGAGTTTACCCGTGTTACCACCTATATTTACAAATAGCTCTCACTATTTGCCTCCATCAGTGCGTCTCATTTCAAATTTCAATGAGAGATACTGCCGCTGTTGTAACGAGTGCACATCTCGTCGTAATCTACTCGCAAACTTGCTTTCGGTACGAAGCTCAAAGGTCATTTTCAAAAGGGGACATTTACCTCATTTCCACCAACAGAGGCTCTCTATATAATGCTTATCCAATTTACTTTTCCTTATCAATGCTTTTATTATAGATTTCCACTATCTTACTCTTTTTGATTATGAATTGCAATGTATGTCGATAAATCGTTCTTATTTCTCGATAAACTGAAAAAGTTGGGCGATAAATCATTCAATCTTCTCGATAAACCGAAAAAGTTGGGTGATAAATCAGAAAATGTAGTCGATAAAGTTTTATCCTAACTTTAAATCAAGTAACTCTTTTAAATCATCAATAACAATGTCCGCTTTCTGTAATTCGGTTTCCTGTGCAAAGTCGAAACGAACACCAACAGAGAATAACTGATTGTCATGAGCTGCTTGAATATCAGAAGAACGATCACCAACAACTACTCCGTGTTCAATGGCATTTTCCTCAATTACCTTTTTCACTAAATCCGATTTATGACCACTCGAAATGGATTGAATACTATATGTACCTTTAATAAAACGTTGTAATTGATAAGTTTCTACTATCGCCTGTAAATACTCAGTTTGTCCATTACTAGCAATGAATAAATCATAGTTATCCGCCAAAGTGGCAAGTGTTTGCTCTGCATGTGGGTACAATGCACCCTGACGATTCCGTATTTGTTCAATAAGCTTAACGTGGAATAATGCATTGCTTTCTTCCCGTGTCCCTAGCGTGTGTCTAGGACATAACGTTTCCCACACAACAGGTAATGAAACACCCATAATTTCGCGGTATTTCTCTATTGGTGTTTCTCCCTGCCACAAGCCCTTTGCACGTAGCACATCGAACGTCGCCGCTAGTGCTGGCTCTAATATTAGATTTGTTTGAAATAAAGTACCATCCATATCAAAAATAATAGCTTTTTTCATAAAATCACCCCTTCTACTATTATCAACGTAATCATCAGAAGGAGTGTTGCAACCTTTAGACATCAAAGAACTCCATATGCATTTTTTCCTTTTTATAATAATTCAATCGATCCTGTAAAGTCCCTGTATGAAATTCGAACTTATGACCGTCTGGATCTGTGAAATAAATCGATTTTTTATCTCTTACATCTCTTTGTCTACCTTCTAGGATATTGACATTAAGTTGGATTAACTTTTCATACATTTTATCAAAATCATCCTCATGGATAGAAAAAGCTATATGTGTATAGGATTGATGTATTTCATTACGAGGGATATCCTTTTCTACATTCAGGGCAAGCCACAGCCCATTTACATCAAAATAGGCTGTACTTTTCCCCTTCACTAATAATTTTGCGTCAAAAACCTTTTCATAGAATGCAATGGATGCCTCTAGATTGGAAACTGAAAATAATAAATGATTTATGTTTTGGATTGTCATATGTGTGTCCCCCAACTATGAGATAACCGTTCACCCCATATCAAGTTTCGTTTAATTTGATTTTTCACCTTTCTTCCCCTTCGCAATTTGCTTTGATTTGCGTTGCTCATTAAGTTTTGCCTGTGCATTTGCTTTTCGTTCGATAAAAGCAAGCTCTCTTTGCAATTTAAAGTAGCTTTGAAGACGGGATTGTTCAAGCACACCATCTGTAATAGCTTGCTGTACAGCACAATGCGGCTCCTTCTGATGTTTGCAATCTCTGTAATGACAGGCTGCAGAAAGTTCCTCAATGTCCTTAAAACTAGAGGATAAGCTGTCACTCTGATCCCATAATTGTAATTCTCGCATTCCAGGTGTATCGATTAAACAGCCACCACCTGGCAATAAAACTAATTCACGATGTGTAGTTGTATGGCGCCCCTTCGCATCATCTTCACGAATATCCGAAACCTTCATATAGTCCTCACCACTAAGGGCATTCGTCAATGTGGATTTCCCTGCGCCAGAAGAACCAAGTAATGCTCCTGTTACGCCTTCCGTAAATAGCGCACGAATATCCTCTAAGCCCTCCCCTGACAGAGCACTAGTTACAAAAATATCCACACCGAACGTTACAGACTCAACCTCACGTATCTTACTAGAAACATCTTCACACAGATCTGCCTTCGTCAATACAACGACCGGCTTCGCACCTGAATCCCACGCAGCTACTAAATAACGTTCTAAACGACGAATATTAAAGTCTGCATTTAAGCTCATCACTAGAAGTACGATATCAACATTCGATGCTACAATTTGCTCTTGTACTTCCGCCCCCGCGGCCTTCCGTGAAAAGACTGACTTTCGTGTAAACAATTTATGAATAATCGCCTTTTCCTCACCAGGCATTTTCTCAACTAGCACCCAATCCCCAACTGCGGGAAAATCCTCACGTGCTAATGATGTATACGCGTAATGTCCAGCAATCGTTGCCAGCCACTCCCCTTCTTCAGCCAGTACACGATAGGAATGCTTATGCTCCAATGTAACCCTAGCCGGCACACAGTTCGCTAGCTTAGCCTCCTGTTTAAATCCAGTCATTTGCTCTTCAAAATATGTTAAAAATCCTAAAGTTGTTAAATTCAATTTGTTTTCCTCCTAAATATGCATATCGTTTATCATCACTTGAAAATAAACACAAAAAAAACCATGTCTCTGCGCAATTCGGCAGTTACAAGGTTCACAGGCACATTTAAGAGAATATACAAACACCACAATCATGAATTAAATCTCGTTACTACGTGTGGTTAAATTGTATATTTTAGGCGTGTGAAATTGAACAAACCGAATTGCTGTTCGTTAATAGCGGCTTTATTCATCATGTCACATCACCTACTTTCGATTTTGTTATTTTCAATATAACGGAATCTTCCAAAATTGTCAATTATAACTTACAAGCATGTATCCCCTCCCTACCTGCATACAATAAACAAGACCACTATTGGCGAAGGAGATGTTGAGTTGTCAAAAATCATTTCGATCAGTACATACAAACCACCTTACACATTACAACAGACAAATGCAGAGGAGCTAACGAAGGAACTCTTTCATGCAAAAATCCCTAAATTAGAACGCTACTTAAAAGTGTTTGAGAATGGTGGTATTGCAACACGCCATTTTTGTGTGCCACCGGAATGGCATCGTATGGATCATTCCTTCGAGGAACGTAACGATTTATATATTGAGCTTGCTACACAATATAGCGTTAACGTCATTCAAGCCTGTTTACAAAATAAAACGTTTTTACAATCACCGATTTCTCCTGAAGATATCGATGCTATTATTTTTGTGAGTAGCACAGGCATTTCCACACCGAGTATTGATGCACGGGTTATGAATCAACTTCCTTTTTCAGACCGACTTAAGCGTATTCCACTTTGGGGACTTGGCTGTGCTGGTGGTGCAGCTGGTGTTAGTAGAGCCTATGATTTTTGTCGTGCTCATCCGGAAGCAAAAGTTCTTGTCGTTTGCGTTGAGCTTTGTAGTCTAACCTTTCAGCCAAATGATTTTTCTAAAAGTAATTTAATTGGCGCCTCTCTTTTTGCGGATGGCGCAGCATGTATACTCGTCTGTGGAGACGAAGTGAATATCGCAGTAAAAAAATCAACACCTACTATTATCGGAACTGGCTCTAAGTGGATGCCAGATTCAGAAAATGTTATGGGCTGGAATATTAAAAATAATGGCCTACATGTCATTTTCCAGAAAAGCATTCCTACCATCATCACCAATTGGCTCGGTCCATTCATTGAACAATTTTTATTAGAACATGAACTGTACAGTGAACAGCTTAACCATTTTATTGCGCATCCTGGCGGTAAAAAAGTATTAACAGCCTATGAAGATACACTTTATTTAGCTCCCCAAAAAACCGACATTTCTCGGGAAATATTAAAATATCATGGAAATATGTCATCTCCTACGGTGCTATACGTGTTGGAGCAATTTATGTTAAATGAAGGACAAGTAGAGGATACTGGTTTGCTCGTCGCTCTTGGCCCTGGCTTTTGTGCTGAAGCTGTATTACTTAAATGGAGGGAGTAACATGATTATTTACATTATTTTGATCCTCGTCATTCTACAAAGATTGACAGAAGTTTTCATTGCAAAACGCAATGAAAAATGGATGCTCTCACAAGGGGCATATGAAGTTGGTTCCTCTCATTATCCGTATATGGTTACTTTGCACACCGCCTTTTTCGTATTTTTAATGATTGAAGTAGTTACTAATCATAAAAGTGTATCGCCTTTATTTCCGTTATTATTTTTATTATTTATTGCCGTTCAAGCATTACGCATTTGGTGTATCCGCTCATTAAGGTCTTTTTGGAACACAAAAATACTCATATTGCCTAATGCAGAAGTGGTACGGAAAGGCCCTTATACATTTATGCGTCACCCAAATTACGCAGTGGTTTGCTTAGAAATTATTCTTCTGCCTTTAATGTTTCAAGCATATTTCACAGCCTTCTGCTTCACACTTTTAAATATAACAATGCTATCTGTACGCATTCCAATTGAGGAAAAAGCTTTACGAGATGCAACAAATTATAATCATGTATTTCACAAGAAGATTTCGGAGTCCTAGCCGAAATCTTCTTCCAATTTATAATATAAAAAGGCTGTTTCATCTTACTTTTGAAACAGCCTTTCACAGCATACTTTATACAGTTTTATCAGTATTTATTTCTATTGTTAGCTCGTTCAATTTGTGATCCAGGTCCTCAAGCAAGCGTAATTTATGATTCAACTGTTTTTCAAAATCCATTGATTGAGCCAATACCTTATTCACTTGGGCATCTACACGTGTCAGGAATTCGGGAACCATCGTCGTTTTTCCACTCAGAGAAGGGCTTTGTTTTTTTACATCTGCTAATTCTTCCGATAATTTTGCTACCTCACTGCTTTTCTCCTCTATTTCTTTGACTAAATGCTTATTAAGATTGTCTGAATCGGTTTGTTCTAAACGGGATCTTTCGATGGCTTCAATGATCGACTTCATTTGTTGGCCTATATCTCTCGTAAAGACATTCAACTTATTTTCAAGGCTATCCACTGTAATCTTATCTGAACTCATAGAAAGTAATTCATCTTTAGTGAAATTTAGAGATTCCTTTATTAGCTTATTTTCTACACGCAGTTCTTCCAGTTCTTTTAATAAACCCTCTATCGAAGAAAGTTGTTTTTTCTTCTGGATTTCTCTTGATTGTATATCATCATAGTAAGTTTTTATTGTTCTATCATGGTCTCTCTTCAGCTTTAATAGCTCCATCGAAAGCTCCTTCTTCTGTTTTGTTAAATCAACATTTTCTCGCTCTAATCTCAGTATTAGTGAATAATAATCACCATCTCTAAGCCTTTTAACTTCATTTTTATACTTCGCTAATTCGGCTCTTAAAAAAATGATCATTTGTTGAAGCTGGATAGGATCATTGTTTTTGACAATATCATTATCCACACTTACACCTCCTATCACGACAATTTTTTAAGTAAACTAATCACTTCTTCAAATTGCTCCTTACTCTCCTCTAACACCTCATCAAGCTGCTTAATCATCTTAATTTCTATTTCCTCATCGCCAACTTCATTAGCTATTCTCTTTTCTCCTGCTATTAAATGGGTAATAAGTAGATTCAACGTGCCTTTTTCGAGATAAGCAAAGCTATTGTTTTCCTCATTAATATAGTTAGGTAGATTTGCAAGCTGTTCCTTAATAATTTGATGGGCAACACTATCTATTTTTTCACTCATTTTCATCCTCCTGTATATAACTCATTCCATTGAGATTAATAGGATTTAAGACGACGATACCATCTTCTAACTGATCACAATATGTAAAACCCATAATACTTCCTGAATAAGATGAATTATTACCCCATTTAATTTGAAAGTTAGGAAATGATAGTGTCTCGTTTGGCTCTAACGTTGTTTTTCCTATAGGTCTAAGCCAAAACTCCTCTTTGCTCGATTGATCATTAATTCGCTCCCAGCTACTATTTCCTTTTAAATTTGGTGCGAAATGTTCATAGACATACCTTCCTGAAAAGGAGAATGGGGAGTCTTCAGGTAGCTTTATACATAGAGAAGGATTCGTTATAGGCTGAGTACCTATATTACGAATATGATAAGAGCCCAGGCATAAGCTTTCCTCATCGGGATTATATGAAATATTGATTGAGGATGTAAAATAACTAATAACGTTGACACTTTCCGGAACGATCAACTCCTCAATCGCTTTTTTCATTTCATGAACATAAAAATCCGTTTGTTTTTTCAACTCATTTATTTTTTCTTCTACACGATTGATGCGAGTAAGCATAATCAGTACCCCCTTACTAATAGTATTGAATTAATCAAATTGAATTCAAACTTCTTTATATGACAGTTACGTCCTTTCATAAAAAAAAAGAGAGGATTATCCTCTCTTTACAATATGATTTTCTTCTATGTGTTAGTACCATTAACCAGCAGGTGGGAATACAGAAGGGCATTGCGCTGGGCGAACTACACCCGGACACGCAAACGGTAATTCTGCTCTTGGCTCGCAGAAAGTCGCTAAGAATTCCACAGTAACTGGGAATGTAGATTGAATACTTTGGCAAACTGATATAGTAACTACTAATGCAGAAAACGTAATTGTACCTGCTCCAGGTGTTAGAGTTCCTGTTGAACACACGAAACAATCTAAATCTGTGAATAAAATTTCTACATCTGTCCCTTTCGGCGCACATAATGTAACTTGTTCACAACGTGAAACTGTAATAGGATTGCTTGTAAACCTAGTACCATTTGGTAAAGTAACAACTAATGTAAGAGTAAAGTTCTTTTGAATAGTCAGATTTTGAAGACATACCGTTGCACCATCAATGGAGAACTGACGATTCTCACGGTTCAAAATAACAATAGGATTAGTTGCTCTTGGAACTACAGTACATGTAACCACTGCACCTGTTAGGTTAGTAGTTGCTGTTACTCCTGGAAAAGTAATTGGTCCAGTAGTAGAAAACTCAAACGACGCTTCCTTTACAATCCAGTCGAATACCTTATCGACGTTTATACAAATTGTTTCCTGCAATTGGGATGGCATATTATCTTGCATCCTTTTGACACCTCCATATTTTTTTTACCTTTCGTTTGTATCTTATGTTTTCTGACTAAAAGTGCATGGGCTAAAAAGTAATTCGTTCTGATTTTTATTTAATCAAGTATGCCTCGGCATACTTGTAGCTGTCGCTACAGAAAGTAATTGATGAAAGAAGTTAAAATACTTAAGTATCAGTATGTATCGTTATTAATTACATCGCCTCTTCTTAAGAAGAAACAAAAATGTTTGAAAGGACCGGTATATTTGTAACAGAAAGTAAATATTTTTAATAAAATATTAATGGACTGAAAGGGGGGAAATGCAATGGAAGATTCAAAATCAAAATTGTACTCCACTCAAGACATTGAAGAATTGAAGCAAAAAATAGAAACCTACAAGGACACGTTAACTTCATTAAAAACGGGAACTTCAATGGAAGATTATTTATTTATGAAAATTGATTTTGATGGGATTAAAACGCAAATGGCACTTTTAGAAGGGCTAACTGAAACAATAGATGATAAGCAAAATTCACAAATCGGAGGCTATGAGGAGCAGATAAAACTTCTATCAGCACAAATTGAGTCTCTGAATCAAACGATTGAGGAAATGAACCAAGAATTATTAAGGGTTTTAAACAAATTACTCACTATTGAAAATACTGAAGCTCCAACCGCTACACCTAAAACTGAAAACACATCCAAATCTATTGCTAACGGTGTACAAAGGGATCTGATCATTACACAGACAACAAACCAATCGGCGATTACATCAAAACAGCCATCTTATAAAATGCTACAAAGTCTGGCAGGAAAAGTAATAAATGCGCAATTAGATGGTAACAATGGTATACCTTCTGCTCACAACGAAAATCAAAGAAATGTACCTGAAGAACGCCATTTTAATCAACAATATTTTCAATCAATAAATACTCATCCAAGCCAAATATATAATGGTTTATATAGAAATACCACTACCAAATCCACCTTCCATTTTAAACACGCTACCAATGCACAGGAAATTCCAATTAGTGTTTATGAATCTAATACTTTACCGCATGCCGAAATCCATAATTCCACTGGCAACGACCTTAATACGGAAAATTTAGTTAATTACGGAGAACCCGAAAAAATTAATAACACTGTCACTATAGATGAAATGAGCTCTGTAATAACAAATGAGCCTGTCACTTCTGAAGTAGCTGAAGTAATTAACGAACATGCCATTCTCGAAGCTTCTAAAGTAGTTAATGAACATGCCATTCCTGAGGCTTCTGAAGCAGTTAATGAACATGCCATTCCTGAAGCTTCTAAAGTAGTTAACGAACATGCCATTCTCGAAGCTTCTCAAGTAGTTAACGAACATGCCATTCCTGAAGCTTCTCAAGTAGTTAATGAGCATCCCATTCCTGAAGCTTCTCAAGTAGTTAATGAACATGCCATTCCTGAAGCTTCTCAAGTAGTTAATGAACATGCCATTCCTGAAGCTTCTCAAGTAGTTAATGGGCATCCCATTCCTGAAGCTTCTCAAGTAGTTAAGCAAGTCGACACAAATACATCCACCACTTTAAAAAGTAACGAATTTGAAGTCTTTGAAGCTACGCCAGAGGAGAAATATGAAACACATATACAAATAGAAGAGATAAACAAACAACCTGAGCTAAAAGAAGAAGCAACTGAAGAAGGGCATAAAAAAGAAAAGAACTCTTTGTTTTTCAATTTCTTTCGAAAATGGAGTTAGTTTAAAATTAGGATGTACAGTGTTTAGCAAACTGGAGAAGTATACGATGAATAAGTCCAATAAGTATGAAAATACATATTGGACTTTTTTATGTTCAATTGAAAAAACAAGTCCCCTTAGTAAATACTCGCAAAATGCCAAAGCTTCTCAAATGAAGCCTCAAAATTTCCACATATAAAAACTACGATACAGATAATTGCCCTCCCCCCCCAATCTTAGCTGAATAGAATAATGAAGAAAGGGGGTGTAAAAATGTGTATGAATAATTCTATGTGTGGCTGCTCTTCTAATAATAATGAATGTGAAAATTTTGGACCTTTCTTAGCGGTCGACGCTGCATGTATTACTACACCAGCACCAACAGGCTCAATTATCCCATTTTCATCAGGAATAACTCCTGTTGCTTTAGTAACTGCTGGTTCTGGTTTAATTGCTTCTGTAAGTCTTGTAGGATTCGGTACAGCTGTTCCAGGGATAATACTTGCTGGCATTAATATAGATCTAACATCTAGTGCTGTCACAGAAGCTTTTACGGTTCCACGTCCTGGCACTATTACATCTATTTCTGCAACAATCGCAGCAACTGCCGCTTTAACCCTAACAGGAACAGCAACAGTCAGAGCACAAATTTACCGCGCAGTTCCGGGAAGCAATGTTTTCAGTCCTACTGCAGCATTCGTTGACCTAGTACCAAATTTACCATTAGTAGCTTTATTAGTAGGTACGATTGCAAGTGGTAATGCAGACGTTTCAGTGCCAGTAAATACTGGTGATCGTTTACTAATGGTGTTCTCCATGACTACTACAGGAGTTGCTGCTACTCTTGCTGGTAACGCAAGTGCAGGAATTAATATTGTATAAAAGATAATTATGTTCGTAATTTAGGTTAAATCTACCATATAGCACCATAATCCGTGTAACATACGATATTTACTTGAAAAACAATTTCAAAAGTAGGTGATTTTAAAAATCGCCTACTTTTCATTCTAAAAATATAATTATTATTTCGCCAAAGCAATCTGAATATGAACAAGATGATGCTTCCCGTGCCAAGCATATAAGGCTAGAGCTTTTTCAAGCGTCATTAATCCTGAATCAGGATGATTAAACGCTCGTTGTATTTGCTCTGCTGTTAAGCTTTCCAGCAAATAAACCCAGCGTGCATGTAAGCCCTCAATCAATTTATAAGATGTCGAAACAGGTATTTCCGGATCCGGAAGCTGTGCCCATTCCACTTCGTTATAAGGTTTAATTGTCGGAGTATCCTCTGTTAAAGCTAGCTTAAAACGGATATAGCTATTCATATGACTATCTGCAATATGATGGACAAGCTGCGTAATCGTCCAGCCATTTTCTCGGTAGGATTTTATGAAGGATTGTTCACTTGCTCCGTTAAGCGCCTCTGCTAGTTGTGTCGGTAAGAGACGAATATCCTCTATCCATTCCTTTATTTGCTGCGCTGTCACTACTTCCGGAAATTGAAATTGTCCAATTGGGTATCGTAAATCGGTCATGTAGCTATCCTCCATTTCTATGTTCTTACTTTTCATATTACCAATATTATATTTTTCACGCTATTCACATTTGTTCTTCTAAGTAAAACCCTCATTTTGTAAGGATTTTAGCTTACAAAATGAGGGTTACATTATATGGAATATCAACTTTTTATTCAGTAATATCATAAATTAACGTATCAAAATAGCTCCCATTCGTATAAAGTAAAACTGCCCAGTCCCCAGATTTCGGGATCTTCACATTTGAAGGTGCATGTGCATCTGCACCATTAACAGATCCACTAAGTCCTATATTCCATCCATTTAATAAAAGCGGATGTATGGTGTTAGAATCTTTGTGATACCCGACAATCGTTAATTGATTATCACGTCCTTCTTCAATCCCCCAAATATGCCACATCCATTTTTGAGTGTTTAAACTTGGCATACCGACTCCAATAACACCCGATTTATTTGAGTTACCAATAATACCTCTGTCTCCAAATTCAACAGCCTTTTTGTCCCAATCAATTGATTTAAAATCACTTTCTTGCACAAAGTCAGGCAAATCATCTGGCAGAGCAACTGCTTTCCCATTCATTGTACAGCCTACTAAAAACAACAACACTGAAAACAAAACTATACATCGCCTCACTTCATCCCCCCTTTATAAGCATGGTTCTTTCCTATGAAACGATTTTTCTACTCACATTGTTACAGATTATTCAGAAAATGCATTCTCTAGTTCAACCTATTATTCTATAAACCTCATCACATATTTAACTAACGACTTTAGAGGATGAATAATCGTTAACGATGACTCTTTTTCGAATTGCCGCGCAGCCTCACCATTGAAAGCTGTGCAACTGAAAGATGCCGCAGTTCCCCTGCTACATCATGAAGAGCTTGTATAATAGCGTTATTATACGCATCCTTTTTTCCTTGAATAATCAATTCAAACGTATTGTCGATAACTTTCACTTCAGCATTAATGGATTTCTCATGTAGTAAGGCGTATTGATAAAGTCTGTCCATCGTCCCTTCTACGGTTTTAGGATTTGTAAAAAGTATCGTTTGAGGCCGTTCTTCTTCACATATTGCTTCAAAGAAGGGCTCGTCTATTTTAATAATGGGAATAGAAAGTTCTAGAAATTCTCCCTCTAACAACGCAATATAATTCGTACACGTTATTAGAATGACATCTATATTACAGCTTTCCATCCATTTAAGTTGTTCTTTAACCTTAAAGGCTAACCCTTCAGTTCCTTTTGAAACTTGATGGATAAGACCTGGATCCACAAAATGGATTAGTTCTACTTTCTCCATATTTTGAAATGCCCGTTCGATATATTCAATATTTGAATGATGTGCATGTAAACAGCCAAGTTTTGTCTTCAAGTGCAGTCCTCCTAATTAGTAAGCTGTTTTTCCATTGTCGCTACAGAAAGAGAGAAAACGTTACGATTTTCTTCTTTGTCCTCTTTTGTGACAACATAACCTAATGAGCGATATAACTCAATATTTCTTGGTACGCTCATTCGTACTTTACATTCGCTAATCATTTTTCCTTTCGTACATGCGAATTGTTCAAGCTCTTCAATTAATGCTTTAGCTAATCCTCGTCCTTGCTTTTCTGGAATTACGGATAATCTAAAAAAATAAATTCTTTGAGCACTAAGTGTAAATCTTACCATCGCAACTGGTTGCTCATCGATATATCCGATAAAGGCATGCTCTCCATTTTTCATCACCTGTTCAATCAATTCAATTGTTTCACTTAGTGCACTTGATGGTGGGGTTGCATGTTCATACTCTATCAATTATGCCTCGGCATAATTGCGTCCGGAATCGGCTTTGTGCTTAGGCCTGCACGAGGGCCGACACGATGTCGGTCATTTCGGTAGTGCCACAGGACGTGGCGTTATTACCGATGCAGGTCAGTTAGCCGTTATCGCATGGATGCGATGGTTTTAGGCTAACATCCCCTAAGCACTCCTTTCCGATTCCGTGACATCCGCTGGAGGCTTTAACTACTTTCAGCGGATGTTTGGACACGCGCTGAAAGTAGTTAAAGGCTTGTAGCATAACGTCATGAATTGCTGATGCATCCTTTGCCTGCGCTAAAATAATGTTCATATACCAAAAACAAACCGCATCATCAGAAGATAATGCGGTTTGTACTATTAGTTTTTATTCACAAAACGAATGGCTTTACTCATTACCGTTGGGACGACTGATGCATGATTTTCCTCCAACGCTTCATAAAACGCTATGTCCATAATTCCCCCTAAATCGCTCGCAATTTGTTGCGCATCATCCACCATAAAGGTTTCAAGTTCCCCTACGCCGATGAATAATTTTTCATACGCAAATGGACGCTCTTTTATAAATTTCGAAGCATAACTGAATAGTTCATGCTCATTCCACCAAACAGAAGGACTAATCGCTATATAACGTTGGAAGGCTGCTTGATGATGGAATAATTGCCAAAGCACAAAGTAGCCCGCTAATGAATGCCCGAACAGTGATTGCTGCAGCATATTTACAGGGAATTGAGCCTGAATACTTGGCTTTAATTCCTCCTCTAAAAATGTACTGAAGTTTTCAGCTCCTCCATGTTTCTCATAGCCCTTTCCTTTAAACCTTGCAGGATACGTATACGTTTCGGCTTGTCCTGTAAAGTCATAAAATCTTCGTTCATGCATATCCGCACCATGCCCAATGCCAACAACAATAGTTGGCAAAATACCCGTTTTAGGTGCATTGCGACTTTGTAGGCGGACCGCTTCCTTAACAAGATGGAAATAGGACGATCCATCTAATACGTATAAGACTGGAAAACCTCCTTCCGGTATTTCTCCATTCGGTACATAGATATTTACCGTATACGTATAATCCGTAAACTTCGATACAATTTCTTGCGTCACATAATCAAGTGCTTTCTCCTCAATCATTTGTCGGTCTCCTTCATAACATCATAGCCGTAACATACGGGTGTTTTCGTAACTGGATCTTGCATAATACGTGCGTTAATATTGAATACGTTACGCATAACATCTGCACATAAAATTTCCTCAGGTGTTCCAGTTTTCATTACTGCCCCTTGTCGCATTGCGATTAAATGATCAGAATATCGCGCCGCGTGATTAATGTCGTGCAATACCATAACAATCGTACAACGATGCCGTTCATTTAAGTTTTTCACAATTTCTAGCACCTCTAACTGATGTGCCATATCTAAATAAGTTGTCGGTTCGTCCAACAGCAGAATACTCGTTTCTTGCGCTAAGGCCATTGCAAGCCATACACGTTGGCGTTGACCTCCAGAAAGCTGAGCAAGCTCTCGATCTCGGTACTCCATCGTATTTGTCACATTTAAAGCCCATTCAATCATTTCCTCATCTTTTTTTGTTAAGCGATTCACATTATTTCGATGTGGATAACGACCATAAGCTATGAGCTCCTCAACCTTTAACTGACCTGGTGCAATAGGCGTCTGTGATAAAATAGCTAGCTTTTTCGCAATGTCTTTCGTCGATAAATTTTGCATGTTTTGGTCCTGTAAATAAACCGTCCCCTGCTGCTTCTTTAATATACGACCAATCGTTTTTAAAAGTGTAGATTTCCCACATCCATTGGGGCCTATAATAGTCGTAATCTTTCCTTCTTCTATTGTTAAATTTAAGCCTTCAAACACACGAATTTGTTCATAGCCTGAAGCCAAATTTTCCATTCTAAATGCCGTTTGCATACGATTTCCCCCTATGCCTTCGATTTCACTAGTAAATATAAGAAATACGGAATCCCGATAATCGAGACAACAATACCAACTGCTAGCTCAGACGGCGCAAATACTGTTTTTCCTATAAAATCAGCTGCAATAAGCAATCCCGCACCTATTAATGCACTTACTGGCATGACGTAACGATGTTGTATACCTACGAGCTGTTTAGCAATATGCGGTGCCATTAATCCAATAAAACCGATACTACCTGATACAGATACACAGGCACTGACTAAGCCAACGCTCGCCAATAACAGCTTCATTTTCTCTTTTTCTACCGCTATCCCTAAGCTAGTAATACTATCCTCTTCTAATTGGAAATAATCGAGCAAATATGATTTCCGATAAACGTAAAAGCCTAATAAAATAAGCCACGGTAGCATAGTCACAACAAAAATCCAGTTTGCATTATAAATGGAGCCTGCCATCCAAACTGCAGCAGCTTCAAAATCTTGAGCATTCATTTTCAATGATAAAAATAATGACAATGCCCCAAAGCCACTATTAATCGCAATCCCTGTTAAAATTAGCCGTTGCATATCTAAATGACCATTTTTTAGGGCAAATGAGAAAATTAATACAGCGGCCATCGCACCACCGATAAACCCAAAAATCGGCATCATCAAAATAGATAGCCAACTACTCATATCTGCAGATGTAAGATGTAATTGAAAGAAAAACATGAATATGACTACTGCTGCACCAGCACCAGCATTGATCCCTAGAATCCCAGGGTCTGCTAAGCCATTACGCGTAATACCTTGTAGCACAACCCCTGCCATTCCTAAGCCAACACCGACTAATGCTGCTATGACAATACGTGGTAATCGGAATTCAAAAATGACAAGATCAAATTTGGGGTTCGGCTCAATTCGTAGCAATGTTTTTAAGACATCCATCACCGACATATCAAATACACCATTTGTAAGATGGAGATAGCTTGCACCAAAAATTAATAACACCAATATTGAAACGGTCATCACGAATACACTTGAGGTTTTTTTACGCACGTTTTTCACCTCCGTGTTTACGAACTAAATATAAGAAGAATGGGACACCAACCAATGCCGTTAAGACGCCGATTGGAGTTTCGAATGGGTAATTAACAAAGCGACTGAGTACATCACAAAGCGCTAAGAAAAACGCACCTACTACAGCTCCACACGGAATGATAAAGCGGTAATCTACGCCAACAAGGAAACGTGTAATATGAGGAATAACTAACCCTACAAAGGCAATCTTTCCTACAAGTGCGACAGCCGTTCCTGTTAAACATACAACGGCAAGCATACTAATAATTTTTACGGCTTTTGTCTTTTGCCCAAGTCCAATAGCGATATCTTCTCCTAATGAAGTGATCGTAATGGCCTTAGCTGATAATAATGCAAGCACTAAACCAACTAACCCAAATGGAATCGATAGCATGAGCATATCCATATCTACCATATGGACTTTTGTGTTATACCAAACACTTACCGTTTGTGATACTTGGAAATACATCGCAATAGCTGTAGCAATACTGCTTAAAAACGTACCAATGACCGTACCAATAATGGCAAGCCTTACTGGTGATAAACCATTGCGAATTAAAGAGCCAAAACCAAATACAATTCCTGCGCCTAATGCTGAACCGAGCATAGAAAGTAAAATCATTTGGTAATTAGGAAGCCCTGGAAAAAATACGATTGCTAACGTGATCACAAATGCAGACCCATCATTCACGCCCATTAATGATGGAGACGCTAAATAATTCCGTGTAATACCTTGCATCACTGCACCAGCTACTGCTAAAAATGCTCCCACCAGTAAAACCGCTGCAATTCTAGGAATACGTCCTGTTCGTATAATTTGGTGGTCCACATTCGAAGGGTCAAATGCAGTAATCGCCTGCCACGCCGTTATTGCGCTAATGTCTTTTGTGCCGTACATAACGGAGACTAATGCCACAATCGCAATTAGGAATGGAGAAGCTGCTAATATTGAAAATGCTACAATGTTTGTTTTTTTCAACTTCCGCACCTTTTTCTATATCAATTTATGCCTCGACGTAATTGTAGCTGTCGCTACAGTAAACATTTGCCGCTGTCGCGCGGATAAACAATGCGTCCGGAGGCGTTGGGCCAACAAATGTTTTCTGTGCGAAAGCGTAGTGATAACGCAGCGGCAGCAACATGATGTTGGTCACTCAGTCGTTGCCACAGGACGTGGCGTTCTTAGACTGAGTTCCTCTAACCTATAAAAGGCTGGTAATAGCCTGGTGATACCACCAAATCTACTACCAGCCTCTTTATACTATTTAAGTAATTTTTCAGCTGCGATATCTAAGAATTTCACCTTAGACCATGCAGTACCACCTTGTGCTAAAGGTTCAATGGCATTCACGAAAATTTGATTATTTTGTGATGCCTTTAAGCTTGTAAAGATTGGATTTTTTTGTAGCTCTTCTAACGCTTTTGGTGCGTCAGCATTTTCTGATTCCTCGAATTGAAGGAAAATAGCATCAGGATTAACCTCGGCTAATGTTTCAAGAGATAGTTCAGCCTGTGCCTTTGCCGTTTTTAAAATCTCTGGTATTGGAGCACCTAAATCTTCATATAAAACAGGGTTTAAGTAAACGCCTGCAGGATAGATATACATGATGCCACCACGTACTCGAATAACTAGAATTTGCTTGTCCGCTAATTGCTCTTTAGATTTCACTTGAGAGTCAGCAACCTTCGCTTCATAATCCGCAATGATTTTTTTTGCCTCATCTTCTTTACCTGTAAGCTGTGCAAGTAACGTTAAGTTCTCTTTCCAATTTGTAGAGACATGAGAATACGGAATCATCGTTTGAATTTTTTTAAGTTTTTCAGCCATTTCCTCAGGGTATTTTGAGGAACCTAAAATAACATCTGGATCCAGTTGAAGAATGGCTTCCGTATTCGGTGTCATTTTATTCCCAACAAGCTCAGCACCTTCTAATTCAGAAGCAAGATATGCTGGAATTTTCCCACCTATATCAAGCACACCAACTGGCTTGATACCGAGCATTGCCGCATCTTCCATAGATTCTAAGCTTGCAGCTACTATGTTTTTGACATCTGTAGCAATTTCATATTTTTCGCCTAAATATGTAATCGTTTGTGTTTTCGCTTCATTTGTTTGCGTTTCTGTTGCACTAGTTTCTGCTGCATTATTTGTAGATGTTGATGACTCTTCTGCTTTATCCGTTCCACACGCAGCCAAAGATAGAGCTAATAGAGCAGGTGCACACATTTTAAAATATTTATTCATCGATATTCTCTCCTAACGAACTTGATTATATTGATAATGATAATCATTTTCATTTATAAGTCAATAGTATTTATTTTTTAATTGATATCTATTATCATTTACGGATACTATCCTAACAAAGTGGAAAACAGATGTGAATGGACGATTTCACGAATCACATGGACTTTTGCCGATTCCCGAGCACAAAAAAAGCTGCTTCTTTTTAAAGAAACAACTTTTTTATAAGTATTTAGCTTCCTCAAGCATTGTTTTTCGATATGTTGTCGGCGACATTCCAGTACATTTTTTAAATACTCGACTGAAATAAAAGCAGTCTATATAACCTACACATTCTGCTATTTCCGCTACTGGCGAATCGTCATATTTCAGTAACTCCTTTGACCGTCGAATACGATATTCCGTTAAGTAGACGCTAGGATTCATCCCTGTATGCTGTTCAAACAGATAGGCAAACTTACGACGCTCCACGCCAAATTCTTCAGCAATTTTCGAAACAGAAAGTTGTGTAGCATAATTCTCATGTATATACTGTAAAGCTTGTTCCATCTGGTGACTTGCCGTATCGAGCACCTTCACTTTTGCCGACATAAGAATAGCTTCCAAAAGATTCATAAATAGAGTCTTTGCTTTTAGCACTGACATATTACCTGGCATTGCTTGGCTTTCTATTAACTGCTGTACATAGTCAATAATTTTAGTATGATAGCCTGTATTGATTAAAAAGTGCTGAGTTGATAATGGATATAAAATTGACTCTTCGGTAGAAAGTTGATAATGAACAACTGCATACTCCCATCCTTTATCATTAGAAGCTTTAATTTCGATTGGCATTTGTGGTCCTGCATGTACGACCATACCCGGCTCCATTGTATAAGGAGTACCGTTAAAACTAAATATAGCGCTACCAGCAAGTGGCACAACCAATCCACACTTCCCGGGGGCTGTTGTTCGACCTTTGTCTACTTGACCTGGCTCCATTTTATTCGTAAAAACATCCGTAAATTTTACAGACGCATGTGCATAGTAATCGATTAAATGCTTGATATCCATTTTATAGCCCCTACATTCTTTAAAACTGTTTGAATTTGTGAAAAATGATGTAGATCATGATCTACTAAACTAGCAAAATAACTGTAAAGTGTTAGTTCAGAAGCACCAATTGTAAAAGGCTGTTGCCATTGCTCATCCACTATTTCATAAAGCGCATCTATTAGCTGATGTCTCTGATGGATAAAATTAGCTATCGTTTCATCTTTACTTCTTGCACGACTATTCCTTGCTGCACTAGCATTCATCTCTCCTACATCTGGCCCTTTTGGTAAGCTCTCCTCTGTAAAAAGAAACGGTAAACGTTGATTTAACACAAATTCATCCCACGGTGTAAGATGTCCAATTACCTCTGCAACCGCCCATTTCCTAGGCTCTATAGGGGTACGCCATTGTTCTTCAGTTATGCCTGCTAAACTTTTCACAAATACGATAGATCTTTCATAATGCGAGATTATTTGATGTTTATCGTGATACAAATCCCTTAGCTCCTTCGCTTCATTTTAGTAGAAAATCTGTAGTTTCGTCCAAATTGATTCCCACTGTTTGTTATGGATTCTACCCTTATAAACTTCATGCATCGGAGAGCCCTTTTGAAAATATGGTGTAGGAGCGACAATTCCAAAAACTAAGTGTTTAATACCATGAGGTGCAGCTATCTCAAGTCTTCCATAAGAAAGCCTCACTCCAATAGCTGTTGGCATTTCTGGAAAATGCGCAATACCATCATTAGATGATTGAAAGGCTCACTGTTATTTACTACATGCATTCTTGCTTGGTTTTTCACAGACCAAGGCACATCAGGTAAATACTTCGTCAATTCTTGTTCATGTTGCTTCTCATAGTTATCTGAGAGATTTACTTTATCAAAATATATCACATCAATATCAGCTAATGGCGTTCTATATTCTTTTTCATGCAGATAATCCCACACCTTGGATCGAATAAATCCTGCACATATCCATGAATCAGGTAATTGGAGCTTTTCTACAATTTTTAGAATGTCCATCATCCATTCATCTGCAGCAATTAAGCTTTTTAACTCTTCTTCTGTTTTTATCAGTTTCATTCACCTCTGAATTCATAGCTATTTACAGTTCTATTTGAAGGGCTTGGAAGAGAAAAAATCGGCTGACCATTGTACCGATTATATTTATAAATTTTATTTATACAAAACGAAAAATAATATATTAGATTTATAAATTATTTACCAGTACCCTTTAACTAATAACGCTAAAGGAGCCGCTTATGAAAAAATCTTTTATTTTGATTGTGACTATTGCCATCGTAGTGGGACTTTTTTATACGAAGCTTTCACTGACCCTCGTCAGTATTGGAATTATTGCCGCTTTTATCGGTACCCTTGCTGGGGGCGCTGGGCTTATTACGATCCCGGCCATGATGCTTGTTGGCATACCTATTCAAACAAGCATTGCTACGAATAAGTTTTCATCGGGCATTGCAGCGTTGTCGAGTATCTTTTATCTTCTTTATCATAAGGAACTTCGACTAGCCTCTATTATGAAATATGTTGCTGTAGCTTTTGCCGGAGGAATTTGTGGTGCACTCCTAACAGTATCCATCTCAGAAAAAACGATGAATATTATTGCATGTATTCTACTTTTTTTCGCCTTATTTATAACGTTGAAAAATAAAGAATGGACTGTTAGTTCAGAAGAAGATGACACTAAGCACAGCGATAAATTATGGCAGCCACTTTTAATCGCGGTTTATGATGGTGGCTTTGGACCTGGCTCTTCAACTTTCAGCATACTACATTTTTTTCGCTACCATTACTCCTATATAAAGGCTGTACAGCTCACACGCGTACTTATATTTGGGAGCTGTACAGGAGCATTTTTAGTTTTTTACCAGACTGGCTTTATTCAATGGCATTACGCAATTGCGATGGCAATTGGCTCCATTATCGGCTCTCAGCTTGGCCTTTTAGTTTTACCAAAAATCCCAATGAAAACAGCGAAAATATTACTAACAGTAATCATCTCGTTACTACTCATTCAAGTATCATTAAAGATTATATAGCTTGAAGCTTCACTAACTGCTTAAATGTTCATGGATTAACTTCCATTCATTGTTTAAGACCGTAAAAATATTCGTTGCTCTCCCGCTGCCTGATACTAATTTTCCGTTATGATAGCCTTCATAATGGTATGTATAAATACAGGTAGCTGATTGTTCATCAACCGTAAGCCAGTGCACATCAGTAGCCGAATAAACTTCTTCCTTTATTACATTCCAAGCATCAGTAAAATAAACACCTATTTCTTCTACAGTCGTACATGTTTGATCCGTAAACCAATACACCGCTTGCGGATGCAAAATTTCCTTTACGTTATAAAAATTATGGGAATTTGTAGCCTCAATATAGCGCTCTAAAGCTTGTTGATATGGCATGGTAATTTCTCCTTTTAAATCATATTATCTGAAGTTCTACTTTTTGGACATAAATATAATAAAGAAATATAGAGAAAGGGAAATATAATGGTCTGATTATTTTAGGATATGGACATTTAAATAAGAATGCATGACAAGACTATTTCATGCAGTTTATGATGAGGGAAAATAAATAAGGAGGATACCCATGCTCGCTACTATTCAAAAACAACAAAATAACTATGTCGTAAAATTTAACCGACCACTGTCACATTCTGTTGATGCTGTTTGGGCTGTATTAACGTAGAATGGAAAGATTCGAAATTGGATGAATAATTTAGAAATTATTGATCTTCGAAAAAACGGTAAAATCCATTTTAATATGAATGATGGAACAGATAATTATATGGAAATAACAATTACAGACTATATTGAGAAGGAAGTGCTCGAATTTGACTGGGGCAAAGATACATTAAGATTTGAACTCTCCCCCACTAGCAGCGGCTCCATATTAGTATTACTCGAATCGATTGGTGCGCTAACTGAGCATACCCCTAAAGATTTAGCCGGGTGGCATATATGCTTAGGCCTACTTTCAGATTTATTAAATGGAACGGTACATGGAGAATTCCCAATGGAAGAATGGCAAAAGTGGTTTGCAGAGTATAAGCAACTTGTGCATGACGTAGAGAAGTATTAAGTATACTACGAATAAAACTCCTAGAGCATACATGCTTCAGGAGTTTTCAGAGTGTTGAAAACTTTATTTAAAATGACTACCTTTATTTTATAAATGAACTATTTATCACGGCTTCTCAATACGCTTAATTACCATCTCGAACATTCATACGTACGAATATTTCTTCTTGCAATAGTTTGGAAGCGCCAGCCACTTCTGCTACTCCATCGGAACCCTGCAATAAACTCTCTTCCTACAGCAGTTAGGAAGAACCAAAAGCTCGATCCATTAAACATCCATATATACGTATTTCTAAATAGGCATGATTGAATACCACTTGTTCCTATTCCGAATGGTGGAGTTGATGGTGCAAAGCTAGGTGGTGGGCCTAGAGGCATTTGACCTGCTGGTGGTGGGCCAAAGCTTGGTGGGCCAAAACTAGGTGGTTCAAACGATGGCGGCGGGCCGAAACCTGGTGGTCTAGATGATGGTGGTGGACCAAAACCAGGCGGGCCGAACGATGGTGGTGGGCCGAAACCAGGCGGGCCAAACGACGGTGGTGGACCAAAACCAGGTGGTCTAAATGATGGTGATTGGCCAAAACCAGGTCGTCCGAATGAAGGTTCGAAATCGGATTCTGGAAGTGGCATAATCTGTTCAAATGGATTGTTCATGATAAACCCCTCCTTTTACATAATTCAATATATGAAGGAGGGCTAATAACCGTTGAGCAATTGCCTATTAGCCTTGTATTTAGTCGACTTAAACTACATTCGTATTTTTACTGTAAACACCGTATAATAAAAGGCATGTTTTCCAAGAAAAGGGGTACTCATGCGAAAAATAATTTTACTAATTACTACAATTTTATTGTCCTTTGGGATCTGGCTATTTTTCAACTGTACAAATTTTTCTGCAGGATCAACAAGTATTCAAGACAGGCTAGCTGCTGTTAAAAAGTACAAATATTATTTAGATAAAGGGAACGATAAAATTGGCAAGGAAATGGCTAAAGAAGATTTGGTCATTGTGGAGCCAATCGAAATGCAGCAGAAATATATTAAACAGGCTCAAAAAAACGGAACATTAATTTATGGCTATATTAACGCAATGGAAGCAGACAAATGGAATTTAGAGTTTTATAGCCAATTAAAAGAAGAGGATTTTTATAAAGACGAACGCGGAGAAAAGATGTATTTCTCTGAATGGGATTCGTATTTAATGGATATGACATCTGAACACTATCAAGCGCTTTTACTAGAAGAAATTCAAAAACAAATTGTTCAAAAAGGGTTGGATGGTGTGTTTTTAGATACTGTTGGCAATATCGAGTCCTACTTACCTGAAAAAGAACAGGGCGTACAAAATGAAGCAATGCTTGCCTTTATAAAAAACATAAAGCAGCAATATAACGACTTGTCTGTTGCTCAAAATTGGGGCTTTCAAACATTAGCCGATTATACAGCACCAAATATCGATTTTGTTATGTGGGAAAACTTTTCTTATGATGTAGTCGGAGAAGATGAATGGGCGCTGAATAAGATGCAACAATTAATTCAGATCCGAGAAAAATTCGGCACTCAGGTGATGGCAATCGGATTTGACGACGAAGAGAAAAGTCGAGCCTTAGCTGAAAAATATCATTTTAAATTCTTTTATAGCCCAGCAGGATCTTACTACAACACATGGCAGTAATGTCATCATCTATTAAATAATGCTTACAATCCTCTCCGTCAAGCAACACACTCGGAGGGGATTTTGTCATGTAATTATCTAGACAAATAAGAGTGCATTACTCGCCAATCCTCAAGCTTTTCTTCAAAGGATTTAATATTTTTCCCTGGTATTGGGCTAGTTGAAGGCATTTTCTGATATGCTCGACCATCTAAAACCTCAAGGCCAATATGCTTTTTAAAAACCTCGAACGCCTTTGCGCCATTAAAAAGCACTAGCTCAATATAAGGATAGTGTTCAAAAAGCGTTTTAAAGTCATTCGGTTTTTCATTACGAATGGCTGCATCTAGGCTTCCTTTACGCTCGCACGACTCTATGGTATCCCAGAGACCAATATGATGGTTCTTTAGCAATTGTAATCTTTCTCCATAATTCTGAGGTATTTCTACTTCTAAGATTTCCCCAATAATCGGCCAAAAGTGATTACGTGGGTTACCATAATATTGCTGCTTCTCTAACGATTGTTTCCCCGGCATTGAGCCGACAATTAGCACTTTCGTTGACAAATCAATAACCGGTGATAATACATTTTTAAGTTCATTTGACATGACAATCACTCCTTCCTTCTATTGTAGCGGAAGATTTGTGTCAATGTTATGGAAGGGCACACTCGCTCGTATCAAAATTAAGGTTCCTCACCATAACACGGGGTTGATTTCCGTTACGGCTGGGCGCTTTCTGGGAGTCGCCCAGTCATAACAAAGATCAGCTTATCCTCATTACATACATTACCCATCTCTATCTTTCAGTGATGAAACTTTACATAGGAATTGCTTATAAAGAAAAATCAGAGCCAGCAAGTATTTCCTCCGAGCTTTTTACATGCAGGTTATTGGATGAATGATTTTTTATATAGGTCCTTACTATTTCGTAACCAATGCAATATCCTATCCACTGAGGAAGCTTTCCACCATATAAGAACTCAACATGATTGTTTAATCCTTGAATATTGATTTGAGGCAAAATATGCCCCCTCCAAATTTCTAGCATCTTATCCATTGAGTAGTACTTCAACCATGGTGCTAACCATTTATCCCCGTAAATTTCCTCCACTGCGCATTCTGCTAATCCTTCTAAAATTAAAGAATCTAATAAAGTCACTTCGTCTAGCGATTTATTTACATATTGCAAACGACAAACATGATTATACTCATGTGCAAATAGTGCTTTAAGCTCCTGCTTTTCAAGCTCTCCTATATATAAAAACATAGCATTTGGATAGGCAACACCGTTTTTCTTAGTAATCATTTGCTCCTGCGTGATTGGGAAGATATAGATTGGTATATTTGGACCGCTCCATTTCTCCTTTAAATAGTTAAATTCCTTCTGTACTACTTCCCAAACGTTTTGTCTTTTTAACTTGTTAATATCTATTTTTTCATGTGACTGAAAAAGTCCCTGTTGCAGTAGTTCAAATTGTATTTCATCTAGAGATCCACCAATAAAAATCTCTACTAAACGACTGCAAAGTATAGAGCGTTGTAAGTCCTCAAGATTTTTGTGATTACGCTTTTGACTAGCTATTAATTCATTGAGCCACTCATCTGTAGGTATTACTGACATACATTCCCCCCTTACTATAGCTTATGTCTGGCGTAGACAATCGGCTAGTGATAATGTTTGCAACCGCATATATTAGCTTGTAAGGAAGCCGAAAGGAGGGATAGTTTGTGAATCCAGCTGATACTTATAATCTTTGCTGTAAATATCATGGTAAACGTGTAAGAATTGTAGAAACTGGTGGCAGAGTACATTATGGAGAAATAACTAGGGTGGATAGAAGACAGGTGTGGATTCTACCTGATAGACGATTTGGCGGTTATGGTTTAGGATGGGGTTGGGGTTTTGGAAGAGCCGGAGCAGCTTTTGGAATTGGAATCGCATTTGGGGTAGTTGCCGGAATTGCCCTAGCACCACTATTATTTTGGTAATATTGAAATGACTAATTTTACTATCCGCTGCGCGAAGACATGGAGAAAAAATAAGCCATTTCAATCTACTGAGATGGCTTATTATCCTCATTGCACTTGCTCTTGTTGCTGTTTGATTTTAATCAACTCGGATATTGTGACAAATGTATAGCCTTGTTTCTTCAGTTTTGGCAATATTTCCTCCAATGCTTTGATGGTCTGCGTACGATTGCCGCCTCCATCGTGGAACAAAATAACATCACCTGGCTCCGTTCCCTTCATCACTTTTTGTACAATTTTATTGACCCCTGGCTGTTTCCAATCTTGAGTATCCTGATGCCAAGACCACATCACTACTTTGTATCCATCCTTTACAGCGGCATTAATCATTTGATCATTATAGTAACCACCTACAGGACGGAACAATATCGGTGAAAATCCAGTAATACTATAAATTATTTCCTTTGTCTTACGTAGTTGTGACTGTAATTCAGCTACGGAAGCTTTAAACGGATGTGAATACGTATGATTGGCAAGCTCATGTCCTTCTGAAAAAGATCGTAAAACAAGGTCTGGATATTTTTCTGCATTTTTTCCAATAATAAAAAACGTCGCCTTTGCATCATACTTAGCCAATAAATCTAAAATAGCTGCCGTATACTGGGGATGAGGGCCATCGTCGAAAGTCAGAGCAATTATTTTGTCTTTTGTGTTAATGTCCCATACAACTTCCCCTGTCTCCTCATAATAAGGTCGTCCTTTATCCGCATAGGTTGTCACTGAAGATATTACCGATATGATTAAAAAAAACAAGGATAGAACCAATACATATTTACGTGTCATAAGCATCACCTCCCAAGTTCAAATTCACATAACTCCGTCAACTTACTATTTACGAATTACAATGAATTATACTTATGAAGGTTTGGCTGTTTTCTCCTCTTAAAACACCGATCATTTTTGGTAACTAATAATTTTTTAATAAAAATGCCGAACACCTTTTTAACTATCGCCATATGTATATAGAGAGAAAAGGAGTGATTTCGGATGGTAACAATTGAGCCTATTATGATTAAAGGCCATTTTTTCACTGCAATAGTTGTTCAATTACCAAAAACAACACTGCTAACAATTTCTAACGACACGGGGTACATTATGTGTGGGGCTTTAGATGTTGGTCTATTAAATGACCGCTTAGCAGATCGGAAAATTATTGCCGGTCGAGCAGTTGGCGTGAAAACAATTGATGAATTATTGACAGCTCCATTAGAATCTGTGACATATGAAGCGCATCAACTTGGTATTTCTGAAGGAATGTCTGGTGTAGAGGCATTATTAAGAATGGTATAACAAAATTATTACAAAGCGTCAGTGCAATACGACTAGGCGCTTTTTTCTTCAGTCTTATAAAGTGTATAAGCTATTTACTCTATTCCTATACTTTAGACAAAAGGAGTGTTTGTTTTGTCTAAAGATAATCATCGGAAAATACATGTAATTTTGTTGTTAATAGTACTAATTATTTTCGTGTGGTCTGTCATAAAACCAGTATCCTATTTAGACTGGCTCGCAGAAGTTAGTCCCGCTGTCGTTGCAATTATTATTGTAGTCGCTATTTATAACAAGTTTCGCCTTACAACACTTTCTTATTTTATCATTGCCCTTTTATCTATTCTAACATTTATTGGTGGACACTATACTTATTCGGAGGTTCCACTTTTTAACTGGATTAAAGAGGAGTTTCACTTAAAACGAAATGACTACGATCGATTTGGGCATTTCCTAAAAGGTTTGATGGCCATTGTCATAAGAGAAATATTAATACGAAAAACACCACTAGTAAAAGGCGCCTGGTTAACAGGCATAACAATAAGCATTATGCTCGCTATTGCCGCTCTCTATGAAATCATTGAATGGCTCAGTACAAAAATTTCAAAGGGTAGTGGAGCAGCGAAAGATTTTGTAGGTATGCAAGGAGATCAATGGGATGCACAATGGGACATGCTTTCGGCCTTCCTTGGGACAATTTTAGCTTTACTGCTATTTACAAAACTCCATGATAAATTGTTGAGAAAGCAGACAAAGTAAAACAATTTTCTTCTGTAGCAAGCATAGCATAACTAATATGAACCATTCGAAAGGTGGTACTCTATGTACTATGCAAGTGTTAGTCAACAATCACCCCATGTATCTCGCGTAATTGCTGTCACTGGAAATGGAAAAGTATTAGCTACTCCAAGCTATGTTCAAATTCAGTTAGAAGTCCAAACAAGAGGAAAAAATGTACAAGATGCACAGCAGGAAAATGCGATAATTATGAATCGTGTCATCCAATCTCTTTTAGCTCTCCATATCCCGAGAGAAAATATTCAAACAACGGTTTATACTATTTCCCCACTTTATGATTATAAGGACGGCCAACAGATTTTTAAAGGCTATGAAGTAACAAATGGTATTACCGTTAAAGTAACGGATACGAGCCAGATTGGTGAAATTATTGATACAGCAGTAGAAAATGGTGCAAATCGGATTTCCTCTATCCAATTCAACATTGACAATGTAGATGCCTATTATCAACAAGCTCTTAGTTTGGCCCTTCATAATGCCCAAATGAAAGCTAAAACGATTGCAGAAACGATGCATCTGCCTTTACAACCACAACCAATCGAAATCGTTGAGGGACATGAAGATACACCTGTCCTGTATAGATCAATGGCGATGGCTGATTCCAAAATATCGACACCTATTGAACAAGGTCAAATAGCCATTAAAGCGAATGTTCGAGTGAAATTTCAATATTAATTGTATAAGAGCCTACACCCTATTTAAATAGGATGTAGGCTCTTATAGTTATTTAAGCTTGTAGAGATAATCTGTCGTTAAATTCAAACGTATTTTTTTCTAGACATACTACTTCATCGGAAGTTTTAAAAATAATATCAAAATGCTCACTATACGAATGCATAAACAATTCATATTGAATCCGACGTTCTTCATGGGATTGCTTTAAATAATTGATATCGGTTCCCCTTTCAATTACATCACGACCGGACCTTCTCTTTAATTCCGTCTCACCATCTGTATAAAAATAAATTTTCAAATCAAATAGTTGGGGATCAATAAATGCTACACACATCCCCTCTACAATTGTTACTTTATTTTTTGAAGAAATAAACGCACATTTCATATAGTGCGTATCTATTGTCAATAAATCCAGACCCTTTCTAACCATTTGAATATCTCTTTCCAAAGAAGGCAAATGATGCGCCGCTGGATGGCAAGCTGTCATTTTAAAATGATGCTGCTCGTTTCGATAAGTATAATTGATAATTGTATGCTTTCGTATATCCGAACTAACAATGTACGGGTCTGTATTGATATAATTCACTTCATCTCCGTTAAAGCAGTTAATAAGATTATTGGCGAACGTTGTTTTTCCTGCTGCTCCATGACCAGAAATACCAATAACAATTGGCGTTTCTTTCTTGCTGGCCCAAGTAACAATATTTTGCAATAACCTATCCATCTTTCTTCCCCCGCTACTTCTATTATTAGTTTTTATTTCACAGTTATTATACCTTATTTGCTAATTAGTTCCAATTCATTTAACGCATCGCCAATTTTACCTTTCTTTAATTGATCCGTATGTTCTTCTTTCTGATAACCTTCTAAATTAACGCTTATATCGCTAAAAAATAATATGGAGATTGAATATTTAAGATTTCACCTGAGCTGTCGGCTGTTGGATCTGAGTAGTCTTTCGGTAAAATCTAGCAAGGTGAAGGCCCATCGGAATCATTCATGAAATTATATGGTTTGACATATATTTAAGCATCATAAATTGGTTCAACAAGGAGGGTTTCATGCAATCTGAAAAATTGCGATTAAGAAAGATTCAACATCTTGCTCATGAAATTACTGATGAAATGAATAAAGGCGGAGTACTTACTCACTTAGAAACGTTGATTCCTGTTATTGATAATTTATCTCGTGCGATTGGTGATTTAACAGATTCCTATGGAAAGTATTCATTAGATTATGTAGAGGAAAAAGTGGAAAATGCTCATACGCTTTTGTTTAACAAAGAAAAAGTGGATGTCTATTTATAAAGATATAGGAAAAGGGTAACCATTTATATGGTTACCCTTTAAACATTTAATGTGTTTCAGGATTAAATGTTTTACAATCTGTTTCTTCACTATTAGATGCATGTTGTCCCTTTTGACTTACAACATAAATTTTTTCTGCACCACATCTGTTTCCAGAGTTCCAAAATGTACAGTTATTGACTTCACAAAGAATTTCTTGTGCCATCGTTTCCACACCTCCTCTTTTTTATCATTAACAAAATTGAGGTATTCAATACTTAGTCTTAGAAGGTGTAATGAAACGGAAATATACATCATTTAAACTTCGATTTCATAGTGTTGAAAAACAAAATGGTCAAAGAAATCTTTGTGAATGTTGCGGCTCTTTAAGTGAGAGTGATTTCCGTTCCAGGCTACTCGCCCAGTCGGAACGGAAATCAACCCCTCATTTTGCCATAAGAGTCATACTTTAATTTCATTGTCTCAATAGCTTTTCTCCACGTTAATCAATAACCTTTGTTGGTGTTGCCTTTTGCACAATTATAATGCCATCATATGCCTCAGCAGGTGTCATATTAATTGTATAAAGCATCTTCATAAACTTATACCAAACACTAAAGTCATCTCCGATATTACCCATTCTTTGTTTTTGTGCTAAGATGTCAGCTAAATCCTGAGATTCATTAGCCTTTTTAAAGTCTACATAGAATATATTTTCCTTCACTTCGCTGAAAGCATCTATTAATGCATTACGGTGCTTAATTGTATACTCTTTTCTTACGCCAGACTCATTTTGTGCTTGAAACGTATTTTTAACAAAGTCAGTCCCAATAGCAAAGTACGCATCTTTATACACTTCGTCTAAGTATTGGCCCATAGATTTGTACCCTGCCAGATTCGCCGAAGTTTTTTCTATATGTCCATTATGAGCAGACATCAGTACTTTATCATGACCTCGACCCGCTTCAAAATCAACGATCCATTGTAAGTTGTTCGCTAAATATTCATCACGAAGATTTGCATAATTATTATCACTTAAAAATAATTGCGTTCGCTGCTTCATAATTTGCGCATATTGAGCAGCAAGTAAATAAGCTTCTTTCGACGATTTCTTTTCATAAGAATCTTTATTTGTTTGCAAATCCTTTATGATTGCATCCATACTTTTGTCAAGTTTCTCTAGCTGACTACTAGATAAATCTCTCATTGTTTTATTCGTCGCATCTTTTAGCTGTTCCTTATATTTCTTAGCACCTTCACTATTGACCACTTCGTAATAGTCTAGTAATCCTTTTTTACTATAATCATAGCGTTGCATATCGTTACCATAAAAATAAATTTTATCTTTCTCATTGGCAGTCATATTGTAATCATGCATCCACTGAACAAACTCAATCATTTGCTCTGTTTTATAAATACCATAATCCAAAGCTTTTACCGCTTCCTCAGCTGTGCCAGTACCATTTAAAATAAACTGATTAATTTGCTGAGCGCCACCAAAATCACCTTCTAACACAAACACACGAACATTTTCATTTTTTATTAAAGCTTGAAATACATCTTTCTTTAAAGTTTGGAATTCAACGTTACCATGTGTTGCTTCTCCAAAACCAATTACTTTCACGTCATTTGGAATATCGATATTTTCAACCGCGGATGTATATTTTGAAGCATCCTTAACAGCCTCTACCTTTCCCCACCCCGCTAAAACAAACACAAGAAATATTGTTGAAATTAACAAAAAACTCCTTTTAACAAGTGCCATTTAAAAAAGCCTCCCTTTATTTATAAAAAAGTTACTCCACATTAGCAGAATGAAATAGTCCCACACTTTATATAGCTTTTCGTTGGAAATATAAATATCCTCCAAGGAAAAACAGTAAGAATCCTCCTCCTACAACTGTTAATAATTGATCCCAAGGCACGAAGAATACATCACCTGTATTACCACCTACATTCATCATCAAGAAGGGCTGCCCCCATGGATAGTAAGGTCCAAAACGTGCGGAATTGACCGCTAATATAGACGGTAAAGTAAATACAACGTTTACTGCAAATGGAGCAGCAAAACTTTTAAACATAATGGACGTCCAAAGCTGCAACGCGACTAATGGCATTGTCGCTAGCCATCCGCCAAAAATACTTTTCCACACAATTTCCATTGGGAAGGGATCTGAGTAGCCTTTCATAAGACCTACTGCATATATAGAACATAAATATAATATCTGCATCGCCATCACAAGAAGCATAATTAATACATACTTTGCGGCAAACACTTTCCCTCTTGTCACAGGTAGTGCTAAAAGTTGTTTCCAGCCACCAGATTGATGTTCATATCTACAAATTAGACTCGCAAATACTCCTGAAATTAAAGGTAGAAATAATAATGCATACAATAAATTCATAGAAATTAACGAGCTATACCATTCATTAACTCCAGAATCCGCCATATCACTAAAATTCGATGTTAATCCTATAAAAAGTCCGATTATAGGTCCTGCCAAAATTAATGGCACCATTTTTGATTTACGTAATTTAAACCATTCAGCGCTCAATATAGATCCCATTACTTTACATCCCTTCTAGCGAAATCTATCATTCCGATAATATACAGCAAAATACCGATGCTGATTCCAAGCACGACATTTATAACGGGTTCATCCCATTGATTCATTAAAGATGGCCATTTCCAAATCATCCAATCAGGCAATACAAAGGAGGAATAGGCAAAAATCACGCCGAAAATGCCTACTGTAATTGGGATCCCCTGATTATGACAAACACTTGCAATCCAAAGTTGAAGTGCCAATATTGGCAATGACGCAAAATATGGATAGTAAGCAAATTTAGCAATTTCCATATATGGTGTGCTATCGCCTAAGTCTAAAAAGACTCCGTAAGCCAGTGTCACTAGCATTAAAATCGTGGAAGACAAGAACAGTAAAATTGCCAAGACCGAGAATTTTGATAAATACACTGTCAATTTAGACACCGGTAGTGCAATTAATTGCTTCCACGCGTTCGTTTCATTTTCAATACTCGCTATAAATGAAGTTAAAATAGCAATCCCTAAAACGATAGCAAGTGGTGTAAATGAATGAACATTTAATAAATAGTAGCCCCAATCGTCCTCGCTTTGCTCTAACAAATAGTCCTTCCTTACGCCGTAATTTACCATTTGCATCGCAACAACACCGATTGGTCCTAAAGCTGTTAGAAACCATAATCCTTTGCGTTTAATTTTCAAAAAGTCAGAAGTTAATAGTTTTCCTATCATAGCGCTTGCTCTCCTGTTGTCATTTGAAGGAAAATATCCTCTAAAGATCGTTTCTCTTCTTCCACTCGGTAAACCGAAATGCCTTCTTGTACAAGGATTTGTACAATATGTGCTACCTTTTCATCTGAGCATTCATCAAATAAGATGAGGTCATCCTTATGTTCTGCCTTAATACCATTTGCTACTAATGAACGCCAGCCCTTTTCACTATCACTCACTTTAATGACTACCTTTGGCTGGGCAAATCTACGCATTGCTTCAATTGAATCTTGGAAAATCATTTTCCCCTTTGTCACAATACCTACTTGCGTAGCCATTTGATCAATTTCAGATAATAGATGGCTTGAAATAATAATCGTCATTCCATATTCTGAAGGTAGTCGTTTAATCAAATTACGAATTTCGATAATACCAGATGGATCAAGACCATTCGTTGGTTCATCTAAAATAAGTAATTCAGGATTATGTAACAACGATGCAGCTATACCTAAACGCTGTTTCATCCCAAGAGAAAAGCCCTTTACTTTTTTATCTGCGGCATCCTTCAAACGAACAATTTCTAACACTTCATCGATCCGTGACTTCGGTACACCTAAAATTTTTCTTAACGCTTCTAAATTTTCATAGGCCGTTAAATGTGGATAATAAGAAGGGTTCTCTACTAATGAACCAACCTTTGATAAAATATTAATTCGTTCCCTCGTTAGATCTTTTTGGAACATTTTAACAGTTCCGGAAGATGGCTTCATTAGACCAAGAAGCATACGAATCGTCGTCGTTTTTCCCGCTCCATTCGGTCCTAAAAATCCGTATATTTCACCTTTGCGTATTTTTAAATTTATATTTGATACAGCTTGCTCTTTACCAAAGCTCTTTGATAAATTTTCTGTTTGTACGATATATTCCATTGTCCTCACCTCTGTAATTATCATAAGAAATGAAGGTTAAAAACAGGTAAGGTTCAAGGTTAAATTTTGTTTAAAAAAGACAATTTATCAAAACATGGGTTGATTTCCGTTCCGGCTGGGCGCTTTGTAGCTGCCGCTACGCTTTCGCACAGAAAACACCCGCTGCCTCAGGCCAACACGATGTTGGTCACGAAGGCGTTATCACAGGATGTGATGGTTTTAGCCTTCGTTCCTCGATTGCTGATCCCCAAGGAATCGCACAGCCGTAACGAAGATCAACTTATTTACATGGCGTACGTTTTATCAATTGGAATCCCTATTTTTGTGATGAGCTTTAAAAAGAACTTTGCAGACATACTATTTGGACAATCAATCTAAGTATGAAAATGAAGCATGCCTTAACATGCTTCACGAATTATTCTATTTGTAGTGTTTAATTTTAATTTTGGTGCCGGATTCACTTGACTCAATATCCCAATCTAAATTCATGCCCTTCACCATAATATCGACTATAGATAAGCCAATACCAGCGCCTTTAGCATCGGATTCATTTTTCATTCCGTTCCCGTGATCTTTTATGATAAATGCATCATAATGCTCCGTCGATTCGGTTTCAACGCCAATATATTTCCCGCTACTTGCATGGCGTAATATATTTTGAAATAAATTATCAAATATACGTCCAAGCCAAATCGGATCCACTTGCCATTCATTTTTCTCAAATGAATGTAGTTCAATATCGATTTCAAAGCCTTCCTTTTCAAATACTGAATACCATGTAGTCATTTGCTCACGTACAAAACGAATAACGTTGATTTCTTTCGCCTCAAATTTATATTTACTAGCCATCAACAGTGTATAGGACATTAAATTTTCTATTAAAGCGTCAACACTAACAATCGATGCTTCCATTGCCTTAATCGCTTGTTTTCCATCCTTTGATAATGCTTCTTTACTTATTGAATAGGATTGCGCCCGTATTTTCGTTAATGGTGTTCGTAAATCATGTGATAAATTAGCAATCAATTCACGTCTTAACTGTTCTTCCTTTTGCTCGCGATTCTTACTTTCCCTAAGCTCGCACACCATGCGATTAAAGCTATGTTCAAGCTGACCGATTTCATCCTTCTTCTTGACCTTTGTTTCAATAGGTAGGCCATCTACATCACGAAGTTCCATTGCTTCTTGAAGGTGCAACAGTCGTTTCCGAATCCCTTTGAAAAATAAAAAGGAGATGATAATGAAAAATAAAATAATCGCAATAACACCAAAAAATACAAAGGCACCATATTTTTCATAAACACTCCTAATTGGTGGTGTAAACACTTCTTTAGGAATTTCAAAAACGATAAATCCATTCGATTCATCCTCACCTAAAAAAGCAATGACAGTAAATGGATCTCCACCATAGCGTTCTTTTATAAACTTTGTTGTAAATGCTGGTGTCCATTTTGATGGAAGTTGCTCAGTCACATTCAATGTTGTAAGCAATGTACCATCCTCACCTACCCAAAACATAGATGCTTTAGGGTATTGTTTTTTCCAACTTTCAAAATGTTGAACAATTGCTTCCTCTGTCATGTTTTTTAAACTTTTAGCTTCTGCATGCCATTTTCCCTCTACTTTACTCTCAATCTCAGCTCCCTTTGAAAGATCATCTTCTCCATTTTGGGCAATCCCTAAAACAAAAAGAGGAATGACGAGATAGGCTATTTGAACAATAGAAATAGCGAGCAGAATGATAAACATATACTTAGCTAGTAATGAACGAAAAAATTTCATTGTTTCACCCTGTATCCAATACCACGAATGGTTTCAATAATTGTCGGCTTAGCAGGATTTATTTCTATTTTTTCTCTTAAGTATCGAATATGTACCATTAATGTTTTATCGCCTTCTATGTAGCTTTCTCCCCAGACACCTTCATAGAGCTGTTCCTTCGTTAAAATTTGATTTAAATGGCGAATAAAATACTGTAATAAATAGAATTGCTTACCCGTTAATTGAATTTCTTCATCAGTTTCCTTGTTGATAATCCGCATATCTTTCGTATAAATTTTTAAATGCTGAAGATCTAATACATCATCATTTTTTTGATATCTTCTTAGTAAAACCTCTATACGGGCTATAAGTTCATCTGGGTGGAATGGCTTCGTTAAATAATCGTCCGCGAAGTTAAGGCCTTCTATTTTATCCTCAACGGCAGTTCGTGCTGACAGCATTAAAATTGGGATCTCTTTATTTTCTCGCTTAATTCTTTTGCCAATTGAAAAGCCATCTAAGCCTGGCAGCATCACATCCAATATAGCGATATCTTTAAAAGCTATGTGCTGATCGACCTCTTCCCCAGATTCAAGCCATGTAACCTCATAGCCTCTTTCCGTTAAATCCTTTGTCACCCATTGGCCGATCTCTTTTTCGTCTTCTATGTACAATATCCGATACAATGGTAATCCTCCCAATCTAATCTAGATTTTAGAAATAAATGTTATTCTGTATTATACGATTTCATAGATTTGTACTCAATCATTGTCTGTAAAGTGAGAGAGTCATTGCATAAATCACATCTAAGGCTAGGGATATGTCGATAAAATTAAAAATTTGGGTGATAAAACTAAATAATTGGGTGATAAATTAAAAATTACGTCGATAAAACCAAATTATTTCTCGATAAAACAAGCTAACCATCAAAAAAACGTATTTGGATTCCCCAAATACGTCAATCTTTTCAGTTATTTGTAATAATCAACATATCATGATCATCAAACTGCCACATGTCCCCGTAAGCAACTTCCCAATAGTAGCCGTTCGGATCTTGGAAATAGCCACTATAACCACCCCAAAATACAGTTTCTGGCTCCTTGACGATTTCCGCTCCGGCATTTTTAGCTAATTCAAACACTTGATCAACTTCTTCTTTCGATTTTCCATTATAAGCAAGCGTAATCCCATTAAAGCCATTACCAATAGCTGGTGGATTTGCCTCGTTTATATCTTTTACTAAACGCTCAATCGGAAACAGTGAGATTTTTGTCCCTCCATTATTAAAGAAAATAACATCTGGGTTTGTTTCCTCGCCATACACAACCACTTCAAATCCCAGACCCTCTCTATAAAACCTAAGAGACTCGATCATATCCTTTACACCCAATGTAATTAAATTTAAACGATTCATCCTACTCTCTCCTTTATAAAAGATTCAATTACTTATTCTATCTTAAGCATTGAATCCCCTTCTAGCTTCTTGCAATCCTCATGTTGCTTCTGTCCATGTACTCTTTGTATAAGCCATTTTCAATCCACAACGCTCCATATTGTTTTGACTAATAGATGCAAATTTGGCGTGCCCTATCATTACACTACAATTTTGTTTGAGGGATTCGTTGATACGAAACTGTATTAACGCTTGGTGAATTCCTTGATTACGGGCAATTTGTTTCACGGCAAAGGCAGCTAAAACGGCCGTCCCATTATATACATATAAAGAACCAACACCAACGTCCTCACCCTGAAGAGAAGCAATATAAAACGACCAGCCAGGCTTGTCATGCAACACCTGATTATTTGTCGCAACACTTTCTGCTAAAAATGCTGGCATACCAAAACCTTCAACATAGATATTTCCGTAACGATCAAATCCGTCTTCATCGATTTGTCTTATTTTAATGCACGAATTCTTTGTTTTCCCTACCATCTCTTCATTTAGCTCACAATATAATGTTGCATGAAAATCACTCTGAAAAAAACCAGCATTATGTAAGTTTTTTAGCGAAGTAGTGTTTACATATTGAGGGGCTAAATCAAAACGGGCTGGGATTTCCCTTGCTTTATAAAAGCTAAGTATTTTATCTATCGTATCCTCTGAACTAAAGCTATCACCCTTTACCACATTGTATGAGGGACCGGGGATATTTTTAATGAAAAAAGCATAGGCACCATCAAATTGACCAACCTCTACTCCCATAGCATTGTTCTGAATTTCCTTTATTGCATTCAGCCTCGACTCAAACATCTTGATTTCCGTCATTTCAAAGTGATCTGCCAAGTTTTTCGTTATTACCACCCCTTATTCACCACCCTATAATTTTTACTTTTCTACCACTAATTGTAATCCACCCAGGTGACCGAACTACGTAAACTATAAAAATTTCTTCCTGTGAATCATTGATATTTCACAAAAGTAACCTCCACGTTTCTATGAAACTAAAAAGTGCGTACTTTTTTTCGCAATGGAACGAAAGCATAATAAAAAAGCACAAAGCAACAACGAAAATTGGAGGACAGAAAAATGATCAATCATTTACAAGATACAATCACATTAAATAATGGCTTACAAATGCCAGGAATGGGGTTAGGCGTATTCAAAGTAGAGAATGATGCTACAGCAGAAATAGTGAAAAATGCGATTGAGGTCGGTTACCGTAGCATCGATACTGCCGCTATTTATGGCAATGAAGCAGGGGTTGGTGAAGGTATTAGGCAGGCACTAACAACTACTGATTTACAGCGTGAGGATTTATTTATTACATCCAAAGTATGGAACGATGACTTGAGCTATGAAGCGACAATTGCAGCATACGAGGAAAGCTTAGAAAAATTAGGGCTAGATTATTTAGACCTCTACCTTATTCATTGGCCAGGTAAAAATAAATATCAAGAAGCTTGGAAGGCACTCGAAGATTTATACGAGCAAGGGAAAATTAAAGCAATTGGCGTATGTAATTTCCATACGTCACATTTACAGGATCTTCTTAAAATAGCACGTATCACACCTGTTATTAACCAAGTGGAATTCCATCCACATTTACAACAAGCTGAGCTACGTTCATTTTGCGAAGCGCACAATATACAAATGGAAGCTTGGGCACCGTTAATGCAAGGTGGGCTTCTTGATCACGAAACTATTTCAACAATAGCTGAAAAATACGGGAAATCAAATGCTCAAGTTATTTTACGCTGGGATATTCAAAACGGTATCATCACAATTCCAAAATCTGTGCGTAAAGAACGTATGATTCAAAACGCTGATATTTTTGATTTCACCCTAACTGAAGAAGAGATGGCGATCATTAACGCTATGAATCTGGAACAACGTGTTGGCCCAAATCCAGATGACTTTGACTTTGCTCTATAAACGGAAAAAAGAGACTGTCTAATTTTCTTCTCAGACAGTCTCTTTCCAATCTATTTAAGATGTATGCATCATCGCGATATCCTCATCACGTTGCATTAACAGTACATCTTCACCTTTATCTTGTAGCTTTTCGATATGTTTTTCACCCCAAGTGCAAAGGACGTTCAACACAGGGTCCATCTCTTGACCATAAGGTGTTAGCGAATATTCAACTTTTGGCGGTACTTGATTGAAAACCTTGCGATTAATTAAACCAGACTGCTCTAATTCACGCAATTGGCTCGTTAGCATTTTTTGCGAGATGCCTGGAATCAATCGGCGGAATTCATTCGTACGAATCTTACCATGGTGGTTAAGATGACAAAGAATAATAGGTTTCCATTTGCCCCCAATGACTTCAAGAGTGGCTTCAACACCAATATTATAAACTTTTTTCATTGTAAACCTCCTGAAATATTCAAAAGTAACTAAAAGTACTCTATACAACTTTTAGGCATGTATGAATATTACAATACACTATACAAAAAATCAAAGGAGATAGTAATAGAATGAAAGAAACAAAAGTTCCGAATGCTAAACTAACATTACTCGCACTTGCAATCAGTGCTTTTGGCATTGGCTCAACAGAATTTATCAGCGTCGGACTCCTCCCATTAATAACAGAAGATTTTGGTATAACGTTAAGTACTGCGGGTTTAACCGTATCCATATATGCACTAGGCGTAACTATTGGTGCACCGCTTTTGACAGCATGTACATCAAGCTTTAGTCGGAAAAATGTGTTACTGCTCGTCATGGTACTTTTTATTATTGGTAATTTACTCACAGCTCTAGCACCCTTATTCTCATTACTAATAATCGGCCGTGTTATTTCAGCATTAGCACATGGCGTGTTTATGTCTATTGCCTCTGTTATCGCTGCAGATGTTGTGGAACCTAATAAACGAGCAAGTGCAATAGCTTTTATGTTCACAGGGTTAACATTAGCAACTGTCACAGGCGTCCCGCTAGGAACTTTTATTGGACAAGTAACTGACTGGCGAATGTCGTTCTTTTTCATTGTTGTTATTGGTATTATCGGATTAATTAGTAATGCCCTGCTTGTACCTAGTCAATTATCTAAAGGAAATCCAATATCTATTCGAGATATCGGGAAAATCTTAGGGAATATAAGAATGCTACTAATTCTCTTTATTACCTCAATTGGATATGGTGGCGCATTCGTAGTATATACGTATATTTCCCCTATTTTAGAGAAGTATATGGGCTACTCACCGAAAGCAATTGTCGTGATCTTAATCGGATACGGTATTTGTGTTGCAATCGGTAATACATTAGGTGGTCATTTTGCGAATAATAACCCTTTACGTTCTATCTTTATTATCTTTATCGGCTTAGCACTGGCTGTACTCGGCATTGGCTTCTTTTTGGAGTCATCAATCATGGGATTATTAATGGTCCTTATGATGGGTCTATTTATGTTTATGAATGTACCGGGATTACAGCTTTATGCCGTTCAGCTTTCAGAAAAATATATACCATCAGCTATTTCAATGGCTTCCGCATTAAACATTTCGGCCTTTAACATTGGCATTTTTATAGGGTCATACATTGGAGGATTCATCATTCGCCACCAATCATTAGCACATACACCTATATACGGATTCGGCTTAGTGATGCTTGCAGCAGCTACTACATTCCTATGGTTAATCTTTGATAGAAACAAACAATAGTCCCCTTGCTTATAGGATCAAAAAACAATGAAAAGGACATATTTGTCAATGTTATAGCACTTTAAATGAGGATAATTTCCGTTCTAAGCTACTTCGCTTTCGCTCAAAAAATCTGTGGCTAATGTTTTTTTATCACTATAAATTAAAGTGCCATGCCAGAAGATACATGTTGATTGGAGTGGAGGCTGGGCGACTCCTCGGGGATCAGCGATGACGGAAATCAATCCCTCCTTTTGCAGAGACTTGAGTACCTTTTCGCTCAGGCTTTTCAAAGCATTTGCCATTAACACCTAAAGTCTTTGTTGTACATAAGATAATGTATCAACTATAGGATAGGAGGAAATTTAGTTGTATTACAATCCTTATCCGTATTTTGTCTATCCTAATTATTATCCGGCATGGGTAATGGCAAATCAACCAACTACTCAACAACCTTCTAGACATCTAGCAATGCCTGACCCAACGAATAGAAGTCCATTTCCATCCATCAATACAGTGAAATTAAAGACTTCCGCGAAACGAGTCAAGATTATTATGCAGCAAGCACAATTACTTACGGATAAAATTGATGAATCAGAGCAATTTGCACATGATCTTATGAACGCAGCGCAACTATCAAATAAAACAGAAGTTGAAAAATTAATTACGTCAACGGGCGTTACGATAAAATTCGAAACTACCTATACGCCAGATGGCATTCGTATAATATTTACTGATAGCGGCTGTTGTAAGCTTACATTAGCTTTGAGTTGGTGAAGAGTTGGCCCTTTGAAGAGGGCCTCTTTTTGCTTTTCGCATGCTTTTGGAGGTTTTGAAGTGTTGAAATTTTTTAACCTCGTATCCCTATTGAACTTGTAACCTATAAATGAATATGCTAAATTATTTGTAAACTTTATTTCTGAAAATTTTTATATCGTATTTTCTTATCAAGAGAGACGGAGGGATTGGCCCTATGAAGTCTCAGCAACCAGCCTATAGGTATGGTGCTAATTCCAAATGGCATAATTTAGCCTTGAAGATGAGAAGACTTACTGCATTTGCTTTGCACAAGAGTCCTCTTCTACAAGGAGGACTCTTTTTTATTTGCTCTTTAACGTGAATGATACGCAAAGAATCGCACCCAAAATATGCACAGAAAGCAGGGAAATAGTATGGCAAACGAACTTTTACAAGCAATAAAATTATTGAAATCAAAAGAATGGGTTGATTTAACACATACATTCGGTCCAAACTCTCCTCATTTCTTTATGTTTGATGATGCAAAATTTGAAACATTATTTTCACATGATGATGGATTCTTTGCACAACAATTCTCTTTCCCTGGACAATACGGAACACATATCGACCCACCTATCCATTTCGTGCAAGAAACACGCTATTTAGAGGAATTGGAGCTAAAAGAACTAGTACTCCCACTAATCGTTATTGATAAATCGAAGGAAGCTGAAATTAACAACGACTACACGTTAAGCGTTCAAGATATTCTTAACTTTGAAGCTGAATATGGAGAAATTGAAGAAGGTACCTTTGTTGCGCTGCGTACAGATTGGAGTAAACGTTGGCCAGATAAAGAGGCTTTCAGCAATAAAGATACCGATGGCAATAATCATATTCCTGGCTGGGGATTAGAAGCTTTGCAATTTTTATTCAACGAACGAAAAGTAAGTGCAATCGGCCACGAAACTTTTGATACGGATTCAGCAACAGATTTTCGTAAAAACGGTAAGTTAGACGGCGAATATTTTGTGCTTGAGCAAGATACTTATCAAATTGAGCTTATGACAAATTTGGATAAGCTACCTCCAAAAGGCGCCGTTATATTCAATATTGTGCCGAAGCCTGAAAAAGCATCTGGATTCCCTGTTCGTTCATTTGCTATATTGCCTTAATATAGCAACAGGTCTGATTCAATAAATATTGAACCAGACCTTTCTTAATCATTTATATTAGTGAGATTCCTTTTTTTAAAAACAACATAAACGATCAGCATAATTATTATAAACAATACTATAAGATAAATGCTGTAACGGGATAAATATGCCTCAACATAATGCCATTTCTCACCTAGTACATTACCTAAAGTAATAAACGTAAATGTCCATATAACTGCTCCCGTATACGCAAAGAAAGCAAATTTTTTATAAGGATAATTATTAATAGCGGCAATATATGCTGTAAGATGGCGCACACCAGGAATAAAATATCCTATTAATAATAATCCCGGCCCTATTTTTGCAAATAACTCTTTAGTAAAATCAATTTTCTGCTCAGTAATATGAATTTTCGAACCGTATTTTTGCAATAAAGGTAGCCCGAATCTATAGCCTATATAGTAGCTCAAAGTAATTCCTCCTACCGCACCTACGATAGCGCTGATTAAAGCAGGAATATGTGCAAGCGTTTCTCGATAAACGCTATACCCTACATATGTCAAAAATAATTCATCAGGAAGTGGCAGCCCGACAATCCCCCCAATTAGGACAAGAATGATGCCAAAATATCCATAATGTTCAATAAGAGATTGCACATGCTGCGCCATAAATCCATCCCACCTAAAGCATAATAATTTTTATAGTTAGCTTTATCATAACTCAATGGAGACAACATTATGAGTGTTATGAATTCAATACAGTTTTTTCCATTAAATGATTCCTAGCTCACGAAGAGCATAATCAATACCATCTTCAGTTGATTTCTTTGTTACAAAATTAGCGATATTTTTTAATGCTTCACTACCGTTACCCATTGCAATACCGAAGCCGACCTGCTCTAGCATATCGATATCATTATCTCCATCCCCAAAAGCAAGTGCTTCATCAGGACTCAAGTCGAAATATTCTAGTACAGCTTGAACAGCAATAGACTTAGAAACATCATGCTGCAAAACATTTGTTATGTTAGGATGCCACCTTTTAAATAATAAATGAGGAAATGTGGAGGTATACTTTTTCTCAACATCCTCATCACCATATAAACACATTAAATACACTTCTTTCGTTCCAATATCTTCATTGATAACGGGAAACTCTCGCAAAGATAATGTTTCTTTCATAGCTTTTAATGTCTCTTCTTCTTGAACGTTATTCATTGATAATGTTTCTGTAAAAAACGATAGACTTTGTTTATTTTCATCAGCAAAAGCCTTCACTACTTGGACTACTTCTTTGGCAATCGGTATTTTATGTATGACTTGATCTTGGTGCTTAACATATGCACCATTAGCTGTAATAAACGTCTCTATTCCTACATTCCTTAAATCCTGGCACATTGATAAAGGTCTTCCTGTAGCAGCTACAATATGAATTCCTTTATCCTTTAATTGTTGAATAGCGGTCCTTGTACGTTCTTGCATACGACCATCTTCATAATTAACAAGCGTTCCATCTACATCAAAGAATACAATTTTATAATCCATCGTTTGCTCCTTTTCATTTTACATACTAGATGTAAATCTAGCAGAGGAATAACACCAAAGCTTGGGGGATGATTTCCGTTCGGCAGGGCGCTTTGCTGCTGCCGCTACGCTTTCGCACAGAGTAGAGCTTCCTGGGGGCGTCCGATGAGCCGCTTCGTTGCTGCCCAAGGATTTGCCCAGCCGGAACGAAGATTACCTTATAAATGTCATCCGCAATTTTGATGATGAATCTAATTTAAAGACACTCATTTCCACTACAGGCGAGCGTTAATTGGCTCCTCTTTACCGTCAATCATAATCCTATATTCCCTATCCAGCATACTTGTAATTTTACGTTAATAATTGAGAGGAAGCATCTTTATCCCAAAACACAATATAGGTATTTTAACCTGCACAAACGACTTTATAATAAAAAAATAAGTAGTTATTTATTTAAACATTTGTACGTATTTCGACAAACTAAAACGAACATGTAAATTTACTTCAGCAACACCGATAAATACTATTACGGGTACGTATCGGTATTTCAAACAACTAAAAAAGCATTGAACATTTTTATTTTAATAATTCTAAAGGAGTATACCAAAGAACATAGAATTGTTAAAATAAGAGAAACTAAATTAAATATATTGAACGACATTGCCCTTCATATAAATAGAACAAAAGAAATATATTCACATCCCTCTTACTACCATCAGAGGTAGGAGTCTTCTACATAAAATTATTTGGGTGGAAAGGAGTTGATTCTTATGGCATTTAATATTTATTACTATGAAAGTAGTGTGGATTGTAAGTTTTGCAAAAAGCATTTTACTACATATAAAGTTCGCCCTAATCGATATAAAATTATCGAGGAACAAACAGACTTCATGCCAGTTTATGAAGGTTTAAACCCGTTATTGTATGAGGTTGCCGTTTGTCCGCATTGTGGCTACGCTTATCACAAAACTATGACAAGAACGTATGGACCTTTCATGCTTCTTATAGATGAGCTGTACATTAAAGAGCTACAAAAACCAATGGATATTTGCAAGGAACGTACGATTGATGATGCCATTGTAAGCCTTAAATTAGCCTATCTTGTATCAAGAGCATCAATGGAAGAGTCACTTCTTATGGCCAATTTCGCACTAAAAATAGCCTGGCTATATCGCTTAAAAAATGATCATGAATCGGAAATGCGCTACCTCTTTGCAGCAAGAGACTTTTACAGTAAATCTTTTGCATCCAATCAAGAGGGCGGAGAGAGAATTCAATATTTACATGCAGAATTAAGCCTTCGACTTGGAGATATTGCTGAGGCGAAAAAAGGATTCTCTCGATTAATTGCAGATCGACATGTTTCCAATAAATATCGAAAACTAGCACGAAATCGTTGGGAAAACTATAAATACGACGATCAACCTAACAACGTAAATGACAATATAGGAGAAGTCATCAATTAATGTAAACGAGGAGAGTAATAAATATGTTGCTATTTACTAATAGGATTGATGTGAGAGAAGAAGATATTTTTTCGGAATTGCATCATTTTTTACTAAGAAAAAATAATCGCTATTTAACGAACGATGAGGTAGTTGCAGTGACTGGGGTTTCATCAGACCTACTCTATAAATGGGTAAAAGCAGGAAAGTTAAAAAAATCGATTTTCCCTAATTTAGGGGCGCCTTGTGAACGCTGTGGACAAATTACTCAGGCAAAAATCTGTGTTAGTTGCTCATCAACAATCGTTAGTACATTAAAACAAGAGGAAAAGGATCGTGCATGGTTCAATCAAATACAACGGAATCATCCTAGAGCTAGCACGTATCACTATAAATAAAATTACATCTCTACAGTGTACTTACACTTTGGAGATGTTTTTTTACTGTCTTCGCTCAAATAACTTTAATAATGGCTCATCACCCTAACGTGTGGTTGATTTCCGTTCCGGCTGGGCGCTTTGTCGCTGACGCCCCGAGGAGTCGGCCAGCCGGAACGAAGATCAACTAATATAAAATGTTTTTTTAAAAATTTCACCCACTACTTTTGGTGATGAACCTTAATCATGTAATTAGACCAAATTTAAACAAAATTTAAACAAACTCCCCTTTTACTTTAAACTTCACTATCTATAATTAGCCTTAACATATAACGAAGGACTGATAGAGAGTGACAAAAGGTAAGAAACGTAAGGTTTTATTATCATTAAGTATCGCGCTAACAAGTTTTGTAGCGTTCAACGGAGTTTCAAATGCATCGGCAGCAGTTCCGGTGATAGAAGAACGCGTAGCTTTCGAAAATAAATTAGAAGTTAAGGTAGCTCGCACATCTAATGAAACACTTCAAGAGTGGAAAAAGTGGACAAACGACCATGCTTACAGTTTAACGTCCATTCAGCCTGAAGCTATTATTCAACAAAACATTCCATCTAATAAATTTGAAGATTTAGAGATGCTAAAGCCTTTACTCCATGATAAGCGCATCGTTTTTTTAGGGGAAAGTTCACATGGCGCAGCAGAATTTAACCTAGCAAAAACACGTTTAATTCAATTTTTACACCAAGAAATGGGCTACAATGTCCTAGCCTTCGAAAGTGGTATGGGGAATGCCATGAATGCTCAGGGGCAAATCGACAAACAAACAGTGAAACAAACGATGAAGGATTCTATTTTTGGTGTATGGTGGACAAAAGAAACACTACCGTTATTTGAATATGCTAAAAAAACACAGAAAACAGATAAACCTTTAAAATTAGCAGGCTTTGATATTCAACAGCAAAATGCATTTACGAACGGTGACTGGCTACAAAATAGTCAGCTTGCGAAACAGTTCAGTGAAGTAGAGAAGCAACTTGCTGATTGGAGCTTCGGTAAGGATTTAAAAGGCTACCAAGAGGCGAAACCTAGCATTATCGACGTGTATAAACAAGTAAAATCACAAGTACAGCTTAAAGAAAAAGAGTTACAAGCAGCTTATCCTAGCGAGCCACATATTGTAAAACTTATGGAACGTACTTTGGCTGACCGTATCCGTTTAGCAGACGAATATGTAGAACTATCAATTCAATCAAATATTGATCTAGAAAAATATAACCCTGAGTCTTTTTATAAGACAATGGAATGGCGTGACCAAGCAATGATGGAAAACCTACTTTGGTTGGCAGAGGAGATTTATCCGACTGAAAAGTTTATCGTCTGGGCGCATAATGACCATATTCGTAAAGCACAATCCGAAGTAATGGGTTCTCCTTACCCGGTAAAGTTAATGGGTGAGCGTCTACCAGATATCTACAAGAAATATAGCTATGTACTTGGCCTTTATATGGCTAGTGGCGAAACAGCAAACAATATGGGTGAACCTATGACCGTTTTACCTCCTATAAAGGGATCTGTCGAGGATATTCTTTCGTCATCAAATAAACCGTACACATTTATCGACATGCGAAACCGTCAAAATGAACGAGGAAACTCATGGATGTTTGAACCACGTTTATCGTATAGCTGGGGAATGATTCAGGAAAGTCTTGTTCCGCGGGATCAATATGATGGCCTTCTTCTGATTGATAAGGTAAGTAAGCCTAATTATATTAAATAATATTGTTAAAATAGCAAACTAGCTCAACCTACTAGTTTGCTATTTTTCTTTATGTTTAAGTATCCATTGAAATTGTATCCCAGTCTTCATTGCGATGCCCTATTATCCAGAACAAGCCCCTACGTCTTTCCATAACGATACTTTCATTCATCCCCGCAGGAGCTGGTCGTTCTTGTATACGACTATCTACACAAGCCCAATGATATCTGTAAATTTTGTCGGCTTCATCTAAAATCTCTTCCTGACTACGCATGACAGCTTGAAGATAAAGTTGTTCAAACGTTTCACAGTTAGAAACAACTTGAATGGCATACTCGCAATCGCATACTTCATCAGGAAAATCGAGTTCTTCAACAAAGCCAAGTGCCCAAATAAGTGCCCAATAAGCCTCGTATTGCCATGAAATATTAATGGCTTTTTGCACATCTGGTTCTGAAGCTTGTAAAAAGTCTCTTTCATTTTCAGTTAGATAGTTTTCCACTTTATATGTGCGTAACATATTGATGAAAAAGTCTCGCGATTCTTCCACATTTCCGCCTTGTGCCACATCACAAGCAAATTGAATGACAATTAACAGAGCTACTGCTCTTCTAGCAATGTCTTCTTTGGTTTTAAACTGACAAGCCTCTATTGCTGGGAGTTGAGGAAGGGAAGCTGTATATAGAATAGCTTTTTCTTTTAAATAGGCTATCGTTTTATTTTTTCTTTGCTCGCCTTCTTCTGATGTCACCTCTTGTCCCATAACCTTGCGTGTACACGCATGGGGTCTGAAATTGGACGGTCCTGATTGCCCGTCAGGATAAACAATAACCGCTCCTTCATCGGCTAACAAAGTGCCATTCGGTAAAAAGCCAATCCCCCCTATTTTTGATAGCAGTTCCGTAAATAACAGCATCTGGTCTTCATGTATCTCTTTTTCTGATTCAATCGCAATCACTGTATTTAAAACGGCTATTTGAGTCAACACTAATTCTTTTAAATGATCATCTTCAAAAGGAATGTTATCGTAAAACCCCATCATCCCAGAAATATTATTAACGAAGTAGTTTGGATTCGTATCTTCAGACATGACTCTAATGATTAATTTATGTTTTTTAAACAGCGCCTTAGACTTTAATAAATACTCGTTTTCATTTTTACCAATGGCAAAACCTTTTGCAAAAACATCTGAAATTTTAAACTCAATATCATCAATGTTGTTCTTAGATGCAAATATTGTAAAATAGTTCATTCTTCTCTCCCCTTTTATTCACCAACTATTTTTTGTACCTAAATTACATACTACGGATCAACAACCCTTTTTAATTTCTATCATAATTTTCGTTACATAATCCTCTTCACGATTTTTAATAACGGCGTCATAAATATATTCCTCATATACGTATTGCCCTAGTTCAAAGCCCTTTTCCCGCATGACCTTAAATAATCGCTCATATGATTCACCCAATGTAGTGGACGTTCCTACATGGTATCCAACAATAAAATCCCCTTCAATCGCTTCGAAATAAGGATGGCCTTCTCGTGGATGCGGCTGCTCTATATACAAGTAACTATAGTTATCATAGTTTCCGGCTAATATTTGCTCTCTTCTTGTAATTCCTCCAATAGGATAGCCTGTGTCTAATTGCGAGCGATCTAATTCATCTATAAAGTCTGAAACAGCCTTCGTAAACTGTTCTTCCGTCGAATCCTCAATATTCTTGCTTAAATACAACGTTGCCTCTGGCAGATGTTCAATCGTAATGCTATCAAAATCAAGGTGTAAAGCCTCTTTTGTTAAATCAATTTTGACATCAATAATGCTTTCAATCATCTCCAGCTCCCGGCGTTTTTTCGCTACAATTTCCTTTTGCTGATACATCAAGTCTAAAAAATTTTCAGGTGATTTTTCGGCCATATATTTTTGAATATCTTTTAAAGACATGCCGACCGCCTTTAATAGCTCGATCACACTAAAAAATTCATATTGTGCAACAGAATAATAACGGTAGTCTTTACTATCTTTCATAATTGGTGATAATAAACCAATTTGGTCGTAGTAAATTAACGTTTGTTTATTAACCTTGCATATTTTAGCAAACTCACCAGTTGTAAAATATTTTACATTTTTATTAAACATTTTTAAAATCCCCTCCTTGACTATATAGTAACTATATACATTAGATTGTAGCTATTCACAATTAATTATGCCAGTGCATAATTGAGTCCGGGATCGGTTTGTGCTTGCATAAAGATCCCTTTCCGATTTCCGTGACATCTGCTGAAAGAAATTAAAAATAGAAAGGTTTTGAAATTATGTTCACGGAAATTCGTGACATTACAGCTTTAAACAAAGAGGAAGTATTAGCACTACGCATTGCTGATAATCAGCAAGATTTTATTGAAAGTACAGAACAATGCTTAGCAGAGGCAAAGGAAGATAAACGCTTTATCCCTGTAGGATTGTATAAGGAAGATCATGCAGTCGGCTTCGCTATGTATGGCATGTTCCCACAAACAGACAATTCACAACGTGTTTGGTTAGATCGCTATTTCATTGATGAGCGCTACCAGCACAAAGGATTGGGAAAATACTTTTTACAGCAGCTTATTCAATATTTAGTAGCTAAATACAGCTGTCAAAATATATATTTAAGCGTTTATGACAACAATACAGTAGCTATTCAATTATATAAAAAGTTTGGCTTCGTCTTTAACGGTGAGCTAGATACTAAAGGTGAAAAGGTGATGGTAAAGGAGGTATATGCTCATGACTACCATTAATCCAATTGAAACAAGGCCGCTCAGGCCCTTGTTTTTATCATATTTATTCCCAGCTATGATTGGTATGTTGCTGATGTCAGTCAATATTTTAGTAGATGGTATTTTCGTTAGTCATGGAGTTGGACCAGCCGCTTTAGCAGGAGTAAATATCGCCGTACCAATTTTCTCGATTTTACTATCCATTTCCCTTTGGATTGGTATGGGTGGAGCAACACTATTTTCAATTTCCCTCGGTGAAGGCAATAAAAAACGAGCACATCAGCTCTTTACATTAGCATTTACAACAATGATCGTTGTCGTCATGACACTGATTCTAATCCTTTTATTAAATTTAAAGGAAATCTCCTATATATTTGGGGCAAGTGACGCCACCTTCCCTTATGTTCAAGAGTATCTACATGTTATTTTGATTTTCGGTGTGTTCTATACAATTGAAAACTTATTAAGTATTTTTATTCGAAATGATGGCAATCCAAAGCTTGCGATGATGGGCTTAATCACTACTTCTGTGTTAAACATTATTTTAAACTACATCTTTATTTTCGTACTCAATTACGGCGTAACTGGCTGTGCCCTAGCTACAGCAATCTCCACAATAATCGGTATGTCGGTTCTATGCCTACACTTCTTCCGCAAGCAATCCGAATTAAAATTTGTTCGTACATTTTTCAGCACATCTGATTTAAAGAAAATATTCGCTATTGGTCTACCAAGCTTTATCGTTGAAGCCTCCGTCGCTGTAATGGTTATTTTATACAATGTTACATTTTTACATTATTTAGGCTCAGACGGCGTTACTGCTTATGCAATGGTTAACTATATTCATACTGTACTTTTAACAGTATTCCTTGGCATCGGTATGGCCTTACAGCCACTAGTTAGTTATCACCACGGTGCGAGGTTGATTGACCGATTAACAGCATTATTGAAAATAGGTATTGCCACTGCATTTATTATAGGTTTAACGACTGTCATTATTGCTATGTTATTCCCTTCCCAGCTAATTGCATTATTTGGTGATAGCACATTTGACATTCGTAATATGGCTACACAAGGCTTTATACATTTTGCAATTGGGTATGCATTCCTTGGAGTGAACATGGTATTTGCGGAATTCTTCCAGTCAATTGAAAAAATACGTCTTGCAACAACCATCATGTTACTTCGCAGTATTCTATTATTTATCCCTGCTCTCGTACTATTGCCTAAATTCTTTGGCCCACAAGCTATTTGGTGGACGTTCCCTGTCGCAGAAGGTATTACCGCATTGCTAATTTTTATATTTATGAAGAAAAAAACGCATACAATTTTTTCAGTAACAAGTTCTTAAATGCACAATAAAAGAAGTTAACCCTCTTTCAATTGAAAGGGGGTTAGCTGTTTTTTATTGTTTTCCTAAATAAAAGAATTAACTATCTACAAGGCATTTGAAGGCCATGATTGTTCCTCCATCAACCGCTAGCAGAATACCGCCAAACCATTGACCTATTCTAATAGCTCTTATTTAATTCCATATATTCATCACGTAAAATACTCATAATAATTTCATCTGAATACTTACCGTTCATATATAAGGATTGCCTTAAAGCTCCTTCCTTTTTGAAGCCTACCTTTTCGTACGATTTTATTGCCCGAATATTATGGGAGTATACTTGTAACTCTAAGCGATTAAGCTGAAGCTCCTCGAACGAAAATTTTTGAACAAGCTGAACCGCTTCAGCCCCATATCCCTTGCCACAATCCTCTATCCTATGTAAAGCTATGCGAAATATTGCCTTTTTATTGTCTAAGTCTATTTCCATAATAGCTAAATCACCAATAACTCGGCTATTTTCTACTAAGCAAATAGCAAAATCACGGCGTGTAGAATCTTCGCTAAATCGACTCAAAGCCTCTCTAATTTGATCCTTCGTTAAAATGTTACGTATACCTGTCATATACATAATTTCTTCATCTTGAAAACACTCATAGATACTATCTACATCTTCTTCAGTAATTGGTCTTAAAAATACTACTTTGCCCTGTAATCATAAATCAACCTCCCCCTTTAACTATATTGAACAAGATTTCTAGCGGAAAGAATATGCCTAGTTCGATTAAGAAACGTACTAGACATACAAAAAGCACTAACATATCAGGTGCTAGTGCTTCAATAAATTACTTTGTATATATAATTTTTTTAATCGTTTCTACAGCTAAATGATATTCCTTAGATAATTGTTCAATAGAAGCTCCATTTGTAAACGCTTCTTTTATAGACTTATTCCTATTCTCAATATATTTCTTTGAGCCTGAACGAGCACCCCACTCTAAATACGTGTTTTCTATTTTAGGAATATAAATCGTTTCACCTTGAACGTATTTTTGGATTTCTACTAAAAGTTCTTCCGGTAATATAGCTGAAGCCTTCTTATAAGCCAATTATGCCAACCCCTCATTTATTTTGAAATGAATAAAATAAGGTAGCAAAGCTAATTTTATAAGAAATACTTCAGGGCAAATATTGAAATTCACCCCATGCAAAGTATTGCCCTATCAAAATTAGGCTTTGCATGGGCTGCTTCCGTATCTAGGAACTTAACATAATTACTCACATCTATCCCCCCCTAAATTGTGTCATTGTTCATTTTATCATATGTATATATTTTCAATTAATAAAACAAAAAGGAATCAGATACACTGATTCCTTTTCCGAAACTTTATACAATTTATTGGTCCACTTGTGTTTCCATTATTTTTTGCCGTTCATCCTCCGAGGACGTAACCCCTAGAATATCGAGAAGGAACATGAATAATGGAATACCAATAATTAATCCCCATACACCAAGGAAATGCTCTGAGAAGAGGATGACGATGAATGTATAGAAAATTGGAAGATTTGTCTTGGCAGACATCAGCTTTGGATTTAAGAAGTATGCCTCCATAGCATGTAGTACCATAACGATCACCAAAATATAAACAATGTACATTGGTCCACCGATACTATATGCAATTATAGTGAGAGGAATCAAGGACATGATAACCCCTGCAACTGGCACTAATCCTAGTATAAAGAGCATAATTCCCAGTGCAATTAAATGCGGGAAGCCCATAATGTATAAAGCAATAACAGATAAAACACAGTTAACAGCGGCAATAATGAACTGCGCCTCAATAACTTTACCGAAAGAACGAATGAAGATCTTCGAGAAATAATGTAGTTCATCGTACAGGTAGCTCATTTTACTATCTTTAAATTTCGCTGTAAAATCTATAATCCGCTTCTTCTCAAGTAAAATAAACAAGCTTAAAATTAGTGCGATGAATATGTGCAAAATAATTTTACCAATATTCGTGAGATTTTTTAGTGTGAGGTCTACACCCTGCTCTAAATATTTACCTAGTTCAATCTTCTCGAAGGTTGGAGCTAAATACCTTGCAATCTCGTTATCATCTGGATCGAGACTAAAGCTAGCAATGAGGTCAAAGAGCTGTGTAATTTGTTGGGTTACGACAGGCAAATACTTGTAGATAATTGCAACAATACCTGCGACAAGTAAAAGATAAAGGGTAACTGTCACAGCCTTTTCGTTCATTGGTGTGTATTTTCTAATCTTTTTTGTTGTCTTCGTAGTCAGTTGATTCATCAAGTAAGTAATAATGAACGTGAGAAGAATAAGATTGATCATACTTCGCATCAAATATAGTGCAATAGCGATCCCAACAAGAATTATAAAACGTTTAAATCCGTGGCTTCGAAAGAAATTACTCATGTATTCACTCCTTCTACAAAACGGCTTCGCTGCCTTTACTGCCTGGGTTTCGCTATCAAATGAACATAAGCAATTAATAAATTGATGTAAAACATTACGTATCATTCTTATGTATATGCCCCCTTCTTTGGATTATTATTCCCATCATCACTTAGAAAAAGACTTACTGCATGCCGCTTTATAAGTCTTATAAGAAATAACTAAATCCATGGAGCGAAAAGAATTATATGTCTTATCAAATTGTAAATTAATGAACATACTTTTGTACTTTATTGAAAGCTGTATCAGCGTTATAAGCCTTAATTCTATTATTCTATTATAACCCTTTGAACACCATCATAGCCAATGTAACTTCTTTTATGAAGGGAATCAATTATGCTCTGGCATAATAGCATTCATTCCTATTAATCAAGAACAGATTTTAGTATTGCTCCTTAGTTTCAGTATGATATTCTTATTAAAATTTTAAACTGAAAATAATAGAAAAGATGGATTTTGTGAAAGTTCCATAAACCTCGAAGGATATTCATAACCAATTGCTCCTTATGAACATCAAGTTGCAGTAACGAGTCCTTAAAATCTCTGGACAAGATGGGATTGTACCGGAAGAGTCTTGAAAGTGCACATATGGAACTTCAAGATATAACGAAGATAGTCTTTTTATTTGTTTGGGGAAATTAATACGGCACAAGAAAAGCAAAAAATTATAAACGACTTTCTTGGCTATGCCTTCTGCGAAATCGACGCATGGGCATATAAGGGAGTTTAACTTATACTATGTTGTTATTCACAAGGATGTGCGCCAGATCCTGCATTAAATTTAGTTAAAAAAACACCTCTTTAGAGCTAAAGAGGTGTTTATCTCATTTATAGATTTTCATTATCAGAGCCCATTTTAGCGTGCTTATATCCATAGCCTATGTAAATGACTAAACCTATCGCTAACCAAATCATAAAGCGTACTATAGTAAATAGTGGCAGACTAAATATTAATACAATACATCCTCCAACCCCTACAGTTGCTACAAGCCATAACGCAGGTACTTTGAATATACGCGGTTGATCTGGTCGTGTATAACGAAGAACAACGACACTAACTGTTGTTAAAGCAAAAGCAGTTAAACCTCCGATGTTAGCAAATTCCGCTAATTCCCCGATTGATAAAAATCCTGATAAGAGAATACCTGTTCCAACTACAATTAAAGTTGATAATACAGGTACCCCTGTTTTTTTATTTGTTTGTGCAATACGTTCTGGCAGAAGCCCATCACGACTCATTGCAAACAACACGCGCGTCGCACTAGTTGTATTTGCAATCATCGTAGCAAGCAATCCAAAAATAACTGATACTGCGATGATAGCACCGCCCCATTGAATACCAACAGATTGTAGTGCAAACACTGTAGGATTTGGGACATCCAATTGAGGGAATGGTACAATACCTGTTAATACTAGCGCAACTAATGCATAAATAAGCGTTAATACACTCAGACCACCAATTAAAGCTTTTGGTATTGTTTTTTGTGGATTTTTTACTTCTTCCATAACAGTTGTTACACCATCAAATCCAGTAAAGGCGAAGAACACTAATGCCGCCCCTGCCATTACACCTGACCAGCCAAACGGTGTAAATGGTGTCCAGTTTATAGGGTTAATGTGAAAAGCCCCGATAGCAAGGAATAAAACAATCGCGCCGACTTTTGCCATTGTAAATAACATATTTGATCGACCAACATTTTTAATCCCGCTCATAGCAATCCAAGCTACAATAAGCCAACCTACCACAGCAGGTAGATTGACAACCCCACCATGAGCAATATCTTTTGTTAAGGCTCCCGGTAAGTGAATACCGACAGATTGTAAAAATGAATCGACGTAACCACTCCAACCGACTGCGACCGTGCTAGAAATAACGATGAATTCCAGTAATAAGTCCCAACCGATCATCCAGGCAATAATTTCACCTAGCGCTATATAAGAATAGGTGTAAGCGCTACCTGCGACGGGCGCCATCGCTGCGAATTCGACATAGGCTAATCCGACTGCGATTGTTACAAGACCCCCAATTAAGAAAGAAACAACGACACCTGGGCCTGCATGAAGAGCAGCTGTAGTTCCTGGCAGTACAAAAATTCCAGCTCCTATTGTAGCCCCTAGTACATACAGCAATAACTGCAACGACCCTAATTCACGCTTTAGTTTAAAACGTTCGACTTCAGTTATTTTATTGGCCTGCTCAATTGACTTCCTTCGAAAAAAATTCGCCATAATAACCACTCCATTTCCAATAAACAGCTAATAAATATCATTTTTATGCATTTTTACTAATAATCAGTATATTATATATATTTTTAAATCGAGTCAACAATTAGATTATTATAGCAATTTATCTTTTACTAGAAAACGAGTTAATCGATGCATTCTTTTATATCAAACTTTGTAATACTATTTTACTGGAATGAATGAACGATCCAACCTAGTAAATAAATAGTAAAGATGATATTGTACAAGCTATCTAGAAGCAAGGAGAGGACAAAATGGATTCCTATGAAGTATCGACATTAAAAAAGGGCCTTTTGATTTTAGATATATTACGTCAGAAGCATTCTCTTACATTAACTGAAATTATGGAAGAATTATCAATGAATAAGACGTCCGTTTTTCGCATGCTTTATACGCTAGAAAAAATGAATTATGTTCTTAAATATAATAAGTATTATCAATTAAACCCTCATATTTTTAGGGATGAGCACTTATATTGGCACAAAGATATCCAATGGGCGTCTCTCGTAGCGCCATACCATTTAGCCCGCCAAGAAGAAATAACTACTTATATTGGTATTTTGGAAGATTGTGAGATGGTAATAAAAAATGTGATTAGTGAGCCTTTTGAACAGCCTACTTTTCATGCGATCGATACTCGGACACCTATGCACTCAAGCGCGCTAGGAAAAGTAGTATTAGCTCATCTGTCACCTAAAAAACAACGTGAACTATTAAATAGTATTGAACTTAATACCTTTACAACAAAAACCTTCTATGATTATGGTTTATTGATTCCTCATTTACAGGTCATTAGAGCTCAAGGATATGCTGTTGATAATGAAGAAACGTATGAAGGTAAATGTTGTATTGCCGTTCCTATTTATGTGAATGAAGAAGTCATCGGGGCAATTGCTGTCCACGGTTCGACGAATCAAATTAAGAAAACTGCCATTCGGTCGTTTGCAAAAAAGTTAGGCGAGGCAAGTCAGCAGTTGACGGAAGAAATACATTATCTTTTAGCATAATGTTAAGACCTTTGATTGGTCCTTTTTTGCAATTAAAATGCACTTGTTTCTATATATGAAACGATAACGATGCATATTGGTAAAATATTCTTTTTTACTCTATTCTGATTACAGAACAACGAGGAGGTAGGAATATGAAATTTCATACTTTGAAAAAAACAAATATCAAGATTTCCGAAATTGGTCTTGGGACGAATGCTGTAGGTGGGCATAACTTATTTGAAAACTTAAATGAACAAGATGGGCAGGAACTAGTCTCAGCTGCACTTGACTTAGGGATAACTTTTATTGATACAGCAGACATTTACGGAAAAGGGCGTTCAGAAGAACTTGTTGGCGAAGTATTAAAAAATTACTCCAGGGATGAGTTCGTTTTAGCAACAAAAGGAGGTAGACATTGGTTTGAGGATGGTTCAGTAAAAACAGATAATCATCCGCAATATCTACGTGGGGCACTTGAAAATAGCTTGAAACGGCTACAAATGGATTACGTAGATCTTTACTACCTACACTTCCCGGATAACGAAACTCCTCTTGCGGAGTCGATTGGTGAATTGTCACGCTTAAAAGAAGAAGGAAAGATCCGAGCAATAGGCATTTCAAACGTAACATTAGAACAGCTTATAGAGGCAAATGTGCATAATGATATTTCTGTCCTACAATCCCCTTACAATATGTTAAATCGTTCAGGAGAACAGGATTTATTGCCATACTGTATAAAAAATGAAATTTCATTTATTCCTTACGGTCCACTTGCATATGGCCTACTTGGCGGAAAGTATACAAAAGACTTTAAGCTAGGTAAAGGTGACTGGCGAACTTCAGACCCTTTATTCCAAGGCAAATCATTTGAACAAACATTAGTAAAAGTAGAAGCATTAAAAGGAATTGCAGAGGAAAAGCAAACGACATTACCAAATTTAGCGCTTGCTTGGTTATTAGCTCAAGATGGCGTTGATGCAGTTATCCCGGGCGGGAAACATAAAAACCAAGTGGCTAACAATGTGAAAGCAACGGATGTCCTATTAACAAACGAAGATATAGTGAATATAGGAAAAGTTTTAATATAAACAAAAAAATGCGAGAATGCTGTTATACCAACATTTTCGCATTTTATTTTAATCAGGACGTTCTATCTCAAATATATCTCCAATTTTTGCGTAATTTGAGCCGGCAAGTCTGCTAACTGCTTTTAGTTTTCTTGGATCAATTCGTCCTTCATTATAAATGGTCTCATCTATATGATATTGTACGACTTCACCAATAAACAAATCACCTGTCTGTTCGTCACCATTCATTAAAGGAATCGACTGTACTAAACGGCATTCCATTCGAACTTTCGCCTCTTGAATGCCTGGTATAGATATCAATTGGCTATCGATTAATGTAAATTGTGCTCGATCAATTTCACTTTCAGTCACAGGTAAGGACGCGGCTGTTTCATTCACCTGCTTCACATTATCCTCATCTACAATATGCACAACAAATTGTTGCTGATGATGAATATGGCGAGCGGTATCTTTTAAACGCCCATTTGGTCTTTGAACAGCTAGAGAAATCATCGGCGGATTGGAAGACACGATATTAAAAAAACTAAAAGGTGCGCCATTGATGACCCCTTGCTCTGACTTTGTCGTAACAAAGGCAATCGGTCTCGGAATAATACTGCCAATCAATAACTTATAATTCTCACGCTCTGTATTTTTCTTAGGATCAATTGAAATCAAACGTCCCATCTCCTTTAATCTAGTGCACGCACTTCGATTGGAATTAATGTTCTTTCCAATTGTTCACGATGCTGTTCGTATTGAGATGGCAACATTAATTGGCTACCCATTGTCTCAGGTGTCTCATCATGAGCGAATCCAGGTGGGTCTGTCGCAATTTCAAATAAAATCTCACCAGGTTCACGGAAATAAATCGCATTAAAATAATTACGATCTTTCACTTCGGTTACATGTTGTCCATGATTCATTACATACTCTTGCCATTCTAGGTGATCTACATTATCCTGTGCTCTCCAAGCAATATGATGAACTGTCCCAACGCCCATTTGACCACGCACACCAGGAACAACTTTTAAATCTACTGTATTGCCAATATCTGCGCTGGATTTGTAACGAGTATACTCGCCTTCTGTTGCTACTTTTTCAAGACCCATAACTTCAGTTAATACTTTTGCTGTCTCTTCTGGGTGACTTGAATACAGTGTTGCACCGCCAAATCCTTTAATGGCAACCTCCGGAGTTACTTCACCAAATGTCCATTCATTCAATTCGCCTTCTGCACGTGCCACCAATTCAATATGAAGTCCGTGTGGATCATCAAATTGCACTACTTGTTCACCGAAGCGTTCAGCTTTTTGGAATGGAATAGTGAATTTCGCAAGACGATTAATCCAAAATGGTAGTGCTCCTTCTGGTACAACATAAGTAGTTACGCCTACTTGACCATCACCAATACGTCCTTGATAAGCATTTGCCCATGGAAAGAATGTAATAATTGTACCAGGTTTACCACCTTTGTTACCGAAGTAAAGATGGTATGTGCCAGGATCATCGAAGTTTACTGTTTGTTTAACTAAACGCAAGCCTAGTACACCAGCATAAAAATCAATATTTTCTTGTGGATGCCCTACAATGGCTGTGATATGGTGAATACCCGCAGTATGTTTTTTCATGTTAACAAGCCCCTTCATGACTAAATGTATTTTCTCACCTATACTTTACCCAATACTGTTCTAACTCAATCTATCAATTATGCCTCGACATAATTGCGTCCGAAATCGGCTTTGCGCTTAGGCCTGCAGGATGCAGGTCAGTTAGCGTTATCGCATGGATGCGATGATTATAGGCTAACATCCCCTAAGAACTCCTTTCCGATTCCGTGACATCCGCCGGAGGCTTTGGGCCAACAGATGTTTTTTGTGCGAAAGCGTAGTGCTAACGTAGCGGCAGCAACAAGATGTTGGTCACTCAGTCGTGTGTTGCTGTCGCTACGCTTTCGCACAGATAAATTGCCACAGGACGTGGCGTTAGACTAAGTTCCTCTATTTCAGTGGGTGTTTGGACACTCGCTGAAGTAAGTTGATCCAGATTAACGAATTGTATATAAAGCTTTTGACCAAGGAATTAATTGATCTAACATTTGGTTAACCGAATCTGATTGCACTTCTTTTGGTTTAAACTCAGTACCATTTTCAAAGTCTGTGAATAGTGACAATGCTGGATGTACACGTACATCTGCAATTAAAAGTTCACCCATAATACCACGTAAATGTTCAGCTGCTCGTGCACCACCTACAGAACCATAAGAAACAATACCTGCAGCTTTGTTGTTCCATTCTTCACGTAAATAATCTAGTGCATTTTTTAGAGCACCTGTAATAGAGTGATTGTACTCTTGTACGATGAATACAAATCCATCTTGTTTTGCAATAATTTCTGACCAAGCTTGAGCGCCTGAAGCATCTTGCCCTGGTTCACCTAGTAAAGGTAATTTGTAATCTGCAATATCAATAACTGTATAATTAGCATCGCCTCGTTGATCTGCGATTTCTTTCACCCATTGTGCTACCTGTGGACTTACACGACCTTCACGTGTTGATCCGATAATAATTCCGATATTTAATTCTGCCATTGTTTTTTCCTCCTCTTTTTTTGAAGTAAATAATTTATTTAAAAAACCCATGATCATTACCTCCTTCTGATGAAAAAAGTTAAACTTTACTTTCTATATATGGATTTAAAAGTTCGAATTCGTTTATCTTGAATTAAGTTATCTTGAATTCGAGATAATAATAACACGATGGGTTAATTTACGTCAACATGTTTGTTTATTAAAAAAATAATATGGCTCATCACTTTAGCGTGGGGTTGATTTCCGTTCCGGCTGGGCGCTTTCCTGGGGGCGTCCGATGAGCCGCTTCGCTTCGCTGCAGGGTCTCATCTGTGACGCTGATCCCCAAGGAGTCGCCCAGCCTCCACTACAATCAACATATTATACATCGCATATGCCATCTCCAACTTTTAGTGAATAGCTAAATGCAGAAATGAACAAAGATGAATTATCATCCCTAAAAAATAATTCCGCTAAAATTCAATTATTCCTTATCACAGGATGAATCGCAAAGCTGGAATCAAAAAGTACTATACCTTGCTAAAATATCAAGAAAACCAGACAAATTATCATGGAAGAAGACGAGACTTTGCAGAGGTGTTATGAAAACAACATTTCTGCCTTCAACTCCCTAGCTTTTTCTTAAATACACATAAACCTGCGATTTTAGATAGCTATATTGAATATCATTCGTATCTTGAAAAGCCTCTTCCCTGTTTGAACGAACATCATGATATTCGGGGTTGTATGTAAATTGTTCTTGTGTAAAATCCTTTCTTTCTCCATTTAGGATATTATAGAAATGCCAGCCTTCATCAAGCCATGTTTTATAAATTTTGCCTCCAAGAATATCATTTACAACTAATGTAGTGACTCCGCAATGTCCTCTTGCAGGGTTATCTTTACTCCATTTTGAGCTAGAGTGAATTGACCAGGATTTTTTTAAAGCTCTTAGCACTTCATTTTCTGTATACATTCTCATCATCCTTTTCAACCTATACTTTATTTTAAAAAGGTACATCATCCATCTTAATAGGAGTTGTTCCGCTAATGCCCAATCATCTTTTATTGCACCATATAGGATACTATCAGTTACAGTACCATCTGCATTTCCCCAGGCATTTCTTAAATAGCCCTCTTTCACAAAGCCAGCTTTCGTAAAGCATTTTCTCATACCGATATTATCGATTCTCGTATATCCTTCGATTCGAATCTTATCTTTTTCTCCAAACAGATAGTCTTGTAACCAAAGGAGTGTTTTTACTCCGTATCCATTTCCTCTATAACGTGTACTTAAACGGAGATCGAATAAAGGGATTGTATCGCTTTATTTACAAGGCAAACATTTTAACAAATATTATTCCCAACTTTTATTGATGAGTCGAAAAATGGTGTTTTTAAAGTTACAATGCCAAAGCTAGCAAAAGAGAATACAGATTTCTTTCGAATAGTATACACAACAACTATCATATACTATAAAGAAGTGTATATTTTTGCTAAACATGGATGAAAGATCTTTGCTATGAAATTATGAAGGAAAACTTTTTTGGAGGAAATAGGTGAAAACGACAATGAAAACAACCCCCATATATAAAGCTATATTAGTTTGTTTATTATTAATTCCATTTAATCTATTTCTACCAGTCTCACAAATCTCCGCAGCAGAACAAGACATTAAGAGTACTATAGATAAATATGTTGAAAACTTTTTGGAAGAGCAGCGAATTCCAGGAGCATCTATTGCTATCGTTCATAAAAATAATATCTTTTACTCTAAATCGTGGGGCGTAACAGGAGAATCCGAAGAAAAAATAACTGCTGAAACTCCATTTGTAACCGGCTCTATCAGTAAGTCGTTAACTGGCTTAGCTATCATGAGATTGGTTGATGCAGGCACCATCCAATTAGATGATTCCGTTCAAAAGTATATGTCATGGTTTACACTTAAAGATAAAAAGGCCGCTTCCCAAATAACGATTAAACATTTGCTTACCCAAACAAGTGGGATAAGCACTTATTCTGGCTTATCTATATCGGACAAAGAATCTAATGATTTGAGTGCTATAAAGGAAAATGTAGAAAGCTTATCGAATGTTAAGCTGACTGCTGCTCCTGGAGAAAAGCATCAGTATAGTAATGCTAACTTTTCAACTCTTGGCGCTCTCATCGAAGAAGTGACTAATCAAACCTTTTCTGAGTATATGGAGGAACAAGTTTTTTCTCCATTAGGGATGAAAAATGCAGCAGCTAATAGTAGCAAGGCCTATGATAATGGATACTTATCTGGTTATCAATCATGGCTCGGTCACCCTGTCAAAAGTGCAGTCACCTATGATAATGGAGGTGCACCGTATGGATATATAACGGCAAGTGCAACAGATATGGTGCAGTATATTAGACTACTTAGTCAACATAAGCAAAACAATTTTTTAAGTAAAAATGCGATGAACCTTTATATTTCACCGTTTGTTCGAACTAGTAAATCTCGATATTACGGCCTTGGTGTACGAATCTCCTATCCAGAATCTAAAGAAGAAATGATATGGCATTCTGGTTCAAATCCTGACGCACGCTCAGAAGTATTTTATCTACCAGAAACCGATTGGGGCGGTGTGATTCTCACTAACAAAAGTCATATATTAGAGGAAAAGTCCCTTCTTTACTTAAAACAAGGGATTATCAATATTTTAAATGGGAAAGAGCCCGTTGAAGCGCCTAAATATAAACCAACATTACAAATCATAGCAATTGCTATAATATGTTTACTTTTTGTGATGTTTATTTATCTTTTAATAAAGGTTAAAGCTAAAAAAGTAAATAAAAGAGGCGTTTTGGGTATATTCGGTTTCATACTTTTGGTTTTAGCCATGATCTCAATCCCATTATTAAGCTATAGTATAGAAACACCTTGGCATACGATTAGATATTTTGCTCCTGATATTGCATTTTTGACTATAATGATGGTTACTCTTTTAACATTGAACGGCTTATTTTCTATATATATATCATTTAAACGACGACAAAAAAGACAACTCCTTTAAATAGGAGTTGTCTTTTTTAGTTATGCTTGTATTATCGAAGAAAAAGTTACATATCTAAAATTGATTATTCATCGCCATGTCCATACCCTGCTTCCGAGGCCTCAGCGTCTGCTTTCGTAACATGTACAGTACCAAATGGATGGTTAGGAGGAGCGTATATCGAATAAAGCTTTAGTGGAACATTCCCTGTATTTGTGACATTATGCCATGTTCCAGCAGGTACTACTATGGCATAATTTTCACGGACCCTTCTTTCATAGTTTAAATTGTTTTTACTAGGGCCCATTTGAGCAAGTCCCTCACCCTGTTCAATATATAAAAATTGCTCAACATTTGGGTGTACCTCCAAACCGATACTATCACCAACATTAATACTCATTAAAGTAATCTGTAAGTTCTTTCCCGTCCACAGAGCCGTACGATACATATCGTTTTGCTTAGTCGCATTTTCAAGATCGATGACAAGTGGCTGAGCTCCATAATCTTTTAATTCAATACTTCCACCATTAGAAAAACGAGAAGGTTCAGCGCTGTTCGCATACCCTATCTGATAAGGAGGTGCCCAATAAACAAGCTGATCTCCATAGTTATACATAGGCATGTTTTCGTAATAAGGAATGTAGTACATTTTCTCAATCCCCTCACACATTATAAGAATATCCTATGCAGCTTGCTAAAAGAATGTACTTCATTTGCAAACATCATCGTCTCAGTCGGAAACTTTGTATATAGACATCGATCATTGAGACAATTCTTTTTTTATGTGCAAACGGAATTCCTCGTCTGTTAAAAATTTTAATAGAAAATTATTCATGTTTTTAGATAGTTTTGCCTGCTCTATCGTAGATAAATTATTTGCAAAGAAGGCGATTTCCGTTTGATTACCATCTTTATCTTTTGCATAGAAAGCTTGTGTCAAAACAAATGCGGTAGACCCACCCTTTTGACCAGCGTGAGTTAGCCATTCGCGATTTTTAGGGTTTTGCATTAACTGTTCCATAACTGGGTCAAGATACTTATGTACATTTTCATTAAAGTATTTTTTACTATTGAGTTTTTTCAAAATAGAAATGTAGTCCGCTGTAGTTGCTTTTACCAAACGATCAGACCATACTTTTTGCATATCCATACTTAGCGTTTTTTGTAACTGTTTTTTCTCCTCATCAGTAAGAGGGTTCTTTAACCATTTATTATGAATACTCAGCGCTCGATCCCGATATTCAGTCATATCCATACTTTGCATAGCTTTTAATGTTTCTTCTTTAGTTAATTTCTTTTCATTCATCAACTGAATAGGTATATACAATGCACTCGTGAATGGATATAAGGGTTCATGATCTAAAACATCTAAACTCTTTAGCACTTCATTAATATTATGAAGCCCTAGCACGTGCATTAAATATTCCGTATTTGCATTAGAACTATAAGCAATCATCCCATTGGCTACTTCACTTAAAGGCACACTATCAATATTTTCGCTTTGATTTAACCCAGATATCCATGCTTCATGTGCCCCACCGTCTGTTTTTGGAATATAAAACGTTTCTAATTCCTTTAAACTGACCTGTTGCTGAGGGTTTATAAGTCCGTCTGCTGCCTGTTGTGCATATTCTATTGCTACAATAATTTTAACTGTGCTTGCTAAAGGAAGTTGTTTATTCGTATTAACCTCTGACCATTTTTCGTTATTGTAATTGATTGCTAAAGATACATTTTCATTACTTATATTTCCCTTGATGAATTGTACAATATATTCAGGATTCTCTTCATTTACTTCTTTCTTAAACATCCAAACTCCAACTCCTATCACTAAAACAGCACAAACTAATAAACCTCCAATAACCCAAAGTACTATTTTCAAATTAATACCTCCATTATTAATATTCTATCTTCACTGCCGAATTTGTTATGTTGCTTTCAACACTTGTTCTCATACGATTCCCCCGATCACGCAGAGATGAAAATAGCATGTCCCTCACTAGTAGTGTAACTTATCCTCCCTTTCCAGAAAACATTTTAAAGATATACCAATATATTCAATAAAATCTAACGTTGCCGTTAACAATTCTTTCTACGCTCATATATTTTTCAATGTTCTCACCGATAAAGGACATACTATCAATTATAGATTTATCAAAAACGAACATTCCAAAAAGTATATAATTTGACTAGAACTTGATATAGTATGTATTTAGGAATAATCAATTTGTTTGGTGGTGTATATATGAAGAAGTTCAGTATGGATTTATTAATGATTACGGTCGGAGCGCTGCTTTTTGCACTAGCTGTAAACTTATTTGTTATACCTAATGATTTAGGTGAAGGTGGCGTTACAGGTGTAACAATCATTGCCTATTATTTGTTCGGATGGTCGCCTAGTATTGTGAGCCTTGTGTTAAACGCAGCTTTATTAGCAGTTGGTTATAAATTTTTAAGTAGACAAACGACTATTTATACAATTATTGCCGTGTCCCTCCATTCACTCTTTTTACATTTAACAGAATCGTGGTCAATTTCTTCAAATGAAATTATCGTGAATACTATTTTTGGCGGGGTGTTCGCTGGAGTTGGTATAGGCTTAATTATAAGAGTTGGTGGAACAACAGCAGGTTCAACAATCTTAGCTAGAATGACCAATAAATATTTAGGCTGGAGTATTAGTTACGGTTTATTGTTTTTTGATTTAATCGTTGCTTTTTCATCTTATTTTATTATTGGGGCAGAAGCATTAATGCTTACTATTATTATGCTTTATGTCGGAACAAAGGTAATGGAGTTTGTTATTGAAGGTGTGAATCCTAAAAAAGCTGTTACGATCATTTCGAAAAAACCTGAAGAGATTGCCAGTCATGTAAATGGTTTTATGAATCGAGGCGTGACGGTCCTTTCAGGTCATGGCTATTATACGAAAGAGCAAAAAGAAATTCTGTATATTGTCATTAGTAAACAAGAAGTTGTAAAGCTGAAGAAAATCGTCAAAGAAATAGACAAGGATGCCTTTATTGCCATTCATGATGTACGAGATGTCTTTGGACATGGATTTATTGAATTATCTAAGGCTTAATAAGATAACTGAGAAAACACCTTTTGTTGAAAATGGGTTTAATCCCCTCTCAACATTAAAGGTGTTTTTTAGCGCTATTCATGCTTAGCTGAACCCTTTATTCTCTTACCTGTAAGGAAGTTTCAATAATCGTATCTAAAAGTTGTGTATAAGACATTCCTGCCGAGGATGCGCTTTTTGGCAGTAAGCTGTTTTTTGTCATTCCTGGCAATGTGTTTACCTCCATGACATATGGGATTCCATCCTTGAGCATCATATCAATTCTGGCATAAACACTACATTTTAATGCGTCATAACTGGCCTTTGCAGCTTTCGCAACTCGGTCATGTATGGCAGACGGAAGTTCTACAACCTCCTCGATCGTTGCGGCATCTTCGTATTTCGCCTTGTAATCAAAAAATGTTGCTGTATGGCGAATCGAAATAATCGGTAAAAGCTTGCCATCTATAATAGAGCATGTTATTTCTTCACCCTTTATATATTTTTCAATAATGATTTCAGCATCCCATTTGAATACGTCCTCAACCGAAGTGAGTAAAGAATCTTTATCATAAACTATTTTTACCCCTACACTGGAGCCACCCGAATTAGGTTTTACTACTAACGGATAGCCCATTTTGTCTAACTCATCCCACTGAAGCTCCTCAATATTCGAAAGATGAAGCCAATTTGGAGTTTCAATTCCTTCATAACGCAAAATTTTTTTCGATATATTTTTATCCATACAAATACCGCTAGATAGCATCCCACTTCCGGTATATGGAACACCTAACGTTTCTAGCACACCTTGAATCGTTCCATCTTCTCCAAATTTCCCGTGAAGCGCTAGCAGGGCAATATCGAGATTTTTCACCTTTTCTATAAGCTCTTTTTTATCATGTAATTCAATTGCTACAACTTCATATTTACTCTTATCTAAATGAGCAATCATTTCCTCCCCTGTCATAATAGAGACCTGCTTTTCAGAGGAAACGCCTCCCATAATAACGCCAACCTTCATATTTTCAACTCCCCATTTCATTTTTCAAGGTATCTCCAATGATCTTAATACCCCGCACAATATCCTCTTCTGTTAGCCGGGAAAATCCTAAGCGAAATGTGTTACTTCCTTCGCCATTACTGTAAAAAACATCTCCAGGATAAAAAACAACTCCCCTTTGATAGCACTTTCCCAATAATGTACGAGCATTCATTCCTTCTTCAAGCTCAATAAAGAGATGCAGTCCACCATCTCCTGTCATTCTCTTAAAGGAGATGTATTGATGGCATGCTTGACGGGCTAATTCATATTTTTTCTTATACACGAACTTAGACTTTTTTAAATATTTTTCAAAATAGCCATCCTGTAAATATTGATAAAGTACAGCCTGATCTAGTGTCGATGTATGAATAGTACGGGCTCTTTTCATACTTTCCAAACAGTTGATGAGCTCCTTATCTGCTAATATCCATCCAACACGTAAGCCAGGAAAAAGAATTTTAGAAAAGCTACTGATATAAATAACATTATTGCCCTCACCGATAAAAGTCATTAACGGTGCTAAATGCGAGCCTGAATAACGTAATTCTTCATTAAAGCCATCCTCTACAATCGGAATTTGATATTGTGAAAAAAGCCTAATAATTTCAGCTCTTTTTTCAGAGGATGTAACAATGCCTGTCGGGTTATGATAAGACGGGATTAAGTAGGCAAAATCAAATTCCTTTTCCGACAAGCTTTTCTCAACTTGTTCAATATCGATACCGTCATCCTTCATGTCGATTCCGTGGATCTCAAATCCATGTAAGCGAAAAAGCTTTAATGCTGCATGATGAGTAGGATTTTCGCAAATAACACATCCAGATTTTTTCGCTAAGGAAGATAATAAAATATCCAATCCCTCGGTAAAGCCATTCGTAATCAAAATATCCTTATTGGAAATATCTACGCCCTTCATTTCCATATAGTGAAGAAGGTACTCGATTAACGGTTTATAACCCTTTGCGTACCCGTAATTCAAAACGATATCACCTTCAAGGGACATTCGAGTCAGAAAGGATCTTTTAAAATTTTCAACATCAAAAAGCTTTTCTTCGGGGGCGATGCTATTAAAGGAAATCATGCCTTTTTCCCAGTGAATATCTTGCTTCATTAAATCTAATTCATCAGCTAATAAGGTAGCTTTATTAAGCCTTTCCTTCCATTTAAGCTCGATGGAGGGTGCTTTCAATGTTGTGACCTTCCCTACAAAGTTTCCTTTTCCTTTTATCGCATAAATAATGCTCTCTTGCTCTAAATCTGCATATGCATTCAGTACCGTATTTCTACTGACCAATAATAATTTACTTAGTTCACGGGTTGATGGAAGCTTCTGATGCTCCAGCAAGTGTCCCTTCATAATCTTTTCCTTCAAATAATCTTTTAACTGAATATAAACCGGACGATCATCGATAAGCTTAAAATCATTAAACATTTCCTTGACCTCCTTGCTTTATTTTTGCATAACCGTATCTAACTCAAAAGGTCCACAGTATATGTATTTTCCCATCCGAGTGGTATGGTTCCAACCTCAAAAGAATGCAATCCTTCAACATGAAGAATTGCACCTATTATATTCTATTTATTATTTTTTTTCTTGAACATGAATCGTTGTATATTTAATAAATTCTAATTGAACACTTCGAAAATATTCATAACTTCATATAGTATCTTAAAGCACTAATCTTACTCGTCTCCTGGGAATAAGTAATCATTTTGATATACAGTTCTTTTTTAACAGTCCTCTAAAGAACCCACTTCATTTCCGAAGAGGAATATTTACCCACTTTTAAATGTTATATTATATTTATGGATATTTTCTCTAAATCAATTACACTGAACATAAGATAAAGTGAAAAACAGAAAGGAGTTACAACATGGAAGAAATCTTAACGATTACAAATTTGACGAAAAGTTATGGTAGCAAGGAAATATTAAAAGGAATCGACTTGCACGTCTCGAGGGGTGAAATCATTGGCTATATCGGCCCGAACGGTGCTGGTAAAAGTACGACTGTCAAAATCATTTTAGGAATTGAAGGCGATTACGGTGGAGACATTAAGCTTTTCGGAGAGAATATCGGCAAAGACAGCCTTGAATATAAACGAAGAATTGGCTATGTACCGGAAATAGCAGACGTTTACGATAATTTAACGGGGTATGAGTATTTAACCTTCATCGGGCAGCTTTATGGTCTTGAATTAGAGGTGGCTGCTGATAAATCAAAATCCTTAATGGAATTGTTCGGTGTTGGAGAAGCGTATCATTCCAGAATATCTTCTTATTCAAAAGGGATGCGGCAAAAGCTATTAATTATCGCTAGCCTTATACATAATCCCGACTTGTTATTTTTAGATGAGCCAATCAATGGGTTAGATGCAAATAGTGTGATGATTTTCAAAGAAATTTTGACTCAACTGGCTGCCCAAGGAAAAACAATATTTTATTCCTCTCATATCATGGATGTTGTCGAAAAAATCAGTAGTCGTATCATTTTGTTGAATGATGGGAAAATTGCTGCCGACGGGACATTTGCCCAACTACAGGCAGACAATACTGAAGGAACTCTGGAAAGAATTTTCAACCAATTGACAGGCTTCCATGATCATCAGGAAATTGGCGAGAAATTCGTTTCTATTGTACAAGAGGTATGAACATGAAAGATTTTAAAATCCTACAATTGCTTGATAAAATTCAATTTATCTTTGTGAGAATGGGCATCGATTACGACATCATGAGAAAGATTCTCCATATAAAACTAACAATGGATGAGCGCAAAGTACCGACAATATTTAACCAAGCATCAAATAAAAACAAAGAAGAGCAAAAATACGGCTACATCAAATCTTTATGGATTTATGTATTATTTGGGCTTATGTTAATTCCTTTTATGGGATTTGGTCAAAACTATCTTTTCCAGATGAGTATTGCTTATGCCATGATTATTTTTATCATCATGACAACATTGATTTCTGATTTTTCTTCCGTACTTTTGGATGTACGGGACAGAAGCATTCTCTCGACCAAGCCTATCTCTGCTAGGACGGTCAATGCGGCCAAATTTATGCATATTTTCATCTACTTGACGTATTTAACGATTGCTTTTACTGCCATCTCCTTAGTCGTTGGCCTATTTAGGCAAGGAATTGTATTCTTTATTTTAACGTTGCTCTTACTAGTTTTAATTAATATTTTTATTGTCGTATTAACTGCTGTTTTATATATTGCTATTTTAAGATTCTTTGATGGAGAAAAGCTGAAAGATGTCATCAATTATGTACAAATCGGCTTATCCTTAATGCTGATGATTGGCTATCAAGTTCTTATTAGATCCTTTGAATTCGTCAATTTTGATATGGTCGTAACATTTCATTGGTGGAGTGTTTTTCTCATTCCTATGTGGTTTGCCGCTCCTTATGAATTACTGCTAAACGGTGACGTCTCTTTATTTACAGTGATCTTTAGTATTTTAGCTGTCGTCATGCCGATCATTTCAATATGGCTTTACCTAAAGCTAATTCCAACCTTTGAACGTAATCTGCAAAAACTATTAAACACTAGCAAATCGAGAAAAGAAAAGAACAATCGACTTAAGACGATTTTGTTAACAATCATTTGTAGAACAAATGAAGAAAGAGCTTTTTACCGCTTCGCCTCCCTTATGATGAAACAGGAGCGAGAGTTTAAACTGAAAGTATATCCATCTTTAGGATTTTCATTTGTCATTCCATTTATTTTTATGTTTTCTTTTTCAAGGAACGAAGCTATTGATTATTCCGTTAGCATGGGCTATTTAAACATTTATTTCAGCATGCTAATTATTCCGACAGCTGTGCTTTTGCTTGGGCATTCCGGCAAATATAAAGCCGCTTGGATCTATAAAGTCTTTCCAATGAAAGATTATACAAACTTAAAAAAAGGTAGCTTAAAAGCATTTTTGATTAAATTGTATATTCCATTGTATATTGTTCTGAGCATCATTTTCTGCTTCATTTATGGTACGAGAATTATCCCTGATTTACTGACTGTTTTAGTAGCAAGCTGCATGTACACAGTCATTTGTTACCTCGGAATGGGAAGCAAGATTCCTTTCACAAAGCCTTATAATGAAGTTGGCGATGCCCAGAGTTGGAAAACTCTTTTGTTGTTAATTCCATTAGGTATGCTGGCGGGGCTACACTATTTAATAGCTAGTCAGATTTCCTTTGGGTCAATTATTTATCTAATTGTGCTTATTATCACGAATTTAATTATATGGAAACTAGTTTTTAAACGTACACAGTAATATCTAGTGACCGTAAAAATCCAGCAAGCTATACTAACCATCCCTTTGCTTAGTGGATGCCCCTCCTAGCTACACTTCATGAACTATCATATATAAATAACTTGGTCTAATCGGATCAAGTTATTTTTCATTAGCTTTTTTAACTTTCTCACTAGCTACAACAACAATTAAATGTAATACAGAGATAATTACAGCAATACTCGCACCGATATTATAAGCTTCTAAATTGTATACATTTATAAATGAAATGCCTACATTATCTAAAGTGCTAAATAGATTGTCCGTTCCCCTTACACCAGCTTCAATTTTATCCAATAACCAAAAAACAATAAAAATTCCAAGTAAGGTCACTAATGTAGAAATAAGAGCTTTTACAATAGACTTGCCCATAATTATCCTCCTCCTTTAAAAACATTTCATTAGAAGTGTTTGCAGAACTACACTTAATTAATAGCTAACCAATTAGGATGAAGCTGTTTTTTGGTTGGAGCTTATAAGAAAACCGCTTTAAAAAGCTTTTTTCTCATATATACGAATAGATAGTAGCCATGACCCAATATACAATATAGCAATTGTAAGGATAGCTACAAGATACATTTGCGTTTCTTGTAAAGCTAGGAACTTTCGTGTCAATTCCCTTAATGTTTCATTTAAATTAGGGATTAAAAGCTTAATCGTTGCTAGATAGATGCCAAATAAAGCACCTGCAGCAAGCATTAAATATTGCCTTTTAAATTTATAAAACACTGGGAGCAAGAGTGAAATAGCGACCATGACAATACCGATAATTAGCAGTATTGCTTTCCACGAAAACGGTGTTTCTTTTCCATTTAACAGGAAACTCCCTCCGTAAGTAAGCATTATAAATAGTGATGTAAATATTAATACACCTACATACCTTGAAGAAACAATTTCCCTTCTCGTATATGGAAGCGAATTGAGCAGCATATTAGCGTTATCTTTTTCATCATAAGACAAAGCCATATTAATAAAGGTTAGACTACATACAACTGCAATAGGAATTGGAGAAACATCTATCAATAAGTAAATTATTATAGTAGCAATGTAAATTAAGAATACTTTCTTTTGTATTAAAATATCCTTAAATATAAGGTTAAACATACAGTTACCACCCTTTCTTCGTATAATACATAATATCTTCAAGCGTTGGTTTTTCCACAATCACAGAATCCCCAAATATGTTTGCCACACGATTTTTATCAGCTGTTAATGCTTCAAAGCCTGCATTCGTTTTTCTAATCGAAATAAACTCTTGTTCCGTTTCTATATCCAATAAATCTAACTTCCCTTTGACAAGGGCATATTCCTCTTCAATTTTATAAAATTCTTTCGTGAAAATATGTTCTCCGTTATGAATAAAGGTAATATAATCCGCAATACGATCTAAATCTGTTGTAATATGTGTTGAAAAGAAAATTGTTTTTTCACCATCCTGCATTAACTCATGCAAAATGTTTAGTAACTCTCTTCGAAATATCGGATCGAGCCCAGCAGTTGGCTCATCCATAATAATTAATTCTGCATGATGAGCTAGAGCAATGGCTAACGAAGCTTTCATCTTCATTCCCTTCGAAAAGTTCTTCATATTTTTATTCAATGGTAGTTCGAATTTTTCAACATAATGTTGAAAAGTGTTATCATCCCAGTTTTTATAGGCGGGTTTAATAATCTTTTTCATATCCTTTAACGTTACATTTTCATAAAAGACATTTTCATCATAGACAAAACCAATACGTTCTTTTATTTCTTTCCCATGTCCCTTATATTTCATACCAAATAATGAAACAGTACCACTATCTTGCTGTAATAAGTTCATTATCAACTTGATCGTTGTTGATTTACCTGCACCATTTCCCCCAATAAATCCAGTTACATAGCCCTTTTTAACGTTAATAGAAAAATCCTTTACCTGAAATCCATTAAAGACTTTATGAATATTCTGTAATTCAATGACATTTTCCATCATTCATCCTCCGTATACAATAATGTAAGCATTTCTTTAGTGTCCGTTTCTTTCGCGAAATGAACGAACTTTTCCAACAAATAGAATCCATCCGTATTTCTCAAGATCTATAATATAATGTATATACACTTTATATACAATATATACACACTATACTAATTTTGCAAGTAAAGAATTATTATTAGCCCCAAAAAAGAACATGGGACTGTTAAATTACAATCCCATGTTTTCAATTCCAAACTATTTAGTTGATAAAACTTAGCCTAGGTAACTATTTAATTAGTGCATGATTAATTGTTGATAATGCTTCATTCACTTCGAAGATCTTCCCACGAATATCGGTAACACCAAAACTTGTTAACCGTTCTGAATGCATAATTAAATATTGTTCAGCATCTGTTTTGGTTTCAAATAAATAGATCCCACCCGCTTCTTTAGCCGCTGCATTCTCAGTCCAAATCTTCCAAATCACACCTGACTCTTCATTAATACTTTTCGCTAAATCAACGAATGCCTCGGACATTTCTTCACCGAATGGCCCATCCATTGTAAAATCAACTTGCAATAAATATTTCATGATTAAAACCCCCATTTTATATAAAACGACTCTTTTATTTCATTACAAAATAAGTTTCACCAAGTATTTCTTTCGCATCATAAGCAGTCGTTGAAAGCTCTTTTTCAGCAAATACGTTGATATCTTTTTGCTCAATATCATACATAACTTCAATCTCTTTCGAAAAAAGAAGCTTTTCTTTCTCAAGTAAACTGAAAAGTGCTGGTTGTTGTTTTGGCTGTAGTTCATCTAAATGAAGAACTTGTTTTAGCCCAGCAATATAGGATTCTAACGTTCGGCTGCCGACAATTTTCACACCTTTATTTTCTTTGTTCAACATGATAATACTTGGAAATCCTTTTACGCCTAGTTGTGAAGCTAGCGCAAAATCCTCACTTAATAATTGCTGTCCAATCGGTAGCTCGGCCTCTTTTATAACCTTCTCCCCATCAAGTCCGATATTATTAACGATTTCAATTAAAACAGATTTCTCTGCAATATTTTGATTAAATACGAAAACTGCTTCTCTTGCGCGGCGTAAAAATATATTTGCTAAATCCTCATTTTGCTGTTGAATCACTTTATAAACCTTAGATGGAGGATAGGAGGACTGAATGGGATTCTCAAGCCAAAGCGTACCATCAATCGGCATACGACTCTGCTCGCCAACCTCTCTCCAGTGTCCAGCCACATCAGATGGGCGTGATATACCATTAGATACATCAGCAAAGCCGGCCCATTTTTCTAGCAAACCGCCCATTATAGTATGGAAATTTATATAATGACCGTATTGCTCTACAAAGCGACGAAGAATCGGTTCTAATGCCCAACAATGCGAGCAGATTGGATCTGTCACATAATATAAATTAATCGATTTCCTTTTTTGATCGAAATCAATCACCTGCATTTCGTTATCTTCTGAAACACCACATACGCCAGTTTCTAAATCACAGATTAAATTATTGTTCGTCATCATACTCACCACTTTCATTTTAATTGCTTTATAAGCGTAGTTTAGTAAATAATGAAGATCATCTGTACCAATAGTTCTTTAGATTTGTCGTATATACAACACATCGAAGAAATTGTTTAAAAAGTAGGGAGTGATACAAAAATATGACTCAATCAAAGACTGACCCTCGTGTTCTTCGTACTCGCAAATTAATTATGGATTCTTTTATTGAACTTTCAGGTCAAAAAGAGTTTAAGGATATTACTGTGAAGGATATTACGACAGAAGCTATGATTAATCGCGCAACATTCTATTATCACTTTCAAGATGTATATGATTTATTGGATAAGGTATTATCCGAAGTATTATTAGTTAATTTAAATTGTAGTATCTTCGAAAAAAGCGATCTAAATGAAGAATCAATTATTCGTATTTTTACAGCCATCACGAACTTTCAAAAATCTTTATCTAATCGATGTCATAGAGGATACGAAGATACCATTTCCCGTATTATTAGGGAGCATCTCGAAATCGTTTTATACAAGATGTTATTAATACAACATAATACAAAAGAGGATGCGGCACTAAAAACTACCGCTGTCATACTAGGCTGGGGAATTTACGGTGCTTCTGTGGAATGGAGAAAAAATGGTACGGATAAATCCCCGGAGGAATTTATTAAATCGTCAATACCTTATATATTATCTGGGATTACATTAGATTCTAAAAACTAGGAGTTTCCATATCACATAAAAATAGAGCATGTTTTGAAAAGATTGTTCAAAACATGCTCTGAATATTTAACGATTTAAACTCTCTATATATTTTTCTGATTCGTCCGCTATTCGCTTAAATTCAATATCATGAATATAGTGTGAGCAATCCCATTTTATTAATTTGCTTTCTTTATGCTTACTGATGAAATCTCTTTGAAATTCATTCCACGCCTCCTCATTCCAACCTGTCCCTTGACCGTTTGAAGAGAACAAAAGCAGAGGAACATTTGGAATTCCAGCCGCTCCTACCTTTTCAGCATTTTCTTTAATATACTGAACTTCATTTATCATATTTTTAGTTGCCGTTCTGCGGTAAAAAATCACTTTATACATCTCTTTTTCCTCATCTGTTAAAGTCCCATATTTTATAGCATCACTTTCAGACAGACCCGAAATCCATCTAGTAAAACCAATATTTGCAGCAAAGGCACTTAAATGAAATAGAGGCATATTTATATCATACTCTTTATATGTGGCAGGTACGGCCATATCCAATCCTATAATTGCCTTTACTTCATTCGGGTAGACTTGTGCCCAATACAATGCTTCAATACCAGACATAGAATGAGGAAATAAAATATATGGTCCTTCAACACCTGATTTTAATAAAGCTTCTCTTGTTTCTTGTAGAATAGTATCCATATCACGGTCAGTATCTGAAATGTCACTAAATCCATAGCCTGCCTTTTCAACGACAACAATTTTATATTTATCGCTTAATAATGAATATAATGATTTAAAATCTAAAACAGGTGAGCTTGTGCCTCCTCCAGACATAAATACAAGCGTATCTTCTCCATCTCCTTCTATGTACACATGCATCTGATGACCATTCACTTCTACCATTTTCCCTGTTGGCGTAAATAATTGATCTTCCTTCGATAATTGGTTTTGATGAATAATATAACTTGTCACAATGATTAACAATAATATCGCTGCAATAATTGAAAAAAGTATCAATATTCGTTTAAACACTGTCTTTCAACCACCCCTCACAAGATTTTTACTATTCATCAAGAACAGATGAAAATTCCCCCAACAACATTTGTATAGCCTTTAGAGTTCCAACATGTAATCGATAAACCGCATCTTTTGGCCATTCATTTCGAACTCATCACCACTTATACACACTTGTTTAAAACCGTTTTTTTCAAGAACCTTTTGAGAGGCAATATTAGTTGTTGTTGTTTTTGCTTTAATCTTTTTTACACTTACTTCTGTTTCTAAAAGTAGTTTTAAGGCTTTTGCCCCTATTCCTTTTCCGCCATATTCTTTACCTACTCTATAACCGACTTCTGCTATATCATTCGTTATATCTATATCGACTAAATTAATTCTCCCAATAATATTGCCTGAGTTATCCCTTATTAAGTAGAATTTCGATTTCTCTTCTTCTTGTTCAGCTAAAAGTTCTCTAAGTTTTATTTTAAAAGTGTCAAACTTATAATAATCTTCCCCACGACTAGGGACCGTTTGTTCAAAAAATAGTCTATTATCCGTTTCAAACTGAAATAATTCTTCTGCGTCACGTTCTTGCAAGCTATTAATTGATATTTCCAAGCACTAACCCCCTTAGTTTTTAAAAAAACTACTATATAACTTATATATGCTTCTTCGAAAACTCGGTATTCAACAAGCTATAGATCAACATATCTTTGCATTCTCCTGTAACACTATGGCATTCAAACTGTCTTAAACAGCCCTCTTCCTTAAAGTTGAATTTCGACAATAACTTCTTTGATGCTATATTTTCTTCCGTGACAATTGCCTGTATTCTTACTAAACCTAACTGATTAAATCCTATTGATAATACTTCTTTAACAGCTTCAGACATAATACCACGATGCCAATATTCTTCAGATAATTCATAGCCAATTTCAGCTCGTTTGCCTGCAAATTCACTCAAGAAAATGGTACCAATAATTTCATCCGTTTCTTTGTTAGCAATAGCAAAACGAATAATCCAACCTTTATCATAGCCTTCGTTCCAAAAATGAATTACTTCATAACTTCTTTCTAAAGTCTCTGGTCCGTTCCAATCAAGATAACGATTTACATTTTCATTTGAATAATAGTTGAATAACGCAGGAGCATCCTCCAACTTCAACTTTCTTAATATAATCTGTTCAGTTTGTACTGTTGGAAAAGAGCTTCCTAATAGTTCGGTAAAGTTCATTTTTTTCTCCCCTTTGTTTGAATGAATATCAAAATAAACTAAAGATGAAAGTTCAAAAGAAGCTGATTAAATTATACCCTACCTATATTGCCTGAAAAAACCTCATACATATTTCATAAAAGAAAATAAGCCAATGCGGTCAAAAACCACACTGGCTAATTCTATTCTATTCTTCTTCTTTTCTCTTTTAGTACAATTCTTTGGATACTCTTTGAAGACAAATAATATTTTTCACCTAAAGTAACCGTGTCCGCTCCCGACAGATAATCGTTATAAAAAATCAATTATGCCTCGGCATAATTGCGTCTGGAATTGGAAGGGAATTAAAACGCTCTATAATTCTTTACTTTTTAACTAAAAAGCAACCAACGAAATAAAAGCTGGTTGCCATCTACTAATATAAATTGTAAATGAGAGGATATGTAAAGCAACTAACATTGCTTCCTCTCCTAAAATAGGTATTTCCGATCTGTTCTAATTTTTATAATATTACCGAAAAATAAAAGGACTTTTATCCCCATCTTTGACACAATATAAGTAACAAGCCTTACAATATGTCATTGACATTCCTGTTCCATTGCTTAATACTATACTTAAAATTCGAGTTTTTTAGGTATAAAGTTCCAACAAAACTCAGAGGAGGAAACTATTTGAAAATTAAAAGTATGAAGCGACGTTTATTGTTCTTTACATTAAGTTTGCTGCTATTGTCATCTGTAATCAATTCTGTATTAGGTGTTTGGGTTGTTGGTAAAAATAGTAAAGAAGTTTTAATTGAGAAGGCCAACGAACAGGTCTATGAAATCGCAAAGCAAGCAGAAACTATATTAAATTCTGAGCGTGATCCCATTCCAGCTTTACAAGATTTTGTGAAGTTAAAAGAAAAGCAAGATAATGTAACCTATGCTATTGTCATTGATACCAATGTAAAAGCTGTAGCGCATAGTGATAAAGATAAACTAGGAAAAACATATACGGATACATACACAATCGATGGTGCTAAACAAGGAAAAAAGCAATTTACAAGATGGTATGCCGAAGTTCAAGGTATATGGACATATGACATCATGGAGCCTATCTATAAAGATGGCGAGCTTTATGGAGTGATTGATATTGGCGTGCCTGAAAGTGGTATTCAATCTATTACAAACTCTGTACTAAGCTATCAGATTATTACAGGTGTAGTGAGCTTTATCATTATAGGTGCTTTAATGTGGTGGATTATCGGTCGCATTGTTGCCGCTATTAAGAATCTCGAAAATATTATTCATCAAACAACAAGCTTAGACTTTACCGCAAATCCAGAATTAGAAAAACTTTTAAACCATCAAGATGAAATTGGTCTTATGGCGAAAGGCATCTCTGGCATGCAATCTTCATTAAAGAATGTTACCGTCAACATACATAATACTAGCACCGAGTTATCAGATTCATCACAAATTCTTATTCAAGTAGCAGAAGATACGGTACGTACAACTGACGAAATTAGCTCAGCTATTAATGAAATAGCAAAAGCTACAGAAGAGCAGGCTCATGATACAGAAAAAAGTGCTGAACAATTAAATCAACTATCCGGAAATATTGATCGTGTTATTGTGCATACAGAAAAAATTGCTTCCATGACAGAGGATATTGAACAATTAAGTAATCAAGGTGTAGAAACGATTAACCAACTTTCTATTTGGTCAGAGAAGAATCGTGATTCTTCTCAACAAGTAAGTAACATCGTTCAAGAAGTAAATAAAACTTCATCTGATATATCAAGCATTGTCAATACAATTACAGATATCGCAACTCAAACTAATTTATTGGCTCTAAATGCATCCATTGAATCAGCTCGAGTAGGTGAAGCAGGTAAAGGTTTCGCGGTTGTTGCTGATGAAATTCGAAAATTATCAGAACAGACATCCACTGCCACTGAAGATATTAAAAATAAAATCTCCGCAATTCAAAATATATCTAATAGTGCTGTGGAGGAAATTAGTACAAGCCTTAGCATTGTTGAGCAAAATGCTAAAGCTACAGAGGATACTAGTGAAATCTTCCATACAATAAAGGTAGCTCTAGACCAAACTAGTGAAGTGGCACAAGAGGTGAAACATTTATCTCATGAGATGAATAAGCGCAAAGAGCAAATCGTTAGTGCAGTTCAAAACATATCCGCTTCTGCAGTAGAAACCTCTGCTGGAGCAGAACAAGTCTCAGCATCCGCAACTGAACAGCTTAAAGGCATTGAAACTGTTTCTGAAAAAGCAAAGGATCTAACCGCTATGGTGGATGCTTTAAGAGATGAAATGAGAAAATTCACTATTTAACTGAACGAAGTAAGGCTAAATAGTATTGCAAAAAAGCTGATTCTTAATTGAATCAGCTTTTTTAACATATAATTTTTATATCAATTTACTGTCTTTGAGTAAATCATAGATGATCGTGTCTTTTACTTTATGAATACCAAATTTACCTATTTGTTTTAACATAAACGGCGCATCTACATCTGTTAACTTTTTACCATCTAGTAAGCGAGCAGTTGAAGCGAGCAAAGTACGAATATCATAAGTAGATCCAAATACTTCTGGAACGCCTCGATCAATATCTAACAATTGATAAACAGCTTCCATCGCTGTTCTTACTGAATACTCAGTTGTGAATACTGTGTCTCTTTCTGTTTCACTAAAGTTACCAATGAAGGCTAAGTTAGTAGATCCTTTAGGGACAACTAAAGGACGATCTCCCATTGCTCTAGGCATGAAATAAGATGTTATATAAGGCATGTAACATGGAATTGTATTACAAGAATTTTGCGCTAAATCCGGTATTTCGTCTACAGGTACACCCATATGATACAACCACTCTTGCGCTATCTCACTTCCAGAACATTCAGTGATACTCTTTTTAATAAAATCACCAGGTTTATTAGATAGCAAACCATAAATCCAAACTACTAATTGGTCTTTTGGTTGATCTTTAAAATGAGGTTGTCGGTTTAATGTATAGCTTAGCATCCAATTAGAATCTGTAGCAGTTACGATCCCCCCCGTAACTACCTTGCCTGCATATGGATCTCTTTTACTTATCTTTTCAATATATGGAGCAACTTTAGCATCCAATGTAGTTAGTGTTGCTGAAACAAACCAACTTTCTTCTGGAAGATCATCGCAGAATTTTTCTGGTCTACCAAACTCAGAATCTTGAGAAGCGATGTTTTTCCAAAGTGACCAGCTTCCACCTAAATCAGTGCTTATAGGAGCTGGCGTATTATTGTCACCATAAGTTGTACTCTCCGTAATACTGCCATTTGTAACAAACACTAATTCATTTTCTGTTAACTCAATGTTCTTTTTCACACCATTTTGTTTTAACACTAAAGTATGAGCTACTTTTTTGTCTCCAACTTTATCAACTAAAACATTCTCTACAACAGTATTAAATTGGAAATCAACATTATGGCTTTCTAAATATTTAATCATAGGCCGTACTAACGATTCGTACTGGTTATATTTCGTAAATTTTAAAGCAGATAAATCAGGTAGACCCCCAACATGGTGAATGAAACGCATAATATAACGACGCATTTCCATTGCTGAATGCCATTTTTCAAAAGCAAACATCGTTGACCAATATAGCCAGAAGTTTGATTCAAAGAACTCTTCAGAGAAAACATCTGTAATTTTTACATCCTCTAACTTCTCTTCAGGAGTAAAGAATAATCTAATCATTTCTTCAGAAGCTTTATCAGATAATGTAAACTTGCCATCATCCTCAAGTCTTTGCCCTCTATTTTCAATCAATCTACATTTAGAATAGTTAGGATCCTCTTTGTTTAACCAATAAAATTCATCTAAAACAGAAGCGTTTTCTACTTCTAAAGATGGGATTGAACGGAATAAATCCCATAAGCACTCAAAATGATCTTCCATTTCCCGACCACCACGGATAATAAAACCTCTTGTCGGGTTTAGAATACCATCAAGGCTACCTCCTGAGATATCTAGCTCTTCGAGAATATGAATATTCTCTCCCTTCATTTGACCATCACGAATTAAAAAACATGCGGCTGACAGTGAAGCTAGCCCCGAACCAACAAGATACGCTGACTTCTCATCAACACCCTCAGGTTTTTTAGGACGTGCGAAAGCCTCATAATTACCATTACTGTAATACATAATACCGCCTCCATAAACTATTATCGTGATATAGCATACCACCAATTCGCATGATAATGGTAAAATGAGAGAGAAATTAACAAAAAATTCAATTTTGAAGTTAAACATTAAATATACATATACCCTATTATTTGACATAACAATTCATTGCATTTTTATAAATTGTTTATCAATGTCTTTTATATCAACGACTTTATGCAACACCTAAAATTAGTTTGTCATTGTAGTGGTTAAACTTTAAGGAACTTGGATTTATTGAATGATCTCCTTCTATACTATTAACCATAAGACTGTCCTAAGTGGTTAAAGTACACAACCTTTCAAGTGCTGCCTCACATAATTACTATAGTAAGAAAACAAAAAAATAGTAATTCAACTTTTTAATTCAATCCGTTTTATTCAAATTTGTAAAATCTACTTTTTATAAAACTATTTAAGCTTCTATGCGAATTTATTATCCTTTGAATAATTTAACTTTCTCCACTCTTTTTGATAAACCGCTTAATGTAAGCGCTGTAAACGAATTTTTAAACGTATAAAAATAAACAAAATTAATATATTTTTAAAAATAATGTTTGACACCTAAAAGGGCGGTATGTAGAATAGGACGAGTGATTATGAGAATCATTATCAATTAAGATGAGAACTATATTTTTTTATTTCTTATTGAGAATAAATCTCATTCAAAAGAATATACGTTGTTAGTTAGGATGGTTAACGAATGGAAGCAAGCGCAAGGAGCGTAGAACAACAAGAAGCAAATATGAAAAAGATTAAGAGCAGACCGCTTATAGCTTCTATTATTTTAATAGCAGGTACGATTTTATTAGCTTTCAGTATGAGCACGTCCATTTCATTTGGAGCAGCAGATATTAGTTTAAAGACTGTCTGGCAAGCTGTTTTTCAGTTTGATGTTTCAAATACACATCATAATGTCATTTGGGAGCTTCGCATTCCAAGAGCAATTGGAGGAGTGGTCGCTGGTGCGTTTCTAGCGGTATCTGGAGCAATTATGCAAGGTATGACACGTAACCCTCTTGCCTCACCTTCTTTAATGGGGATTACAGACGGTGCGGTATTTGGAATTGCCATTACATATGCTTTTTTCCCTAATTCCCCATACATAATGTTTGTTATTGCTTCATTTATTGGTGCTGCATTTGGTGCAAGTATTGTATATGGTGTGGGTTCGTTCTCACCAGGAGGGCTAACACCTGTTAAATTAGCGTTAGCTGGTGCAGCGATTAGTGCACTGCTTGGGGCCATTTCGTCTAGTATCGCACTTTATTTCAATCTTGCTCAAGAAGTAAGCATGTGGAATGCAGGAGGCGTTTCAGGTGTGAAATGGGTAAGTATTGAAATGTTGCTACCAATTGGACTACTTTGTCTTGTTATTGCAATTTTATTGTCAAGATACATTACTATTTTAAGTTTCGGTGAAGAAATTGCAATTGGACTTGGGCAAAATACAACCTTCATTAAATTTATTGGTACTGTACTTGTGCTTGTTTTAACTGGATCAGCTGTATCTATGGCAGGCTCTGTCGGATTTGTTGGGCTTGTTATCCCACATATGACGCGTTTTCTTGTCGGATCCGATTATAGATGGGTCATTCCATGTTCAGCAGTACTAGGTGGGTTATTAATAGAATGTGCAGATATGTTATCGCGTGTGATCAATCCTCCATTTGAAACGCCAATTGGTGCAATTACAGCTTTAATTGGCGTTCCGTTCTTCCTTTATTTAGCTCGTAATGAAGGGAGAGGGAAAATATGAGGCAACGTATCTTAACAACAAAGAATATTTCAGTTTTAGCTATTTTAGCTTGCCTAATTGTGGCAGTATTTTTAATTAGCTTAAATACAGGAACGTTTAAAATACCGCCAATAGAAGTATTGAAATCGTTAATTGGTTTAGGTTCTGAAGAACAATCTGTCATTTTATTCGAGTTCCGTATGCCTCGAATGGTTATTGCTATTTTAGTTGGCTCAGCGCTAGCGATATCAGGGGCTATCATGCAAGGTTTATCTCGAAATCCACTTGCTGACCCAGGAATCATCGGTATAAATGCTGGTGCCGGATTAACAGTTGTAGTTTTCGTCTATTTTTTCTTCGGGAAAGTTGGAACCGGTACGCTACTATCTGTATTCATTCTTCCGTTATTTGCGTTAGTTGGTGCCTTATTAGCAGCGGTTATTATTTATACCCTAGCTTGGAAGAACGGTGTTTCATCCACTCGTTTGATTCTTGTCGGTATTGCAGTTGCAGCAGGATTCGGTGCTGTTAGTTTAATCTTCTCGATGAAAATGACTTCAAATGATTTTCGTTTTGCAACTATTTGGTTGGCAGGGAGTTTATGGGGAACAGATTGGAAATTTGTATTAAGTGCACTTCCTTGGATGCTCATATTTATACCAATCGCATTTTGCAAGGCACATGTATTGAATGTCATGAATTTAGGAGATGCAGCAGCGGTAGGCCTTGGTCTAAATGTAGAGAAGGAAAGACGTAAGTTATTATTTATCGCCGTTTGCTTGGCTGGTGCATCGGTAGCTGTTGCTGGTGGAATTGGATTTATCGGATTAATGGCACCCCATTTGGCAAGACGCCTTGTTGGGGGGAAACATCAAATTATGTTACCGACAGCAGCATTAATCGGCACGCTTCTATTACTATTTGCAGATTTAATTTCAAGAAGTGTACTAACAACCTCAGAGATACCAGTCGGTTTTGTTATTTCTATTATTGGTGCACCCTATTTTATTTATTTACTTATGAGGACAAAATAAAAGGAGTCTTTTTTAATGGTAACTTTAGCAGTTGATTCGATATCCGTTGGCTATAATGAAGGATTAATTATAGATGGACTATCAGTGGAAATCCCGGAAGGAAAGATCACAACGATTATTGGGCCAAATGGATGTGGGAAATCTACATTGTTAAAAGCAGCTTCTCGCATCTTAAAGGCAAAACGCGGATCTGTTTATCTTGATGGAAAAGCAATTGAGAAACAGTCAACGAAAGAAATTGCAAAGAAAATGGCAATTTTACCGCAGACTGCAGAAGTGCCGACAGGTCTTACTGTGTTTGAGCTTGTTTCATATGGTCGTTTTCCACACCAAAATGGATTTGGAACGCTGAAGGAAGAAGATTATCGCTATATTCATTGGGCACTTGAAGTGACAGGGATGACAGAATTTGCAAATCGTTCAGCAGAAGCTTTATCAGGTGGCCAACGCCAACGAGTTTGGATTGCGATGGCGCTTGCTCAAGGAACGGATTTACTTGTATTAGATGAGCCGACAACTTACTTAGATATGGCTCACCAGTTAGAAATATTAAAGTTATTGAAAAAATTAAATCAGGAAGAAGGCCGTACAATCGTTATGGTCATTCATGATTTAAACCATGCTTCTCGTTTTTCTGATCATATGGTTGCTTTAAAAGCTGGTAAACTGATGCATCAAGGAGCTCCAGACGAAGTAATGACAAGTGACACACTTCGAAATGTGTTTGAAATTGAAGCACTAATCGTTTCGTGTCCTGTAAACAGTAAACCTATTTGTTTAACTTACGATTTAACGTTGGTTAATAATCTAGAACAGGAAAAAGCATTATAGGAAATCCCTCTTTCTCTTTTAAATAGATAGAGAGGAAGCATTCTAATGGGTGCTGAGCTCCTCACTTAGCCTGAGAGGCTGAACACCCATTAGAATGAAATGGGTCGTAGACAAATTATCCGGGAGGAACAAAAATATGAAGAAATTTAAACTATCGTTACTAGCAATGGTATTAGTTGTTACATCTATACTATTTGCAGCTTGTTCTTCAGATAAGAAAGAAGAAGAAAAGACCGACACAAAAGCAGAAGAGCGTACGGTAGAACACGCTAAAGGGGAAATTAAAATCCCTGCTAATCCAAAGAAAATTGCTGACCTTAGTGGTTCAACAGAAGAATTATTAATCTTTGGCATGAAACCAATCATTACTGCAAATACGTCTCAAGAAGAGATTGATCCACATATTGCAGATAAATTAAAAGATGTAAAACCAGTCGGCTCAGCATGGGGTGACAAAATTAATATCGAAGCAGTAGCTGCTGCAAAACCGGATTTAATTCTTATCAATGATCGTCAAGAAAAAATCTATGATCAACTATCTAAGATTGCACCGACTGTTATGTTAAAAACTCCATTAGATCAATGGCGTCCAAAGTTCGAGGAATTAGGCAAAATCTTCGATAAAGAAAAAGAGACAGAAGAATGGTTCAAACAGTATGACGCAAAAGCGAGCAAGTTACACGATAAAATCGTTGCTAAAACTGGTGATGCAAAGTTCATGAAAATGGCTGCATATCCAAATGCATTCCGTGTATACGGTGACTATGGTTACGGTAGCGTACTCTTTAAAGATTTAAAATTACCAGCAGTTCCAGGTACACCATTGGATAAAGCATTAGTACAAGTACAAAAAGAAGCTTTAATTGACTACAATCCAGATTACCTATTCGTATTTACAACAGGTGACGGTTCTGAACGTTTGAAAGAATTCCAAGAAGAAACAATTTGGAAAAACATGAACGCAGTTAAGAACAACCACGTATTTATTATTAAAAATGATGCAGTCAATAAAGGATACTTCCCTCTTGGTAAAGAAATGATTTTAGATGAAATTGCTGAATTTGTTTTAGAGAAATAATAATAATGAGAAGAGGCTGGGACATAACTAATTTATCTGTATCCAAAGCCGAATAATAAATTTACTTTTTATTTATTGAAATACAAAAAGCCGAACTATTGTAGAATGCTGTGTCAGCACTGTTATAATAGTTCGGCTTTTCAAGTTACTTAAAACCTTTTGTCCCAACCTCTTTTTTTAATAAAAACCTCGCTTAAGAAGCATGATATAGTTGTTTAGTTATCGATTGCAAATAGTTCAACTTAATCCCCTATTTTATAAATCGTATAAATCTTTCCTTCCCAATTTGCAAAATCTCATCATTCATTAATATTATATCCGTATCCTCTTCTTCAAGTTTTTCCCCATTTAAAGAAACACCCTTTTGTTTAATTAAACGCATAAATTCTCTTTTACTTTTAATATATCCTTCGGTAATTAATGATGGAATAATATCTAATACAGATTCTTTTCCTATTTCAATTAACATAGTGGGGATGATATCAGGCAAAACCTCTCCCTCATTAACGGTCCTACCTATACCATTTTCAATCTCCCCTAATTGTTCTTCAAGTTTTAAAAACATACAATACAACTCCTTCAATATGAATTAATATTGCAAGTTCTATAAGAGTAAAAATCAATTTCGCCTTGGCATAATTGTAGCGGACGCCTTGCTTTCGCTACAGATAAATTATCACAAGACATAACGTAGACTGGGTTCCTCTATAAAGTTGTTTGGACACCTACTGAAAAGGAATCACATCGCATTCATCTTATCATCCACTTCTGCTGAATGAAGATAAAAAAAAACGCCCTTTAGGAATAAACCTAAAGGACGTGTTATGAACGTGTTACCACCTTAATTTAAGAGCTACTCACATAACTCTTCTCAATAGGTACGGCTATATGCGATACCTTTGCATTGATTACGGATGCAAACCCGTCGTAGCCTACTAAAGTTCGGTACGCAGCTCCAAGATGAATTCATTTTAACTTTCCTTGCGCCTCTCATCGACCGGCTACTTTCTGTAAGTTCCATTAAAACTACTAGTTCTCTTCAACACTTTTACTCTTATACTCCAAATTGTTAACAACAATTTTTCGTTATGCAAATCTTGTTAATTATTATAGCGTCTTTTTTTGAATTGTCAATAAATTAAGTTGGTACTGTTTTCACAAAGACCATAGGAACACTAAATTATGTTGTTTCTATACATTACCTTACTAACATTATGCCTTACTGTCTTATGGCCGGCTTTAGTACCTTTACCAATGGCTATAAGCATAACGTCTAAATACCTTTCAGAAATATTTAAGATATCTTTTAATTCCTTAGAATCATAGCCTGACATAGTAATTGTGTCAAAAACCAGCTTCATTTGCTAAAATCGAAAACAATATGAAGTTACTAGAATATACATATAAAAAAGAGGACAAGCTTGTCCTCTTTTTTTATTGCTCCCTAGTTTGTGTGTTTGGCTTTAATAAGAACCAAACAATTACTAAAGTTCCTAGTGCTAATATAAAAGTACCCATATAAATAAAATGTACACTTGAGGCTAATGCTTCTTGCGATTCGGTTACTACGTTTGCTGTAGTTCCTTCATGACCACCAGAAGTTACAAGATCAAGGTTTTTAATACCGCGTGCATGAATCATCGTGTTGAACATCGCCCCGAAAACTGCAGCTCCTAATGTTTGGCTAAACGTATTGATAAATGTGTTTAAGCCAATTGCCGTCCCGCGCGTATGATTTGGAACAGCTGCTTGAATTGTTACCATATAGATAGGTGTAATAAGCCCCATCCCTAAGCCGAATAGTCCAACTGCAACATAAATTAGGAATGCTGGTGAATCTGTCGACAATGTAAATAATGAAAAGGCAGCAACCGAAAGAACGCTAGCTCCAAGTAAAATAATTTGTCTCGTATTTAGACTACCAACTAATTTACCTGAAAAAATAGTGCCGAATGTCCACATTACAGGTAGTGGCATTAATATGAGTCCAGCGTCTGTCGCGTTTTTTCCTAATACACCTTGGCTCCAAATCGGAAGATACATTGTAATACTAATAATCATTGCACCCGACATAAGTGTTAGTATATTAATAATAGATAATGTACGGTTAGAGAAAAGTGCTAGCGGAATTAATGGTTCCGGAGATTTTTTCTCAATGAATAAGAAAATAATAAATGAAACAGCTGCAAAGATTAAGAGACCAACAATTGTCATATCACCCCAGTTTTGCTGACTGCTACCTGTTAATAATGCGTATAGTAAAGCGATTGTACTTAAAGAGAAGACTGTTGCACCAAGATAGTCGATATGATGCTTAGCAGGCTTAATAGATTCTTTATAATAAATGACAATCATTATACAAGCGATAATTCCAAATGGAACGTTTAAGAAGAAGATATAGCGCCAAGAAAGAGAATCCACTAAAAATCCGCCAACTAATGGTCCGATCACACCAGAGATACCCCAAACAGCACTAATCCATCCCTGTGCTTTTGCACGATCCTTCACTTCGCTATATAAGTCACCAATGATTGTCATTGTTATTGGCATAATAGCGCCAGCACCTAGACCTTGAAGGGCACGAAAGACGATGAGCTGTTCCATCGATGTAACGATACCGCAAAGTGCAGAGCCAACTAAAAATATTGTAGCTCCGATCAGTAAAACTTTTTTACGACCGAATAAATCAGCCAGTTTCCCGTAGATTGGAGTCGAAACAGCTGTGGCAAGCATATAAATTGCATAAACCCAACTAACAAGTTCGACACCTGACAAATCATTCGTTATACGGGGGATTGCTGTACTAATAATTGTTCCTTCTACAGCAGATAGAAATGTCATTAACATTAATGATAAAATAACTTTTTTTCTCATATTTTTCCCTTTCACTTCCATCTATTTAAATAACCCAATATATAGCTAAGTTTTTTTATTATATATCAACTAATAACTATGTATCTTCTAAAACGTCAATTTGAATATCTCCACCATTGAAACGGATATCAATAAAACACTTATCGTCAGTCCCCATTAATTTCTGCCTCATTAACATTATGTACTTCAACTGATTTGCCTAGGTTAGCACAAAAAGCGATTGCTCTAATTGAATAATCGCTCGTTAATGAAACAAGAAAAGTTATTCATTAACCTTCTTAATAATTGCTCATTCTATAATTCACAAGACAACCATTAATTTTAACACAAATATCCATAAAAAAACCACCTCAAAGAATAGCTAAAGAGGTGATTGATGTGCAGAGATAATAAAGTTGTAAATTGAGAAAGTAGAATAAAGGAGCGTTCTAGTTAATCTCATTTAAAAGAGCTTGTTACTTTAATTAAAAGGCCCAACTTCTTTGCAAATTAATATAGAGAAGCTGGGTTTTTTCGTTACTTCATTTAGTTATATGAATAGGACTATCTATAGTAGGGGTTAGATTTTCAATTAAAAATATATCTCTTCAAGTTCTGTTAAATTTCTGATATTCATAATGCAGGTCATTTTCCAGACTTAAGTGGAATACGAAGCTCTCCGTTTGGCTTATTGATTCCATAACTATAAATGTAAATATCTAGCTCTTTCTTGTCGAAGTTTTCATAAACGTCCATCGATTTATTACTTTCATCGTAAAATTCCGGTTCTCCTAAAATCTGTTCTTTACCGTCCAAATAATAAGTTCGATCGACTCCCTCAAACATCGGGTCTGAGCTCAAGGTTTCAACATATAGGTTATTGTCCTTTAAATAGTAAGTCCATGAGATTGGATACCCCGCAATGCTAGACGTTGTAGTTTGATGTTTTTCTGATATGTCAGTCAAATGGATTGGTTTGTCGTTCTCGTCTCCGTAAAAACCATCGATACGGTGCTTCGCGACGAGGGTTATAGGCTTATTAGCCAGAGAAGCTGCATCTAGCCCTACCACTTCAAAGCGTAGATCTTGTCCTTCACCCATAGAATACCCTTTTAACAGAGTTCCACCTACATCTAGTTGATACTCTCTAAAAGGGAGAGTGTAGTAGTCTTCTTGAGTAATGTTCAAACGAACTTGGGTTGGTGTAACCTTCATTTCATGGATTTTCGTGTTAGGGACATTGCCCATAGGGATATCTAGCACTTGCTTAAATGACGCATTTTCCAACTGTTTTTTGAAAAGATTCATATTTATGTTCCAAGTACTTTCTTTTGATTCTAGTATGTGATCATAAGAAAGCTGGAATTTAGTCCCTTCTTCACGTAAGGTGTTAGACTTGAATATTTGACTTATATTTGCTCCTCCGTCAAGGTATGAAGAAGAAGTACCTGTCACTTGTTTAACAGTTTCACCCACATCATTGATTGCCTCGAATTCTACACGTTTGTACGGCATTTCAGTATCCATAAACGTAACGTCTGACTTTAGGAGAACTTTACCTTCAGCCGGTTCAAAAGACTGTAAGGTCACGCTACCCACCCCATCCTTTTGAATTGGGAACACTTGCGTAGTAGCGTCATTAGGATTATAGCTGATGGACTGCTTCTTATTGCTGATGAATTGGATATTCTCCATTATAAACTCAATATCGGTCGTCTGCCCTTCGCCAACCCAGTCCGTTTCAAAATATCCCTGGTATTCACCTAGCTCCTCATTCCACTTACCCCGATAATTCCCTTCAACAAAGTTGCCCTTCGAATCTTTTAGTCCAATAAGTTTAAAATCTATATCCGTTATATTTTGGGATGTTTCAGGTTTCAAACTATACAGCAATACGGTTCTGTTCTCATCTATAAACGCCGTATGTACGGTTAACGTAACACCCTCCTTTGTAACGGATTGCTCAATCGTTTGACCTAAGCCCTGCTCTAATGCAGACTGAATACCTTCCCTATGTGAAAGCATGCTGGACCAGTCATAATTCAGAGCTGCATAAACTGGTGTAGCCATCAAAGCTACAGATAGCCCTGCAACCAATGCAAAGCGCTTTCGTTTTCGAGGACGGAGCACAACTGGTTCATCTCCAGCAACCTTTAGCTCGTCCTGCTGGATACTGCTCCACATCTGATCAAAGTTAGGGTAATCGATGTTATTTGATGCCTTCATTTGGTTTTTAACCTTGTTTTCAATGCGTTCCAAATTGATTCTCTCCCTTCAACCATAAGTTGTTTTTGTGTTCAAGCTTTTTGCGCATGATTTTCAATGCCTTATGGAGTCTCGACTTCACTGTACCCACAGGAATCTGCAGGGTTTCAGCGATCTCTACCATGGATAGCTCACCGATATAGCGGAGGGTAACAACTGCCATCAATTTGTCTGGTAGTTGCTTCAGTAGTTCCTCCCATTCTTCCTGAGCTGTTTTTTCTACTACAATGGTGTCTACGGATTTAATTGAAAATGTTGCCTGCTCATGAAGCCATTGCACCTGACCCTGTTTATCCCTCTGAGTCTGATTCCGTTTTAGCAAGTTTAAGCAATGGTTCATTGCGATGCGCATGATCCAGGCACGCGTATGCTCAACGTTTTGCCAATCCTGACGAAAAACGGTGATAAATACGTCATGGCATAGATCTTCCGCATCTTGTGCGTTTCGCAGCATGTAATAACATGTGCGGTATACATCCTTGTTATAAGAATCGAATATTTCACGCTCTGTCAATCCAAGGCACTCCTTTCTTTGCGTTATACTTTATAAACAAATGACCATTGGAAAAGGTTCATCTTTTTTAGTAAAATTATTCTTTAATTATACTTAATTACTTTTTCACACTTTATTATTCACTACTAAGATAACTACAATAGAAGAGAAAGCTTTTATCCTATAGAAACCCCGCATTTTGAAATAATGTCAAAGCGCGGGGTTCAAATTTAAGCTATTTTAAATATGATAAATCAGATTATCGCCTTCATATATGTATTTTTTCTGACATACTAATCCACTAACTATTTTTAGCTATTAAAAATCTAATGTGGTAATCTTCTTCCGGAATTTACTCAGTATATTTTAGCCCATTCCTTGTATAAGCACTTTTAACTCGTAAGTCCAAATAGGAAGTCTTCCAATTTGTGTTGAAATCCACGTTCTAAAAAGAGATATAATAAGTCATTTACAATCTCATAATAAAAGCAGACGGCGATATAGAAGCCCATTATAGAACTTCTAAACCATCTGCTTTTGTTGGGAAATACTTTTAAGTCGGAGAAAAGGTAGTTCCTCTTCCTAAGTCTCCAATTCTACACTTCTCCTTTTTTACGAGCTGCCATTTCATCTTGCATTTCTTCTTTTAATCCTTCAATTGACTTTTGACGTCGCTTATTTTTTTCTTTAATCATTTCACTTTGCATAGGGTCTGCAAATTCCAAACTAATCTCCGCTTCATGGAGTTTTTCTTCAGTATTCTTAACGATATCACGAATTCGTTCAACGTTATTGGATCTATCATCTGGTTTTGAGTGTCTTGAATTAGCCATGGTAACCTCCTAAAATTTCGACGTTACAATTAGTTTGTATGTTTTTTATGTTTATATGTACACTAATTTTTACTAAGAAAAGTGCTTTTGCGATTTTGGCACGACAAGCACTGGAGAAAGGCTTACAGTTTTCTTGCCGCGTGAGGTGACAAAAAGCCCTTAAGGAAATAGATCCCTTAAAGGCTTTTTAACTAAATTAAGGTACAACTTACCCTTAATCCCCGTGCTCTTTGGTTTTTCTTTATTGATAAAATGGCTTCACTTTGTACCCGTCTTTCTCCAAATGATAGCGAATGCTTTTCTCACCTAAGAAGTGACCTGAACCAACAACAACAAAGTACGTACCTTTTTTCTCTTTAAGTACATTCGTGATTTTCTTTGCCATTTGTTCATCTCGTAAACCAAATAGCATTTCATTGTACTCTGACGGTCCACCTTCCATCGATTGGAAGCTTTTTGCAAACTCTTCAACGTTCCCTTGCTTCCAGCTTGTAAACCACTCTTGAAGAATGTTAGATTGATTTTCTTCAGATGGATTGATTATGTTATCCAACACAGCGACTAAAGACTGCTCCTGTGCTTCTGGTGATAACGCGTCAAACATATCAACTTGTGCTTTCATACCTTCTAATTCAATCACTGGCTTTTTCTGCAGATCTGCATTTAATAAAAAGTACATATCAATACCGTGCTTCGCCATTTCTTGTGGCGTCATACCAAAGGAATTATCTGTTGACAGCATTGCTAAAGTGCTTGACAGTGTCCAAGGTTTTTGCAATGTCAGTTGTTCCATAGGGAGATTATATAGCTTTGCAACTTTTTCAAGCTTCGCATATGTTTCTGGCGCAACAGCATCTTTCAGTGTTGTGCCATCTGAATACATTGCCTTTTTCGCATAATAATCAAGCCCTTTCGTATCCAGAATATTTGCCTCTACTAATAGCGCATCCGCTTTATCGAACGCGTTCACTAGTTTTTGATCAAATGGGTATAAGTCAGGTGTACCTAGGTGAATGGAGCCTAATAAATACACAGTCGTATCCTCATCCTCTACTACCCAGGCTACCCCCTTCGCTCCTTGCTCTGCAAGTTCATAGGTAATCTTAATCAATCGAGAAGCTAGTAGAACAGCCTGTTGCGTCGTTGCCTTTTGCTCTAAGTGCAGTTCGTTTGAATAACCTTGTAATATGTTATGATCTTTCATAAATTTAACGGCATCCGTGCCGACAGGTAAATCATAGCGTGCGACGATATTATACAAGCGATTCACAATATCACCGCGTGTATTATCGTTCTTCACGTTCAATGGCTTATACTTTTTATTTTCCGCTAAGCCCAGTGAGGCAACTTTCTTTTCCGTTAATGCCAGCAGTTCATTTACCTTGTCCACAGAAATTTCTTTATGAAAGTCTTTATCATACCATGTAGTTGGGTAAATTCCGTATTTTTCACCTTCAACTAAGGTTTCAATAACCTGATTACTTATCGATGGTGATAGGGGCGGTGATTGCTCCTTCGCATGAATCACTGGCACAACCGATGTCAGCATCAATGAAGCGCCAAGCAACGCAGCACTCGTACGTTTCAGTATTTTTTTCATCATATTGTCTTCTCTCCCTTGATACTTATTCTATGAATATAGTACCATATAAATGTAAACTATTTTATGTTAAATATGAGAATAATTATAATTTCATATTAATCTATTTTCTAACCTCAAATACAAAAAAACCGTCCTGATTTTTAGGACGGGATTAAAATAAAGTTGTTTAATTTTTGATGTAAAATAATATAATCGTTTAATTCTAAGTGTTGCTTTACAATAGGGATCTTAGTGAAATAGATCAACATTTAAGAATGTCGATCTATTTCATCACCTGCCTTTTTCAAAGCTCTTTGAAGTTGATAAATTTTCATCATACTAATTAATCCAACTAATAGAGCTCCCAATAGGACTGACCCAATAATAACGAGGATTAATGGCCACTCAGCTTTACCAAATAAATAATTAACCGTTACCTTGTCAACATTGATAACTGAAAATACCGCGATAATTAAGACTACAATTATTGCTAATATTAAGTTCCACTGCTTTTTCATATGCCACCTCTTTCATTGTTATCTACATTCTATAATTACTATTATAAAATCTGGAATAGATTGGGACAATCACTATTTCGCAACAAGAGTATTACCCTAATATTATTAGTTACACAACTTTTATAAAAAAGTTTGATCCCTTTTTATTTGTGACGTTCAACAATCACGTCCATTTTTGGCAGATTGTTTCAATAGAAAACTTTTCTTAATTCTTTTTTCATAGTAGTAATGACGTTTTTTTATGTTTAGACAGCTTTTCATGCTTATGCTTGTAACGCCTCAATTGTTTGAACTACTTGCTCTTCTGTTAAATTGTGACGCACGATGTAGCGGTTTCGCGCATGCTTTGTACATTCGATTGTACAGCCCCCTAAATGCTTTGCTTCATTTTCTTCTGATGCAATGATTTGCTTGTTACATTCAGGGTTTGCACAGTTAATGTAACGTTCACAAGGTTCGCCGTCATAGTGATCACGACCAATAATAACATGCTCTACTTGATTGATCGGCACCGTTAAACGCTCATCAAATACGTACATTTGACCGTCCCATAATTGGCCTTTCGCAACAGTGTCTTTTCCGTATGTTGCAACACCGCCGTGTAATTGACCAACATCGCCAAAGCCTTCACGTTTCATCCAGCCCGAAAACTTCTCACAACGAATCCCGCCCGTGCAGTATGTTAAAACATTTTTCCCGTCGAATAGCTCGCGGTTTGCACGTACCCATTCCGGTGTATCGCGGAAGTTTTGTACATCTGGTCGAATCGCACCACGAAAATGGCCGACATCGTATTCATACGTGTTACGCACATCTAATACTACTGTATTTTCATCTTGCATTTCAGCAAGGAATTGTTCTGGTGACAGGTATCGACCTGTTAATTCATGTGGGTTTACGTCTTCTTCTAAGCCTAGGTTTACTAACTCAGGACGTGGGCGTACATGCATTTTTTTGAATGTATGCCCATCTGCCGCATCAATTTTGAAGACAATGCCTTCAAATAATGGGTCTGCTTGCATGTTTGCCATGTATTGCTCTGCTTGCTCAATCGTACCTGAAACAGTACCGTTAATGCCCTCATTAGCTACTAAAATACGACCTTTTAAACCGATTTCTTTACACATTGCTAAGTGCGTTGCTGAAAACGCAGCTGGATCTTCGATTTTCGTATAATGGTAATATAATAAAACTTGATAATTCATTGTATCCACCTATCATTTCATATATTTGCAGGATATACCTGATAGTGTCTTTTACGACCTATTAAACATAAAGGATAATCATTTAATATGCTATCGGTAATTAGGCTGAAATGGGTATACAATAATGTTTTTAAAGAACTTGTGAAGTGGCCAACGGATTTGAACTAATAAGAAATAGCCGATCCAGTTAATGAGATCAATAAAGTAAAGGACCGTAAGTAAATAAATTAACCATCTCGTTTCAAATTCAACATCAGAAGTTTTTAACCTTATTTGTAATGTAGTTTACTCCGAAAAATAATGTGAAAAAAAATATAAACCTTGATACAGCAACAACTACTCTGTACCAAGGTTTATTTTAGTGTCACATCATCCTATATTAATATGACAAATATAATTATAAAATGTGACAGTATTATTTATAACTAACAAGCCTGTAGCTACATAAAATTACTCAACCGTCACTGATTTAGCCAAGTTACGTGGTTTATCTACATCACAGCGGCGGTGTAGTGCTGCGTAATAGCTAATTAACTGTAATGGCACTACAGATACAAGTGGTGTTAGGTATTCGTGAACTTGAGGGATTACTAAACGGTCACCGTCTTCGTCTACGCCAGCCATGGCAATAATGCATGGGTATGCTCCACGTGCAGCTACCTCTTTAACATTACCACGAATATTTAATGATACTGCTTCTTGTGTGACAAGGGCAAATACTGGTGTACCTTCTTCGATTAAGGCAATTGTTCCGTGTTTTAGCTCGCCACCTGCGAAGCCTTCTGCTTGAATGTAAGAGATTTCTTTTAGCTTCAAGGCACCCTCAAGGCTCACATAGAAGTCGATGTTACGACCGATGAAGAATGCGTTGCGTGCGATTTTTAAGTAGTCCTCTGCGATATCCTCTAATACATCTTTTGAATCGATAATTGTTTGGATACCATTTGCTGCAATCGCAAGTTCTTGTTTTAAATCGAATTCTAAGCCTTTGCCATTAGCTTTCGCCGTTACATATGCTGTTACAGCAAGTACAGCTACTTGCGCTACATATGCTTTTGTAGAAGCTACTGCAATTTCTGGGCCTGCATGTAATAAAAGCGTATGATCCGCCTCACGTGATAGTGTAGAGCCAGGTACATTTGTAATTGTTAATGTTGGATAACCAAGCTCTTTAATTTTCACAAGTACTTGACGGCTATCTGCTGTTTCACCTGATTGTGTAATAAAGATAAACAATGGTTTTTCTGAAAGTAATGGCATATTGTAGCCAAATTCACTTGAAATATGAACTTCCACTGGAATGCCAGCCATTTTCTCGAAATATTGCTTACCAATTAGACCTGCATGATAGCTTGTGCCAGCTGCAATAATATATAGACGGTCTGCTGATCGTAATGCTTCTAAAATATTTGCGTCAATTGTTAAATCGCCATTCTCGCCTTCGTATGCTTGAATGATTTTACGAATAACTGTTGGCTGCTCATCCATTTCTTTTAACATATAGTGAGGGTACGTACCTTTTTCAATATCGCTCATATCAAGCTCTGCTGTGTATGGTGCACGCTCTACTAATGAACCGTCTAATTTTGTAATTTCAACGCTAGCTTTGTGTACGATTACGACTTCTTTATCGTGTAGCTCCACATATTGATCTGTTACCTGTAGCATCGCCATTGCATCTGAAGCTACTACATTGAAGCCTTCACCAACACCTACTAAAAGTGGTGATTTGTTTTTCGCAACGAAAATTGTATCAGCCGCTTCTGCATCTAAAAGAGCTAATGCGTATGAGCCGTGTAATAAAGATAAAGTTTTACGGAACGCCTCAGTTGTACTTAAACCTTCTTTTACAAATAGCTCTACTAATTGCACGATGACTTCTGTGTCTGTATCAGATTTCATCGGGATACCTTTTAAATATGTTTTTTGTAATAAATGATAGTTTTCAATAACTCCGTTGTGTACTAAAGTAAAACGTCCTGATGCACTCTGATGAGGATGTGCATTCAGACGGTTTGGCACACCGTGAGTTGCCCAACGTGTATGACCAATACCAACTTTTGCAGCAACGTCCTCGTCTACTGCATCACGTAAATCAGCAATACGTCCCTTTTCTTTGAAGACTGTTACCCCATCTTCATTACGTACTGCAATACCTGCTGAGTCATAACCACGGTACTCTAGTTTCTCTAAACCTTTTAATAAGATTTCCTTTGCATCTGTTTCACCAATATATCCTACAATTCCACACATAAATTTCTTGTCCTCCGATATCGTCAATTTGACGCAATGACAAATTAGACCCCAACCTATCGAATTTTTTTATGAATGTAAAAGCTATGCTTATTTATCAATTATGCCTCGGCATAATTGCGTCCGGAATCGGCTTTGTGCTTAGGCCTGCACGATGCAGGTCAGTTAGCCGTTATCGCATGGATGCGATGATTTTAGGCTAACATCCTATATTGAACTCCTTTCCGATCTCCGTGACATCCGCCGGAGGCTTTACCTTCTTTTAGCTGGTGTTTGGACACCTGTTGAAAGAAGGTAAATAAAATATGCATACTCATACATACATAAACTTACACTCATTCAGCCATCTGAATAGTAATTATTCGATACGTGAGATTTTCTATTTATCTATTGCTTTAACTATACCTTCTCCATTTTCTGTACATTCAATCACTCAAATGCTTTCAAAATGAAAAGTGACAATCGGGTATGTCGATCGGGAGGCATCCGCCGAATTTTCGATAAACCTCCACCTCGTCTGCTGAAGTTAGCTTCGTCCAATTTCTTCAGCTCAGGCGCTATAATTGTTTTCCGATTTTGCGCGTTCTTCCCTCCTTATGCGCTCTCGTTAAATGATAAGGTCGGACCTCATATTCAACTTCTCCATCATACTCAATCATATGCTATACGTCAAATTTTCGTTATAAAAAACACCTATTTATCCTACTTTTTAGTGACAAAGTGTAGACAAACAATCTGCTATAAAGCATTATTTTGAAATTCCTATTAAATATATGATGTTTTTTCCATGCCCGGTTGCTAGCCTAAACAAAAAGAACTCCTTTCCGATTTCGTGACATCCGCCGGAGGCTTTGGGCCAACAAATGTTTTCTGTGCGAAAGCGTAGTGCAACGTAGCGGCAGCAACATGATGTTGGTCGCTCAGTCGTGTGTTGCTATCGCTTCGCTTTCGCACAGATAAATTGCCACAGGACGTGGCGTTCTTAGACTGAGTTCCTCTATTTTAGCAGGTGTTTGGACGCCCGCTGAAGAGTAACTTTAATTCGCATTAATCCCACCACTATAGAGGTGGGAGAATTCTGTACCTGTCGCTACGCTTTCGGTACAAAAGACATTTGCTGAAAGAAATTAAAACATAAAAGGCACAAGCAGATTCACTTGTGCCTTTTAAGCTTAGCCTTCTTCACTCTCTAATAATTTCACAATTTCTCGATTAAATGCTGGTAGATCCTCCGGTGTGCGGCTTGTGACTAATTGTTTTTGGCAAACAAACACTTCCTCGTCATGGAAAATTGCACCTGCATTTTCTAAGTCTACTCGAATGGATTTGTAGCCAGTTGCGTCACGACCACTTAATGTTTTTGCTGTAATGAGTAATTGAGGTCCATGACAAATAGCAAAGGTTGGTTTCATATCGTCCATAAACTCCTTTACAAATGCCACAACACGATCATCTACACGTAATATATCAGGAGAAAATCCACCTGGAATGAACAATGCATCAAATTCAGAAGCCGTTACCTCATCGATGCCCCTATCAATTTTTACTTTCTCTCCGTGCTTACCTTCTACCTCAATGCCCGCTGTCGTATCGATCGTTATTAGTTCATGACCTGCCGCTTCTAACGCTCCTTTAGGACTCGTAAATTCGGCGTCCTCGAACATATTAGTAATTACCGTAGCAATTTTAGCCATTGCAATACAACACTCCCTGTAATTGTGACTCTGTACTACTGTTCCCATTCTTTTTGAAAACATTCATTTCGTCGGAAGGCTTTCAATACCTGAAGCACAAAATAGTTCTATCCACACCTCTTACCTTTCTATCCATCACTTCTCTGAGCCTAATAAAAAAACCCGACCTCCTTTGAAAGGAAATCGAGTTGTTGATAAATTTCGCCTTGGTGTAATTTCGTCTGGATTTTGAATTGTGCATGCACAATTCAAAATCCGTGACATCCGCCGGAGGCTTTATCTTCATTCAGTGGGTATTTACCACCTACTGAATGAAGATAAACTATTTATTCCGTTAAGCCCATTTCAGTACGTACAACATCTGCTATACGCTCTACGTAACGCTCGCAATCTTCTTCTGTCGCAGCTTCTACCATTACTCGTACAAGTGGCTCAGTACCAGAAGGACGCACTAGCACGCGACCGTTACCAGCCATATCTGCTTCTACCTCAGCGATTACTGCAGCAACTTTTGCATTTTCCGTCACAGCATGCTTGTCTGTTACACGTACGTTGACTAAACGCTGTGGAAAAATTTTCATTTCAGAAGCAAGCTCTGATAGTTTTTTACCTGTAGATTTCATAATGTTAACAAGCTGAATACCCGTTAATAAGCCATCACCAGTTGTATTATAGTCTAGGAAAACAATATGACCAGATTGCTCGCCACCTAAATTATAATCATTAGCGCGCATTTCTTCTACGACATAACGATCACCTACAGCTGTTTGTACACTGTGCATATCGTTATCTTCAACAGCTTTGTAGAAGCCCATGTTACTCATAACCGTTGACACGATTGTTTGCTTTTTCAAGCGACCAACTGTATTTAAATGCTTACCAATGATGAACATAATTTGATCACCATCAACAATTTTACCGTTTTCATCTACTGCGATTAAACGGTCACCATCGCCATCGAATGCTAAACCAACGTCAGCATTTTTTTCTGTGACAAATTTAGCTAATCCTTCTGGATGTGTTGAACCGACACCTTCATTAATATTTAAGCCTGTTGGTGAGGCACCCATTGTTGAGATATCCGCTTCTAAATCTGCAAATAGGTGTGTAGCTAGTGAAGACGTAGCGCCATGTGCACAATCTAATGCTACATGGATGCCCTCAAATTCTTCAGTCACTGTTTGCTTTAAATATTGAATATATTTTTGTCCACCCTCGAAGTAGTCACTTACTGAACCTAAATCTGCCCCGATCGGACGTGGCAATGTATCTTCTTGTGCATCTAATATTGCTTCGATTTCGGCCTCTTGCGCATCTGTTAGTTTAAAACCATCAGGACCGAAAAATTTAATACCATTATCAGCAACTGGGTTATGTGAAGCTGAAATCATAACGCCTGCATTTGCGCTCATAATTCGAGTAAGGTAAGCCACACCTGGTGTTGAAATAACACCAAGACGCATTACCTCCACGCCGATTGATAAAAGACCAGCTACAAGTGCACCTTCAAGCATTTCACCTGAAATACGCGTGTCACGACCGATTAAAACCTTTGGACGGTCCGTTGCATCCTTCGTTAAAACGTAGCCACCTACGCGGCCAAGCTTAAATGCAAACTCCGGTGTTAATTCACTATTCGCGACGCCACGGACGCCATCTGTTCCAAAATATTTACCCATTTTGATTATTCTCTCCTTCAATGCAAGACGGTGGTCACGCTTGTCTACACTGACAACTAGATCACTCGTCTGCTTACTTTTGGAAAAGTCTATTTTCGTTCATTTTCTGGTAACTATTCATTTTACCCCTATGCCCATTTATTCGGACTTGTAAATCAGCGAAGATAAATTGAGCATAAAGTATTTTGATTTTAGCCCGAGTAACTTTTTTCGTTAATGTTTCAAAACCGAAAATGACACCCTACCGATAGAGAACGAAATCTCTACTGAATCAAAATAAAATTATAGTCAGTTATTGTTTAAGAATCAACATCTTCTGTTTTTTCTGTTGGTGGCGTTTTGTCCTCAGAAGGAGTGTCCGGTTCCTCCTTATTAGGTGGAGGAGTAGGTGTAGGTGTAGGCGGTGGAGTAGGTGTAGGAGCAGGAGGGTTAGTAGTTGTTGTTGTCGTAGTTGTTGTTTTCTCCTGCTCTACCTTCGTAACGTCCGCTTTCACTTTAATCCTTGATTCAGATATTTTTGTCACACCTTCTGGTAATTTCACATCAAATTCATAAGTTTTTGATTCTGTAATTTTTGATAAGTCCACCTCTATTGGTATGACAGTTAAACTATCTAGGATAGATTTTCTACCGTATACCCTCACCATTGTAGGGTTAAATGTTAATTGGTTAACGGAAATACCGTTTGCCACTTTCCCTATTTCCTTAAGCACTACAGGCAACTCCCTGCTGTATGCCCCAATATCTACTTGTACCTTCACAGTTTCTGGTTCAATCGTAACGTCTAGCTTATTTAAATCACGATCTAGCACTTGAACTGCCGCTACCTGTGAGAACGATTCTTTCAAGCCTTGTTCACCCGTTACAGTAGCTTTTACATAGCTAATGCTTTCAATTGCACTTTTGGCACCTGTTACATACACCGTAGCTGGATTAGCAGTCATGCCATTTAAAATATACCCTTCTTCAAGTAAACGATTACTCATCTCAGGGTCAACACGAAACTCCTGTGTTACTTTTTCCTCAATGTTTACCTTTACAGTCTCAGGGTCAAATGTAACTTGCAACTTATCAGAAATGTTTTCGTATTGTAGGTTAACATTATGTTCACCTATAAGTAATTTACTTAAATCCACAAAAACAGAAAAATCCTTCGTTGTCTTTGTTTTCATTACAAGTGGCATTGGGCCTTTTATCGTAACATCCACCGTCTTAGGTATACCTGTTACAATGAGGTTCTTATCATCATAAAAAACATCTACAGGTACATCTCGAATTACCTCTGTTTGCTCACTACTCGAAATTGTTTTATTTTTAGGAGATAATTCGGCACGAACGGAGAAAAATAACAAAAAGGCTAAAAATAGTGCGACGATTCGTAATACCCAAGGGCTATCCATCATTTTATCCATTCTTTTTCCCCCTCCAAGTTAACTTAGAGGCTGCATTTGACTCCTGTGCTAATCCGAACCACATTTTACGTAACAGTCCTTCGAATTCCTCTAGAGAAAGATTTCGATGTAGATTACCATTCATTGTAAGACTAATGGCACCGGTTTCTTCTGATACGACAATAGTAATGGCATCTGTCACTTCACTTAAGCCAAGTGCAGCTCGGTGGCGTGTCCCAAGCTCTTTAGAGATAAATGGACTCTCAGAAAGCGGTAAATAACAAGCTGCTGCCGATATTTTATCTTTCTGCATAATCACTGCTCCATCATGAAGCGGTGTATTAGGTATAAAAATGTTAATAAGTAACTCCGATGAAATTTCGGAATTTAGTCCTATGCCCGTTTCTATATATTCATTTAGACCAGTTTCTTTTTCAATAGAAATTAACGCCCCTATACGACGTTTGGCCATATAACTAACAGATTTCTTCATCGCCTCAATAAGCCTAGTTTGTTCTTCTTCAACTTGACTAATTGAACGTTGAAATAGCTTCCCTCTACCAATTTGTTCAAGACCACGTCTTATTTCAGGTTGGAAAATGATAATAATCGCCAAGAAACCGAACTCGATAACTTGTTGTAACATCCATCCTAACGTTTCTAACCCAAAAAAGTCTGTAGCAAGGCGCGCAATAATAATTACGAATATCCCTTTTAATAATTGGACAGCCTTCGTACCTTTAATGAGGGTTAAAATTTTATAAATAACGTACCATACGAGCAGTACATCTAATAAGTTAATAACAATATTCACAGGTGTTAAATTAGCGAAATGTTCGATAATTTGCACGTGGCATCCCCCACTTTTCATTGCGAATCCATACACATTTAAGTATAGCACACTCTTAACAAATGTAACTTTTTTCAAATAAAAAGTCTACTCAAAAGAGTAGACCTTTCAGCCTCTCACGTGCACTATCTATTAGGACGTATAGAGTGTTATTTAGTTGCTTGGTTCCCCTCGAATGTTACAGCAGACTTTACTGAATTTTTAATCGTATACCAAAGCCATTCAAATACTTCGTCGATTTCTTCTATTTTTCCTGAAACAACTGCCGAAGATGCCATATACTGTCCGTTAATAACGGTAACATTGCCATCCACTTCACCTTCAACAATTAAATCACCATTTTTAACAACAATGTCGCCTCTTACAACTTCTCCCTCCGGTACAATAACCGTTTGACCATCAACAACAAGGTTTGGCTGTTTAGTCACAGAGAAATGTTGGTCATCCATGAAACTACCTAGTAAAGTTGCACTCATGAATAAACAAAAAACTGCTGCTGCCACAAAGAATGGATGCCGGCGAATCCATTTTTGCATGCCTACACGACTTTTGGGTTTCGGTAAACGAGCCATAACGGCTTCTTCAAAATGCGGAGGTGCTGTAATATGGGAAGCACTCTTCACAAAGGCGATTGTTTCACTTAATTCCTGCATCAATAGTTTACAATCATTGCATGTATGCAAATGGCGTTTCAACTCTTGCTCATGCTCACGACTAATGTCACCATCTAAATAATCATGGATATAGTCTATAATATGCTCTGGACAAGTATTCATGACGCTCCCCCTCCTACAGATTGTTTAATTGCTTACGTAATGCTTCACGTCCGCGGTGAATCCTCGTTTTCACCGTTCCAAGAGGCATATCTAAAATCTCGCTAATTTCCTGTAATGATAATTCTTCAATATATTTCAATACTATAACTGAACGGTATTTATCCGGCAAACGTCCAATCTCATATTGAATACGATCTTGCAGTTCCATTTGCTCGATCTGTTCCTCTGGTAGCTGGTCACCTGCTGCGATCTGCGAATACATATCAAGCCCTTCTGTACCAGCTACTTCCGCATCTAAATAGTAATCCGGTTTTTTCTTCCGGATTCGGTCTATACAAAGGTTTGTCGCTATGCGATAAAGCCACGTTGAAAATTTTCTTTTCTGATCAAAAGTATGCAAATTCATATAAGCACGAACAAACGCTTCTTGTGTAATATCCTCAGATTCTTGCTTGTTCCCTAACATCCTATAGCATACTTGATACAGTTTGTGCTGATAGAGACTCACAATATCTGCAAATGCGTTTTGATCACCTTTAAGCACTTGTTTTATTCTCTTGTTTACTAACGCATCCATTGTGTTGATTTCTCCACCTTTACAACTGTCTTATACTATACGACCCATCGATAAGAAAAGTTTCATTTTATTATTAATTATAGCAAAAGATTTTTATACATTGTGGCAATAGGCAATTTTTTGTCAAATATCTTTAAACTAAAGTTTCACCAAATAAGGAACCCATCAATGCTACTGCAACATCAGCTGTTCTGTTCTTTTCATCTAATATCGGATTAACCTCAACAAATTCAGCAGATGTTAACATACCTGATTCCTGAAGCATTTCCATCGCCAAATGGCTTTCTCGATACGTAATCCCACCAGGTACAGGCGTCCCAACCCCAGGAGTATAAAGTGGATCTAACCCATCTAAATCAAGTGATAAATGCAAGCCATCTATATCACGCGCTCTTAAATAGGCAAGCGCATCTTCCATTACACGCGTCATTCCAAGACGGTCTACCTCATGCATTGTATACACCTTGATTCCTTGCTGACTAATTAATTCACGTTCTCCTGGATCTACGGAACGTGCTCCAATAATAATGACATTTTCAGGTTTAATTTTTGGTATATTATTACGAATTTTCACTAAGCGTTCATGACCAAGCCCTATGCTAACAGCTAACGGCATGCCATGTATATTACCAGAAGGTGTCGTTTCAGGCGTGTTAAGGTCAGCATGCGCATCAAACCAAATAACACCTAAATTTTTATAATGCTCACCAAGCCCAGCGAGTGTACCTATAGCAATGCTATGATCACCACCAAGTACAAGTGGAAACTCCTTTTGTTCCAATGCCCTACTCACACTATTTGCCAAAGATGTACTCACATCGATAACTTCCTCTAAATTTAATAGCCGTTTATCAACAATTGTACCTTCTTGTTTTTGACTAACACGTATATCCCCTTGATCATGTACTTCATGCCCAACCGCTTCTAAGCGCTCTACAACACCTGCGTAACGGATGGCACTCGGCCCCATATCTACTCCTCTACGAGTTTGTCCATAATCTGTCGGCACTCCAATAATAGAAATATTTAGTTTATTCATTTTTTTATACCCCCTTTAACTTGTAAGTCTATTGTATAGCCTATATCCTACATGGCTCAACCTAACAATTGTATGAATATTTATACAATTAATTATACTTGGGTGCCTGGAATCGGTAAGGAGTTAAAAAGAGCATAAAAAAATCTCCTGCTGTTTTCAGCAAGAGATTAGTATCTGTAGTCAATGTTACACTTTTGAATATGTTTTATTCTATAAAAGTGAGCCATGAAGGACTCGAACCTTCGACCCTCTGATTAAAAGTCAGATGCTCTACCAACTGAGCTAATGGCTCAAAAGAATATAAATGGCTGGGGTACTAGGATTCGAACCTAGGCATGACGGAATCAAAATCCGTTGCCTTACCGCTTGGCTATACCCCAATCATATATAAAAAAACTGGTGGAGGGGGACGGATTCGAACCGCCGAACCCTAAGGAGCGGATTTACAGTCCGCCGCGTTTAGCCACTTCGCTACCCCTCCGAAATAACACATTATGGTGGAGGATGACGGGCTCGAACCGCCGACCCTCTGCTTGTAAGGCAGATGCTCTCCCAGCTGAGCTAATCCTCCATAGAATCAGGTGTTTATTTCTTCACAGTTAATTTTCTTTTTAAGCCTTCGCATTACTACAAAGCTTTAAAAATGGTGACCCCTACGGGATTCGAACCCGTGTTACCGCCGTGAAAGGGCGGTGTCTTAACCACTTGACCAAGGGGCCATTTCAGATGTCTCGAACAAGACAAGAATTATAATAACATTTTTTTACGTTCGATGCAATACTTTTAAAAACTTTTTTTACTTTTTTTATGTATAACATCATCATTATAAATGGGCAAAAAAATGGCTCCGAAGGCAGGACTCGAACCTGCGACAACCTGATTAACAGTCAGGTGCTACTACCAACTGAGCTACTTCGGAACAATACTATTCAATTCGGTTTTTAAAAACCTCTCAAGTACATTTATTATTATATCAAGCATTATAAATTATGCAATACATATTGTGAAAATTTTTATATTTTTTGTCGAAGTATTCCTGTACCTTAACTAAAAACCTAATAGTTCTCTATTAAATCTAATATTTCTATTTTATGTATAGAATATTCTTGCTGTATATTATTGTAATTGATAAAATAAAGATAGTTTTAAGAATTTTCTATTAAATTTGTTTGGGGGAGGAATGTTCACATGGTAACAAACGATTTAATTGCACCAGAATTCTATAATATTACAGAGGAATTGGAGAAATTTTCTCAAGAAAGTGATCGTCAAGCAATACGATGGCTAAATACTCAACAGGAGCGACGAACGGTTTCCTATGTCGAACTTGTTCAAAAAATGAATCAATACGCGAATGTCTTAACGAAGAAGGGGCTTCAAAAAGGCGATCGCGTATTAGTTATTATTCCACGTCTGCCTGAAGCTTATTTTGTCTTTCTTGGATGTCTAAAGGCTGGAATTGTTCCTATTTCATGCTCAGAAATGTTACGTGCAAGTGATTTAGAGTATCGTATGGAGCACTCTTCTGCAAAGGCAGTAATTGCCTATGAAGTGTTTACTAGTGAAGTAGATCGTATTACTTCTTCAGTAGAGGCTTTAAATAATAAATTAGTTATAGGTTCTGCTACAGGTAATTGGACGTCTTTAAATGAATTGGCTAGTACTCAGCCAAATACATTTAAAGCAGCTGCGACGAAAAGAGATGATATGGCATTTCTTTCTTATACATCAGGCACGACTGGTAAACCAAAAGGAGCTGTTCATTCGCACGGTTGGGGATATGCGCATATTAGAACAGCGGCTTCGGGGTGGCTTGGTGTACGTGAAGGTGATCTAGTTTGGGCTACAGCAGCTCCAGGGTGGCAAAAATGGATTTGGAGTCCATTTTTATCGACTATTATGCTAGGCGCAACAGCATTTGTATACCATGGAGGATTTGATGCAAAAACATACCTTCAACTGCTTCAGGATGAAAAAGTCAATGTATTATGCTGTACTCCAACAGAATATCGCATTATGGCGAAGCTTGATAATTTAAAAGACTATAATCTATCTTCACTACGTAGCGCTGTTTCTGCTGGTGAACCGTTAAATCGACCAGTCATCGAAACATTTATGAACAACTTTGATCTTAAAGTGCGCGATGGCTACGGCCAAACGGAAAATACTTTACTAATCGGCACACTCGAAAATTCTGAATTACGTCCTGGTTCAATGGGTGTTCCTACTCCAGGCAATATTGTTCGTATCATTGATCATGAGGGTAACGAGGTACCAATTGGCGAAGTTGGAGATATTGCGGTACATAAATCATCTCCTGCTCTATTTAAAGAGTACTATCGTGAGCCTGAACGTACACAAGCTGCCTTCCGTGGAGATTGGTATATTACTGGTGACCAAGCTAAATGCGATGAAGACGGCTACTTCTGGTTTGAAGGCCGAGGAGATGACATCATTATTTCATCAGGCTATACAATTGGGCCATTTGAGGTAGAGGATGCTTTAAATAAACATGAAGCTGTACAAGAATGTGCTGTAGTCGCAGCACCAGATGAAATTAGAGGACATATTGTTAAAGCCTTTGTCATCTTGCGAGAAAGCTTCAAAGATCATGATGAGGCCGAATTAACAAAAGAACTACAGGAGCATGTTAAAGCTTTAACAGCACCTTATAAATATCCTAGAAGCATTGTCTTTATCGATGAGCTACCAAAAACAACTTCTGGGAAAATTCGTCGTATAGAGCTACGAGCAGCAACTGTATAAAATAAAAAAAGGAGACATTTTAACCAAGTGATTGGTGAAATGTCTCCTTTATATATTGCTTTTATTTAATATTCTTCTGGGTATAAAAAAAAAGCCACTACTGAGATTATCAGCAGCGACTTTTTGCGCCTAGCGACGTCCTACTCTCACAGGGGGAAGCCCCCAACTACCATCGGCGCTAAAGAGCTTAACTTCCGTGTTCGGTATGGGAACGGGTGTGACCTCTTTGCCATCATCACTAGAC
>NZ_MWSJ01000010.1 GCF_002237755.1 Lysinibacillus sp. KCTC 33748 | reverse complement strand
CTTGATTTTGGCATTATCATTGCAGGTCAAACTACACTTGAACATGAGATTGTACTGAAAAACCAATATGGATATGATGTTAAAGATATTCATTTATATGCAAATACAGCAAACTTCCCCATAGGAATGACTTGTGAGTTTAGTACAAGCCAATCTCCTTTCACACCTCAGTCTGATTTAAGACTAAGTGGTGTGCTAAAAAACAACGAAGAAAAGCCATTCTTCATTTGACTAAAAACTGAATTAGGCGCAACACCTGACGCTAACGGTTCTTTTGACATTATCGTGAGAGCAGATAAAGCCTAATCACGAAAGGTTACGTAAAACAAACTTGCCAACAATGGTTACATCACAATCAATAAAGGCCTAGGTAAGTTCTACTTCCAAAAAGGCACATTATGCTTCTGCTAAACAATATCTTCAAAAAATAAAAGACTTGAAAATTCTTTGGGTTGACTCAATAATAAAGCATAAATTATTGAAATTTAAAAATCTCCTTAACGCTTTTGTTAAGGAGATTTTTTGTTTATTTGACAGAACCACTTGAAAAGACATTATCAGGATAATACATATTTTTCACAATTATATTAGAACCTAAACATTTTACAGCAGGACAATGACAATTAATACTATTAGAAATATTTGTATCCAACCATCTATTATAAATATTCTCCAATGATTCTATTTTGATATTACCTAATGCAGAACCATCATCTGAGAAATCTGATACTGATATATCACCTGTGAATATATTCAAGTTCATTCGAGAGCGACCATCTACATCATTTCTTACTGTGATATTTGGTGTTTTATTAATCTTTTCTAACAAAGCTAAATCACGTTGGTCAGAGCTACAAGCATAGAATGGCAGTGTACCAAATAGTACCCATATATCCTCATTTCTAAAATCAAGTATATTGTTCACTACTTCTCTATATTCATCAAGATTTATTGTTTCTAAATTACTTGCAAAATCACTAGAATACATAGGATGAATCTCGTGTCGCTTACAAAGCATTTCATTAGCAACCTCATTATGAATCTTTTCAATGTAAGGAACCGTGTTGCGATTTAACATTGTTTCTGCGGATACAAACATGCCACCCTTTGAAAGTTCTCTAGCATTATCAAAAATATTTCTATATAGTTCTGCTCTTTGTTGAACTGTTGGTTTTCTTTCCATTATCGCGAAACCTGTTTCAACAAATTCTTTTTCATCACACCAATTATGTGAAATGTGTATAACATCTAAGTATGGTGCAACCATTTCATAATGCTCCATAGGCAAAGTTAAATTAGAATTTATTTGAGTTTTAATTCCTCTACTTTTTGCATATTTAAGAAGTGGAAGTAAATTGTTTCTTATCCCACGTTTTGTTAATAAAGGTTCTCCACCTGTAAAACTCATTACTCTAAGTGTTTCTACAGTATCTAAATGTTTTATCAACTCTGATGTAGGAATAGCTTCATCTTCTTTTGTTTGCAATGTATAACCTACTGCACAATGAGCGCAACGCATATTACAAAGATTAGTTGTTGTAAATTCAATATTTGATAAAGTTAGTTTTCCATGCTTATCAATATCATGATAGCTTTCCCATTCATCATATGGTTTCTCTAGTGTTTTCATAAAAAAAAATCTCCCTTTCTATCCTATGATTTTCTCATAGATAAAGGAGATTTTAAAGTGCTAGTCTATATTATCTTCTTTTCCCTAAAATTTATATTGTATTTCAAAAGTTCCTTCTGTATCAATCACTTTAATATTATTTATTAATTTATTTGCTTCTTCTCTATTCATTAACCTAATACCTATTTTAAACACTTCATTAACAATATCTTTTTCTCTTATATGTTTACTACTATAAATATACACTTTCCTTTAGTAATCTTATCTTTGAATAAATTATATTTGTCCTCAGCTTTCAATTTTGCTCTCCACTTATGAATTTAAAATTGTCTCAATGGCTTCAAACCATAGTTTCAATTCCTAATAGTCTGTGACGTCTATAGTTATCAAAAGAGTAAAATGATAGTTCATAAACCTCAGTTTCATAAATAAAATTGATTCCCATGTATTAAATGCTGCGCGTAAGTTTTCGCTTTCATCGTTACATACAAGTTTAATTAAAAAAGCCATGTTCATTTACTTGAACATGACTTCTTTTTAATCCATATATACAAGGTGTCTTGATTATTTGCAGTACTTCTTTTTACGTAAATTCATAGAATTTATTCCCTAGTAATTTCGGAGCTACACTTGTTGATAAGTAGATTCAAATATAATACTAAAGCTAAGGTGTTCTTATTAACTCCTTTGCCATTAACTTAAAAGTATTTAAGCGACTTTCTAGTGCGTATTGGTTGCAGTTTAGCATCACTTCGTCAAATCCATATTGCTCTTGCTCTGCTACTAAAAATTCAGCGACTTCCTTCGGTGTTCCGACCAGATTGGCTTTTCGATTATTGGCGATTGTCATTTTATCCAACTCCGTAAGTGGGTAATCCTTTGCTTCCTCGGGTGACATCGCTTGAATAATTTGACCCTTCATGAGATGAAGACGTGTAATATCAATCGGTTTCGCCAAATATTCCGCTTCCTCTAACGTATCTGCAACCGTCGCAGCATAAGTAACGATAATTTGTGGCTTCTCCATATAATAGGAAGGTATAAAGTAATCTCTATACGTATCAAATATATCCTTTGACATATTGCCAGTGAAAAATTGTGCATATGAATAACCTACACCAAATCGACCTGCCTGCATAGCGCTTTGACCACTTGACCCAAGTAACCAAGCTTCAGGCAATTGGATATTCACTGGTGCCGCAATTACTTGATCATAGACATCTTCCCCTGTTTTTTGATTATTCATCAGCTTTAAAATGATCTCGAGCTTATCGTATTGCTCTGTAAATCGTTGTCTTCGTCCCTCTGCTAGTGCATATATAGAGGCATGGTCACCACCAGGGGCTCTGCCGACGCCTAAATCAATACGATTCGGTGCTAAGCCACTTAATGTTTTGAAGACCTCTGCCAGCTTATATGGAGAATAATGCATCATCATTACGCCTCCAGTACCAATACGAAGACGTTTTGTTTTCGCGGCTAGGTAAGCAGCTGTAACCTCTGGAGCTGAACTTGCCAGTGAATGGCTATTATGGTGCTCAGCTAGCCACATTCGATGATAGCCAAGCTCTTCACCTAAAAGCGCAATTTGTTCTGTACGCTGAAAGGCCTCCTCAGCAGTATGACCTTTTGGTATAGGCATTTGATCTAATATACTTAATCTCATTGAAAACACCCTCTCTGTCTAAGCACTCCTCTCTACTGTAATATAGGTAGCTTTTTATACAAAGTAAAAGACCTTACTCATAGGCAAGCCGCTTTGCATGCCATGTGTCATAAACCATGCCAATAAGGAACCGTTTTTGTTCGGGACTCAACACAACATCATTAAATTTCATTGCATAAATAGAAAATTGATTTGTTTGTTCATCCACTACGAACTGTAAAATAGCATGTCCTTTTTCATTTTCCAATGTAATATCACCTGATAATTCGACAACATGCTCACCAGTTTTTGCTTGGTAATATCGCCAATATGGTTCAAAAAATGCGTAATTAAATGCATTACGAACAGATACATCTGAAAAATCCCCTAAATACCCTTCTTTTACAGTATCGATAAACTCATGATCAGTTATATCTTTTTTAGCATTATACACACATCCGACAAGTAGCCCCATACATACAACACAAACAAATACTCTTACATGATTTCCTAAACTCAAATGTCATCACGTCCCCTTTACGCAAAAAACACTATCCCCTACATAATACATTAAAATACATACATAAAGTAGAATATTTTAGCTTTTTATAGAATTTAAAAATATCAAAACAGATCAAATCCTCGAAATTAACAGAAAAAAATCATTGAAGCTATTTACAGTTACTTTTCATTTCGCTACTATCAAATTATTATTATAGAAAAGAGATGAACTGCTGTGCCTTTTGATTTAGATGTAAACATTTTACTCATCCTTATTCTATTTGGCTTTCTAGCCGCATTTATCGATTCTGTAGTAGGAGGCGGCGGGCTTATTTCTTTACCAGCTCTTATGTTTGTGGGTCTTCCACCATCTGCAGCCGTGGCTACGAACAAATTAGCAGGCACTATGGGGTCATTAACAAGCACCATAACTTTTTATCGCTCTGGTAAATTGGATATTAAAGCCGTTTACAAACTGTTCCCTTTTGTTTTTATAGGCTCTATGATCGGTGCATGGATTGTCCATCTTATGGATCCTAGTGTTCTAAAACCACTTATGCTTGTCTTGCTAGCATCTGTGGCTATTTATACTATTTTCAAGAAAGACTGGGGTAGCATTTCTACCTATAAAAAATTAACACCTAAACGTTACGCATTTTTTGTGGCGATTATTACATTAATCGGCTTCTATGATGGCTTTTTAGGTCCGGGGACAGGCTCATTTCTACTGTTTGCCTTTTTAATAGTTGGCTTCGACTTTTTAAAATCGGCAGGGAATGCTAAATTTTTAAATTTCGGAAGTAATATCGCAGCCCTTCTTATGTTTATATACTTAGGGCAAATAAATTATGCCTATGGTTTACCTATGGGACTTGCACAAATTGCTGGGGCAATAGTTGGTTCTAAATTTGCCATTAAACGTGGCAGCGGGTATGTACGTAATTTATTTATCGTTGTGACAATTTTATTACTTTTGAAAAATACATATGACTATTTTTCATGATTGATTCATTATATCTACAAATTTATTAATGTAGATCCATTATGATGCCCGGCATGATTTTGGTCATTCAGTCGTTACCACAGGACATTGTTTTCTTAGACTGAGTTCCACTCAACTGTGTTAATCTTCATTAAAGATATTTTGTATTCGACTTATCAATATATCGACTAAATAGAAGCATGCTAAAAATACTGCATGCTTCTAAAATAATTTTGTTATCCAAACTTCCCCGTCTATAATTATTCTTGCTTCCTAAAAATTCCGTAAGCAATAACTCCAAATAAATAGCCTATTCCAGCCCCTATAACAATTGTAAATACTAGAAAGTTTGGTTTGAAAAACATGCCAAAAACCACACTGAGAGCACTTCCAAAAATCATTCCCAATGGAATTAAACTATCTATTAAATCTTTAGCGTCGCTTGACTTTTTCATACCTAATGCTCCTTTCTGCTTTTATAATTGCGAAAAAATTATCTTTTCCAGAGCCAAGATGGTGCTGCTCTATTTCAAAGAACGGCGCCATTTAATTGTGTTTTCCACTCCCCGTTTCAATAAGCATTCCTCCTCTTCAAATCTGATTAAAAGAAGTATAGCTTACTTGCTTGTTTTTTCAATCTACTATATGTATGGGATAGTTCATGTAGAAAAAGGTCCGTTGACACTTTCTCAGTTCGATACTATTTTAGGATATTTTCTTCGATTGCAATGCCAGTTATTTAGATCCTCCCCCGGGCAATTTTATTTGTAATTGTGACCAATTTACTTTTTCCCCTTTCTAAGCAATTGTAAAAGGTTTATAATTTGCTATGCTTTTTCATCACAATAAAATGTACAGAAAAGCGTAACTTTACAAGTGGAGGATTTCTTCATCCCCGCTGATGATTATCACAGAAGTTAATATGGGGTAAATTACCAGGTGCCAATGACTTATCTTTGAAATTAATAGAAAAAGATAAGTTTTTTATGCTATCAACTTTTTTTCCCCTTTCATACGTCTATTAGTTGTATACAATTTGAAAATGTTAAAAAGGAGCTTCTTTGGACATGAAAACAAGAAATGCATTTCAACATGAAGAGGTGTTTGTCCAGTTAATTCGTGAACAGAAAGAGCGTTTTTATTTGCTCGCGTATAGCTATACGAAAAATGAACAGGACGCACTTGATGTTGTACAAGACAGTATTCAAAAAGCAATGCTTTCTCTAGATCGACTAGAAAATGTCGAGTATATGAAAAGCTGGTTTTATAAAATCGTCGTACGTACATCCATAGATTTTTTACGTAAGCATAAACGCTTACACGTGACAGACGATGATACATTGCAATATTTAACTCCTGCACAAGAGGATATTTACGAAAACGTTGATTTAGAGCATGCGTTAGATGAATTACCAATTATGTATCGTGAAGTTGTCATTTTACACTATTTTGAAGACTTAAAGCTCGCTGATGTTGCAAATATCCTTAACATTAAGCTGAGTACCGCTAAATCACGTCTTTATAAAGCGCTAAAGCTATTGAAAATACAATTAGAAGATGTGAAGGGAGAAACAGCACATGGATGAAAAAATAAAAGAATTAGAAAAACAATATAATGAGGTATCTATTCCAAAGGAGCTTGACTTTGTGGTTGAAAACGCATTAAAACAAGGTAAAAAGAAAAGAAAAAAACGAGCTCCACAATGGTTGCTAGGATCTGCGGCAGCTGCAATGCTTTTTACAGCTGGTTTAAATGTCAGTCCTGCAATGGCACGAACACTATCAGATATTCCTGTTGTTGGTAGTGTCGTAAAAGTCTTAACATGGACTGAATATAAAGTAGCAGATGACTCATATGATGCTGACATAAAAGTACCTTCTATCGAAAACTTAGACAATAAAGATCTTGCTACTACTTTAAATGAAAAATACCGTTCAGAAGGAAAAGCTCTTTATGATGACTTTATTGCCGAAGTAGGTGATTTAAAAGCTAAAGGTGGCGGTCATTTGGGCGTAGATAGTGGCTACGAAGTGAAAACAGATAATGATCAGATCTTATCGATTGGTCGTTATATCGTCAATACTGTTGGATCTTCTTCTACAGTAATGCACTACGACACAATTGATAAAAAAAATGATATTTTAATTACATTACCGATGCTATTTAAAGATGATACTTATCTTAAAACGATCAGTGAAAACATTAAGGAACAAATGCGCGAACAAGCTGCTGCATCGAACCAAGAAAAGGTGTACTGGTTAAAAGGAGCAGGTCTTCCTGATGAAGAAGTTTCAGATGAATTTACAGCTGTTAAAGCTGATCAACAATTCTATATTTCCAATGAAGGTAAGCTTGTTATCTCCTTCGATAAATACGAAGTTGCTCCTGGGTATATGGGTGTCGTGGAATTTGAAATCCCAACAGATGTCTTGAAAAATGACCTTGTAAGCTCTATGTATATTCATTAATCATTTGTAATGTAAAACTATAATCCGTAGGGGTTTTCTTTATCCCCTGCGGATTATTCGTCTTTCCCAATCAGATATTTACAACATGCCATTATGATTCGAAAATATATTTCCCAAAAGCGAGTTATTTGACATTTCATTCGTCAAATAACTCGCTTTTTTCGGTGATAAATTTTTCATGAATGTGATGGAATACGGATTTAAATTCTTCTTTTACAAGTAGTTGTTCATACTTATAATCCTCTCACTTTTTGTCTAAGCTAAAGTGTATCAATTAACGTTAGAGGGTTTTCATATGAAAGGTGTAGGATCAATTAGTATTTTACATGTTATTTTCTTATCTATGACTGTTATTGGCTTAAAAAATCACGTGACCATTATTCCCCCGCTACTAGATGTTGTAGGGAGAGATGGTTGGGTATCTGTCATAATGGCTGCAGTAATTCTATTCTTCTGGCTATTTTTGTTAGTTTATATTCAAAAAAAGACGAATCAGGAGCCTATTCGGGACTGGTTAGATGGGAAAATTGGAAAAACTGGCTCTACAATTGTCATATATATTATAGCTATATTTTTATTCATTCTCGCTGCCTTTACGATGGTTGAAACATTGCAATGGGTAAACACAACATTTTTACCTCAAACACCGGCCACTATATTATTACTCATTTATACAGTTCTTTGTATTTTTCTCGTTACAACAAGTTTACAAACCATCGTTATTTTAAATGTCTTTGTCTTATTTGGCGTAATAGTCTTTGGTTTTTTTGTAGCATTTACAAATATACAGGTAAAAGACTACGAGCTACTACGTCCTTTTTTCGAGCATGGCTTCCAACCTGTTATAAAAGGGATGGTTTATCCTGCATCAGGATTTATTGAATTAATAATACTTTTATTTTTACAGCATCAATTTAAAGATCGCATTCGTTGGTATCATTTTGGCATTATGCTTTTCATATTAATGGGGCTTACGCTAGGACCACTCATGGGCGCAATTGCAGAATTTGGTCCAACCGAAGCTGCAAAGCAAAGATATCCTGCCTACGAGGAATGGGGATTAGTATCGATTGGTCGCTATATTGAGCATCTTGACTTTTTCTCAATTTACCAATGGCTAACAGGTACATTTATACGAGTTAGCTTCCTCTTATATGTGATAGCAGATTTGTTCAAAATGACTGGTGATCCAAAGCAAATATGGAGAATGATCGCTCCACCCTTCTTTCTTCTATGTCTGCCGCTAATTATTTTAAATGAAAACATATTTTTGAAGGTGAAAGGGAACTATATATTAACAGTTACTTTTGTTTTCTTTTTTCTTTTGACAATTTTTTTCTTACTAGTAGCTTTCTTTTCAGGTAAATCTTCCAAAAAGGGGAAATCTGAAAAACAAGACATGGAAAGTGGTGAATCATAATGCCTCAGCAGGAGAAGGCGATCGACCTAAACACTTTAAAAAAACTATTTCAAAAATCAGCAGATATCCAATTTCAGGAGTATGTTTTTAATCAAAAAAAGGTTCATTTCATTACCTGTGATGCGATGATAGACCAGCAAATGCTCAACGAAGTCATTATTCGGCGTATTCAATTTCTTTATGATCATTTAGATGAACCTTCCTTTGAAGAAAATATTACAAATCAGCTTCACATCCCGACTCTCCAAAAGGTCAAAGATAAAGAAGAAGCCATTACCTTTGTCTATACTGGTTTCCTACTGCTTTATTTTGAAGAAGACGGACTTTTATATGCTAGTAATATCGCTAAAAAGCCTAATCGAAATCCTGAAGAAACTAGGATGGAAGTCCTCGTTAAGGGGCCTAGGGATAACTTTATTGAAGATATTCGCGTCAACATTGCACTATTGCGAAAACGTTTACCTACGAATTCATTTTGTGTTGAGAAAGTGGAGTTAGGAAAACGTTCAAAAACAACCGTTGCTATTCTTTATTTTGACGATATTGTCGATATGGATATTTTACACGGAATAAAAAAACAACTTGCTGCAGTCGATACAGATATTGTCTTTAGCGGGGACGTTTTAATGGAGAGAATTAATAAAAACTCTAAGCTCTTCCCAAAATTCGATTACACCGGACGACCCGATTATGCTATTCAAGCGCTAATTAGAGGACGTTTTCTCATGTTCGTCGACGGAGTAGCTTATGCCATGATCACACCGGTCAATTTATTTTTATTATTAAAATCCGCTGAAGATAATGAATATCCTATCATTTTCAGTTCTATAGAACGACTTTTGAGGATCCTTGGCATTTTAATTGGGTTGCTATTGCCTGCATTTTGGCTCTCACTGACGACCTATCACCAGAATCAGCTACCATTCCAACTTTTAGCAACAGTTGTCCAAGCAAAAACAGGTTTACCTCTCCCCTCCTCTCTGGAGATGCTAATAATGCTACTAATGTTTGAATTGTTTCGAGAAGCTGGCTTACGTCTGCCTTCCGTTATTGGAGGAACGATAAGCGTTGTTGGCGGTTTAATTATTGGTGATGCGGCCATTCGCGCAGGTGTAACAAGTCCAGAAATGATTGTAGTTATTGCGATTTCTACAATTGCATCATTTACTCTTGTGAATCAATCCCTTGTCACAACCATCAGTTTATTGCGCATTACATTCATTCTTGCCAGTGCTTTTTTTGGTTTATTTGGATTTTTCATCTCACTATACTTTACACTGCTTTACTTATGTAACATCCGGATCTATGGTTACTCTTACATGAATCTTGCAACAGATTTAAATTGGATGACTATTAAAAAATCGATATTCCGCTTATCACCAAAAGGTTACACTGAACGTAATAAAGAACTTGCACCCCAAGATAACACTCGTACTTCTATGAGTAAGAAGAAGAAGCAATGAAGATAAAAATTATTTTACTATCAAGCTTAGCTACTTCACTACTTCTTTCGGGGTGTTGGGATGCTACCGAACCTCAAAAAATGTATTATGTTGATGGACTTGGTATCGATTATAAAGATGGTCAGTACGAAATCTACTTGCAATTAATTAATTTCACCGATGTTGCAAAAACCGAATATCCTAACCCTCAGGTGGCACCAGCTGAGGTTGGACAATCTAAGGGAAAAACGTTGGAAGAAGCACTCTTTAAATTATTTCGTTCCATCGACCAAAACATATTTTGGGGGCATATGACCTACATTATTTTCTCTGAAGAAGCAATGAAAGATAAAAATACTGTCCCCATTATAGACAGTGTGTTGAGATATAGGGAAACAAGGTATCAAATATGGACCTATTGTACACAAGACCCTATTAAAGACATTCTTCTAGTAACGCCAGTTTTGAATAAGCCGCTTACAACGTCAAAGCTTAGTAATCCTTTAAATACAGAAGATAAAGAAACATTCGTCAAACCCATTAATCTCCGAAATCTAGTTATTGGCTTAAATGAACCGAACTACGAGATTGGCATCCCTTATGTAACCATTAACAAAAACTGGGGAACGGCGAATCGTCAAGAACAGGAAACTGCCTTTATAGGGATCGGCGTACTTTCCAAAGATGGATTTAAAGGCTTTATTAAGAATGATGATGCTAGAGGAACGCAATGGATGCATGATAGAACGCAAAGAGGTGAAACAACCTTTAAGTTAGATGAAAATGATTATTTAACGACAACATTGGAAAAAATCAAGGTAGATATCAAACCCATTGTTAAAAAGGATCAAGTAACTTTTGATGTAGAGATAACATTAAATGCAAGGATAAACGGTTTCAAAACTAATGTTTCAGAAGAAGAAATAAGAAAAAAATTAATAAAAGAAGTGAAAAAAGAAATTAGAACAACATATAACGAAGCACTTGCAAAAGATATTGATATTTATCGCCTTTCTGAACATCTATATCGAAAAAATGTGAAAGTATGGAAAAAGCTTGAGAAGGATGGGAAGATTCCATTAACACCTAGTTCTATTAGTAAATTAGATATAAACATTAACCAATTAAAATCCGGTCGTAAAACATTTACTCGAACAATAAATCATTAAAATTAAAATATCCCACAAAGGGGTCACTACCTATTTGAGAGGATATTTTAATTTATCGATTAAATCTGAATAGAAATTTATTCATTCTCATATTTCAAGGGTAGCATCTGTGACGCTATTCCCCAAGAGGTTGACCAGCCTCTACCACTATTAACTTATATAAGGAATACGTTTTACAAATGGCATTTAAAATTCCACTTTTGTTTATCTATGCCTTTTTGAATATCCTGCCTATTTTCTTAGTTTGTTTCTTTACAATGCTCAAAAAATTATTTGAATAGTATACCTGTAGAATAGCTCAAATAGTCTTGCCCTGAGATCAATCGTCAAATTTTTTTAACATAGCCTCACATTTTTATTTGCAATCGACAACCAGCATGTTATAATCCATGTATAAAGAATTGAATAGCTTTTGACAATTTTGTCAAAGGGGAGTAGCTAGCAGATGTGAACGAGCATCTGATTTCACATTCGTCATTACATGGTTATTTACCATCGGGTGTGAAGGCATATCTTGGCGAACAAGATATTTTCTGTATAACAGTTATCGCTTAGCAAGACCTTTGCCTATTTTTAGGCAGGGGTCTTTTTATTTTGCCTAAATAGCAAAGACTAAGTTAAAAGCAGTATGTTCATTTCTGTTCTAAGTATAAAGGAGGAAATAAATTTGGAGGCAATTTTATTAGAATACGCTTGGGTACTCGTCGTATTAATTGTTCTAGAAGGTTTATTAGCTGCCGATAATGCAGTTGTTATGGCCGTTATGGTTAAGCATTTACCAAAGGCACAACAGCAGAAAGCACTGTTATATGGTTTAGTGGGCGCATTTGTTTTCCGCTTTGCTGCATTATTTCTTATTACTACGCTCGTTAATTTCTGGCAAATTCAAGCTCTTGGTGCTGCATACTTATTAATCATGTCTGGGAAGCATATTTATGATTCGCGGAAGGCGGCAGAAAATCCCGAAGAAATTCATGAGACTAAAAAGCAATCTGGCTTCTGGATGACCGTCATCAAAGTAGAACTAGCCGATATTGCCTTTGCTGTAGATTCAATTTTAGCAGCTGTTGCCATCGCAGTGACACTACCTCATATTGGAAATTTTGATGTTGGCGGCATTAATGCAGGTCAATTCTCAGTGATGTTCCTAGGAGGTCTTATCGGTGTTGTTATGATGCGTTTTGCTGCTCGTTGGTTCGTAAAAGTTCTCGATAAATTCCCATCACTTGAAACAGCTGCCTTCTTAATCGTTGGTTGGGTTGGTGTAAAGCTAGCTGTTTTAACATTAGCACACGAAAAATTAGGCATAATCCCACATGAATTCCCACATTCAACGATATGGAAGGCTATTTTCTGGATTGTCTTAATTGGAATTGCCCTTGGTGGTTATTTAGTTGGTGTGAAAAACCAAAGAAAAAATGTTGAGTAATCCGAAAAAACATTACCTGGTCCTAGCGAAGACCAGGTTTTTTGTATGACCAAACCGAGGATAACTCGGCATCTAGTCAAGGGAATTCGAACCCACATTATGTTAATAATACAAATTTTTTATAATTGAATCTTTTTCTAAATTGAAACGTATGTTACTATATAAAAGTTATTTTAAAAAAGAAAGGATTATATTCTATATGGCGTATGCTAAAAATCAAAACTTAAACAAAATTTTAAAACACTTTGCTTTTATGTGGGTGTTGACGGTTGTCGGAATGTACATAGCAACATTATTACCACCAGCGGTTGTCATGCCGCTATCCATTATTACTCTTATACTTCTTATCATCGCCTGCTTTGTGCGAAGTCTGAAGCTGGCTAATTCCATTATGTATGCAATCCCCTTTTTAATGGGAATTTTACTATTTTGGTCAACACAATTTTACATTGCGGAGCTAGGACAACAGCTTGTTTTACTTGTCTTCGTAGCGACAGTTGCTATTTTCATTGTGCTAGCACTGATCGGTATGATGATGAATAAAGATATTTCTAATTGGGGAAGCTATTTATTCACTGTGTTAATCGTTGTAATTATATTTTCACTAGTCTTTATGTTTATCCCTGTTAGCAACATAGTCGGATTGATTATTGCGGGAATTACTGTACTACTTTTTAGTCTCTATACGGTTTATGACTTTAATAAAATTCGACATAATCACGTTTCAGATGCTGAAGTCGTTGGTATGGCTTTAAATCTATACTTAGATTTCATTAATTTATTTGTCAATCTTTTAGAAGTCATTTGGCGTTTAAAGAATGAATTTGATTAACCCCCCTAATTGAGAATAAAAATCAATTAAGCTTTGCCATACTACCATTCTTCGCTGTATACTATAGGAGAAGCAGTAAATATTTACTGTAAAGGGAGGAAAATATTTATGTTATCTGAAAAACTACACATAGCACTAAACGATCAAATGAATTTTGAATTCTACTCTGCGCATGCTTATATGGCGATGGCGGCATATTGCACAGATCAAGATTACGATGGCTTTGCCAACTTCTTTTTAGTACAGGCTGAAGAAGAACGTTTCCATGCGATGAAATTTTATAATTTCCTAAGTGATATGGGCTACCGTGCAACAATCCATGGCTTCGATAGTCCAGATAATCATTTCGAGTCTATTTTACATGCCTTCAAAACTGGCCTTTCCCATGAGAAAGAAGTAACGCGCCGTATTTATCATTTATCGGATATCGCTTTAGATGAACGCGAGCACGCGACTATGGCTTTCTTAAAATGGTTCATTGACGAGCAAGTAGAGGAAGAATCAACGTTTGACACGTTAATCCGTAAAATCGAACGCATAGAAAATGACTCCAACGCAATCTTTATGCTTGACGCAGAATTAGCGACACGTTCATTTTCACCTGATGCTGAAGCATAAAATATAATTTTAAACAAAAAAGAATCTGTATGAGCAGATTCTTTTTTGTTTATTTCAGTGGAAAATCATTTTTTTGAGTTCCATCTATTAAGATTCCATATTTTTAGTCTTCGATAAGCAGCTTCTTGTACCACAATGCTTTCACTACAAAAAACATGTAGAAAGAAAAGAGAAACGCCGGCATTCAACGTTTCTCTTTTCTTTTATAATGGCTGAGGTTCTCGAACTTCTCCATCAAATGCAGCACGATAAATAGTATAGATGTCTGCTCGCTTAAGTGGCATCGGACTACGTGCTAGAATTCTTGTTTGCTTTGTCGCATCATCCGTTAGTTGTTCCAGTGCTATTTCAGGTATATTAAATCCCTTTAATGTTGACGGAATATTAACATCATGCACAAGTTGCTTCAATGCATCTACACATTTATAAGAAGCCTCTTCTTGCGATAAATACGCAGATGAAATACCCATTGCATCTAAAATATCTTTCATTCGTTTTTCACAACTTTGGCGAATATAGCCCATGACATAAGGTAATAATACTGCGTTGGAATCTCCATGAGCAATATGGAATTGTCCACCAAGAGGATAAGCTAATGCATGTACTCCTGCAACACCAGCATTGAAAAAGGCTAATCCCGCCAAATAACTACCATAACTCATATCCGAGCGTGCCTGCTTATTTTGACCGTCATGCACAGCAGTTCGGATAGAGCCACTAATCAATTTAATAGCTTGTAGTGCAAGTGCATCAGTTACTTCGTTTGCATTTACAGAAACATAGGCCTCAATTGCATGTGTTAAAGCATCTACACCTGTAGCAGCAGTCACTTTTGGTGGTAAGGAAATTGTTAACGCAGGATCTACGATAGCGACATCTGCTAATAAGTAATCATGTGTCACAACATCCTTCGTCGTTTCAAGTGACAGTACTGAAATATTTGTCACTTCTGAGCCTGTTCCAGATGTAGTTGGAATTAAAATTTTAGGTAATCCGTTATTTTCAAGATTTTTTGTTCCCGTTAAATTTAAATAATCTGCCACTTTCCCATCATGTGTTGCTAAAACCGCAGCAAGTTTCGCTAAGTCTAATGCACTTCCTCCCCCTAAACCAATCACTAAATCAAAATGATGCTTTCTTGTAAATTCAACTAGTTTTTCACCAATTGCGAGCGGTGGCTCAGGGGCAATATCGGTATAAATAGTTGTAGCGTAGCCATTTTCAAGTAAAGGCTTTTCAAGATGGTCTGTTAAACCTAACTCTTTTAAAAATGGATCTGTGATGATTAAAATATTATTTACTTTCAATTTTTCTACTTCCGGTAGTAGCTGATTCAAGCAACCCCAGCCTGTATAACTCGCAGGAGTAAAGGTTAATTTATGCATAATTGTTCTACTCCTATCTATTCATAATAGCCTTCTGTCGATTTTCTAAATGACTTAAATTGGACTGGATCATGGCCAAACCACACTTGCGAATTTGTTTCATTTGCTAATCTTCTAATTCGTTCGACTGTAGAATTATAGCCAACAGAATCATATAGTATACCAGGCGGCTTGACAGGTGGACCAAAGCTTTCGGCACTGTAAATGGCATCCGAAGCTAATATAATCCCCCCGGTTTCTGGCATATTAATATGCAAACCTAGCATTCCCCAAGCATGACCGCTTCCAAAATTCAAAACTTGGATTCCTTCTGCAAGTTTTACATTATCCTCACCACGTTTAATTAATCGCCATTGTAAATTGTTTTTTATCCACATATCAATGTCACCCCAAATATAGGCACCTTCTTTTACATTCCTTGCGTATGTTTGTAAAGTTCCATTGAATTCATCTTCCTGTACAATAATCGTTGCATTCGTAAAAAGCTCTAAACAGCCTGCATGATCTAAATGTAAATGTGAAGCTACAACATATTTAATATCTTCTGGACGCACATTTAACTCTTCTAATCGATGATGTAAATAGCATTCTTCTGGCATATTAATTGGAAATGCTTTCTGAGTAAATTCACCCCAGCGTCCTTCAGATCCCATTGAATTTGGGTTACATGCTGTATCAAATAATATTTTTCCTTCTGGATGATCAATTAATACTGTATAAACTGGAAACTCTACAAATTCATTTGGCTTGTTTGGATAATCAATCGTTGCAGGATTATGCATGGCAATCATAAAGTTTTTATCCATTCGCATTGTTCCATTGTCCATAACATACAATTTCGGGTGTTGTTTGATAGTGTTCATTTACAACCATCTCCATTCGTGATTAATTATGCCTCGGCATAATTACGTCAGGAATCGGCTTTGTGCTTAGGCCTGCGTGAGGGCCGACACGATGTCGGTAATGCCACAGGGCGTGGCGTTTTTACCGATGCAGGTCAGTTAGCCGTTATCGCATGGATGCGATGATTTTAGGCTAACATCCTATATGAACGCCATTCCGATTCCGTGACATCCGCCGAAGGCTTTAGGCCAACAAATGTTTTCTGTGCGAAAGCGTAGTGCAACGTAGCGGCAGCAGAGGGTTTTGTTTGTGCGAAAGCGCAGCGACAGCAACAATAAGAAGGTGGTCACTCAGTCGTTGCCACAGGACGTGGCGTTCTTAAACTGAGTCCCTCTATTTTAGCGGGTGTCGAAACAACCGCTGAATGAAGTTAATTGTTATTCCAAATCACTAGCTTCATTTCTGTCATTTCCTCAACTGCATATTTGATTCCTTCACGACCGGTTCCGCTTTCTTTAACGCCACCATATGGCATTTGATCTACACGATATGTCGGAACGTCATTTATAATGACACCTCCAACTTGTAATTTCTTTGAAGCTTTAAAGGCCGTCTCGATGGAAGGTGTAAATATCCCTGCCTGTAAGCCATAATTTGAGTCATTAACAGCATCAATGGCTTCTTCTACTGATGAAACAGTATTGACAATAACTACTGGTGCAAATATTTCCTCACAAGATACACGGCTAGTAGAAGATACATTCAATAACACTGTTGGAAGTAAAATATTATTTTCAATACGGCCACCTGTCAGTACCTCCGCACCTTCTGCTACCGCCTCTTCAATCCATGTGACAGCACGCTGTTGCTCAGTTTCTGAAATCATCATCGCTAAATCTGTTGTTGCATCAAGTGGGTCCCCGATTGTTAAGCGCTCTACTTTTTCTTTTAGCTGCTCTAAAAATTCATCCATTATTTTTTCTTTTACATATATACGCTGTAGTGAGATGCAAACTTGACCTTGATTTGAAAAAGCACCCATAACAATGCGGTCCATAATTTTATCGAGTTGAACCCCTTCATCCACAATAACACCAGCATTCGAACCAAGTTCTAATGTGACTTTCTTTAAGCCAGCGCGATTGCGAAGGGAAATACCTACAGCTGGGCTCCCGGTAAACGTAATCATTTTCACTTTTGGATGTGCTAAAAATGCATCCCCTATTAGTTTTCCTTGCCCAGTAACTAAGTTAAATGCACCTGTTGGTAGATTTGTTTGTGCCAATAAGTTTGCTAGAAAATGAGCAGATAAAGCTGTTTGTGTCGCGGGTTTCAAAACAATCGTATTACCAGCTGCTAACGCCGGTCCAACTTTATGGGCTACTAAATTTTGCGGAAAATTAAAAGGTGTAATGGCCGCAATAACGCCCAATGGTTCACGTATTGTATAACCAAATCTACCTTCTCCGCTTTTAGATGCATCCATCGGAATCATTTCACCAGATAGTCGCTTCGCTTCTTCTGCTGCAAATTTGTAAGTTTCAATCGTTCGATCAATTTCAGCATAGGCATACTTTAACGGCTTTGCTGATTCTAGCGAAATAATGCTAGCTGCCTCATCTCGATTTTCTGTAAATAGATCAGATAACCGTTCTAAAATCTCTGCTCTTTGAAATGCTGTTAATGCTGCCATTTCGGATTCTGCTGCATAAGCACTTTCAATTGCATGCTGTACATCATCTTCAGTTGCCATCGCAAATTGTGCTACAACCTCTTTTGAGTAAGGGGCTTGAACCTCCATATACTCTTCTGTCATTTGCCATTGTCCATTAATAAATAAGCCCTTTTTCAAGACCTCACTCACTCCTCTCTCCAAATGGTTACGTATTCATTTTAGAAAATAAAAAAATGAATACGTAACCATTTTTGAGTAAAAAACAAACTGATGTACATCAGTTCATTTTTCACTCGTAGTATTTCTTGGGAAAAGTTTAACAGATTCTGTTTGTTGGATGCAAGTGCTTTTTTTCTCCATTACCTCAAATAATTTTTCAATAGCAATAAATCCGAGACTTTTCTCGGATTCTAAGCCTACTGTTGTTAATGCAATCGAATGGTGTTTACTAAGCTCCACATTATCAATGCCAATAACATTAAAATCTTTAGGAACTTGAAAGCCTCGTTCTAAACAAAGATTTAATATTTCAATGGCAATTGCGTCTGTTGCAGCACAAATAGCTGTAGGTTTTTTAGGAAGCTCAAGTATTTCTTCAAATGCTCGTTTAATATCGTTTTTGTTAGTATTTGTTAAAAACGCTGGGACTGTTTTCACATCTATACCGCTGTCCTTTAATGCATTTTTAAAGCCTTTGTACCTTCCATAAAAAGTACTTATTTCATGTGGACCACCAATCCAGCATATATCTTGATGACCTAAAGATAAAATATGATTCGTCGCTATATAACCAGCTTTCACATTATCAATTTCTACAAAATGCCTATTTTCCTGATGCTTGCGATTATACATAATAAATGGGATACCTAATTTTTCAAGCTTAATAAATAAGTCATCTTCATATAACATAGACGATAAAATAATCGCATCAGCCTTCGTTTCCAAAACAGCATTATAAATAGAATCTAAATTATCTTCCGTACCAAAATAAACATTTACTTTATAGCCTCGAGCATTAACATAATTAACGATTGCAGTTGTTGTATCGACAAAAAAAGGATTATGTAATGGCCCCGAAATCAATGTAATAATGCCTGTTTTTTTCTGAACAAGTGACCTTGCAATATCATTTGGAATATAGTTTAACTCTTCAATCGCCTTCATCACTTTTTCAATTGTTTTCGGCTTTACGAGTTCAGGCGTATTTAACACTCTTGAAACTGTTGTTTGAGAGACACCCGCATACTTTGCCACATCTTTTGAAGATACCAAAAAAACCACCCATTTCATCTTTGTAAGCCTATTTTATACTATTACAGATATTATGTTAATAGATAAGGATAAGTGCAAGTATCACTAATTTCTATTATTAGGAATTATTTTTCCGCTCATATGGCTTAGCTGCTTCACTAGCTTTGAAATTATAAACGGGTGTAATCACTTTTAATATATCCGCAGTTTCCTCTAGAACAGATGTAATTTCTGACATCGGTTTATATGCCATTGGGGCTTCGTCCAATGTTTCTTCGTTTACGGATGTTGTCCAAATACCTTGCATCGTTTCTTTAAAATCTTCCATATTTAGAGCTTCTTTTGCAGCACGTCGAGAATACATACGACCTGCCCCATGTGGTGCTGAGTAATTCCAATCTGCATTCCCTTTCCCCATACAAATGAGCGAACCATCTCGCATATTCATAGGAATAACGAGCTTCTCCCCTTTATTCGCTCGAACGGCGCCTTTTCTTAACGTCATTGTTTCCGTATCTATATAGTTATGGATCGTATCAAACGTTTCACTAAAATGCCAGTTCATATGCTTGGCAATTGTTTCGGCAATTGTCCAGCGATTCATCCGAGCATATTGCTGAGCGATTTTCATATCGTGAATATAATCATGGAAATATTCGCCCTCTAAATAGGCTAAATCTTTTGGTACAATTGGATTTTGCTCTTTATGAGCTTTAATCATCGCTTGAATTTCTTTTTCGCGCCCCTGATCTTTCAGTTCGGCTATTTTTACTTTTAAATCTTCCCGTTGCAATGTTTCAAAAGCTCTTTTTTGATGCCAATTTGCTACCTAAGCTCCGACGTAACGCGAGCCAGTATGGATAAGTAAGTATTGTATACCTGCTTTATCTTTTGCAAGCTCTATAAAATGGTTGCCTCCCCCAAGTGTGCCAAGCGATAAATTTGTATAGTCATCCTTTAAGCCACTTGCTACAAACTGTCTCCCCTCGAATTCAGCAAAATAGCGTGCAGGAGATACTTCCTGATGGATATCCTTCCCGCTTGGTATATGTGCTCGAATTGTAGCATCGAGTTTAGAAAAATCTATATCCACTTCATTTAACTCAGCTACAAATACCCCGCAACCAACATCAATGCCCACAAGGTTAGGCACTACACGATTTTGAAGCTGAATCGTTGTGCCAATAACACAGCCCTTACCTGCATGATAATCTGGCATAATCCGTACTTTTGTTCCTTCCATAAAAGCCTGATTTGCCAATTCTTTAATTTGATCGATAGCTGATTGTAATGCTGTATTTGAATAAATTTTCGCTTCCGTAAAACGTCCGTTAATTCGTATCATTTATATCCCTCCTTCTATTTGTACGAAAAAACATTTCATTTCGTTTCAATTTAATCCCAATTTTTAAAAATCAAAGGGTATCAATATTACTTGTTGTTGATTTCCATTCCGACTGAGCGCTTTCCTGAGGACGTCCGATGTGCCCAAGGAGCCGTACAACCGCCACCCACTTTGTATACAAAGTATACGTCTTAATGTCATCCACAACTTTGGATGATGAGCCCCAAAAACGAAATACTAAAAAATGCTCTAAAAGTATAAATTACTTTTAGAACATTTCCTTTATTGTTTAATCTTCATACTGAATATCTAATTTTTTCGGAATTTCTGGTATATCGTTTGATTTTACATCTACTTCTGCTAAAGCTAACGGATAAAATGGATATTTCTTCTGAACATCGAAAGGAATTACAGCATTCTCCATTTTATTGTTCATCTGACTACGTGCAAGTAGGCCATTATTCGACAGATCAATGCTCATAATACTGTTAACCGTTTCTTTTAGCATTTCAATATCCTTTGCTTTAAGCGGCATTTGTTCGTCCATTAAAAACGGTTGAACATTGTCTTTAATATAGCCCTGCGCCTCCATTAAACAAGAAAATTCATTCAATTTATTTGCGTATAATTGTAATTGGGATTTTTCTTTTGAACGTTGTTGATTTAGCTCTAGTACTTTTTCCTCAATACGTGCTAAACGTATTTTCGTTAACTCCATAAGATAACTTTGTATGGAATGAATGGAATGAAGCATTAATTCCTCCGCTTCTTGCACTTTTTCATATTGCGCAATACAAGCCAATTGCTGCTCATTTAACTTGTTAACACGTTCCTTGAAAAATCCATTTTGTGTATGCTGACCAAAGATAGCCTTCATAAGACCTTTTCCGTGAATTTTTTTATGCTGCGCATCCAATCGATCATATTCACGTAAATATTCACTATGCATATTTCGATATTCTCGTAACATTTGTTGATACGATACAGCCTTTTCTGTAAAGCCTTCTACAATTTCATCCTGCAAATAATCAGTTTGTGAAATGATTTGTAAAAGTTGGTATAATGTTTGAACATTTTTAAATACATTGGCAACCTGTTCGTATTCTTGCTCATATTCGGTCACAATCGCTAAATCACGTTGATAGCGCGAAAATTCGTATTGTGTATCGCCTGTATACTTTTCAATGTTCTTAACAGCAGATTGGAATGGGTCTCTTTGTGGAATAACAGCTAATTCGAAGCGGAAGCGTTCAAGCCATTGCATGAAGCGAATTAAAATGCCATACGTTTTCTTATCACTATTTTCTGCAACTCGATGAATCTCTGAAATTAATTGCTCGTACTCACTTTTTTGCCAAAGCTCATCACTATTAATCTGTTTAGCTTCAATTGCTTCTCTTGCAGAGATCGCAACAAAATCACTTATTAAATGACCAAATCGTTCTCTCTCAGCATCAATAAACGCCTTCGTATTTTCATTTGAATCTATGGCATTAATGACACAAAGAGGCTCAACACCTTTGTTTTTTAACGTTTCCATTAATAATATTTCTGGATAAATAGCCATCGAACCTGAACGCAGCACCCAAAATATTTCGTCCACACGGTTCATCAATGCTTCTGGGAAGTAGGCCATTTCTCCTCCCCCTGCTTCCAATGAAACAGAATCAATAATTGTCACTGATTTTAATAAATCATTTTTTAAATATACTTCTAGATAATCTAAATGTTCTCGTAGTATTTGAGAGGCGAACGTATCGCCAGTCGTCAATAATTCTAGCTTACTCATATCGAATACGGCTATAACACCATCTAAAAAGTACGCCTTTATTTCCTCATGTTCACCGTATCGCAAGAATGTATTTACCCCAGTTGGATGCTGCTCACTAACAGGCAAAACTTGACGCCCTAGTAATCCATTTACCAATGTTGTTTTTCCGACACGCTCTTTCCCAACAATAAGAATCATTGTTTCGTTGTCAGCATCTTGAATGATACGATTTAAGTGTTTAGCTGTATCTTTTACATATGTATTTTGTACAATAATGCCATGTAATTGTCGCAAATGATCAACAAGCTGTGGCAAAATATTATTCGCTGAGGCTGTATATTCGATCGGCACATTATCAATATCTGTCATCCTCAATACCTCTTTTCTATGTATCTAAAGTTATTATAAATGAAAAGATTCCTTTATTAATACATAGTACTAAGAATTAACGATAAAAAAGGACAATATACTTAAATACAGCCGTCACAAATAGGTAAAAAATCTTATTCTACAAAACCTTCTATCGCAGATATTATTCCTCATTCAGACTAAAAGAAATAATAATTATAAGTATTTATTTGTAGTGAGTTGATCTTCTCTTTATTCTTCCACTCCAGCCATACGTGCATAAACTGCTCCAAGTGTTGGCATACCACCTTGTGCGCCGAATTTCTCCACTGATAATGAAGCAGCAATATTTGCAAAATACACTGCCTGATCTAATGATTGCCCTTCAACTAAAGCATAAGCGAGTGCACCGTTAAACGTATCACCTGCTCCTGTTGTATCCACCGCTCTCGTCATATAACCCGGAACATGAATAGGATATTCACCATCAAAATAGCGAGCGCCATCACTACCTAGCGTCATAATCATTTTATTAGGATATTTTTCTAAAACCTGCTCTATATTATCTCCAAAAATTTCGACACACTCCGTTTCATTCGGTGTGATATAAGTAATATCCTCCATCCATTGCACATCAAAATTTGTGGCTGGTGCTGGATTTAATAAAACAGGTACATTTGCTTCTTTACAAAGTTTTATTGCATACGCGGTCGTTTCCCTTGGAATTTCTAGCTGCATAATGACCATCTGACTTTTTTGTATGACTTCTTTCGCTGCCTCTATATGTGCAGGCTTTAATTCATAATTAGCGCCAGGCACTACAATGATACGGTTATCATTATTATAGAGTAAAATATTAGCAATCCCAGTAGGTGCCGATACACTTGTAATAGCTTCAGTTTGAACATGCTCTTGTTGTAAAACAGTGCGCAATGTTTCACCAAAACTATCGGAGCCCACACAGCCGATCATTGTGACTTCACTTCCAAGACGTGCTGCAGCTATTGCCTGATTAGCCCCTTTTCCCCCTGGAATCGTTTGAAAATCTTTACCGAGGATCGTTTCTCCCTGCTTTGGAAAAATCCCCATTTGTACAACTAAATCCATATTTATACTACCGATAACTGTAATCATTTTTATACCCTGCCTTCCATCTTATTTTTTCATTTTAACTGAGAAATCCGTAGAATGACAGGGCATACCATTAGGAAATTATGGAGTACTAATCTTCTTATAGATGTTCACCAATTGAGCACAAGCTTCAATTTAAAGTTTTCCCAATAAACCTTTCCTTGACTCCAATTCAATTTTTCTATCACAATCTTCACAAGAAAATTTGCCTTCCATATTTTGTTTATACAGTCTATATTTCTTTGATCCTTCTACAACCTCAAATGTTTTCTTACAAAAAATACAACGCAGCGAATAGCTAATCATACTATTTCCTCCTTTAAGCCGATATAGTTTTTTTGAGAATATAGAACAAAATATAATGAAATCGAAAATAAAATACTAATAATACCGAAAATAATTGCAGTCATTTGAAGCGTAAATAATTCTGCAAACAGTCCTAATAATAAGGTTAAGGAGATTTGCAAAATATTTTGAAATATATTCGCAAAACTACCGAATCTACCCATTATTTCAGGCGGTACATTTTGCTGATAAAATGTTTCATAACCAGAATTACTAAATGCCATAAAAAATCCTAGAAAAACTAAACTTACAAATGCCAAAATACTTGATGTCGAGGCATAAAAGGCAGTGTAAAATAGCATTGTCAGAAACAAACCAAAAGCTATATATGATCGAGTGGACCATTTTTTGGCGAAGCTTGCGGCAACTATCCCACCGAAAATCGCTCCTGCTCCTGCACTACTCACAAAGGCCCCATATAAGCTATCAGATAAAGCTAAATCTTGCTTGATAAATGTGGCTTCTTGAGAATCTAACGCAAATGCAATCATTAATGCACTTTGAAAGAGTAAATATATCGTTATAAATAATAAATTTTGTCGAATGAAAGCTAGTACAGCTAGATAGTCACTTTTTAATAGTTGCCACGTAATACGTTGCCGTGAAATTTCCTTCATATCATCTACATCTGGTAAAAAGGAGATGATCAAAGCACAAACCAAAAATGTAAAGCTATTGAACCAAATCGTCACTGTTGTATTAAAAAGAATGATGAGGAGCCCTGCTAGTGCTGGACCTATTAAAAACGAGCCTGAATTGAACGTGCCAAGTATTGCGTTAAAACGTTGTCTATCTTTCGAAGGAACAAACTTTGTAATATAATATGTACTACTAGGTCCAAAGAAACTACTTGCTATATTCGCAATAAATAACAGCGTATAGATGAGCCAAATAGATTCCAGAAACGGCATACAAAAAACAATCAAGCCTCTGATAATATCCGTTGTAATCATCAACTTGCGTTTATTCATACGATCAATGAAAGAACCAGCTACCAAACTTGTTAAAACTCTTGCAACTGGTCCGACAATAAAGATTCCAGCCATCGCTGCCGGCGATGGTGTTAAATGCCAGACAAATAAATTGAGCGCTACAAGGTAAATCCAGTCCCCTAATTTAGAAAAACCTAAGCCCACAATTAACAAGCTGTATTTTCGAATGAGTTTTATGCTATTCCCCCCTTATGTTAACTACTCATTATTATTCGAACCTTTTCACTTGCCATAAATGCTCTTTCATAACAATTACTTGCTTGTTCATATGTAAGAAGAGTTCTATAAAGTTCAGCAAATAATGGTGCATAAAACAAAATTAAAGAATAATATTTTTGTTGTTCAAAATAACATAATGTTTTTTCTTCTAATGCTTTTAATGACAATTGTTCAATTTTCTCGTTAGAAATAAAACTAAGTACTTCAAATTGATATTTTTCATGCCTCTTTTGAAAAGATAAATCTTTAAAACATTCAATCATTTGCTTCATCTTTTCAAGGTTATTATGACGATATAAAGTTCGAATATAATTTACAACAGTAAGTGACTGACATTCAAAAATTAAAGATTTTTCATAATTCTCGATGGCTTGTTCAAATAATTCCTGGCATTCGTAGCAATAACCTAAATTATTATAAATAGAACTCATTTGATTTGGTGTTTGTAAATCTACAACATGTTCAACTAAATCTAAACTAGCTTCATATTCTTTAATTGCTTTTTCAAATTGATATAGTGAATTTAAAATAACTGCATTCATTAAATATAAATTCAATTGAAATAATGGTGCGTAATAATGTGTAAATACATTACTCGCAGCTTCAATATAATTAAGTGCTTCCTGATTTTGATATTCTCGGTTATAAGCAAACGCTAAATTATATAAACAATAGGCATACTCGAAGCTTTTTCCATTTTTATAATATTGCTCGACATCAAACTGTTGATTCATGTTAATTAGTTCTGCATATTGTTCAGTTTTTAAATAATAATTACCGATTGTTAAAATATACATTTGCGTGATGCGATTGGATTCCCAATCAATAAACGGCATAATTTTTTCTAAAAGCTTTTCGGCTTCCATCATCTTGTTGTCAAAAAGGAAATAACAACAAAGTACAATTGCATATTTTAGTTGTATTTCATCTATATACTCAGTTTTTGGATATGCAATAATCTTCTCATATTCTTTTGAAGTTAATGGTCGATGAAGAATGATTTTCTCCCAAATCAGCTCCGACTGTTCATTTATCTGTTCTTGGTTTTCGGTATGTTGATGTAAATCAATATTTAATCGTTGTAGTAACAATTCATAAATTGCTTTATCAGCAACCACTAGACCATTTTCAATACGACTCAAATACGAAGATGTACATATACCTATTGCCAGATCATCTTGTTTAATCTGCTGTTTTTATCGTTGATGTTTAATTAACTGCCCTATATTTCTAAAAAAGCTATCATTCATTTCCCCTCCTCTAATTTTATTTTATCAAAATATTGCATCAATTTATTGTGTAATTTTACTAAAAATAAACATTCGAATATTTAATATTTGAAACATATACACAAGAATATCGGTACTGGAGGGGAAGTGATATTTTCTTGGCCTCTTAATGTTTGTCCTTCGAATCATAATTCCTTTTCTCAGCATTAAAAAAACTGAAGACAACTAGTATGTCTTCAGTCTAAAACTCATCGCTACATCAATTAAAAAGCAATACGTTTTGCTTCATAAGCAGCGATTTGTTCTTCGTATTTAAAGGTAAGAGCAATCTCATCCCAACCATTCAGCAATGTTTCCTTATAGTAAGGATCGATGTTAAATTTATAAACTACACCATCTTCACCCGTTACTGTTTGTGCTTCCAGATTGACTTCCATCGCGTATGGTTTTTCTAAGCCTTTTGTTAAAATTTCATCACACTCTGCTTCAGTTAATTTGATTGGTAATATCCCATTTTTGAAGCAGTTATTATGGAAAATATCTGCGAATGATGGTGCAATCACTACATTGAAGCCGTAATCTAAGATTGCCCACGGTGCATGTTCACGAGAAGAACCACAGCCGAAGTTATCTTGTGCTACTAAAATCTTAGAGTTTTTGAATTCAGGTTTGTTTAACACAAAGTCTTTTATTTCATTACCCTCTGCGTCGAAGCGCCAATGGTAAAATAAATACTGTCCAAACCCTGTACGCTCAATACGCTTTAAAAACTCTTTCGAAATAATTTGGTCTGTATCGACATTTTTACGATCAAGTGGTGTTATCACACTTTTTACGATATTAATTGGTTCCATTTGCAATCATCCCTTCCGTGTAAATGGAATTTACACAGTTTTCTTTACGAATTCACGAACATCCACAAAATGACCAGCAATTGCTGCCGCTGCTGCCATTGGCGGTGAAACTAAGTGTGTACGAGAACCCGCTCCCTGGCGTCCTTCAAAGTTGCGGTTTGATGTTGATGCACATCGTTCACCAGCTGGTACTACATCATCATTCATCGCCAGACACATAGAGCAACCTGTCTCACGCCATTCAAATCCAGCATCTGTAAAGACTTTATCTAATCCTTCTGCTTCTGCTTGTTGTTTCGTCGAATAGGAGCCAGGTACAACAATCGCTGTTACATTTTCATGCACCTTACGTCCTTTGATGACATCTGCTGCTGCACGTAAATCACTAATGCGTGAATTTGTGCAGGAACCGATAAATACGTGTTGAATATCGATTGATATTAATGGTTGACCTTCCTCTAAGCCCATATAAGAAAGTGCTTTTCGAAGAGCAGCTTTATCTGATTCATCCTCATAATCTGTTTGTGTTGGAACATGACTTGACACACCTGAACCCATTGACGGATTCGTTCCCCAAGTAATGATTGGCTCTATGTCTTCTGCTTGAATGATTCGAACTGTATCATATGTCGCATCTTCATCGGATGCTAAGCTTAACCAATAATTTGCCGCTTCCTCAAAGTTTTCTCCTTGAGGTGCATGTTTACGTCCACGGATATAATCAACAGTCGTTTCGTCAGGAGAAATTAACCCTGCCTTTGCACCCGCCTCAATCGACATGTTACAAATTGTCATCCGTTCTTCCATAGAAAGTTTGTGGATAGCCTCTCCAGTGAATTCCACAATATGTCCTGTGCCTACACCGATACCGAATTTAGAAATAATCGCTAGAATAATATCTTTTGCAGCTACGCCTACAGGGAGCTCACCTTCAACACGAATTTCCATTGTTTTTGGCTTGTTTTGCCATAGGGTTTGTGTTGACAATACATGCTCTACCTCAGATGTACCAATACCGAAGGCAATCGCTCCGAACGCTCCATGTGTAGACGTATGAGAGTCCCCACAAACAATCGTTTTGCCAGGTTGAGTTAAACCTAGCTCAGGTCCAATTACGTGAACAATACCTTGGTCTGGGTGCCCCATTCCTGCAAGCTCGACGCCAAATTCTTCAGCGTTTTTAGCTAACGTCTCAATTTGATTACGTGCAATTGGATCATGAATCGTCGGTAGATTTTTTGTAGGCACGTTATGATCCATTGTCGCAAAGCTTAAATCTGTACGACGCACTTGACGTCCGTTCAAACGTAAACCTTCAAAAGCTTGCGGAGAAGTGACTTCATGAATTAAATGGAGATCTATATATAACAGGTCCGGTTTGCCCTCTTCCTGATAAACGACGTGTTTATCCGATACGAAAAATATATACATCTCTTAAGAAATGTTAACACCTCTACAGTGACACAACTTATATCTTCCGAATTTCGTTTTGTGTCTTCCTTATTCTACGAGTCTGGTTTCGCCGAAGCTATTACCATTTAATATGACTCTCCAAAGGCTTAAATTCCGCAGTATCGTTGCGTACACATCTAAGACTTAGTTTCAGTTAAGCTCCTTAGATTGAATAATTTGCTAAGTTAATGCTTGCGTTCAAATCTCTATCCAGTTTTAATCCGCAAGAGCAGATAAATAATCTGTCTTTCAGTCTCAAACCGGATTTGATTTGTCCACAACTAGAACAAGTTTTTGATGAAGGAAACCATCTGTCGGCTTCAACAAATTCAACTCCATATTTTTCACATTTGTATTGAATTTGCCGTTTGAATTCATATAACTTCTGCTCGGCTACCGCCTTCGCCAGATGTTTATTTTTCATCAACCCTTTTACATTTAAATGTTCCATAACAATACGAGATGGTTTGGTTTTCACAATCTCATTAGAACATTGATGTAAATGATTTGTTCGGATGTCATGAAGTCGCTTATATAAATTACGGATTACAACATTTACACCAACATGTTTCGCAAATTTCCCAATGGACATTAATTCCATGCATACCACCTCTCTTTCACTAGGGTTTTACCCTATTTAGAGAGGTTGTTAACATTTTTATAGTTGTATATATTTTTCTTGTTCACACGAAGGCGCAACCCTTCATGCAGTCTTTCTCTCACGAGTAGACCTCTTAAGCTTTCACATAAGCGCAGACTATATCTTCATCTTATCTTCTAATAAGAGCCACATTTTTCTTCCGCCATTCGCTTGCGGTTTTACTCTCCCTCAAGGAGATAGTCGTTGAACGTCTTCCTTGTCTCAGTAGAGATTTAGGACTTTCGCTGCTAAACATCCATTGCCAAAGCACTTAGCGCCACCGTTTTCCATTGTCACGATGATCCTTTACGGACACTGAGTGATTTTTTTCAGCTTATGCCATCCTTGTTGTTTTTTCTGCTTTCGCACCGTTACGTCTGCCGTTTCCAGCTCCGCTTTGGTCACAAGGCTTTAGGAGTTAAAAGCAATTAACGTGGAGTTCGCACCAATCGCTTGATACGAAGGGTATTCTATTATAAATCTATGCTTCTATACAGGTTTGTATAGTTTTGTCTAAATTTATTGTAACAGTTTAGTTACCCAAATCTTTTCAATTATATTTTTTCCCATTATCTTCACTCATTTCTTAAATGTATGTTGTCATAATGCTTTCTGAAACAAAGCTTGTATCTATTTCGTTAATTACTTTATCTGTCCATTCATTTGTCGACATTATACGAGCGCCGTCACGTGCAAGATCTGCAGTGAAATAACCATCATCAAATACTGCACTTACAGCACGTTCAATTTCTGCTGCTTCTTCTTTTAAGCCAAATGAATATTGTAGCATCATAGCAACTGAAAGAATTGTTGCTGCTGGGTTAGCGACACCTTGACCTGCAATTTCTGGTGCTGAGCCATGTACTGGTTCATATAGACCAAAATTATCTCCGCGAATGGACGCAGAAGGTAGTACGCCTAAAGAGCCTGTAATAACAGATGCTTCATCACTTAAAATATCTCCAAACATATTTTCAGTAACTACCACATCATATTGACTAGGATTTGTAATTAATTTCATAGCAACTGAGTCAACTAAATTATGCTCTACATGCACATCTGGATAATCCTTTTTCTTCGCTTCTACTACTTCGCGCCATAAACGACTTGTTTCAAGTACATTTGCTTTATCAACAGAGCATAATTTGCCTCCACGTAAACGTGCTAATTCAAAGGCATTTTCAACGATACGCTCAACTTCTGCAGTTGAGTAAACCGTTGTATCAATCGCGCCATTTTCAGTACGCATACGTGGTTCCCCGAAGTATACGCCGCCTGTTAATTCACGTACAATTATTAAATCGACATTTTCAGCTACTTCACGCTTTAATGGGGAAGCATCTAGTAAACTCGGGAACGCCTTTACTGGACGAAGATTTGCGAATAAGTCAAAATGTTTGCGAATACGTAGCAAACCTTTTTCTGGACGTAATTCAGGTGGGTTGTTATCCCATTTCGGACCACCTACCGCTCCAAGTAAAACTGCATCACTGTTTTCGCACATCTCAATTGTTTCATCTGGTAGTGGATTATTGTGTTGGTCGATGGCAGCGCCTCCGATTGTTGCATAACCTAAATGGAATGTATGGTTGAATCGCTTACCAATCACCTGTAATACACGTACAGCAGAAGCAACAACCTCTGGCCCAATTCCGTCACCAGGAAGTACTGTAATTTTTTTCTCCATCGTCAAAACACCTTTCTTTGTATAGCGTTGACTACGCTATTTTAGTAAGACTCCCACCTATTTTAATAGGTGAGGTCATCAATATTACGACTACACGTTATTGGCATAATTGCGTTTGGAATGTGCATTATGCTGATTCCATACACTACCATCAAAACCTGCGATATTTACACAGAAGCTTGAAGATCGATTAACTTACAGGCTGTGCACGAAGGCTTTGTATCAAATGACGGTTAATGGCATTTAAATAAGCTTTTGCCGATTGCTTCCCAAATTTGTGCCGATATCTTTTTGTACACAGCAGGCTAATCCTGGTACGGTAGAGTTTTTCACTGTTCCTGCAATACGATGTACCGCATCAAAGTCACCGGGTGACGAAGCAGGAAAACCTGCTTCAATAATTGTCACTCCTAGGTGCTTCAGTTACTTGGCTATTTGTGTTGTATCGAAAATATTAATGTTTCGCACTTGTAGCCACTTCTCTCACAACTTTTTCTTTACCTTCATTGATGAATGGCATCATAGCACGTAGTTTAGCCCCAACTTCTTCGATTTGGTGATTTGCACCAGCTTCTTTGAATTTTGTATAGTCTGGACGACCGTTTTCGTTTTCTTGAATCCAGCGACGAGCGAATGTACCATCTTGGATATCCGTTAAAACATCTTTCATACGAGCTTTTACGGAGTCGTCGATAATACGTGGTCCTGCAACATAGTCACCCCACTCAGCTGTATCTGATACTGAGTAACGCATTGTTGCCATACCACCTTCAAACATTAGGTCAACAATTAATTTTAGTTCGTGAAGTGTTTCAAAGTAAGCTAACTCTGGTTGGTAGCCTGCCTCTACTAATGTTTCAAAACCTGCTCTTACTAATTGTGTAGCACCACCGCAAAGTACTGCTTGCTCACCGAATAAATCAGTTTCAGTTTCTTCTTTGAATGATGTTTCAAGTAAACCGCCACGAGCTGCACCGATTCCTTTACCGTAAGCTAGAGCTAAATCTTTTGCTTGACCAGTTGCATCTTGATGGATTGCGAATAATCCTGGTACACCAGCACCTTCTTGGAACTGACGACGAACTAAGTGTCCCGGACCTTTCGGTGCAACTAAGAATACGTCCACATCTGCTGGTGGTGTAATTTGACCGAAGTGAATGTTGAAGCCATGTGCAAACATAAGTGCTTTACCTGCTTCAAGATGTGGAGCGATTTCAGCCTCATATACGGCTTTTTGACGCTCATCCGGAAGTAAAATTTGGATAACATCTGCTTCTTGCGCTGCTTCAGCAACAGTCTTTACATCTACTCCATCCGCCTTTGCTGCATCGAAAGATCCGCCTGGACGAACTCCTACTACTACATCGAATCCTGATTCTTTAAGATTTAAGGCATGTGCATGACCTTGTGAACCGTAACCGATGATTGCGATTTTCTTCCCTTTTAATACTTCCTCGTTGATGTTTTGATCATAATACATAGTAGCCATTGTTGTTTCCTCCTAATTTTTGTTTTGTTTTTTTAAACTTCGGATGCCAGTAAACCACTAAGGGCTATGTATCCAAAGCTTTCATTTTATATGCAAACTATTTTAAAATAGAGAGCTGCGAATTTGAGATTTTTTGTGTTTCACGAACAGATGCAGTAGCCCCTGTACGCGTTAATTCTTTAATACCATAAGGTCGAATAAGTTCAATAAAAGCATCAATCTTATCTGGATCTCCTACAACTTGATAGGTGACAACATTTTTCGCTGTATCAATAATTTGTGGACGGAATGGTTCAACAATTGAATTCATTTCCAGTCGTAAATTTGGTGGTGAAATTACCTTTACAAGCGCTAACTCACGTAGCACGATTGATTTATCTGTTATGTCATTGACCTTTAACACATCAATTTGCTTTGATAATTGCTTCACTAGCTGTTCAATTTTACGCTCATCCTCTACGTTTACAACAAAGGTCATTTTCGAAAAGTTTGGCTGTTCAGTATGACCAACTGTGATTGATTCAATATTGAATTGACGCTTCATAAGTAAACCTGTTACACGGTTTAAAACACCGCTTTGGTTAATCACTGTTACTGTAATTACTCGTTTCAATTCTTTTTCACCCCAATCATTTCATGTAAGCCTTTGCCTGGTGCTACCATTGGGTATACACATTGAAGTTGTTTTACACGACAATCAATTAACGCCGGCTCATCAGAAAGTAGTGCCTCGCGGAAAATACTTTCAGCTTCATCTATTGTGTTAATTCGATAGCCCTTCAAATTATATGCATCAGCTAATTTAACAAAATCTGGTTGAATCGGCATAAGTGAAGATGAATAGCGCTCCTCATAAAATGTTTCTTGCCATTGGCGAACCATTCCTAAACAGCTGTTATTTATAATCACAATTTTTACCGGTAAGTTGAATTCTTGCAGGATAGAAAGCTCTTGCGCAGTCATTTGGAATCCTGCATCACCTACAATGGAAACAACTTTTTTGTCTGGCTTCGCAAACTGGGCGCCAATTGCAGCTGGGAAGCCGAAGCCCATCGTACCAAGTCCACCAGACGTTACCCATCCATGATCATTGTTTAATCGATAATATTGTGCAGCCCACATTTGATGCTGACCAACATCTGTCGTGACAATTGCATCACCTTCAGTAATTTTATGCACAAGCTCTAATGCTTCCTGCGGTAATACTTCTTTGTCCCCCGGCTCCTTGCTGTACCATAATGGATATTCCTTTGTATGATTATTTAAGAATGTTAACCATTCTGCTGTATCCGGACCATCGAAGTCTTTTTTCAATAATCCTTTTAAAGCTTCTTTAGCATCTGCAACGATTGGAATGTCTGCCGGCACGTTTTTTCCAATTTCCGCTGGATCAATATCGATGTGTATGATTGTCGCATTTGGAGCAAATGTCGCCAAATTACCAGTTAAACGGTCATCAAAGCGAGCTCCGATATTCAACAATAAGTCTGATTTTGTAATAGCTGTATTCGCTGTTACAGTTCCATGCATTCCTGCCATACCGATGAATAATTCATGCTCTCCATGGATTGAACCAAGTCCCAGTAAAGTGTTTGCTACTGGAATTTCGTATTTTTCAGCGAATGCTGTTAACTCTTCTTTGGCATCTGCAAAAAGAACACCAGCTCCAGCTAAAATAACTGGTTTTATGGCCAATGAAATCGCCTGTATAGCCTTTTGAATTTGTAAATAATTTGGTTTGTACGTTGGCTGATAACCTGGTAAATATATTTCTTCCGGAGCCTGTGGTGGTGTCTCTACATCAAATAGCATTTGAGATACGTTTTTCGGAAAATCAACTACAACAGGACCCTTTCGACCAGTACTTGCAATATGGAATGCCTCTTTAACAATACGCGGGATATCATTAACATCCTGCACCTGATAATTGTGCTTCGTAATTGGTGTCGTAATCCCCATAATATCCGCTTCTTGGAAAGCATCTGTACCAATTACAGCCGTTGAAACTTGACCTGTGAAAACAACTAATGGAATAGAATCAATCATCGCATCGGCAATACCAGTTACTAAGTTCGTTGCCCCTGGTCCACTAGTTGCAATAACAACACCAGGTTTATTGGAAACTCGTGCATAACCTTCCGCAGCATGAATTGCACCTTGTTCATGTCTAGTTAAAATATGACGAATCGGATTTTTATAAATGGCATCATAAATTGGTAGTACCGCTCCACCTGGGTAACCAAAAATAATTTCAACACCTTGCTCATGGAGTGCCTGAACTAATACGTCGGCACCATCTTTCGCTTGATAGGTTTGTTCAGCTTTTGCTGATGTTGCTAATTCTTCTTTTTCATTGATAGAAACATTCGTACTCATCAAATATGCCTCCTTCTTATCATTCAATTTCACATCAGTAATGCGCATCATTGAAGTGTTACTAGCTGGTTCTCTCCTTGAAAAGAGATGACAGACTCTTTCAAACGTCGTTTAAAAAAATAAAAAGCCCTTTTCTCCACACGCAAAGAACTACCTTGCGTAGGGATGAAAAAGACTTTCCATGGTACCACCCTTTTTTATAGCAAATAATTGCTACCTCGCGAATAAATGTAACTATTTATGCACCCATGCGAAATCACTCGCATCCAAGACGATGTCATAAATCATTTATTCATTAATAACGAGCACTTTCGATTATGCCCGGAGCTATCTAATTGCGTACACGCGTTTAATAGCTCACTCCGAGGGGATGTCGGATCTAGTTGTATCGCCGGCTTCCAGCACGACCGGCTCTCTGGTAAATACAAGGCTCTAGAACCTTTAACCTCATCAACGTTTTAACTTTTTAAATTTTCATAACGCCACCTGTAGAGGCGCTTGTTACTAATTTTGAATATCTTGCTAGCCAACCACGCTTAATTTTCGGCTCAAATACCGGTAATTTTGCACGGCGCTCCGCTAATACTTCATCTGAAACTTCTAAATTGATCGTACGATTTGGTAGATCAATTGTGATCACATCGCCATTCTCTACTAAAGCGATAGGACCGCCTTCTGCTGCCTCTGGTGAAATATGTCCGATTGAAATACCGCGAGATGCACCAGAGAAGCGTCCATCCGTAATTAACGCAACCTTTGTACCAAGACCGCGACCTTGAATTGCAGAGGTTGGTGCTAGCATTTCAGGCATCCCAGGGCCACCTTTTGGTCCTTCGTAGCGAATGACGACTACATGACCCTCTTTTACAGTTCCGTTATCAATATTTTCCTGTGCAGCATCTTGTGAATCAAAGATGATTGCTTCACCTTTGAATACTTTGATAGAAGGGTCTACAGCTCCTACTTTAATAACTGAACCGTCTGGCGCGATATTACCAAATAAAACCGATAAACCACCAACTGGGCTATAAGGATTATCTTTCGTACGAATTACTTCATCATTTGTAATATGATAATCCTTTACAAGTTCGCCCATTGTCACTCCTGCAACTGTTGGTCGATCTGGGTGAATAGCACCTGGAATAGATACTAATTCATTAATAATGGCACTAACGCCACCCGCTTTATTTATATCATCCATTGAAATATCTGAAGCAGGCATAATTTTCGCTAGATACGGAACACGCTCTGCTACTTTATTAATATCTTCAATGTTATAATCGATTTCAGCTTCATTGGCGATTGCTAATGTATGGAGGACTGTATTTGTCGAACCACCCATCGCCATATCAAGTGCAAATGCATCATCAATTGCTTCTTTAGTAATAATGTCTCGAGGCTTGATGTCCTCTTTGATCATATGGACTAATTGTTTAGCAGCTTCTTTAATAAGCTTATGGCGCTCATCAGAAGTAGCTAGGATTGTTCCATTACCAGGTAAAGCTACTCCTAGCATTTCCATTAAGCAGTTCATAGAGTTTGCAGTAAACATTCCTGAACATGAACCACATGTTGGGCATGCATTGTTTTCAATATCTAACAGCTCTTCAGATGACATTTTGCCTGATTTAAGAGCTCCTACACCTTCAAAAACTGAAGTTAATGAAAGTTGCTTGCCAGTAGCAGAAGTACCTGCCTCCATTGGACCACCAGATACGAAAATTGATGGTACGTTAGTACGAACTGCTGCCATTAACATCCCCGGTGTAATTTTGTCACAGTTAGGAATATAAAATACGCCATCAAACCAGTGTGCATTAATAACTGTTTCAGCAGAGTCTGCGATAATTTCACGGCTTGGTAACGAGTAACGCATACCAATGTGCCCCATTGCAATACCATCATCTACACCGATTGTGTTAAATTCGAATGGAATTCCACCCGCTTCAATAATGGCCTCTTTGACAACATCAGCAAATGTACGTAAATGAACGTGACCTGGTATAATGTCGATATAAGAATTACAAACCCCGATAAATGGCTTGCCTAAATCTTTCGCTTTTACTTTGCCTGTTGCATATAAAAGACTTCGATGTGGCGCACGATCTACGCCTACTTTAATCATGTCACTTCTCATTTTAAACGCCCCTCATTTATTGCTATGTTCGTTGCTATATACGAAATGTTCTGTCTATTTTATTTTTGCGTATATGTTAATCGCCTAAGGCAACTAATTGATGTAACGAACTTGTTAAATTGTTGTTATCATAGTACGAAAAAAAGGTCTCGTCAACAGTATTTTTTGAATTATCTAAACAATTTAAATAATACACAAAATTTGAAATCGTTTTCATGCTGACTAATTGTCGTTTTTATCTCGCTTCCGTGAATATTTTGACATTTCGTTCAAATTTTAATTTTTTTAATAATCTTTTAACACTTTTGCTTAATCTATCAAAAGAGATGAACTGCAATTAAAGAAATAGCGCTTATAATGTAAATAATTTTCTTAAGTACCCTGTCAAAAACACATTATCAGGATCACATTGACTTCGAATGGCTAAAAATTTTTCAACATCCGGGTATAGCTCGTATACATAATTAGCAGCTAAATGATTTAGTTTGCCCCAATGTGGTCGCCCCTTATATTTCTTCATCATCGTATGGACCCATTCAAAATAAGGCCCTTCCTGCATTCCTTTATACATATGAAAGGCAATAAACGCTGATTCTTGACCTTGGGTAGGACTTAAAAAACCTGCTTCACCTGCTGTTGTACGACATTCTAACGGAAAATGCACATTAAAAATTCCACTTTTAAAAGTTGCATGGATCTCCTCCATACATGACTCAAATTGCATTAATGGAATAGCATATTCACTTTCTTGAAACTTTACGCTACGTGGAGACGGATAAATTTCATAGCTTATCCCCATTTTCTCCCCTTCTACAACATTTGCTGCAGCTAACTTACTCATAGCACCACTAAACGATGGTTTCCATTTACAAAGTTCTGACATAGCAAAAAAAGCACCGTTCTCTACTATTTGAAGTTTCAATGTTTCAATTCTTTTACTCCATTCACTCTGATAAACAGGCTCTATAGCGTTCATACGCTTTACTTGAATTGTTTCACTACTAGGGAAATAAAACCACTCAACATGTCGATGCAGTCGAATATCTTCAGCAAATTTCGCCAGCCCATTTGCTAAAGTATCTCTTGTGCTTACATAATGTAAACTGTAAAGAGGGATTACTTTGATCGTCACTTTCACAAGCACACCAAGCATCCCTAATGAAACATGTAAAGCTTCAGATAAATCATCCATTCCTCTCATATGTTCCCTATAAGTACCTGTACCATCTACAAAACCCCACTTTATTACAGCTGAGGATAACGAGCCGAGTGTTACACCAGTTCCATGGGTCCCTGTTGACACTGCTCCTGCAATCGTTTGCTCTTGAATATCGCCCATATTTATTAGAGCAAAGCCATGCTTCGCAAGTAATGGGCCTATTTCATATAAATATGTTCCGGCCCAAAGAGTCGCTTCTTGTTTCTCCTCATTCACCGCTATAAGCCCACGCATATTATGTAAAGACAATGCTATATGCTCAGGCATCGCAACAGCACTAAAGGAGTGAGCTGCACCTGTGACACGAATCGTTTTTCCAAATTCACGTGCATGCCCCACGATATTTGTAACCTCTTCAATCGATCGTGGTAAGTACATCTCAGATGGATAAGAGATTACATTACCTGCCCAGTTTGTCCACTTCTCACCATTTTTCCACTTATCTATAGAAAACACTGTCCATCCCCCCTATAGGTTGTATAAGCTCCTACATACTTGTCTCCTCTAACTCCATGTAGTTCTTGAAATCTTTCGCAAAGTTCTCCAGCCTTCGCGTGCCGGAAATAAAGCGTGTCCCCTACATGAACATTTTTATGTTTTACCTTAACGGGTGTCTGAACTTCTCCTGCGCCTTCTAGGTTAAGATATGAAAAAAAGGTTGGGTCATAGAATACCGGTAAGCGATCAGCACTAATTGCCCCTGACGCCGTATAGCCTCCGCCGTGACAAACAACAATATTTTTTTCTGGCTTTCTTGTGACACTTAAAGCAAATCCAGCTGCCTTTTCCAGCTGTAAATGCGAAAATTGATCGAATAAAGCAGGTGCATAAAATGCAGAGCCAACCGTAATTTCTGTTACCTCCTTTTGTTGTGCTGTGTATGCCATACTTCCTGAACCGCCACCATTTACTAAGTGCAAGCTTGGAAAATATGCTTTTATATGTGCAATGGCTAATCTACGAAACTGAGTAACTTGCTTTTTAGCTTGCAATTGCATAGCTTCAATAAATTTTCCTTTCACAGCATTAGCTGGACGATTACCAACTCCTGCAATTTGAGCCTCGTAGCCCATCGCTCCAACTACTTCAATAAAAGCTTGATTTTTAATATATTCGAGGAATGGTGTTAGTGTCTCAAGTGAATGGAGCGAAGAGCGTTTTGTACCAAAATAAAGCATCTTAAAATCAGTGGATACATTAATATCAATACATACTCGCACACGAACGCCAAGCTCTCGCCCTAGTTCCGCCAAAAATCGGACATGTTCCCATCTATCGACCATAAAAGTGACAGTTTTTTCTGCTTTTACGAAGTGCAATAACTGACGTACAGCAGCCTCTTCCATCACCGGATATCCGAGCAGTAAATCATCAAAATGCTGTTGAAGTAAAAATATTGTTTCTGACGCAGTAAATGTCATAAATCCCTTCACATTGGGGAGATTATTTTGTATATAGCGTAATATCTCGATAGAACGAATCGATTTCGTAGCAATACGTATATTTTTCTGTCCACAGGAGTCATGAACAGTCGCTATATTGTGATCCAGTGCATCAAAGTCCAACCAAGCAAAAGGGCGCTCTAGCTCATGGAACGCTCGATCAAATCTAATGGTCATCCTACCCCTCCTTTGTTTGTATTTTGTCTTTGACATTTACCGTAGAAATTCCATTTAATTCTATGAGAACAAATAAAAAACAACCGTGGACATGTAATAAAATATGCCTTCACGGTTGTTTTAATAATGGACAAGCATTTAACTCACCTTTCTATTTTTTAAGAGATTACGAGGAGAATATAAAATCCGCTGCTAAATTTAATAACACTAGCAGATGCAAGCCTGCAATAAGAAATCCTTGGCGATTTAAACGTTTCATAGCTGTCATATTCATATAGACCACTCTCCTTTTTTCACATTATACGCTCAGAAAAATCAATTTTCAAACTATTCGTAATATTAAATTTGATTCATTTTTCTGACAAACAGGCCCAAATATGGCATGATAATAAGTGAAATTATACCTATAAGGAGTGTGAAAAGGTTGAAAAAGGCTTTATTAGTAATTGATTATACGTATGATTTTGTCGCTTCTGATGGAAAACTAACATGTGGAGAGCCCGGTCAAGCATTAGATCAAAAAATTTCTTCTTTAATTCAACAATTTATTGCTGAAAAAGAATTTGTTGTTTTTGCGAATGATTTACATGAGGAAGATGACCCATTCCACCCTGAAACCAAACTCTTTCCTCCTCATAATATTCGTGGCTCTAAAGGACGCCATTTATACGGGCAAGTTGGTGAACTGTATAACCTTCACAAAGATAAAGTGATGTGGCTCGATAAAACGCGTTATAGCGCATTTGCCGGAACCAATTTATCGATTTTATTGAATGAGCGAGGGATTAAAGAAATTCATTTAGTTGGTGTTTGTACTGATATTTGTATTTTACACACTGCGGTTGATGCTTATAATTTGGGCATTTCAACGATCATTTATGCAGATGGTGTTGCAAGTTTTGATGCTGCAGGTCATGAATGGGCATTGCGTCATTTTGAATATACATTAGGTACAACTGTTATTAAGTAATCCATTTCGCGTTAGCGTAATTGTAGTTTCTTCGCTACAGAAAACACTTACAAATGTTTTTTGCACAAAAATGAGGTATCAGCATAAGCTAAATAGAGATAAAACCTTCTTGTGAATTTGTAATAATTACTAAAGAAGCGAGGCGCGTTTAATATACTCCATTCAGGGCATAACTAAGCAATCGCCATTATATCTTAGTTTAAGGAGATGAAAAAAATGATTAGCTTCATTTGGTATTTAATCATCGGCGGAGTTTTAGGTTGGTTAGCTGGCGTAATTTTAGGTAAAGATGTACCTGGCGGCATTATTGGAAATATTGTTGCAGGGGTTGTCGGTTCGTGGATCGGTAGTATGGTTCTTGGCAACTGGGGTTGGCGAGTTAGTAATTTTTACGTATTCCCAGCATTAATTGGTGCTGTCGTGCTGATCTTCATCGTAAGCCTTATTTTAAAAGGTATGCGTAAAGCAACCTAAATATGTAATAAAGAGCCATCATTTTTGATGGCTCTTTACTTGTTGTAAAAAAACATTTCGGAGGTAAATGTTGTGGTTGATTGGAGTGGAGACTGCACGACTCCTTGGGGATCAGCAATAGAGGAACGGAAATCAACCATTCATTTTGCCGAAAGAATAAAGCCATTATATACGAGCAGTTACTTTTCTTTATATAGGACTACTTCTTTAAGCTCATCATGATAATCATTATACAAATTGAAATAATGTAACACCTTATCAACATATTCCTCACTGTGATTGTATGTATAGACCGCCTGCTGAATATGACCATCTGCTGCACCATTTTTCGATAAATAATTCGCGGCACTAAATATAGCGTCCTCAATATCATAAGGATCTGCTATACCATCTCCATTTGCATCTACTCCGTATCCACCATATTTTTGAATGATTTCTGGATTCATTAATTCAGACTTCGAAATATCCCCTTTCCCTAACCCCGAGCAGGATGAATGTTTCCAGCCGACAAATGTACAAGGCATAAATTGCAAATGCCCTTCTGCACCAGCTGATGAAACGAGCGATTTCATAGTAGAGAAGCGTGTTTCAATTCTATGATGGGCGGCCAGCAACGTCCAAGGCACACCGTATTTCTCTTCCGCTGCTACATAGATGGGAATATATTTCTCAGGAATGTTCAGATCGAAATTTTGTTGAATTTCTTCTAGTTCTTTTTGCTTTGCTAATTTTTCAAATATAGTTAATGTTTGTAGCTCCTTCCATGCAAAAAAGGCGAAAACACAAACAGTTATCGCAATTGGTATTAGTAAAGCTATCATGCCTAATTGAACGGAAGGCGATAGCTTCGGTTGTTTTTTCTTCTTTTTATTCGCCATATGTCACACCTAATCTCTCTAATACTATTTCTATTTTACCAAAATTACCGTTATATGTAGTAGATTTTTCCGAATATATTTACCACTATTTTAGTAGTTGAAAAGATAGGGAAAAATATAGTAAAATATAATTCGATTAATTTTATGGATAATTATAGGGAGGAATTTGTTTTGTGGAAAGACTTTAAAGAGTTTGCTATGAAAGGCAATATTGTCGATCTAGCAGTGGCAGTAGTAATCGGTGGTGCTTTCGGTAAAATTGTTACCTCCTTAGTTGAAAATATCATTATGCCATTAGTCGGTATCTTAACTGGTGGTATTGATTTAACAAAAAGCTTTAAGTATGGTTCAGGTGAAGCTCAAATTCAGTTAGGCGTATTTTTACAGTCGATTCTTGACTTTTTAATTATCGCCTTTGCAATTTTCATGGCATTACGAATTATGACCAAACTATCTCGCAAAAAAGAAGAGGCTGTTGTGGAAGAGCCAGCACCAGAATTAGATTCTAAAGAAGAGCTTCTAAAAGAAATTCGAGATTTATTAAAAAAAGAACAAGCTTAAACCATATTCAAAAAAATCTGCCCATTACCACGGATAAGCCGAGGTAATGGGCAGATTCTTTTTTATTGAAGAGATTTATTTATGGACGCAAACTCCATGGTTCAAATACGCCCACATGTTTTTCCGGTATTTCTTGTTTTATTGCATCAATAATTCCTTTTGCAATTTCACTATTTGTTAGCCATCTTGAAGAGTTGTTCTTTTCTATGACAAATCCAAGTTTCACTTCTCGATAAACCATGGTAAATAACTTTTTATACCGTCATTTTTTATGAAAGAGCTACTGCCTTTTATATGGTATAAAATCTTATTTTTTGTAGTAGGAATTGCTTCTAAAAGTGACTCCCACACTCTTTTATCAGAGCCATGAATCCAAGCAATAATACAATCAAAAGATCCATTATTTTACTGAGACTCTGTTAAGGCCAATTTAAAGCGATTGTAATTCGTATAATCAACTAATATAGCTGACAATTTCGAACCATTTTTATTTTCATCTATCAAATTTTGCATTTTCTTTTGTTGTCTCCCGATAACGGTTACATGATTACCTTGCTGTATAAGCCATAAAGAAACATCCTTTAGCATTCCTGTCCCACCTATCACTAACCATTTTTTCATTTTATTTTCCTCCCTCACTTATCTCCTACTATTCCTAGATGATTAAATTTAAATAATCTCTCTAATTTTCTGAAATCATCTTGTTCTTCTTTAGTATACATGTTAAATTGGTAACTATTATTGAGAATATTGGGACAAGAAGTTCTAATCTTTTAGATATTTTGACTCCCCATTATTATGATGAAGAAAAGAGTGACGACATGACAAACAGCAGAAGTATTGAAACAAAACTTGTACAACTTGGCAATTTAAGTGATCCGTTAACAGGTGCTGTTAACCCACCAATCCATTTATCGACAGCTTACAAACATACAGGTATCGGTGAATCCACTGGTTTTGATTACACACGAACAAAAAATCCAACTCGTGCCCTATTAGAAGCCGGAATTGCGGATTTAGAGGGCGGAGATATGGGCTTTGCCTGTAGCTCTGGTATGGCGGCGATTCAATTAGTTTTATCATTGTTTAAGCCTGGTGATGAATTAGTGGTGCCTGATGATTTATATGGTGGTACATATCGACTTTTTAATTTCTTTGAAGAAACATATAATATTAAGCCTGTCTACTCAAAATTCGAATCGGTTGAACAGGTAGAAGCATTAATCACCGACAATACGCGTGCCCTATTTATTGAAACGCCGACAAATCCGCTTATGCAGGAATTTGATTTGCAATTATATGCAGAATTAGCTCACAAGCATGGGGCATGGTTAATTGTCGATAACACGTTCTATACACCTTATTTCCAACGTCCAATCGAATTAGGTGCAGACATTGTCATTCATTCAGCAACTAAATATATTGGCGGTCATAATGATGTGTTAGCTGGTTTAGTTGTCGCTAAGGGCGCTGAATTAGCAGAACGCATTGGCTTTATTCACAATGGTAGCGGTATGGTATTAGGTCCGATGGATTCCTGGTTACTTATTCGTGGATTAAAAACATTGCATCTTCGATTAAAGCAACACGATGCAAACGCAAAAGCAATTGCTGCCTATTTAGAAGAAGAAGAGCTTGTAACAGACGTGCTCTACACAGGAAAAGGTGGTATGCTTTCATTCCGTTTGAAAAAGGCCGAGTGGATAGATCCATTCCTTCGAAACTTGAAATTAATTACATTCGCTGAAAGTCTTGGTGGTGTTGAAAGTTTTATTACATATCCTGCTACTCAAACACATGCGGATATGCCTTATGAAGAGCGCATTGAACGTGGTGTTTGTGACCGATTACTCCGCTTCTCTATTGGCGTTGAAGAAGCTGAAGATTTAATTGCGGATTTAAAACAAGTATTCGATACCCTTAGAAAAGAGGCTTAATGATGAAACAGCATATTGAAACAAGCTTAATTCACGCTGGTGTTCGTGACGGTTATGAAAATAAAAAAGGTGCAGTCAATGTACCTATGTATTTATCATCTACTTTCCATCAGGAGCGTATCGATGAATTCGGCGAATATGATTATGCACGTTCTGGCAACCCTACGCGGGATGCATTAGAAAAAGCAGTAGCAGAGCTTGAAGGTGGGGTCAGAGCTCATGCATATTCTTCTGGAATTGCCGCAGTATCTGCAGCATTAATGCTATTATCACAGGGTGATCATATAGTCATTACAGAGGATGTTTATGGAGGAACATACCGCTTCGTCTCAAAAGTCTTACCACGCTTCGGTATTTCACATACTTTCGTCGACTTCACAGATTTAGCGGCGATAGAAGCAGCCATTACACCAGCTACAAAGCTACTCTATATGGAAACACCGTCGAATCCAACACTTGGCATCACAGATATTCGTGGAGTAGTAACACTTGCCAAGCAGCATAACTGCTTAACGTTTTTAGACAATACCTTTATGACACCTTTACACCAACGTCCACTTGAACTAGGTGTTGACGTTGTTATTCATAGTGCTACAAAGTTTTTATCTGGGCATTCCGATATTATTGCAGGATTAACAGTCACTGCTGATGAAAAGATCGGTCAGGATCTTTACTTTATCCAAAATTCATTCGGCAATATATTAGGTGTACAGGACTGCTTTACTTTATTGCAAAACATGAAAACAACAGATGTGCGTTTTAGTCGATCTACTCAATCGGCACAAAAGATTGCGGAGTTTTTAGACACAAATGCACTCGTCGAGCAAGTATACTACCCTGGGCTTGCATCACATCCTGGTTATGAAATTCATCAAAATCAGTCAACTAGTACAGGTGCAGTATTATCCTTCCGCCTACCAAACTATGAAGCCGCAAAAGTACTTGTAGAAGCGATGAAAATTCCAGTGTTCGCTGTCTCTCTAGGTGGCGTAGAATCGATTTTATCCTACCCTGCTAAAATGAGTCATGCAGCAATGGAGCCTGAGGAACGTGCAAAACGTGGTATTACTGATGGTTTATTACGTTTCTCAGTAGGGCTTGAGCATGTTGACGATCTGATTGCAGATTTCGCTCAAGCATTAGAGGTTGCCGCAAAGACAATATAATAGAACAAACGCGTTTCCTAAATTCGGAAACGCGTTTTATTTATTATGGACCTTCTAGATGATTCAATTGTTCACACGAGCTAGTACTCGATATAAATAATCTCCATGTCCCTTTGCTAGTGTTACTTCTTGTTCATCTGATATCCAGTAAAATGAAAATTCTAAGTCTGCCTCGTTTACACCTGTCGGACAATGCCTCCATGAATCTCTTTTTTCATTTGCCGTTAAATGATAAAAATAGCGCTTTTGTAATACCCCTGAATGATGATTAAAATAATCTTGGGCAATTAACCCCTTCACTACTAAATAGTTTAACCCCGTCTCCTCAAACATCTCCCGTGTTACTGCTTCTAGCGGTGTTTCCCCTTCCTCTACCGTGCCTTTCGGAATTTGAATCCCTGCTCCTGCTATATTTTGCTCAAATACTAGCACTTGTAACTGACCCTCATGCTCTCTCGTAATATAGCCAAATGCTTTTTCAATAACTTGCATGAAGTCATCCCCCTTCTCGTGATTTACGTTACAATAAATAGAAAAATTGGAATTGTAGGTGAAAAAGTATTGAGTTCAATTATTATACGACATATGCAAAAGAATGACATCATTTCTGTGCAAGAAATTGCCAAAAAGAGTTGGCACCAAACATATGAAGGAATTATCCCTCATGAGGTTCAAGATCGTTTTTTACAAGCCGCTTATAGTAGAGACCGATTGCAAGGTCGTTTGGAAAAAAGTTTATTCTTAGTTGCTATAATTGGAGAAACGATTGTAGGCTTTGCCAATTTTTCAAATGTTGTAAATGGAGAGGCAGAACTGTTCTCAATATATTTACTTCCTGAAACTCAGGGCAAAGGAATTGGTACAGCTCTATTACAGGAAGGGATCAAAATGCTTCCAGATTTAACATCCCTTTTAGTATGTGTAGAAAAGGAAAATACGATTGGTATGAACTTTTACGAGGTTAAGGGCTTTTAAAAAAATAGAGGAATTTGACGAGTTATTTGATGGACACTTCTTGAAAACAGTTAAACTTTGCTTAACTCTTACTGCTTAGTGCAACGGAGTTAAAACTTACTCCGTTAAAACATTTTATATGTAATCTATGCAAGATGGATTGGCTCGGATTGGATGACAAGTGCTGTCAAGCCTGATTGACTCCCAGATTCATGTGCCTCTTCTGTTTGCCAAAGAACACCTTCCCCAGCCTTTAAAATTATTTTCTCTTGGTCCTCACCACAAACCCATCCTTCGCCTTGAATTACAATAAATAACTGTGGTACGGGCGCCTCGTGCATCCCAACAACACCACCAGGTTCTATATAAATGAAGCCAATATTAGCAGGCTCCACCGTTTTCATGATTTTCGTATAAAAAGCATCTATCGATTGATAATTATTGATTTGATTGGCCAATTCTTGTGTAAAATTATATTTTTTCATGTAATTTGCATGCTCCTTCCTCTTATCAAAAGCAAAAATTTATTATTTGCGAACCATTTTATACATTAAAATAAATTCTACAATAGCTGCTCGACATCATCATAGGTAAGTCGGAATATTTTTGTATCAGCCGTAATACTCATAAAATACTCTTTTACGTTTTCTAATCCGAATTGCTGTTCAAGGGCTGACCATTCATCAGGCGTTAGGAAAATAAAGCCTAGTGTATCTGAGCCTATTGATTCCATCCACATGCGTATTTCATAATCAGGCTGTAAAATCTCGTTTAAGGCAATGATAGTTGGATCACAGCTATCATCCGTCTCCATCACCACAAGGGATTTTTTATCACCATAGATAATATATAAATCAACACCTCTCTCATTGTTTACAACACGCTCATACGTTAGCTTCCCTGTGTGTAATAGTTTCTCGCTATAATGGACAATATCAGCATTGTCTTCACACCAGTCAATCCAAAAAACGTGTTCCTCTAATAGTTCATCATCAAGATTCGTTAAATAGTTTTGAATAAATGTAATATCACGCATTCCATCAGTCTCCTTTAAAAGCACTGTAAAACAACCCATGCTTTATCGAATTGTTTATTTTTACAATCTTCCTCACGTATCCAGAAGTACAATCTGCCACTATCGCCCCACATAAGCCCTAGATCATCCTCCGTATCAAATTGGAGTAATAATCGCCAATCAGTTGCGCCTTCCTCTAATTCCTTTCGTAAAGGATCGCTATATCCTGTTGAGTCTCCACAATATAAACCATTTGTCACCAGTTGGCATTCTAAATACATATCACCTTGAATCGCATCTGGATATCCGTCTATCCGGTGAGTAGCCATAGACAAATCACCTTCCTCCATCCACTCATATTCAAAATCTCTGTATTTATCAGCTTCTTCTTCACTTAATATCTCTTCTAAATACATCGAGTATGGCGAATCCCATGATGGAAGTGTCAATTCATTCTTAAATTGTAGCGCCGCGCTGTCGATGTTACCATGCTCGAGTAATGATACAGGAATTTCCATTCTATTCAGGCTACTAGTCTCTTGAGAGAAATAGAAAACTTTAAAGCCATCATAATCTTTCGGATCGTATCCCCAAGGTTGCTCGACAGCATCATAGAAAAAGGATAGCACACCATCCACAGGTAATAAGCTGTTTGTATCATAAGGCTTGATTTCTACTAGATTTAGTTGGCAAAGAAAATACAACGCTCTATTGTCGTTTATATGTGGCCATGAGAAATCAGATGGTACATCCGGACAGCCACCAACTTTGGAGACGCCAATCTGTATTTTTTCTTCAGGTATTTGATTTACCATCATTCGAATGGATTCCTTTGCGAGAGGTAATAATTCCTCCGTTTTATGCTCTAGGCCAAATTCCTTTAATCCCTTTTTTAGTTTTTCTACGCTGCTCATTTACTTTCCCCTCCTAAAATTGTATTTATTTTTCATATATTCATTTTATCAAAACAAGAATGAAGAACCCCGTAAACAACAAACAAAAAAACCCAGAATATGTTCTGGGCTTGATGACACTTACTTTTCTAGCATGATTAAAACTGTCGGGCTTTTGCTTCACTTCTCAAGATACGGTTATGGAGAGTAATCTCCGTTTCACCATTTACTTGAGATTTTGAATGCTTAATCCTTGACCAGTTGCGGTGGATTTTTTGAGATTTTGGGTCTAAATGTTCGAACCTACTCATTCGCGCCATCCTCCTCATCAATATTAGATTTCATAAGTGAAACCTTTTTTAGTATGACCTTGCGATTTAAAATTATTCAGTTTTCTATCCCCACACTTCTTGCAATGTTCTTCTAAATAACACATCTAATTTTTGTGTAGGATCATCGACTTTAACGTGAAGACTCTTACAGTATGTCTCAATATGTTCTATTTCTTTATCTAAATACTCATTAATACTTTCAATACGTGGCTCCATATTTAGTTCGTCACCAGCCATTTTCCTCTGCAAAAGTTGCTCAATTTCGGCTTTTAAAGGACCTTCAGAAATAATTGCATTTAACAATTCCTGAAAATCAATTGGTGGAACCGTATTGTTTTTCTCTATCCATTTACATGCTAAAACTGGTCTGAGGACATAGAAATATTTTTTTATTTTCACTTCTGATCCCTGTAAATACTCTCGATAATTGTTTTTAGCCATGTTTAAATAGTGATATAAACTTGCATTCGGATAAAAAACTTCACTTTCCAGTAATAGTACATTGTCAATAAATGAATATTGTTGGTCATACACAATATTGCTTCGTAACCATTCTAATAGAGGTGGATTACTTTTGCGAAATAGCCTTAATGCCTTTGTTATTTCCCATCCACTAATATCCAACAAATCATTAATAGGTAATTCTATAACATCCCTCTTAGCACCAATTCCTTGAGGGTCAATTGAAAGATACCACTGAGGTTGATGAATATATATGAAACGAACATCATAATCGCTATCCTTGGAAGGAAATCCCCAAGCACGACTACCTGATTCTACTGCATATAAAATTTTCACTTGATACTCTTTTTCAATTTCTTTTAATTTACTTAGTATAATTTCCTTCATGTAAATACCACTTTCCAAATTTAGTCTTCTAAACCATCTGGTTTGAATCAACTTTACCAGTATAATCACATACTCTCAGTTGGTTTCGACCGCTTTCCTTTGCAATATAAAGTGCTTGATCCGCCTTGTCAAGTAACTCATAAAATGTTGAAATGTTTTTAGAATGACCGTACCCTGCGATGCCAATACTCACTGTCACATTGATCTCAACATCGTCCGCATAATAAGGATGATGTTCAACATGCTTTCGAACTCTTTCCGCTATCTTTACTGCGCTCTCTAACGTAGTATTTGGAGATAAAATGACAAACTCCTCTCCCCCATATCTTGTAATAATGTCGATTCCTCGCACAGAATTTGTAATGATATTTGCGACGTGTTTTAGAACTTCATCACCGATTAAATGCCCATATGTATCATTGACCTTTTTGAAAAAATCAATATCAATCGCTATACATGAACAATGATTTTGTTCCTCTAAACATTTTTGAAAAACAAGCTCCCCATGTTCAATCAAATAACGGCGATTATACAGCTTCGTCAACTGACAAGTAACTGATAATTCTTTCAGTAAGATAGTATCTGTTTTCACCTTAGCACTCATTTCGTTGAAGGACGAACAGAGCTCCTGAAATTCATGTGCATAAGGTGCCAGCTGTTGTTCATCTATTTGATAATCATAAAATCCTTGTTCTACTTTTCTAACGCCTGTAAGAAGCTGTTGGATTGGTTCTTCAATTTTTTTAGAAAGATGTAACATCATTTTAATCGTAAAAAACGAACCTACAACTAAACATAAGGTTATCAATAAAATTCTAATGATTAATGGCTGATACGCCTCAAACAGACCTATTTCTGAGATGATAAACCATTTTCCTTCATTTATAGGCTTACTTTTAGCAAGAACTCGCTTATTATTCGCATCTTTATAAAGCTCTAGGTCACTTATTGTATTTTTTTTAGCTGCGTTCAAGATATGCTCATCCACTAAATATTTGCTAGAAGTCCGGTGCTGTTTATTATTAAATTCGGTGAGCATAGTACCTTTCTGATCTATTATATAAGCTTTTCCTAAAAAGCCAACTCTTGATTCATGTAGCAGTTGATCGATTGTGTCTAAATTTACTGCACCAAAAACTACACCATTGAATTGTTGTTGTGCATTTAGAATCGGTGAAGCAAATACAAGAATAGGCTTCTTCGTAACTTTACTAATTAAAATATCTGTTATATATGGTTGTTTCGTTTTTGTAGCAACCTGAAAATACTTACGATTCTTTACATCCATTCCAACACCAACACCAGTTGTACTATATTTAGTAACTGTATCAAATTGTACGATGCCTTCTCTATTAACGAATATTAAGTCTGTAAAATCTGTTTTTTCTTTAAAATCTAGAAAAAAAGCTTGCGATTTTTCATAATTATAATTCTTTACAAAATCTAAATTAGCTATTGTATGTATATCACTGGATCGTTCTGATAACCAGCTTTCAAAAAAATATGTTTGAGCATCCAAATAATGCGTCATCTCTTCATTCTGATGCTGAATAGTTTGCCGATATTCAATGTAAAGCGTTGGAATAAAAATACATAGACCAATAATAAAAGTAATCCATAAAAGCGCTCGATGTAGCTGACCTTTTATCGCGTTTGGTCGTGGAAATTTTTTCAAAACCCTCAAAGCACCAACCTCCAAATTAATCTAAACATTTCCTAAAAATGGGCAATAAATAGTATTTTATTCATTAAAAATACCACAACCGAATGATTGTGGCAGTGAGAAATTTAACTTTTTTCAGCAAATGTTTTGGTAGTAAAAGTAAAACGTCAGCTACAGAAGTCTCCCACCTCTATAAGCGGTGAGATGAATGCGTGTTTCATTTACTTTTCAGCGGGTGTCCATACATCTAAATGAAAGAAGTTTGCCTCCGGCAGATGTCACGAAATCAGAAAGGAGTTCTTAGGGGATGTTAGCCTAAAATCATCGCATCCATGCGATAACGGCAAACTGACCTGCATCGGTAATTAACGCCACGTCCTGTGGCACTACCGAAATGACCGACATCGTGTCGGCCCTCGTGCAGGCCTAAGCACAAAGCCGATTCCGGACGCAATTATGCCAAGGCATAATTGATTAGTTGATAAAAATTATTGCAATAAAATTTGGAGAATTGTTATAAATACAGCCACAACAATGGGCACTATTTTTAAAGAGGTATAGCCGACTGAAGATGTACATATTGGCTCTAACGGATCCTTCGTTGGTGAAGCTAAATATTGAAGAAAACGTTGCCAGCGACTTTTCTTGTATGTCATTAGCTGCTTAGGTATCTCCACTTTATCTTGATCTAAGTTGTCTTTTAACCATTGTTCCTTTTGAAATTCATCCTTAAGCATCGAAATCCTCCTTTAGCTCTTCCTTTAAAGTCTTTATCGCATTATGTAGCCTTGATTTAACTGTACCAAGGGGAATGGACAAAATTTGTGCAATTTCCTCCTGCGGTAAATCATGATAATAGACAAGCAAAATAACAGCCCGTTGCTTTTCGGGTAATTGAAGAATCGCTTCTTGTATCGTTAATTTCTCGTCAGCAGACATTCGATGACTGGACGTCGGTACTAAAAACGGGAACAGCGTACGCCATTTTTTGCGCCGATTCAATTTATTAATCATTAAGCGATAGGCGATTTGAAATAAAAATGCTTTCACTGTACCCTTTTGCTCATCAAAATCTTCTTTTATATATTGTAAACGCTCAAAGGTATCTTGCACAATATCTATGCTTAGCTGATCTTCTCGAGTATAGCGAAATAAAAAGCAGTATAATGGCTCATACAAACGACTATAGAGCTGTTCAAAGCCCTCGACATCGCCGTTTTTATAGGCCTCCATCCACTCTTCATTACTCATCATCTTGCTCATCCCCCCAATGAGCCTTAATGGACTTTAATGTCATAGAAAGACGTGAAACTAAGTATCCAACTATTACAATGACCCATGTTGACGATTGATTTGCAAAAAACTGCAAATATGGATTTTCGATTGTTTGAGAGGAAGTCAAAAGTATGAAAACTGCCTGCACACAAAGTATTGTATAAATGGCTAAAACGAGCGTTAAAGTATCAAATACATTCCAACGTAAATAAATTGTTGTTTTTTTATAATTAATTTTTCTATTTTCGCGTACAACATATTTTTTATCCATCGGGATTGTAATTCCCAAAATAATAATAGTCAAAACTACATTTGCAATTAAAGATACAATAAATCCAATTCCCATAAAATCACCTACTTACTGGTATATACTTTCTTAGCGATAGCTGCTAGCACCAAGCTAAGAATTGTTAAAATCATAAAATACTGATATTGCGGAAGCCAAGTTTCGCCTATTAAATTTAAAGACACTTGCAAGCTATCAAATAAATATAGCATCGGATTCCAGATTAAGAAAATAAAATAATCCTGGGGGTTTTTTTTCGCTAATGTTAAAAACATCGTTGACATTTGTATTGAAAACATAAATATCAACATAATCGGTTGCAACATACTTGTTGCCACTTTTTCATTTTTAAATAGACCGGCCAATATAAAACTCAATGGATATAATGCCAGTAACACAAAGTTACTCATTAAAATAATTAGCAAAAATGAAGATAATGAAATATCAATAATAAAAGAGTAGCCAATGAGTAGCAACACTAAGAATAGATTTAATAAAGTAAAAACACCGATTCCCATCCCTATAAAGTAAGTGTGTGGCTTAATGCCTGTACGCTGCACCCATTGGAGGGTTTTATTGGCTTTCATATCTGTTAAATAGATTGTAGCACTGGAAAAACAAAAGAAGAAGATTAACATTATTATAGAAATCGGTAAAAACTGACCTTTAATCAAAAAATCAAATGATTCTTCAGTCATCGCGCTTTTAGCAAAAAATGATATTCCTAAAAAGATATAAGCTGGTAACAAATTCCCAATAGTCATTCCTAGGCTACGAATATTTTCTAACATATACATGCGTGCAATTTGCTTCATCATCCTGCTCTTCCTCCTAAAATTTGGCCTGTCACTTCATAGTAGAGACCTTCGATTCCCGGCAATTTCGCCTCTGCGTATTTTCTATAAAGTTCATCCTGTGTGCTATTTTCAATGAGTTTTCCGTCTTTTAAAATCACTACATAATCAAATAAAGATTCTAATCCTGCTACCTCATGGCTAATAATAATAATCATTTTGTTACGTTGACGAATTTCACCTTGTAAGTAAAACATCAATTGCTTTTTCTTCGTTAAATCTAAATCAGCAAATGGCTCATCTAAAATGATAATTGGTTTATTTAATAAAAATGAAAGGAAAATCGATACTGCTTTTCTCTGACCGCCTGACGCATTTTTCAATAAGATGTGGTCATAAGTCGGTAACCCTAATATTTCATATAGCTCTCCCAAATCAACTTTATTGTTCGTCAATTTAGTAAAAAGAGTGATCACTTCACGAATTTTCAGATGCTGATAACTCGAAAAAAATTGGTACTGTAGCGCAACTTGTTCTTGTACATGTTGAGACGCTTCATTGAATACAATAGTACCTGCATCAGGTTTTACATCTCCAGCTATACATTTTGATAATGTAGATTTACCCGCTCCATTTTGACCTAATAATAAATAACAATACCCCATTTCAAATGTGGCCGACACACCATCCAAAACGTTCACACCATTATATTTTTTCACAATATCCTTCACTATAAGCTCCAAAATAATCCCTCCTTATCTCTATGTTCAATGACTATACAAACGGCAAATGGAAAAGGTTCATTTTATTTTTTAAAAAAATGAAATAAAATTATATATTTCTATAAAATTTTTTTATGTAAAATACATAATTATTGGGAATTAAGTAAAGGAAAAGGAATATTATCTTAATATGGCTCTGACACAAGATGTTTGATGAGCGGTTAAGGCAAGAAATTTTTATCTTATTTTCCCTACAAGATTAATAATACTAACTTAAAAGGAGTTACCTAAGTGCGCGATTTTGAAGAACTTAAGTATTTTTTAGAACCTCATTTTGGTTTAAAAATAGGATGGGAGCTAATCGAATACGCTGTTATTGAACATCGACAATTAAGTAAAAAAGAACGATCAAAATTCAAAAAAGAACTTTTATATATGAAAGAACTGCTAGAACAAAAGCAATATGAAAAAATACAACAAATTATTAAGAGGAATAATTTAGAAGATACAAAGCTTTACAATATTGATACAATACAAAAATTTATTGATAAGGTTTTACCTATTATAGAGAAATATGAATATAAAAAAGGTATCCCTTATGTCCCCTTTAAAGCTTTAAACTATTTGTTTGATACAATTATTACTCCACCTAAAACAAAATTATCTTTCGACTTTATTGCTATAGATATAAAAAGAGAAGGAGATACATTTATTCATCATATCTTGCAAGATTTAAAATATGTAAAAAAAGCCTTTATGGAGAAAGATGAAGCTAATATTCAAAAGTTACTACAACTTTCTAGAGATAAAGGGATTACTATTTTTGAATCACAAGATCGAGATAAATTTATCGAAGTAGTAACGTACGAATTAAGTTATTAAATAAGTGTGTAATTGGCAAGTGCTATTTCAGTTGGACACAATATGCCTTACCTTTCGGGTACAGCAAAAAGACCTCTCACGGTGGGAGGTCTTTTTGTTAGTTAGGATTTTATTATTTTCCAAAATTCCGTTCCATAGCTATTATTAGTAAATTCAACAGGTATTTGTGTTTTTGCCAAGTTGTCTCCGACTTCTATCTTGTTTACCTGATTTTGTAATGGTGAGCCAAATGAAAATTCCAGTTGTAAGTCAGTAAGGTTAAACATAATTGAATGCACGGTTCCAAAGCTTTCGTTGTAATTATGGACGGATAATCCTTTAGGGAACTCTGTAAAAAGAAGCTCTTGGATTTCATTAACAGATCTTTTGCCACTTTCCTTCAATTTTCCCTCTAAAATATCATATCTTAATTGAGAATGTTCGAGCTTACCAGGCTCCATTTTTTGTATTGAAGAAAATAGACCATGATTAGTGGCAATAAGATAATCTAGTTCTGCACGTTTCACTTCTTTTATTCCGTCATATGTTCCAATCAATGCTGCGTCGCCATTTGCATCAGCTATCAGTAAATTCATATTCGTTCCTACTGGCATATTGTTTACCATATAAATAGCTTCTTCTACATTTTTACAATTTTCTAATAGAGCTCTGACAATAACCATAAACTGAAACCCAGGTACTACTGGTGGTCTCATACCAGGATATTTGCCAATGGGCATACCACACGATGCATACGCAACACATAGCCCTTTCTCATTTAAGCCTTCGCTTCGACCGAATGTAGAAACAGAAAATCCTGTATGAGTATATTTCCCTTCGACGACTGTCGTACATAAACGCATATCTGAAATAGAGGGCGATAAATCATAATTTCTTATGACATATGTTTTACCATCCGCCATTTTTCCAGGCAAAATAGCCCCTAAACTACATCCTCCAGGAATTAACCACGCATTTTGATAAAAATGTAGTTGCTCGGGCTTATAGCCAAAGCCTTCTGCAAAGCCTTCCAATTCTTTATTTAAACTTGGGCAATACTGCTCTATTTGTGCTTTCATTTGAAAATAAGCTTTGTCCGAAGCTAATTTTTCCGTAAAGAATAGAGATTTCGCAAAAGGGTTTTTTTGAAATTCTCGCGCTTGTTGATGTCCAATCTCATACGAACTACCTTTAAGAAATGCAAACTGTCCTGTATTTGTTGTCATTGATGTACTCCATTCTGTATGTTACTAGCAAGACGTTGTTACCTTGCTAATTACAGAATAAAGTCTCCATTTACTGGAGACTTTAGCTAGTTTCTTATTTTCACAAACACTGTTGTCAAAAAATCGTTTGGATGGATCTCAATATTTGGCCTAATATTAATTGGATTTACTACTTCAGATGGAATTAACCCCTTTATGTATTGCTCCATAAACACCCCTTCTGTCTCAAGAGATTGCTCCGTCAACCATTCCTGCAAGCGACTATAGCCAAAATTCAACTCTGAATACGGTCCCTTTACATTTATACAAGCATATCTGCCTGCTGGTATTAGTTTAATATAATTTGCCGGTTGAGTTACTTTTACTGGCAACAGTAGTTCAACATCTGCTACATTTTGCTTCCTATCCTGTTGATGAAAAATTGCAGTAAGCTCCCCAACTACCTCTAATTGATATGCATAAATTCGTTCAAATAATTTTTGTACTAGCCTGTCCATTTCAATAATATTGATTTTCCCCCGAATGAAAAGCACCTGTATTTCTGGTCGTTCTTCTATGTAACAACTTGATAATGTTGGCTTTGGATTAAATGTCTCAGCGTTCTTTATAGAATTTTTTACTTGGACAATATTTTGAATTTGTTCAGCGATTATTTCTTGTTGGTGCTCTAACTCCTGAACTTTATTATGTAATCTTAGCTCTAAATCTTGCTTATCATTTTCCCTTTTTATAACCTGTTCAATTTCTTTTAATGAAAAATGACAATCTTTTAGAACCTGAATAGTATTCAGCTCTTTCATTTTATCGTAATCATAATAACGATAGCCGGTCACTTCATCTATAAAGGATGGTTCGAGTAATCCAATATCGCTATAGTAACGAATAGTCTTTACAGGAACATTACACAGATTCGAAAATTTCCCAATACTATACAAAAAAGCACCTTCTTTTCAATTTAGTTTTGATTCATCATGCTATTTCATTCACCTTGAATGAATGGAAGTACACCCTCTTTGCATAGTTATTGTACGATAAAATCGTAGTAATTGTTTCAAATTTAATGTAGATACGACTAGCAAAAAAATAGCTATTTTGCTTAATGGACGTTCATTCATTAACCACGGCTTAATATAATCGATCAGGAAAACACTCATGACTATGAATGGAATGTAAAAATTCAACTGAAGCGGCAGCCATATATAGATGCCTGCAGAAAGTAATAGTAATAATTGGCCAATTAACAACAACATATTTTCTTTTCTTGCACTCTTCATGGTTATAGTCGTGTTAAACTTCAACCTTAAGCATTGATATAAAACACTCATTACAATGGTTAGTAAAGGCATTTCTTCTATCTTCCCTTCTTAGATAACATATCGATGGCAAATATCTCACCATCATTTTTAATTCTCCATCTGGTACTTATTTATAGCTCGTACAATGGTAAGCAGAAACTTTCCGCGCCAACAATAAATAAAACCCGCTTCAAACACCATTAATAGCCATGTTTAAAACACCATGACTTAATGGTTTTTGAAGCGGGTTCTTCCCGATGATTAATTTAATTGCTATTATTTTATCAAACATCTCAATACTGAACAATCCTATAAGATTTAGTCCATATCTTTTACTATTTTTGCAAGACGCTTAGAACCCTATAATCATGCCATCACGCACCGTGGTTTCTCTGAGTATGGTATTTTTCCCATCACTATAAAGCCATCTTTCTGTTTCTCAGACGTAATGTAGGTAATGGTGAAAACTGCATTATATCCTGTGTATTCGCCTTCTTTCTTCTCTCGATAATTTATTACATCCCCTGGTTTATAATCAACTTCGTTGTTTTGTATTTCAAATGTTCTACGCAGACTTTTAATTTCAATAAAATGCTCAGTTTCTATATCAATTTCATGTACTTTCTTTATTTTAGGTACTAAAACAGAACGTGAAGCTGTGGCTATTGCTGTAGCTATTGAGTTATGTGAAGTACCTGATATAGAACCAACTGAACCTACTGGTGATGATTTATCTCTTATAAAGATACGGTTACATTCTTTAGGATCTAACTCGAATAGTCCTGGTATGTTTTCAAGACCATTTACTGGCTGTCTCTTGGTGTTATTTCTTCTAAATAATTTGCTTAAGAATTTCATATATACCCCCACTGTGAAAAGTAACTTAAATAAGCAGCATCATATCTTTTTATAAAAAACAATATCATGGTGGCTGAGAAGCCTAAGAATTACAAAATGATTAAATTCTTCAATGAAATATACATATATTCTTACCTTGTCCGCATTCCTATATGTAGAACCATTAGTTAGTAAATTGCCTTCTACTTGATCGAAATATTTCCAAACAGAACTATCAAGTGAAACATAAGGTAATAGTTCTCGAGTATATAAATGAGTCGCTAATACACCATTGTATTTCAAGTTACACAAGGTATCGATCCATTCAAGAAAAGATATTCTCGGTACCTTAGCCTTTACTTTGTAGGAATTTGATGTATCAACTATTTCTCTGTCTCCATATTCGTCAACTTCCCAACCGTATTCATATCTTAAGACTTCCATAGCGAAATGTGTATCAACAGTCTTTATTTGTGGTGGTAGTATATTTAAGGCTAGTTCATTCATAATAATCCCCCCTTCGTACTAAGTTTTGCTTAAGCCCCTCCTTAACTAAAACATTCATCTATTACAGTGAGCGGGAACTTCCCATGCCAACAATAAATAAAACCCGCTTTAAACGCCATTGAGCCATGTTTAAAACACCATGGATTAATGGTTTTTGAAGCGGGTTCTTCCCGTAAGCTAATTAATCGCTATTATTTTACCAAATATATTAAAATGTAACAAGATAGTAGATAGTTATCAAATACGACATTAGATTATCGGAGGTATATGATGGAAAACTTAACCGAACGTGAATTAAACCTATTATTACATTTACGAGCACTTAAGCCAGGTGAAGCTGCAGAATTCGAAAGTCCTGATATGGCAGCCGATTTTGAAGCTTTAAACAAGAATGGTTATCTTTATAACGTTATAGATAATAGCGTCGGAAATAAAAAAAGTTACAGATTTAATTGATAGTTTGGTAAAGAAAAACTAATTTTATATATCCGCTTCAAAACCTTTATAAATGGTTTTTGAAGCGGATTTTTTATTTTATCAAATACGTTCGACCCTAATAATTCTCTCTTTATCTTTTCCCTTCATGTTACATTTAGAACTGTCTACAATGATCATTCCTCTTAGTTGATGAAAGAGGCTCACTTGGTATCTATAATATCGCTTAGGAGTAAGCTACCCACTTTAGTATCTCTTACAAACTTACTCGAGGTAGGAGCTTCTTGACTGACTTGTTAAAAAATGGTTATATTATCTTAATCTTTTATCTTGATGTTCCGAATCCATAATTACAATATATCGCTCTTTCCAATTTATCGTTCTTGGGTATTGCGATGTAATGTTGGATCATGAGGGTTCTAAGTGCAGAAGATTGGAGGAGTATATGGATATTTATAATAAGTTGATAAGGATTAGAGTTGCGAACACATCAACTACAAAACAAAAAGTAATTTCAATAGTAAATGCAATTATTATCGGGATTATTTTGGGTTTAGCAGCAAAACTTGCAGATAGTCCTAATATAAACCCTTTTTTTGATAATTTGGGTGGTCGCCTGGGTATTTGGGTATTTGTTGCAACACTTTTATCAGTTTTCAGTAATTCCCCAAAATTAGCTGCTTTAAAAATATTTGCCTTTTTCGGGTCGATGCTTACCGTTTATTATGTTTATACAATACTTGTGCTACATTTTTTTCCGGAAAGAGAAATTATTTTTTGGGGTATATGCGGGGCGGTATCTCCGCCTTGTGCTTATATAATGTGGTATGCGCGTGGAAGTGGATTGTTTTCTAATATTATATCCGCCCTTCCAATAACAGTATTGCTGTCAGAAGCATTTGAATTACGTAACGCTTACTTACCTGTTCACACTCATTACTACTTAATACCATGGCTTGTGGGAGTATATCTAATAATGATAGTAGTTTTGTTTCTTATCATTCCGAAAAACAAAATTCAAATTTTGATTATTCTACCAATATCCATAATATTATCTTTAATCGTGATAAATTTGAATATTTTGGGACTGATATTTGGTTGAATAAATGGTGTATTTAAGGCCTTATTATCTCCACGTGAGATTATAGGAGCGAATGATTAATTGAACGTAGGAAGATGAGATGGAAGCTTAGCATCTCATATTTAGAAAATTAGACAAGCATAACTCCGTCCTATTTTTAGGAAAGGGTTATGCTTGTTTTAGGTTTTACAATTACAAATTTATATTGGTAGTAGATCGAATGATACAAACAAACTTATATATTTCTAATATATTACATTAGTGCATTTTTATTCCAAATTATAACTTGTAAATTAATTGGTAATAGAGTATGATATTGGTAAATATAAGAAGGAGGTTTTACTATGATAAAAAGAAATAAAATTGCTACTTTGGTGTTGTCCACTTGTTTAATGGCTTCATTTTCGGGGAGTGCATTTGCATCATCTTTACCTAATTCTGAAGCCTCGCTTACTAATGATCTTAACGCTTTATATTCACCTGGTCCCGGATTTCCTCTTGCTGATGGTGTTGACGAGTTGGCTACGACAGATGAGGGAATGTTATCTGCAGCAGCTACTGCTTCGACTAAATCCTACAGTACCTCGAGTTTCTTCACTGGCGTATATGTAGGTGGATCGTCGAAACCAACGATATTCTCGTTGGATAGTGTAGGCTATGCTCAATTTAGCAGCGTTGCTCAGGGAAATGTGAATCCTGGAGAAAGTGTACAAATTTCATACCAGACTTTAGATGCTAATAGTGGTGATGTATTAGCCGGAAAGAATTTGTCAGGAAATCAAAGTACTGCTAAAGTCACTCTTACAACTAAAGTACAAAAAAACACATCGGTAAATGCATATTTGCACAATTTTACTGGTAATGAAGCGTCTGCCTCAGGCAAGTTTAATTGGTAATTTCTAAAAAAATATTTATGCTATAGTGAAAGGCGTCTGCCATATCCAGTTGTTGTTTGGTTGTACTTACAACGATACAGATATGCAGATGTCTTTCATTTTCATCCTCAGTCTATGCACACTTCAACTCGTCTTTCTAATCTTTAGATTAAACTTATTTGAGAAAGGATTGTTATTCTCATGAATATTTTCAAATCCAAAAAGTCACTATTTACGGTATTTTTCTTTCTTTTATTGACTATTTTTTTAGTATTACATCTTACATTTAATAAAGATAATAGTAGAGAGAAAAATAGTAGCGAGAAAACCACTATTTCTATCGGAGTACCCGATAAAGGAAATTCTAAGTATAATTATTTACAACTCAAAAGCGATTTAGAGGAGAGATTTAACATATTGGTAAACTTAGTAGAGTTGTATCCTAAGTCTTCAAATGAGTCCCTAACAGAGCAAGAGATTATTGATAATACGTATAAAAAAGTAAAAAATGGTGAATTAGATTTAATTATTGGGTTGACTCCAAATAAACTAACTCCTCTTGTTAATGATAATTTACTATTGGATATAACTGATCATATAGAAAATAAGAATAATTTACATAAAGGCGTATTAAATAGCAGCGTAAAAGGTGGGAATGGGAAGATATATTATATTTCTCCGGTTATAAAAACAATGTATTTTGTTTTGCAGAACGAAGAGATTTTTAATGATTTAGGCGTTGATTTATTACCTAAGTATCCTAGTTACAGCGACTTTTTGAATACATTGAATCTATTAAAATCCTCCTCTAAAGAACAAAATGACACATATAGCCCTATAGCACTTGCAGTAAAGAATATTGGAGAAGATGATCTATTTATCGGAGACCAGTTAAGGATGTTTGGCTACAATTTAGACACACCTTTTTATAAAGATGGGAAGCTTATGAATAATGAATGGAGAGAGTTATATAAATTTTTTGCTACGATGGTTAAAGATTATGGAAAAGGATACGAAGAGTATGAAGACGGAACCTACCCTGGTGATAATATTTTTTCTGACGGCGACTATGCGATGATGATTTCTAATTCATTTAACATGGAGATATATTTAAATAAAGAGTTCCATAGGGATTGGAATGCAAAATCTCCAACGAAACTAGATGCAGATTTCCCCATAAAAGTTTCCTTTTTGCCTAATAAAGATGGAGATGAAATACAAAATATAAGACAATCTTCATTAGCTTTGGTTAAAGAAAGTAAAAATGCAGATACTCTTTTACAAATAATGAACTATATATTTAGTGAAGAATACACTTTAAAAATGCTCGAATCTAGAGGGAATTATAATCATTTTAGTAACTATCCTCTTTCATATCCAACTTTTTATAACGATAAAACATTATCTGTTTTAAATCAGACTTATAATGAAAACTTTGATGTTTCAATGTTTTATGATGTGCAAGATGGAACTGCTGTTGAGACGTATCCTATTCCGGATAATTATAATGTTTTTGATGAGGCTGTTAATGAGGCTCTTACTGATGTTTACTATAATGACAAAACAATTGATGAATCATATAAATATATTTTCAGATTATACAAAGAGTAATATAGGTTTACTTAAAAATCTGTCCTTTTCCTGCACCATAGGACACTATACTAAATCGCTATATTTGAATTTCCCATAGTTCATTATTCATTATATCCCCCTTCCTTACACATTTTGAGTAAAAAATTGTTCTATTTGAATAAACTCGTATCTACATGTTATAATTCTTATTGAAGATGTATATAAAAAATATAAGACGAATCGCTTCAAAGGCGATTTGCAATGAGAAAAGAAGTAAACCAATCTCACATGCTTGCGAGGCAGCAGAGGCGGTTTACTTTTTTTGTGTAAAAGTAAATGACAAGGCAATTACTGACACTATAAGAATTGCAAAATTTATAGTTATCGCTTCAAAAATAGTCATGGCATCAACTCCTCTCCCTTCAATCACTTGAAGAAAATAGGTGGAAATTTGATTGCCAACCGCCTTGAAACCTCTATCTAATTACCTCATAATTATATCATAATATAAGAATATATACCTTTTCTGAACATATTTAACTATGGCCATCTAGCTCTCTTTAATCTTCGATAAGTTTCAATAAAGTTGTAAACTGAAATAGAGCAATCTGTATCAGACCTAATTCAGAAGCTACAAATAATGATTAATTTTATGAAATTCTTATTACTCCAAACATCAAAATATACAATTTAAAAACCAACCATGTCCGAGTATAATTCGTACATGGTTGGTTTTTTACTATAAGTATTCATTTCTACCAATATTCATAAAAGTAAAAAAGCTATTCAGTCAGTTTAGCATACAATAGCTTAATTTGTTCTTCTATGTATTTCATATGTTCTGGCTTGCTATGTACTTTCGATAAAAACACTTTGAGCCGCTTCTTTTTGTTGATTTGACAGGTTTTTCGGACAAAATTAAGCTTGAATAACATCAGAATTCTCACCTTATTTAACAGATTGACAGAAGTTATTATCTCCCTTCAAACAGTGCTATCTTGAACCACTTACTCAATAGCAATATAACTATTTCAAGCTAAGATGGGAGACTATAAAAAAATAACTGTTCAATCGTCCGTTTCTGTTATCGTTTATAAAATCCCATTTATGGAAATGTTAGATAGTGAAAGATGAAAGTCAGTTGAGCTGAAAACTAAAAATGGAGGGATGTTATTCAAATGTATGAATCAATGTTGACCCACATCGATGCTGTTGCGGGCAGCGGAAAGGTCATAATTTCTGCGAATGAGTCCACCGTTGTAGAAATCGTAAAGGAGACAATCAATAGCGGAAGGTCCGCATCGTTCTACCTGACCAATGACCAAGCCAAAGCGGTCAAGGCGTGGTACTGGTCGCCGGAACGAATGAAAACTTCCAAAATCCAGCCCATATCGAACGACGAAAAGGCCAGGATTAAGGATGAACTGGGGATCGAAGTCCATTCCTTCCGCTTTAGCCCAATCCAGTGTGAGTGCGGACATATATATGGAGGGTTTGAGTTCTTGCAACAGGGAATCCGCGATCATGGAGTGAATTCCGTAAGAGGCGTCTTCAATCTGAAGAACTCAATGTTCTTTCAAGCCAACCCCACTTTAATTCCCATCTGCCCGAACTGCGACCAAAAGCTAAGAGGCCCAGACCTAGGGGATCTCGAATACGACTGTGACCAGTATGGGGGATGCTGCATAGCTCCAAGAGTGTAATGCACGAATGACCCAATTTGAAAGGTTCTTATCATTGGTATTCAGGCCATAACGGGCTTTAGTTCAATAAATCGATATATAGAAAAATGCTCAGAGCCTTTATGCTCCGAGCATTTTTCTATTTCAATTTCTGTGTTAATTTGCTTATTAATTCGGGGGCTAATTCCATCGTGACACCTTCCACTAATTTACATTTTATAAAGTTTGATTTATTGTGTAGTTTGAAAATGAGCAACTGGTAAATAATTGGCATAAACTCCTTTCCCTTCAATAACTTGAAGAAAATATGTGGAAATTTGATTGCCAACCTCCTTGAAACCTCTATCTAGTTACCTCTTAATTATATTATAGAGAGAAATTCCTTTTCTGAGCATATCTAACTATAACCATATAATCTATCACACTTGTTTGCATGTTTGTTTTAAAAATGACATTGTTCTCTATTTATGACAAAATAATTAACAATTCAATCTTAAATAAACTGAATTATCTAATAAATTAACTAGATGAATACATTTTAAGTCTATATATTTGAAAATACAACTAAAATTTATTCAATATTCACAACAAAATCTGTAGTTTTTTATCAAATTGTGTAATTGTGTGACAGATACTAAAATAAAAATTGCCCCAAAATTAAATATGGAAAGGAGTTGCTGAAAGACAACGAGTAGGAATTATTAACTAATAGACAGGATTTTTCGTATTATTTCCTCCTAGTAATATCAAATATTTTATTAAGAAAAGGAGCCTATATGAAAAAGAAAAAAAAATTACAAAAAGTAATATCTATAGCAGTTGCTTCAGCTGTACTTGCTAGTACGTACCTACCAACTGTACCCATGGTATTTGCAGAAACTATAGAAAAAGAAGAACTTAAAGTAAATCAAACGAAATTTAGCGTTCAACAAGATCATCAATTTGATTCACGTGGTTTGTTTGATTCAACTCTTTTGGGAGTAAAATTTGGGGATTTTATTAGTGCGTTTAATAGTAATGCATTTAAACCTCTGTTAACTCAAATACATGCAAAAAATGGTGCTGATGCAAGTTTAGTTTTTTTACACGGCATACTTAATACAGGAATTGCTTTACTACCACCACCAGCTAGTCTATTAGGAAGTATTTTTGATGTATTTTTGGCAGGTAATAGCGTCCAAGATGATATTTGGCTCCAAATAGAAAAGTATGTTGCAGAAAATATTGATATTAAAATAAACGATTATCATCAATATCTTATGGGGGCCGAATTAAAAGGTTCTATGACAAAGATAAAAGAGTATCAACGTGTTCTACAAATATATAAAAATAGTTTAAAAGCAAAGGTTGAAGAACCTGGAACACCTGTAATCGAAGCTGTTCGTGACGCGGATAGAGATTTAAAAAAGTTTATTACCATTATTCAAACTCCTGAAAAAAGCGAAGATTCAGTATATCAACAATTAACAGCTCCATTTTTTGTACAAGCTGCCAATATTCACCTTCTATTACTGAGAGATATAATCTTATACGGTGAAGAGTGGGGAATAGATAAAAACCAATTACAAGGATATAAGGATCAACAGAAACAGCTTATTCAAGAATATACGAATTATGCTATGAAAGTATATAATGATGGATTGGAGAAAAGAAAAAAAGAAGCTGAACAAATCAATTCCACTGATAAGTATAAAAATACTGATCGATGGAATCATATAAATGAATTTGTTAGAGAATATACGTTAAGTGTTCTAGACTTCGTAGCACTGTTTCCATATACAGAACCAAGTAAATATTCTATAGGAACTGTACAGAAAAATTCTAGGCAAATTTATTCAGAAATTGCGGGAAAGCTTCAACCAAAAGAAACAACGTGGCAAGACATACAAAAGATCTTGGATTCTCAAGAATATAAAGGTGTACTTACAAAACTTGATATTCGAAGTGGTAATCGGATTGATGCCATTCAACCATGGTATAATAAGACTGGCATAGAATATACTCCTGGATGGGTTGGGAATACAAGTGGGGGGAAATTAAATAACATTACTAATATTTCTTCAATTCCTCTAACTAAAATTAGAATGGGATATGAAATTACTCCTTTCTTTTTTGATATTACTGATGCAAGCGGAAAGTCTTACCCTAGATATGGTACAACCCTATCTGCGCCCCCTAAATATACAGACTCTACTTTTGAATTTCCTGATCAAAAAGTATCTCTTGTTCATGCATTTAACAAAAGTACTCAAGCTGGATTTGAAGGTATAGATGCTGTAGTTTTTGGATATAGCAACAAAAACCTAAGTAATACACATGATTTAATGGCAAATATGATAAGTTCAATACCAGCTGAAATGTATAATAAAGGAAAGAATAACTTTACACCACAAGTTGAATCTATACATGCACAGCAAAAGGCAATGAAGACAGAAACGGTTAATTCTTATTTAGCATATGATGTAGTAAGTCCTAAAGAACAAGAATATAAAATAAGATATAAGATTGCAGTTAACCAGAATGCAAAAATTAGACTTTCAAATAATTCTACAACACAAGAAACTTCAATTCCCATTACAGGACACGCAGGAGATACTATTAAAGGTGAATATGGATATTACAAGACTGTAGATGGACCGACTGTTAAATTAAAAAAAGGAAGTAATGAGTTGAAACTAGAAAATTTACAAGGCAAATTTTCTTTAGCTTCAATTGAATTAGAACCAGTAACAAAGGATAAGGTTGTAGCCCAGGATAATTTTGATAATCAGCGTTCTCTTATATGGAATCCTCCTACTATGTCTAATCCTGTTGATGGAGGTATGACAGGTAAAGCTGGATTGGTTCGTAATAACTCACATCATTATATTAGACCAATTAACTCTTTACCATTGCCTGCTAACGTATGCTTACCTCCAAGTGTACCTCCAGCAAAAGTACTAAACCCTGGAATGCCACCTGCGTGTCCCCATATCGAGACACCGTTTGGAAGCTTAGTTTCATAGATTCCAAGACCATATCCGCCGAGTTCAGCACTTCCTGTAGGAACTGTAGTAAGCATTTGTTTTAGTTGCTGTTCCTTCAGTAATTTACCACTGAGTAAGTAAGAGAAGAATTTGTTTAAGTCGTCAGCAGTAGAAATCATATCTCCAGCCGAGCTACCTATACTTGGGTTATAATCAGTAACTTCTTTTAGCTCACTTGCTCCGTCTGGTTGGAAATATCCACGGGCATGGTTGGTGCCTGGAATAACGCTTGTATTTCCAGGTAGAAATGTATTCGACAATTCAAGTGGTTCAATAATCTGATTTTCAATCTCTTCCGCATAGCTGTTTCCGGTTACTTTTTCAATAAGGATACCCAGTAATACGTATCCTGTGTTTGAATAAGACTAGCCCTTTCCTGGGGCAAAGTCTGGGGGTAGCGAAAGTCCAATCTTCACTAGCTCTTCAGCAGTAAACGATTTTTTTGTATTCTTAAAAAAATCAGCTTCTTTTGACCTAGAGTATTCAGCGATACCACTCGTATGGTTCAATATCTGCCGGATAGTAATCTGTTTAGCATCATACCCGTTTCCTTGAATGACACCAGGCAACCATTTTTCAATGGAATCATCTAGATTAAGGCGGTTCTCTGCAGCTAATTGAAGTACAACCGTTGCGGTGAACGTCTTCGTCACGCTGGCAATACGAAAGCGAAAATCTGTTTTCATTGGTTTCTTGGTGCTCAGATTCGCTACCCCAGCGGCATAACCCCACGTTTTTCCACCCTCAGAAGTTTTAACAAGTATCCCCGGGAATCCAAGATGCAATGTATCCCCCATTGCTTGTTTGACGGAATTACGATCTCGTTGAGTGCTAAATGTAATTTGACTACGTGTTTTCATAAGGCATTCCTCTCCTCTATTCATATTGTTTGGTTGCTTGTTGTTTCGTATTAACTACACAGCTATCATCTCCACCAATGGCAAAAGGGCAACATGGAATTCGTAATTATCTTCATAATGATTATTTTTGCCCTAACAAAACGGAGAATCCCTCTTTTTTCACAAGTATGTTAACCCCAGAAATTACTTCTTTTCTTTAGAACACTCTTATGACTAGTTTGTTTTTCACATAAAAATCCACCTTCCACTCTTCTTTATATTTTTATCCTACACAATAAAAATTTCTTTTTTCTTATCCATTGCTTACAAATTTCTTACGTTCAAATAGCTTCTATAATAGAGATAGCAGAAGCATCTGTGAAAATGCTTTTCCAATAAATATATTAATCAAAAAGAAACACAAAAGTTTTTCACTTCTATGCTTCTTTTTTCGTCCTTTTATTATTAAAGATTGATTTACTCCGAACATTGTTAAAATCACTTGTTTCTAAACCGAAATTTATTTAACCTAAGGGGGACTCCATATCCATCAGTTTAAGAAAAATAAACGCTATCAAAACGAAGAAATAAGCTGACTATTCAAAGTGACTACCTGTAGAAAAAGAAAATGTTCATTTAGGGGGTATATTAAAACCTTAGCTTGATGGCGATGTGATGCTCCCCCTATTTGAGAAGACATATTCCTTCTTCCACTAACTTGCTCCATATGCGCTCATCTACGCCATTAAAGAAGCAAATTTCAGCACAAGTTGTTTTAATGATGCAGCTCGGCTCAGGAGAGTTTTGAGGTGAAGTTGTTGATGAGGAGTTGTCAGTGATCGGATCTAGTGTCACAGGAACAATTGTTAGTTTGGTAGTTGACATAAGGAAGCACCTCCTCTAATTGTTACATTTATCGTACCGGAGGTGCCTGGTTATTTATATGCGTTATTTGATTACGGGCTTACTTTCGATTCATGATAGAATGTCGGTTTAAACGAGGTATAAGTTTGATTATCCTTCAAACCATTGCATAGCATTTGAAGGAAACTTCTCAGTTTTAATATAAATTACATCATCATCATTTAATTCATATTTATCCCCATTTAATCGATTAGAAAATTGTGTTTTAATAAATTTATGATAAAATTTCATAGTATCAAACGTTTCTAAAGTATGTATAATTTGAACATTATCTCCATATTCCCTTTTTATACTTATAATTTTCTGCTCCAATAATAATGAGGTAGTATATGAAAACTTATACATCCCATCAGACAGCCTAAATAAAATTATATAACCACTTTTAGGTATATCACGCTTTTTCTTCTGCTCTTTACGCTCTTCTTCCTTCATCTTTTCAATTTCTTTTTTGTTTCTCTCTTTGTTCATAAGACTTAGTGTTATACTGATTAATCCATTGATCATCTACGTATTCAGTAAACGTTAAAATGTATTTAGCTAATTCAACCATTCTTTTTTTCGGCCACATTTCTGGTACTGACCAAAAATCTGATTGTTCTTTTATTGCAATGCCCTGAACCTTTTCATTTATATCAACAGGAACGAGTTCCACTTGTCCCATGTGAACCCATTCCTGTTCATAACCTGCTCTTTGATGATTTTCCATTGATTCCATTATTAAATCTGGCAGAGTCATTTCAGAACGAATTATACTGTTCAGGTCGCTATATAATGCTTGTCTATCAATCTTTCCTCCAACGCTCTTAATTTTACCTTTATCTAATAAAGTGGTTAGTATTTTTTCAATTTCATCAGGACTTTTACTAGTCGATTTACTTATTTCTAACAAATTCAGTTTTTCTTCATAAGCATTTAAAGCAATTGCCGCATTTAACACTATAAATTCGTCAGTATTTAAACCATATTTTATGTACGTTCTGGCTAACATTGTAATTAACTCTGAATCATATCCGTAAATCATTGTTACACTCCTTATATATATTTTTTTCTTCTTCCACCTAACTCCCCCACTTCAAACAACTTATAAGAGTATTAAGTAGATATAGTTCAAATATTAGCACTTACTTAGAGTTGATACAATTTAATCAAATAGTTTCTCCTACCTCTTTATAAGCAAAAGAAGCTGTTGTATAGATACATACCGCTTCATGCCTTGTCTATATACTTAGAACTCTGTTAAAACAACTTAATCAGATAAAAGTACCTACTTGGCCAAGAAGCACCCACTTCAAACGACCGGGGTGTTAAGTAGTAAGTAGTTCAAATTTACATATATCTTATTTATATGTACAATTAAAATTACAATTATATCAATTTATAGCAAGGAGAGGTTAAATGTTTTATATTGATAGTTCCAATCATTTTAATCATCTTCAATGGGATGACATTGTAAATAATCCTTTAAATTATGTTAGTGGTAACGGTAAGATAGTCATTTATATTGAAGAAAATAATCTTCATAAAAGCTTACTTAAATTAGGCTTTTTAAAAGGCTCTAATATAGATTATATTGCTCTAATTTCATTAACACTTGAATCATGCCTTGATGATATTTGGTTTAGTTTAAATGGTACAGAATGGTTTATTTCTAAAGAACCGACTTCATTGGAAGAGGCCAATGAAATTTTAAATGAACATTTCAGACACAAAAGAATTAAAGAGAATTTAATTACTGTAAAGCAAATAGAATACTTAAATGCCTTATTAAAGCAAAAGAAAAACAAATATTTAAAAGATGTACTGCAAAACGATTTTAACTTTCAAATCGAAACCTTAACTAAAGGAGCTGCAGGTTTATTAATTAATCATGCATTAAATTTAACTGCAACTGATTTAAATTCAACTTTAGAAAAATTTAAGGAGGCTTTGCTAAATGAATAAAATATATCTCGCTGGCAAAATCGTAAAAAACTGCTGGCGTCATGACATTGTTCCTAACCTACGCGAAGCTTCTTATGTTACTTCCAGCCGTGGGTACGGTATCCCAAATAGATGGGAAAAAATAAATCACTTAAAAAACACAGAGTTACCCTCTATATCAAAGAATTTAACTATAACTGGTCCGTTCTTTATGTCCAATGACCATGGCAGTTATCATAACGAAATTAGTCTTCATGCATTAGGTACAGATATCGAGCAGCCTAACTACTATAATGGAGACGACTACAGATCCACACTTAGATCAGAGCATATAAAAGACATATGTTTACACCAAGTTTCAAAATCAGATTACATATTTTGCTGGCTAGATGCTAAAGATTCAAATCCTTTTGGTACTATATTTGAATTAGGCTTTGCACGTTCTTTAAATAAGCAGATAATCTTATGTTTTAACTCGATTCATGCAATGCAAAAATATAAGGATTTATTATCAATTGCAACTCATGTATTTATTACTGATAGTCCAACTAATGGTTTCAGGTATTTAAGTTCATCATTAAAAGATAAATATTGGTCAAATTTAATAAGCAATGAAAGCATTCTAGAAAAGCTAACTGATGATTTTTTACTTTCTTTAAATAATAATCTACATGTTTTACCATCATTTGAACAAATTAATTATCAGTTAAACCTATCTTTACACAACTTTTTTGATACAATTTCAGAAATTGAAAATCTTCTAGAGAAACACAGAAAAATTGAAATTATTATTCAAGATGATTTAGATAAAGATTTAATAAATGAATTACTAGAACTACTCGAAGCTTACCCTGAGCAACTTATATTAGATACACATTCATTTTTTAATGGTTAATAGTGAAAAGATGTATGTGAGGTGGTGAACGCCCCGCTTTAAGTCTCATTAATCAGCTTTCACTCTTATGTATACGTTTCAATAACTATAGCGATAACTTGCTCAAATACAAAAGGTGAAAGGATGCCTAAAAACGAAAAGAAGTGTGTTCATGATTTGAACATACTTCTTTTCGTTGTATACTAACTTGTTTCATATGCGCATTACCTTGTTCCCGTGGGAATTTACCTTGCTTCTGGGGTATTTATCCTACTTCCGCGGGTATTTACCTTGCTTCCGCTGGTATTCACCTTGCTTCCGCTGGTATTCACCTTACTTCCGCTGGTATTCACCTTGCTTCCGCTGGTATTCACCTTGCTTCCGCTGGTATTCACCTTCCTTCCGCTGGTATTCACCTTCCTTCCGCTGGTATTCACCTTCCTTCCGCGGGTATTCACCTTCCTTCCGCGGGTATTCACCTTCCTTCCGCGGGTATTCACCTTGCTTCCGCGGACTTACCTTGCTTCCGCATATTTCTCTTTCTCGCTGTCAGACATCATATTATAGCCTGCTAGTAAAAATGCGCCTTTTCCTTGTGATAAAACAATTGCAAAGATTAGGATCAGAATAGTTATGATCAACCAAACAACGGCATACATGATGATCAGTCTCTACTTTTCATTTAGAATAAATTGCTGGATGGCTGGCAACAATTCTTTATGAAGTGATAATGTTGGGTCTGAATACGTCGCAAAATTTTTCGCGCGATCTGCTGGAGCATTTTTTAACACATGATTCATTTCGTCCATATATACAAGCTCGGCATCTGATTTTGCTTTCTTTAACGCTTCTGCATCAGTTACACCTACTTGTAAGTCGGTTGTTCCTTGGATAATTAATACTCGGCTATTCACTTTTGCTAATTCACTTGCAGGGTTATATTTTAACCATGAAATCATATACGGTTGAATGGAAGGACGGAAGAGAGACTGTAATTCTTGTGAAACGTTCTTAACTTGCTCACCTTTTTTCAACGATGCAAGAGCATTTGTTGATTCTTTTAGAAGCGCTGGTGTTAACTGAACTTTTAATTGCTCTAACAGAACTTCATCTATTGGTCTTCCAGTACCTGCTATGGAAACAAAAGATTCTACATTTGCTTTTTGTGCTGCTAGCAAACCGATCAGTGAGCCTTCGCTATGTCCAATAATATGAACATTTGAATATGCTTTATCCGCTAAAAGGGTATTAATTACTTGAACTGCGTCATCTACGTATTGGTCAAAAGTGATATCCTCTTCTTTTGTTAAAAGGGACTTGTTATCGCCAAGTCCACGTTTATCATAGCGGACAGTTGCAATACCATCTTTCGCCAACCCTTCCGCAATCATTTTTAAGCTATCATTATTACCAGCCACGGTCGAATTTCCATTCTTATCAGTTGGACCAGAGCCTGCAATAATAAGTGCAACTGGAGATGGCTCGTTGCTTGCCTTTTGAAGGGCCACTGTTAACTCACCATTTTGAACGGGAACCTTCAACGTTTCATACGTAACGGGTTGCTCTTTGAATGGTTTTAAGATAAGTGGGAATTTGCCGCCATTTTGTTGGAATATTGCGTCAATTTGCCCATCTTTTAATGTTCCATTAATTTCAACAGCCGAGCCATTTAAGTTGATTGAAACATTCACTTGATCACCATTATATTTAATGCTTTTAAATGGATGATTGGTTAATCCTTGCGCTGGTACTGATAATTTCCCGCTATCTTTCTGCAAATCAACAATAATCGGAAGTGCTCCATTTGGTATCTCAATATTACCTTCCCATTTACCTACTAGCTGTTCATTCATTTTATTGTCCCCTTTCGTCTCTTTCTCTTTTACGTTATCTTCCTTCTGAGCACATGCTGCTAATAATAAGAGTGCGCAACATAAAAAGATTAGTTTTTTCATAAAATCTCTCCCTCTATTTGAAAATGACTAACAAGATTGGTAAAAATATGACAAGTATAATGATAAAGCTCCATTTATTTGCAAAATTCGCAGTCCAACCAACACCGTATTTTTTTTGTACTAATAGTGAAGGATCATTTTTATTAAAATAAAAAATACCCCATTTCCAGTAGCGATCATCGGCTGAAGCTGTTTCGTTTGTATGTAAATCATCAAAGCGCTCATTACTTTTACTTAATTTCCAAATGAAGAGTATAAGTCCACCTAAAGAGACGATCATAAAAACAATAAAAAGAGGGAAGAAGTAAGGAGCTGTTTGATCTTCTAAAATCACTGTCGTGTAATGTAAAACAACAAGAAGAATGGTCATACTATAATTAATCACCGCTAAGTACCAGCTACCATATTTACGCTGTGCAAGCTCTCTATTGGCCGAAGCTTCTTTCGCCTGTGCGCTCAATTGTATTTTGGCACTTTTCATACCAATACTGATGATGAAAAAGCTAATTTGTGTCCCTAGTAAAATAAGCGGCATTACTATTACTGAAATCCAGGTTTTTTCAGTCCAACCGTCTACCTCACCTGCTGCATTCCAATGGGTAGCAAATACATCTGGGATGGCATTGTAATTCATGTAGGTAAAGGTAATCAATGCTAAAGTGATAATAATTGGTAATGTGAAAAATGTAGGTGAGAGCACTTCATCTCTATCTCGTATAGTTAAATCCGTCACATATACAGTTTTGACATGTGCTTCCCAATCTTCTTGTTTTTTTAGTTTTTTTGTTTTTATATGATAAGACATATAAAGAGCTGCTGATATGAGTAGCATGACATATAGCAATATAAAGGATAGTAAAACAAATTTTTCTTTCTGAATGGACGTCAATAATAGTAAAATTTGGCCTAAAAGAAATGTAGCTGCTATGCTCCCTACCAGCATGCAATAATGCTTTTTAAATAATTGTAATTGCTGATGTTGCACATAGGGCTCAGGAATTGAAACACCAAACACTGTTGTTTTTCTAGACAAAAATGGTGTTACTGTTTCCAGTACGCCTACAAAGATGAAGATGCTTATTATAAAAAGCATATTTCCCCTACTTCCATTGTTTTAAAATTCGATGAAACAAATTTGTCATCTGATCTTTTTCGAGGCCACGTGCAAATGCCTCTGCCATAATTGGCTTTAAAGCATTTTCTACTTTTTCAACTTCCGTCTCTTCCAGCTCTTTCTTTTGACCACCGATAATGAGAGCCTTTGCTTTCGGCTTTAATTCAATTAACCCTTTTTCTTCAAGTTCATGATAGCTTTTACTTACCGTACTAACATTAATCCCTAAATCTGCAGCCATTGAACGAACTGAAGGTAATGTATCACCATTTTTAAGCTCTCCCTTAGCAATCAACTCAATTAACTGATTTGCTAACTGTTTATAGAGCTGTAATTCACTGCTTGGATCTAAATGAATATTCATCTTACCGCTCCAATCTGTATCGCTTATCACCAAACAGAAATCTGTCATACTTAGAGTAAGACAGTTTTTCGAAAAAGTCAATTTTTTCTATAAAGTAAAAATTAATCTGTGGTTCTTCTTCATTACTCTGGCTTTATGACAATTATGCGAGATAAAAAAAGGACCCAGAAAAATTCTGGATCCAAGAACACTTATTTCTATTGATTTTATTTGTATCGGTTATTGCTTCTTCTTAAGATACAGCAAAACAGAATATCCTCTGCCTCACCTTTTCCTTAAGATTTTAGAAGCTCACCCTATACAGTTGTGGCGGACTTTCCTGAGATTCCTGGTCTTTGGGTGTTTGACTACTCATTCTACATCCTCCTAATCATATTAGATTAATAAGTGGTTCCGCTCTTAATATGAACCGTTTCACAGGAGTTTATTCATGTAATGCGTGCTTTTATTAAAGTGCCTTAAGATAGCGTAAAACGCCAAGAAATCTAAGCTTCTTCTTTAAAGACCTGTTGAGCTATAGTTAATGCATTTTGTACAAGCGGAAAACCTATGTAGGGCACTAATTGTAAAAGTGCTTCCACAATTTCTGTTTGAGTCAAACCTGCATGTAAACCTCGTTTAATATGTGTTTTCGTTTGTGGGGCAGCACCTTGAGTTACGACTGATGTAATGACAACAAGTGCACGTTTTTTTGCATCTAGCCCAGGGCGTGAATAAATATCCCCATAGGCAAATTCAATAATCATTTTTCGTAAATCTGGTGCGATGTCGGCTAGTGCATCCGCCTCAATCATTTTTACTGCTTCTTCCGTTGTCACATAATGCTTTATTGTTTCGAACCCCTTTGTAAAACGCTCATTCATTGAAAACACCTCCCATTATCATTTAATTACACAAAAACCCCAATTCCGCGTCTCCAGAATTGGGGATTGTCCTTCACCTATGTAAGGGGCTCTTTTACGTTTCACCCTCTGGCTCTAACGAAAAAGGAGAATGGTTTATCATAGTGCCTCACTGGACAGCTTTAATGAATATCTATGCAAAAGTCACAAGGACATGCACGCTAAAATAATTGTTAAATTAGACAAGCTTTTGCCTTTTGGATTTGGATGATTACTTGATCAAATCCTGTACCACCTAATGAATGACGACGACGAACGGCAGCTTCAGGTGCTAATACATCGTAAATATCCGCTTCGATAAGTTCACTTTCTTTTTTCATGTCTTCAAGCGGTAAATCTAATAAGTAGATGCCCTTTTGAATACATGTGAATACAAGTTTTCCAGTCACTTCATGTGCTTCACGGAAAGGCATACCTTTTGTTGCTAAATAATCTGCAAGCTCCGTAGCATTTGAGAAGTCAGAGTGTACTGCCTGCTGCAAACGCTCTGTATTGACAGTCATCGTGCGAATCATACCTTCAAAGATTTTTAGAGAACCAAGAATTGTATGGACTGTATCGAACATACCTTCTTTATCTTCCTGCATATCTTTGTTGTATGTTAACGGTGTTCCTTTAAGAACTGTTAATAAGCCCATTAAGTTCCCGTAAACACGCCCTGTTTTCCCACGAATTAACTCCGCCATATCAGGATTTTTCTTTTGTGGCATAATAGAAGAACCTGTTGAGAAGGCATCATCTAATTCGATAAATTTGAATTCATCTGTCGACCACAAAATAATTTCCTCTGCAAAACGAGATAAATGCGCCATTAATAATGATGAATTGCTTAAAAATTCAACGATAAAATCACGGTCACTTACTGCATCCATAGAATTCGCATATACCTCGCTAAAGCCTAAAAGTTCAGCGGATTTTAAGCGATCAATTGGGAAAGTTGTACCCGCCATGGCACCTGCACCTAATGGCAGAATATCAATACGTTTAAGTGACTCCGTAAAACGTTGTTTATCACGCTCTAACATCCAGAAATAGGCCATTAAGTGATGCGCAAATGAGATTGGTTGTGCACGTTGTAAATGTGTATAGCCTGGAGCAATTGTTTCCACATGCTCCTCTGCCTTTTCTAGCAATGTCTTTTGGAATGTCTCTATTAAACCGATTGCTTCCTCCACACGTTTTTTCAAGAAAATATGCATATCCGTTGCTACTTGGTCATTTCGGCTACGGCCTGTGTGAAGCTTACCACCTACAGGACCAATTAAATCAATGAGCATTTTTTCTAGGTTTAAGTGAATATCCTCATTAGCAACTGTAAATTCAAGCTCACCTGCGATTGCTTTCTCTTGTAATTGTGCAAGTCCACCGAGAATTGTCTCTACGTCAGCTGCTGATAAAATTCCTGTTGCACCAAGCATCGTAACATGTGCAACGCTGCCTTCAAGGTCTTCTAGAACAAGCTGTTGGTCAAAGCCAATCGATGCGCCGAACTCGTCCACCCATGCTTCTGCTGATTTTTGGAAACGTCCGCCCCAAAGTTTTGTCATAACAGCTCACCTTTTCCTTCATTACTTTTTGAACAGGTGCAGCACAGCACAAGTCTATACTACACCTTGCTTGTCAAAATTAAATTTTATTTATTTACAGAAGAGTTGACCACTGTTGGCAGACCCCATAGTTCGATGAAGCCTACTGCTGAAGCATGGTTGAATTGGTCTTCTTTAGAATATGTTGCTAGCTTTTCACTATAAAGTGAATTTGGAGATTTACGTCCTTCCACAATTGCATGACCTTTGTATAGCTTCACACGCACAGTTCCGTTAACAAATTTTTGTGATTCAGCTAGGAATGATTCCAGTGCTACACGTAATGGAGAGAACCATAAACCATCATAAATTAATTCAGATAATTTTTTCTCAATAACTGGTTTGAAGTGTGCTAACTCTTTTACAAGTGTTAAGTCTTCAAGCTCTTTGTGTGCCGTTAATAGCACTTTTGCTCCTGGAATTTCATATACTTCACGAGATTTAATACCAACTAATCGGTTTTCTACGTGATCGATACGCCCAACACCGTGTGCTCCAGCTACAGCATTTAGCTCTTGGATTAAATCAGCAAGCTTCATTTCCTTACCGTTTAAAGCTACTGGCTTACCAGCAACGAATTCAAGTTCTACGTATTCCGCTTCATCTGGAGCGTTTTCAACAGAAACTGTTAAACCGTATGCTTCTTCTGGTGGAGATACCCATGGATCTTCCATTACACCCGCTTCATTTGCACGGCCCCATAAGTTTTGGTCGATAGAGAATGGTGAATCTAATGTTGCAGGAATCGGTACATTATGTTTCATGGCATATTCGATTTCCTCATCACGGCTCCAGCCCCACTCACGTACAGGAGCTAATACTTCTAAATCTGGATTTAACGCTTTGATGGAAACTTCGAAACGAACTTGGTCATTCCCTTTACCTGTGCAACCATGAGCTACTGCGTCCGCACCTACTTGATTCGCAATTTCCACTAATTTTTTTGAAATTAATGGACGAGAAAGTGCCGATACTAATGGATATTTTTGTTCGTACCAAGTATGCGCTTGTAATGAAATTAATGCATATTCTTCAGCGAATTCATCTTTCGCATCTACCATATATGATTCAATTGCTCCTACTTGAAGAGCTTTATTTTTTACGAATTCAAGATCCTTACCTTCACCAACGTCAAGACAAACTGCGATAACGTCCCAACCTTGTTCTTTTAACCACGGAATTGCTACAGAAGTATCAAGACCTCCTGAATATGCTAATACTACTTTTTTATTCGCCATAAGAAATGCGCCTCCATTTAATCTATAAGATATGTATGTTTATACATCCACTTAAAAGTTTATACACGAATAGTATCATGTTATAAAAATAAAAACAAGTGTATTTTTATAAATTAATAGACTTTTATGTTTATTGTAAAAAGTGTGTCATTCCAATACTTTAAGTGCTTGTACAAACGATCAATATTTTTACTCGGAAAAACGATTTTTTACTCGCAACATGAATGTATATAGTATTAATTTCCGTTTCGGATGTGCACTTTCTTTGGGGTCGGAGCAACAGATGTTTTTTGCGCGATTGGACACCATTGCACTTAGCTAGTGGTTCGCATATCCTAACGCCCACATACAAAAAAGAGTTGTCTCAGCGCAAGAGACAACCCTTTTCTTAATGTCGAGCCGCAAAACAGAATCGCTAAAGCTCCTTTCGTTCGTTTTATAGGAATACTTTGAAGATTTATCGAAACTATTTGAGCTTTTATCGAAACAAAATCTCATTTTATCGAAACTTTTTGGGCTTTTATCGAAAAACAAGCTCTTTCTATCATGTAGAGCCATAAAGTATGTTTACAGTTTGATTAATATTATTTAATTGAGTTTTTCGTTACTTCTTATTAAAAAATGATTTACCTAAAAATTCAACGGTTGCAGGTGCCATTGCATATAGCTTACTTGTTAACCCCATGATCCGCGGTAAATTTACCTCTCGCACAGGGCGCCCGATTGTTTTTATCGTAGCTTGAGCCACTTCTTCAGCTGTTAATAAAAATCTCCCTAAAGACTCTCGATAACCACTTTCATCACTCGCCTTGTCTAAAAAAGGTGTATCGATTGGACCTGGATGTATCGCTGTGACTGTCACATTATACGGAGCTAGTTCCATGCGAAGCCCATTTGTAAAGCCAACAATCGCATGCTTAGTAGCAGCATAAACACTTGCCTTAGGTGTCGCTACCTTTCCTGCCTGCGAGCCGATGAAGATGAGCTGACCTTGCTGACGTTGTATCATAGGCGCTGCTAGACGTTTTGCTAAATACATCGGTACACTAACATTTAGCTCTACCATTTGTCTAATAGCTTCATCTGTTAATTCAGGTGCAATACCGAATTTACCTACCCCAGCAGATAAAATAGCTACATCGAGAGGCGGTAGCTGTGCACATACTTCGTCGATAGTAGCTAAATCAGTTAAATCTGCTTGGATCACGTTTGCCCCTACGCGTTCTAATGCTTTCAATGCCACTGTATTGCGGCCTGTCGCATAAACGGAATGGCCTTGTGCTACTAATAATTCTGTTATTTTCAGTCCAACACCACTTGTTGCACCGGTCACGAAGATAGTCTTTTTATTCACGCTCATGTTTACACCTACTTTCTATGAAATAAATAAATACCTTCTTCAGATTTTGTAGATGTAATCAAATTGTTGGCCTCTAAGTAATCTAAATAACCGAGCGTTTTAGACAGTGTCAGTCCAAGCTGTCGTTGAAAAACTGCTGGGTAAAAGCGCTTCGTTACTTGTACAGCAGTTAATGATTCATCACCAAATAATTCGCAAACCTTCAAAGCTTGCTGATGCTGACGTTCTAATCGTTTATCAATTAAATCAGGAATATTGTGCAACTCTGCGCCATGTCCTGTATACATTGTTTTAACTGGTAATCGTCGTAATATTTCTAGCGATTCATTATATTGTAGTAACGATTTCGTACGTCCTAATGTACGGTCTAGTGGTGGCTCAATTAACGGATTTGGTGTTATTTTTTCAAGCAATAAATCTCCACCAATTACATCGTGCGTTTTTTCATCCCAGAAGATTAAGTGACTTTGTGCGTGTCCTAAAGTTTCAATAGCCTTTAATCCAGGATGTCCTGGCACTTCATCCCCATCGTTAAGAATTTGTGTTAATGGTCGTTCACCTACAAGCTCTATTTCACGGCGGACATGTACACTCGGCTGGATATATTGTTGAGGAACACCGTGCTCAAATAAGCATTCACTGTAAAACTGCACATGGTAACGTAAAAAATCCTCGTCATGACAAAGCCATTTATCGTTATAGGCGTGCCCTAAAATTTCTGCGTTTGGAAAGGCATCCACCCAACCTGCATGATCTGGATGATGATGGGTTAACACAACCTGTTCAATATCTCGCATGTCAAAGCCCGCTGCGCGAATCCCCCATTTTAGCGCGTCATAGGCTTCCATTGTTTTTGGACCAACATCAAAAATTGTCAATGCATCGCCTTTGACAACAAATGCATTTACATCTCCTACATCATAGGGTGTTGGTATTTCTATTTTGTATGTAGACAAAAGCTGTTTCCCCCTTTATGCAACTAGTGAACACCGATTCATTCTATTTTACAAGTTTTTCTTCTTTTCGTCACCCTCCTGTTGACAGGTTGACGTCTTACCAATATAATTTTGAATAATCTAATTATTTTTATGCGTTGATGAAGCCAAGTACGTAATTGGTGAAGGTGTCTTAGAGAGTGTTACATTTGCTGAAAGTAACATCACCCACTCCCATTACCGAACCTACTTCTGAGCAGTTATGAAAACATAACCGTCTCCCTTGCGATAAAAGGGCTATGAGTTGTGCCAATTGGCAAACAAAGGTGGTACCGCGGAAACAACAGCGTTTTCGTCCTTCTTTATAAGGACGGGAGCGCTGTTTTTATCTTCATTCAGCAATTTTTTTAGTAGCGAAAGCGAAGCGACAGCTACAAATATCCAAACACCCGCTGAAATAGAGGAACTCAGTCTAAGAACGCCACGTCCTGTGGCAATTTATCTGTGCTAAAGCGAAGCGGCAGCAACACACGACTGAGTGACCAACATCTTGTTGGCCCAAAGCCTCCGGCGGATGTCACGGATTTTCAAAGGAATGAATATAAGGATGTTAGCCTAAAACCGTCGCTTCCTGCGACAATGGCTAACTGACCTGCGTCGTGCAGGCCTTAGCACAATTCAAAATCCTGACGCAGTTACGCCAAGGCGAAATTGAATTTGAACTGGAGGTTTTATCATGAAAAAAATACTATTTATAGGTGCAGGCTCTATGGCAGAGGCATTGATTCAGGGCTGGATAAAAGAAAAAGTATTTACAGCGCAAGAAATTTACGTCACCAATCGCTCAGACAAAGACCGCTTACATTTTTTACACGACACATATGGTGTAAATTGCAATATTGACCATGATATTTACCAGCAAGCTGATTTAATTATTTTAGCGATGAAGCCTAAAGATGCCATTGCAGCGATGCGTGAGCTAAAGCCTAAAATTACAGAACAGTCAGCCGTTCTTTCTATCTTAGCCGGTATCGGTATTGCAACTATTATAGAACATTTAGGGGCTCGCCCAGTCGCTCGCGTTATGCCTAACACTTCCGCTACTATTGGGATGTCTGCAAGTGGAATTGCATTTAATGACAAAGTGACTTCGGAACAGCGCTCCATGTTCTTACAGCTTTTAGAGGCGGTCGGTTCAGTTATTGAGGTGGAAGAGGATCAATTACACGCTGTAACGGCACTTTCAGGGAGTGGCCCAGCTTATATTTATTATTTAATGGAGGCATTTGAACGAGTTGGTACAAAGGTCGGTCTCTCGAAGGATATAGTACGACTATTAATGACGCAAACGCTTGCCGGTACTGCAGAAATGCTGAAGCAATCCGTCGATGAACCTGATGTATTACGCCGTAAAGTAACAAGTCCAGGTGGTACAACAGAAGCTGGAATTAAGGCTCTTGAACAATATCAATTTAATGAAGCGATAGAAGCATGTATTAAAGAAGCAGAAGCTCGATCTCGTTTACTTGCAAATAGTAAATAATGGGTGCAAAATAAAAGTATATCACTAGGGATTAGGGGGCTTTATTTTGTCTAAATTACTGGAACCTTACCAATTACAAAATATCTTATTAAAAAATCGTGTTGTAATGGCACCGATGTGTATGTACTCGGCGCAGGAGGATGGGCTTGTCACACCATTCCATCAAGTACATTATGCAACCCGGGCTGCTGGTCAAGTTGGTTTAATTATCGCCGAAGCTACGGGTGTTGTTCCAGAAGGTCGTATATCTAGTAACGATCTTGGAATTTGGGATGATGCTCATATCGAAGGTTTACGTCAATTAGTTCAAGGAATGAAGGCATACGGAGCAAAAACCGGCATCCAGCTCGCACACGCTGGACGTAAAGCAACTGTAGATGGTGAAATATTCGCACCGTCAGCCATTGCATTTAGCGATGCTTATAAAACGCCTACTGAGATGACATTAGAAGACATTGAATATGTAATAGAAGCTTTTAAACATGCAGCTGTCCGAGCAGCTAAAGCAGGCTTTGATGTTCTCGAAATCCATGGTGCACACGGCTATTTAATTAGTGAATTTTTATCACCAGCAACGAATAAACGTAATGACCAATACGGTGGTTCCCAAGAAAATCGTTATCGATTGCTACGTCAAGTCATCGATGCTATTCGCAGTGTTTGGGAAGGTCCTTTGCTTGTGCGTGTTTCCGCAGAAGATTATGCTGAAGATGGTACAACAATGGATGACTTTATCGTCTTCAGTCGTTGGATGAAATCACAAAGTGTTGATTTAGTGGATGTTTCTACTGGTGGTGTCGTGCAAGCACATATAAACGTTTTTCCAGGCTACCAAGTGCCTCATGCAGAAGCGATTAAGCATGGAGCTGATATTCCAACTGGTGCGGTCGGACTTATTACAACAGCCATTCAAGCAGAGGAAATTTTACAAAACAATCGTGCTGACTTAATTTTCCTAGCACGCGTTCTCCTTCGCGATCCCTATTGGCCACTTCATGCTGCTAAGGAAATAGGAGAAGATGTTACACCTCCAGTGCAATACGTACGTGGTTGGTAAAAATAACGGGAGATAACCGCTATTCATCATAAAGTAAAAAACAGCTTGTTGATTTATGTTAACAAGCTGTTTTCATTCAATAAAGAGGATTTTGTATAATTTCTTGATCAATTGCCTTCACTAACGTCTCTGCATCATCTGCAGTAACGATTTCTCCATTGACAATAGCGAAGATCTCTTGCTCACAAATTTCACAATGTGATGTACAGCCCGATTCTTCTATTTCAATATCAGATCTTTCAACTAGTACATCATAGGCATCTGCCGCACCAAGTGATAAGTTTGTCATACAAAACTCTACTCTATTTTTCAATTGCTGCGGCTCTTTCTTTTTCTTAAAAAGAGAAAATACCATCTTTTGATCTCCCCTCCTCTCTCAAACAAAAGTTTTCGAACTTTCCTGAAAAATAGTCGCTATAATACTAAGGCTTATACACATCAGCTTCATTTGAGGGGACAAAGGTAATTCCCTTCAATTTAAGTTTTTCAGCCTCTTTTTTAAATTCTTCTGAACAAAACATCATACTGTATAGTCTAATATTATTAATTAGAAACACGTCAGGAAAAGTAATTGTACCTTTCAATTGTAAATCCCATATTTTTTTAAAACGTCCATTTTGCCTATAAAATTCAATATTTGATTTCTCCATATCTATTACATCTTCTAACTTATCAAAAAAACGCACATAAAAGTATTCCTTTGAAGATATACTTTCTTTATGCTTGTTCACCATATATACTTTAGTGTATTGAAAATTGTTAATTCCAAATTTCTGCAATAGGTTTAGAAATTCTAACGATACAAAAAATTCACCAACCTCACATCTTAAATCAAAATCATATTTTATATCTTTTGAAACAAACCATATTTCCTCTGGCAACTCTGTCACAATATTTCTTGAGCTCCTCCATTCCCCATCATCGGAGTCTCTTGCTTCAAAAGGATCTTTTTCAAAGAATTCTGTATGCATAATCCCCTCTAGGTAAGTAGGACAAAAAATACCTTCTTTTTTAAAAATCGCATATGTATTTCCCATATATAAAACGTCATTCCTTTCATTTAAGATAATCTACCACTCTACTACATGATGAGCAACAGCATTAATAAAGCAAATTATTGTCGTACTTTGTAATTAAATAAAGAGTTCATCAGCATTTTCTTTAACGCCTTCTCTTATTTAGATGGCATCTTTTTTTCACACCTATTAAACCATTCGTTAAAGGTTTCTCTTTGCCAGCCTGTCTTAAAAAAGAATGGCCGATACTACAATTAGAAGGTTTCGGAAGAAATGATCGGACTTTAAAGTTACTAAACACTTAAAAAATCAACGATCATTTTCTTTTCTAGATCTGGCATCATATGCATGTGTCCGCATCCTTTTAACATATGAGCAGTGTTATTTGGTATAATTCTTTTGGCTCTTGATAATACTTTTTTCGCTGGAAATAAACAATCTTTTTCTGCTGCCATAATAAGCGTCGGTGCTTTACACCGTTGCATTAATTGTTCACTCACATTGGATGGCATCCCTACTTTTGTTTTTACATGATCAAAACTATCTCTCACCATATCCAAAGTATCTTTATCAAGAACTTCTTCTCTAATAGCCATAAATAAAGCTGTTTTTTTTATATATTTTTCTTTCTTTGTTAGTTTATATTTGAGTAGTGGTATCATCATTTTTAGAGTACTGATTGGAAAGGCATTGTTAATACCTGATGGCACAATTAATACGGATTTTTTTATTTTCTCTGGTGCGGTACACATCAGTTTTGCCAGAACTCCGCCTCCAAACGAAACCCCAAAACAAGCTATTTTGTCAAATCCAAGCGCTGTTATCACATCATTTGCCCACTTTCCATAATCATCATTACGAGGAGAGAGATTAACCTCATCACTTTTTCCAGGGTGGCCAATAATATCAACCGCATAGATATGAAAATCCTTAAGCAGAAATCTGTACATTAATAAATTATAGGCAGTCGTACTATTCCCTCCATGAAATACTAACAATGGTTCACCCGATAGATTGCCAATTTCAATGATATGTGTTCTTCCAAAACGAGTATGAACGAAAACATCCTTATATGAATATTCCAATTTTTTCAATTGATTATCATAAAGCTTTAGTGACATTTCTCTTCCAAATTGTGTCTTGTATATACCCATATGACCCTCTCTTTTAAGTTATCTCATCCATTAATTTAATTACGATGCAGATGTTCCATTAAACGCTCCAACTACATCGGATGATTTTGAGACCACGTAATAGACTTCTCTATAATTTTTACATCCTTTGCTTGAATCCTATCACTTATAACAACTAGGAATATTGCCATCGCGCGTAATCATTCCCATCAACCTATTTTCATTTTTCGAAGGGCTGTTTATATAACGTTTCTATTTTTTTATGTAATCAAAGATCACGGCCCAACCGTCCCTAGGGCTACCATATCCCCATAGAGGTCCCGTCATTTCATCCAATTGATTGAGCTTTTCCTGATATTTTGTCACCATGGCTTGACGCTCTTCTTGCGTATACGCATTCAAACGTTCGTCACTTACCTTAAGTCGCATATTATGCAGGAAGTTGATCATGTCACAATAAAGTGAGTCATCCTCAAACGTAATGAAATCTGGGAAAATCGCAATAACTTCGTCAAAAGCATTCTGCAAATGCTGTAAACCAAATTTCGCTAAAACCTCGGAAATATACGGAACAAGATGCGGCTGATACGCGATGATACCGTCCCAGCCATCACACTGCCAGTTACCGATCGTATTGATGGCGATGTGAAGTTGAAATAACTCTGGCGACACCTTCTCTTGGATGGCATCCAGTTCGCCGATCTCCCATATTTTATCGGATAATTCTGCTAAATTCATTTCATCTGCTGGGATTTTTCCATCCCATATCTCATTCAATCCAATACTCATAGTTACACCTCTCTCGGAATTAGAATTCTGATTTCTCTTTCTTCGCTATTTCAATTGAGATTTTACATGTTTAGTTCTTCTAAAATCTCCTTGCATATCTTTGCAATTTCTCGCATATCATTTTCAGGGCAAAACTCCGCCAAATCATAACTTAAAGGGTAATGTATAAAATCTTCCAATACTCCCCTCAAAAAAGCCATTTCTTCTTTTTCTACTTTTAATGAAATAACAGCATTTTTGTCCATGATGCCGCCACCTAAATCCGTTAGAGGAACCTTACCGTTTTTTTGACATTCCAGAATAATAGCCGTAATATCGATCAACAAATTGATCACGCAGCCTATATCTTGAAAAAATTCTTTTTCTATAATACGGTAAATGTCTTTCGTTTGGCGTAAGTCTTTTATTTCCCTAGTATTATTCAGTTGAAAGTCTTGGAAAATATTTTTAACGTTTATTTCTGTTGGAATATCCGACTCAAATTCTCTGTCAACTAAATAGTCGATTAAAGTAAATGTATCATCGGTTCCTCCAATATAGTTACCCCACCATTTCTCAATGTACATCATCGCTTTTCTGGCCTCCTCAAAAATCTTGTTTGTTCAGCAAATTTGGAAAACTAGTTGTAATTGTTCCTCCATCCCCTTTATGTATCGCAGCAATATGATAAATTCTTCTTATTTATCTCGGCACTGTTCTCTAATGCCTTTAAAATATCTGTTATCTTCATCTTTTCCCTTTTTCCGAACCCAATGGGGCAAAACTGTAGCGCCTAAACTTTCAACAACTTTTACTTACTACTTTAAAAGATATATTAAGAATAAAATATTTCGAGATTTTCAAGCAAATAGAAATCTACTAGATTGGTACATTGTATCCGGTTTCCCCCAAGATCTGTCGTAGTTGCTGCAGAAGCTTAAGCCACTCTTTTATAAATAAATCTGTTTTCATCGTAATACTCCGATAGTCATCACGACTATTTTTTTTACCGATTAAATAGAAGTCGTTGGTCCAATAAAACATTATGTCTTTAGATTTATGTAGGTCATTGTACCATTCCGAAAGTGCTTGATTTAAAAGGGGAAGCTTACATTGTAATGTCACTTATGAACATCTCTTTTTCAAGCCCTTCAAAGTTGTGTTTTTCTAACGCCCTGTTTAGAAACTCTAAAAATAGATTCCCTAAATAATACCTTTGTCATGACACCTACCTCTTTCTAAACAGTGTATTTTATTGAAGTTACACACCCGGCTCACCAGACACTCAATTACTATGTTTCTACAACTATCCCGAGAAAGAACGAGCATCTCGTTTTCTATTGGTTTTCAGACACTTCATTTCCATATCCATAGATGAGGTGAACAAAATCCGGTTACAACATCTAATAATTCGAGTAGTAGATCTTCAGAAGAATCCTTCTTAAAGTCTCCTCTTAAACTTTCTAACACTACATATGCATCATTTTGCTTACCACCGGCATCTTTATATTCTTTAAGGATTTTATGTAAATCAAAAAATTTGAAATGATTGATTAAGCCATAGCGAATGCAGGTTTCCAATTTTTGATTATTACATTCTTTATTCACACTTTATCACTTTCCCTATTTACTTTGTATCTTAGATAAAGAATTTTGCTACTCACCTTAAATTACGTTCCAGCAGGAAATGTAGTGAGATATTATTTGTTTCTTTTAAATCTTTTTTCTAAACCAATTAATAATTATCTCTAATTTCAAGCGCAAAAAAAGCAGAAATTAACTCTGCTTTTCTATTGGAATACTAAAGACTTGGAATATATAATCTTTCTCTTGTTCTTTTGTAGAAATCCCAGTGGCTATACCACCTTCTTTTGTCCCTTGAATAAACCACATATCATTATGGTCTTTATCAACAGATTTAAAATCACCTTGTTTCCAACGATTTAATATATCTAAATATTTATTACTGTGTTCGTATCCATCTTTATTTTCCTCTACCATTTGTAGTAAAAGTTCAATTCTTTTCGGTGTAATCATAATGGATGATTCTTTCTCATCTGCAATAATCTTTTGATGTGACATTTCTTGAATAACTTCTTGCATTAGGTTATCAATAAAGGGTTCATCCCCACTTTTCCATTCATCAATCTTTTTGGAATACGTAGTATTTTCCCAACCAAAATTCGTATCCACTGTCGATACAAACTCTTCCTTAACATGTTCTTTTGAAATTGATTGACCGCTAGTTAAATCACTCTCGGCACTTTTAGAGTTTTCGCTTTCATCGTTCTTTTTCATAATCAAAAACGTCCCACTTACACTCAATAATGCGGTTAAAACAACCATACCTAAAACATGCATTCTCTTCATTTTTTTACCACCTTTATAAATAATTATCCCTAACATTATGTAAACATCAGCACAATAACAGACCAGATGGAGCCTTATCAGATGTCAACAAACGATACTTTTCTAAAACCCGTTGATACAAAAGGAATTCAAATCACATAAAAATTTTTCACCAATCTCGTTCTCTAAGAGCTTCTTCAATATCGATGTCAATCTCAAAATATTGTAAAATTTTTTCTACTGTTAATCCGATTGAATCTCGTGCAAACGTTTCAATTTCACTGTCATTTTCATAAAACTCATTTTGTAGCTCATTGATCGCTATAGTCATTTCGTCTAATTTTTCTTGAATCTCTTCTATTGTATAATTGTTCTCCTCAATAAAATGTACTACATTAACAATATGAGATTTAAGTTTATCGACTAAAAATGATGGAAAGAAAGAATCTTCATACATATCCTCTAGATAGTTGAATTCAGAATCAAGTTTCTTCACAATTTTTCCTCCTTTTAAATCTAAGCTATTTGTACCTATCCTATTATCTTTTCATACTATAAACCTTGCCTTTTCTGCATTTTGTAGATATAGAGACACATCTTAAACAAGAATTAAAATCGTTTATTTTTGCGGTTAAAGTCTTAAAAGCCCCAATCTGTTCAATTTGACCATCATTATTGATTGCCGTAATCATAACCACTACAACATATACTATAATTACCATAAATAGATATAGTTTTCCATAAGGATTATGTCATTGTTTTTTCCAGCTTTTCGATATAGATGTTTTAAGTAATATTAGTAGCCAAGATGCACTAAGCTTCTTGGCTACTAATATTACATATTCTTTTTTAAACACACTAAAAACTCAATCATGCCATCTTCTATATTGGCCGTTGCACTTCCACCTAATTTTTCTGCTAGCAGCCTGACTATAGATAGCCCTAAACCAGTGCTTTTACGTCTGGAACTGTCTGTTGTATAAAATCGATCAAAAAGCTGGTTAGGATTTAGTTGAATATTTTCGTCAATCGGATTTTGAAAACAGATATAGGCATGTTCTTCTTCTAACCATAGCTTGATAGTTACATCACCTTGCGCATGCATAATGCTATTTCGTACTAAGTTTTGCACAATACGTAAAAGCATTTCTTCATCAGAGTTTATAATGAGTGGCTCAAAATTAGGCAAATTGACGGCTATTCCTTTTTCTTCAAATTGTGCATAGGCACCGGCAATCTCTTCAAATACAATATTTGATATATTGATACGATTCTTTTTAGGTTGATCTTCATTACTATGCAAATAGGAATATTCAAAAAATGTTTCTACTAATTGCTCCAGTCTTCCAACATGTTTTTGTGCAACTTCAAGCTTTGCGAGCTGCTTTTCTGTTAAGGGTTCTTTTAAAAGCATTTGTTGATAGCCCTTGATTGCCGTTAGTGGGGTACGAAAATCATGAGAAATATTAGAAATCATTTCTTTATAGTATTTTTCTTCCCGTTTAATATACGACCTTGATTTTTGCGATTCTATTAAAATACGATTTATATTTACCACAAGTTGATTTACTTCTTTGTTTAAAAGTTCGACACTAATTGGCTGCGTATATTGCTCATGTAGACGTTGTGACAATTGTACATTTATCAATCGTAGTTGCCTTTGTATATAAAAAATATAAAACAGTAATCCTACAATGACTACAATTGCCACAATCCACATTTCCTACATCCCCTTATCTGATTTCTGCTTTTCTAAATGTCATGTATGTTAAATACAACACTACTACTATAAACATGGCACAAACGGAAACGGCCGAAATTATATCCCCTTTACTCATGCTTAAATTAAGCGTAATATACTCCACTGAATAGGGTGTAAAGGATAATATTTTATTCATCATCTCAAATGAATTTTGGAAGCTTGCCACCTGCCCAAAGAACATGGACATCATATAATACGCAGCTACTACAAGCACCGATTTTCTTAAGGCAAACGCAAGTAAAATACAAATCGTTAACTGAGCAAGGTAGACCATCATCATTGTGATCACTATTGTTACGTATTCACCAAAGATACCACTAGTAGTCAAAGTTAAAATGCTTAAAAAACCTGCTGCTTTCCCGCCCATACTAAACGTGCTGTCCATTGATAGCCCAATGATAGTCACGATGATATAAGGACTTACAAGAACAATAAGTAAGATCCAGAAAACAATCGCTTTACTTATGACAATTTGGATTCTTGCAAAGCCGCTTATAATAGGATGATGGATATTTTTTGTGTCAAAGTCTGAACAAATTAGTGTAGTGGCAAGTACTGCGCCTACTATGGACATCATATTCATATCAGATAATAAAAAACCAACGTTGCTGATGCTTTCATTAATTGCGTTATTGCCGATACCATAGGCAATACTAAACATTGCGATTGCAGAACATGTTGTAAGAGCCAGTAAGACCCAAAATATTTTGGATTTAGTTGTTTTATAGAGGTAAGCACGTACTAAATTAAACATGTCGCTCACCTCCAATTAGCGTAAGGAAGTAGTTCTCTAATGTATCTCCTTGTAGACTAAACTCCGTAAGTGTTATTCCATTTTCAAATAATGCTGTTGATACATCCCCAAGATCTTCTAAGAAATCATACAATTTAATCATTCTATTAGGCATGACTTGAAAGTTTTGTGTTTTAAGAATAGTTTCTAATACATGTGCACATTTTTCTGGAGCTGTACAACCAATGCGAATATAATGTCTACATTCTTCGTCGAGCTGTTGTTGAGTCATTTGTTTCATAATTTTCCCTTTATGAATAATGATATAATCAGTAGTTGTTTGATAAAGTTCCGGTAAATTATGACTCGAAATTAAAATCGTCATCTGTCGCTCTTCACAAAGACGTGTTAAAAGCTGACGAATTTCAACAACACCTATAGGATCTAACCCATTTACTGGCTCATCTAAAATCAATAGCTCTGGGTTCGTTAATAACGCAATGGCTATACCTAATCGTTGTTTCATTCCTAGCGAAAAATGCTTCGCTTTCTTTTTGTTTGTACTTGTCAATCCAACCAATTGCAGTATCTCATCCTCGAGCTCCTCATTCGGAATCCCCCGCATTAATCGATGATATTTAAGGTTACCTTTTGCAGTCATATCAGGGCTAATCGCTGGTTGTTCAATCATGCTGGCAATACGTTTTCGTTGCTGTTGGATCTCCTTGTCAGCTGATCTTCCAAATAACTCAAATGAACCTTCTGTTTGAAAACTAATCCCAGAAATAATCTTCATTAAGGTTGATTTTCCCGCACCATTTTCACCAATAAGCCCATAAATACGTCCTTCTTTTAATTCGATTGATACGTCGTGAAGTACTGTTTGCTTTTTATATATTTTAGTTAATTGATTCGTTTTTAATATGGTTTCCCCCATATTTAGCACCTCCCTTTCATATTCATAGATTACTCATGAAAGGTATAGATAAAGTAAAGATGGCGTATAGATTACGGATAATTTATAGACGCAAACGGTACCCAAGCCCTCGAAGCGTCTCGATATAATCCGCCTGTGGATTTATTGTCTTTAATTTTTGACGAAGATTACTAATATGAATTTTAATAATATGTTCATCCCCTAAGTATTCTTCTTGCCAAATGGATTCATATAAATTTGCTTTCGTAAATACTTTCTCTTGGTTCGTCATAAACAATTCGAGCAATAAATATTCCTTTGCAGTTAGCAAGACCTCTACACCATTAACTTTAACTCGCTTAGCGATATCATCCAATACGATATCTTTATATTGGAGCTGCTTCATTGGTGTAGCTTGTTTTTTAACACGACGCAAAATAGATTCAACACGGGCAAGAACCTCGCCAAGGTCAAAAGGTTTCGTAATATAATCGTCCGCTCCTAAACGAAGCAAATCAATTTTTGTTGACACTAAATCTTTAGCTGAAATCATAACAACAGGTACATCCGAAATAGCGCGAATTTCTTTCAGTAATTCATCCCCGCTTTTATAGGGAAGCATGATGTCAAGAAGCACAAGATCAAACTCATTTTGCAGAAATGCCCGATGACCCTCTACCCCATCCATCACACTGGTTACCTGATAATCTGCTTGCTCAAACAATTCGGTTAGCATTGCATTTACATCTTCATGATCCTCAACCATTAAAATTCTCAATACAATCACACCTTTGTTAAATTATTCCTGTTCTTATTATATAAAACTTTATGTTATCCAGCATTAAACAATTTTAATAGCTATCATCATATCGTAGTTGATTTCCGTTCCGACTGGGCGCTTTGTTGCTAACGCTTCGCTTTCGCGCAGAGCAAAGCTTTCTGGGGGCAACTCGCTGAGTCACCCTTAGTTGCTAAAAACAGAAATTATTCCGATAAAAGTTATAATTGTTCCGATAAAACGAGATTTGGTTCCGATAAATCTTCAAAGTATTCATCTAGGATGTGATGGTTTTAGCCTTCACCTTCACTCCTCTATCGCTAATTCCAAGGAGTCGCCCAATCTCCACTCCAATCAACTTTACATAGCATATACAAAATGATTTCCTACTTTTGATATGAACCATTAATAAAGATACGACCTAGATAAATAATTACGAAATTGTTGACGATACTCACAAATAATCCCTCGTCTGAAATAAACATAATAACTCTTCTGGAACTCGGATCGATTCCTTATAAAAAAGGTATACAGGAACACTTGGTAAAGCTATCTCATCGAAGGGAACGATATTAAACCGACCTTCCATCCGCTCTCTTCTAACAATCATCCTTGGTAAAAATGACATACCCAGCCCATCTTTTATTAAGCGCTTTACCACATAGGATTGAGATATGGACACTTGCTTGGTAACTACATATTTTTCCTGTAGCTTATGTAATAATTCCTCATAGTCAATATAAGCTCCCGTCTCATCATCAAAGGCATCTAGTGGAATAACCAATTCTAAAGGACTTTCTACAAGAAGTTCTTGGTTCCAATGCCGATAACGAGTTGGCAATAAAGAAATACCAATATGCGCCTGATCACGATTGATTAAATCCTCAATTTTTGCTGAATCCTCCACTAGAATCAATATTTCAATGGACGGGTGTTCATTGATAAACTGATAGATTACATGAGGTAATATCGTTTCCACCATTAAGGGAGTCATTGCAATAATTAGCTTTTCTTCAATTCCTTTTGTCGCTAACTGAAAACGTTCAATACTTTTATCCCATTGATGAATAATTTGCTGAGCTTCTACTAGAAAAAGGTGCCCTGCCTCCGTTAATTGCACACGTTTTTTTTCACGTTTAAATAATTTTACATTCAAAAATTGTTCTAAGTGATGAATATGAACAGTGATACTTGGCTGCGATAAATGTAGTTCTTCTGCTGCCATTCGAAAATTACAGGATTTAGCTGCAACTACAAAAGACTGTATCCATTTATAATCCAATATCTCATCCCCTTCAATTAATGTTTTTAATCAACTTCATTATCTATATTTAATTCACTAAATTATCCAATAATAATAAACTTAAAAATAGATCGATTACTTTTACACAAAGGGGAGAATCGTATGTTAGCTAAATTAAGGAAACAATTCCGTACTTTTGCAAAAAATGAATGTGAAAACTCAAGTCCACTGTACGAACATTTAGCGAATAAGATTGCTGATGACGATGAACTATTAAAAGTTGCGGCGTCTATACCTCAAGGACAACCCGTACCTAATTTTTTATTAGCTGGTGTTCAGTATTTACTGTCATCATCAAAGGACGATTTAGTTCATTTTTATCCATCTTTAACGACAGCACCCAAAGCAATAAGTGGAGTGTACCCAGTTTTTAAAGCATTCGTCTTGTCCCATTCAGACGAATTGAAGACTTTATTTCAAGAAAAACTTGTTCAGACAAATGAAATTCGCCGTTGTTCTTACCTTTATCCGATGATGACAGAAATTTATGAACACCACAAAAAACCATTAGCCTTCATAGAAATTGGTGCAAGTGCAGGGCTTCAACTTGGGATGGATCAATACAATTACTGCTACAATCAACAGCTTCACATAAACAATTCTAATAATGATTTCATTTTGTCATCAGAAAATCAAGGTCAGCTGCTTCCAACTTCTATTTCAAATGCTCCAGTTGTTTGTAAGCGAGTGGGCATCGATTTAAATCCTATTGATATTCATAATGAGGAAGAGCTACAATGGCTCCAAGCATTAATTTGGCCAGAGCATCAAGAACGTAGACTTTTGTTAAATCAAGCGCTCCCTATTTTAAAAGAGCTCGATTTACAACTGATAAAAGGAGATGCTATTAAACTTATTAAAGATATTAGTAGAGAAATTAAAGAAGAAGCGATGTTAGTTGTTTACCATACACATGTGGCCAATCAAATCCCAATGGAGTTACGCCTTGAATTAATGAAGCAATTAAAAGAGATTAGCATAGAACGACCTCTCTACCATTGCTATAACAATTTATTTGATATGCAACTGCATCAAGATTTCATTGAACAAGGAGAAATAGAATCTATACGGACAATGGAGCGCCCTGATGGCCATGCTCGATGGTTCAAGTGGTCCAACCAAAAATAAAAATATCACGAAAAAACGCTGTATAAGATTGCCCCCTTATACAGCGTCGAAATTTTATTAAATTAGTAATCTCTAAAAATCATATTCCGCATCTTTTTTAGCACGAATTTCTGCAAACGCATCACCTATCATCACTGTATCCTCAGCTAAACGTTCAAGGCGGAATAGGACGTCATCATTCACAATTTCCTTCCGTAAAAAATCCTTTTCCTCTATAAATACATACGTCGGAACGATATGAGCTTTCATATAAGCAAGAATTGGCTTTAACTGCTGCTCAATCATTAGATAGTGCTTCGATGTGCCAGCTGTAACAACCGTACTCACCACTTTATCGCGAAACGCATTGACAGGTAGTAAGTCAAAAATATTTTTCAACGTTGCCGGAATCGAAGCTTGAAATGTTGGCGTTCCAATGACAATTGCATCTGCAGCCATAATTGTTTCGGTCACATATTTCGTATCCCCATCATATTCAAAATAATTTCGTCCATCACTAAACTCCATTTTGTATTCAGCAAGATCTAGCAACACTACCTCATGCTCTGGATATTGATTTTGTATGATTTCAACCACCTTACTGATGGCTGTTTTTGTTTTTGAACCGACAATTGAACCAGCTAGTGCAACAATTTTCATGCTGAACACTCCCTATTTTACTGTATATTTTTTAATCGCAGGTAAAATATCGTCCCCTATAATTTCAATATTTTTCATTAATTTATCGAATGGCACACCGCCAAAATCAATTTGTGCCATAAATCGTTGCATGCCATAGAGCTCGTATTGATATAGTAATTTTTCAATAATCTGTTCCTTACTTCCGACCATTAAAGCGTCTCGTGTATCTGGCGCTTGTGCAAATTGTTGCTTTGGATAACCCGCGCCACGAATTGCTTGGAATCCACCATTTAAATGTGGATACATCCCTTGTAGTGCCTCTTTCGTCGTATCAGCAACATAAAATAGGCTTGTTGTAGCAATCGGTAAATCTTTCGGATCAAAGCCACTACGCTCTGCTGCTTCTCTGTAGGCATCTACTGATGGCTTAAAGTTCACAGCAGGACCACCTAATGTTGTTAACATCATTGGAATGCCCATATAGCCTGCTTTAATAGCACTGGCAGGAGGTCCACCGACAGCCCGCCAAATTGGCAAAGAGCCATTTTTAGGTTTTGGCATAATTTGCGCATTGTGAAGTGGCGCACGGAATTGCCCTTCCCAAGTGACAAGCTCATTGTCATTTATTTTTTTCAGTAGCTCTAGTTTTTCTTCAAAAATTTCTTCATAATCCTTTAAATCAATGCCTAGTAATTGATATGCACCTACTCGTGAGCCACGACCAGCAACTATTTCAGCGCGTCCATCTGAAATTAAATCAATCGTTGCAAAATCTTCATATACACGTACTGGATCAGAAACACTTAGTACCGTAGCGGAGCTTGTTAATTTAATGTTTGATGTAGCTTGTGCAATTGCTCCTAAAACAACCGTGTGTGCCTGTGTAGTAAAGTACGATTGATGGCTTTCGCCCACACCAAATACATCAATACCTGCTTGTTCTGCAAGCTGACTTGCTTCAACTAGCTCTTGGATTCGTTGCTGAGCTGAAACTCGTTCGCCTGTTAATGGATTTGGAATATGATCCCCTAAAGAATAGAGGCCAAATTCAATGCCTTTTGATTGGTCAATGCGGTATTTTTCCATAATTAAACCTCTCCTTAATCTAGTGGTTCTAAATTAGCTTCGATTTCTGCACGTCTTTCTTCTAAAAATGGTGGAAGATCAAGTTCTTTACCAAGATCCTCTACTGCCGAATCAACTGTAAACCCTGGACCATCTGTCGCCATTTCAAATAAAATTCCATTTCGGTCTCTAAAATAAAGACTTTGGAAATAATAACGATCCACAACGCCAGTACTATCAAAGCCCCACTCTTTAATTTTGGCATCCCACTCTTGCAATTCATCCACTGTTCCAACACGTAGTGCAAGATGATGAATACTACCACGACCAGGTTTCTCACTTGGCCCTTCTAATTCTTTAACGACGATTTCTCCAAGTACTTCTCCAGGAATGGATTGCAATACTACCTCTTTTTCACTTTCTATAACAGCTGTATAATTAAATAGCTCTTTTAATAAGCTTACTGTCCGTTGTAAGTAACGAACTGTCATTTCAACTGTACCCATTCCTAAAATACGATGTTCCGCCGGGATATCAGAGCCGCCCCATGGTTGCCAATGCGCAGGTGTTTCGTGACCATGATTATTTAAAAGCACCATTCGTAACCCTTCATGGTCCTCAAAAAATAATGCATCTTTACCTGCATAAGTTGTTATTTCACTATGTTCAACTTCTAATTCTTGAAAACGATCTTTCCAATATTGCAGACTGTCATAGCTTGGCACTAGTAGTCCGATACGTGTAATGGCATTTGTTCCTCGAACTGTCCGTCCTGCTAGGGGCATTTCAAAAAAGGTTAATTCTGTACCTGCAGCTCCTGTTAGGTCTCCATAAAACAAATGATACATAGAAGGCGAATCTAGGTTGACTGTTTTTTTCACACGACGTAAGCCGAGAATTTTTGTATAAAAATCATTATTACGTTTGCCGTTTTTAGTTAACATTGATATATGATGATGTCCACTTAATTTGTTCATGAATGTTTCCTCCTCATTTTCACTTGACTAAGCAAGTGATGTTGCAAAAAAAATCACGCTGGGGGTAATTTTTTTCCACGACTATGCTTCTCTAATTTTGACATTAGTATATTTAAATTTTTCATTTCTTCTTCTGTTAATACTTCTTCAAAAAATGAAGATTGAAACTGTAGCTGACTTGGTGTTGCCTCATCAATCATTTGCTCGCCTTTAGCTGTGAGCGAAATTGTTTTAGTCTTCCAATTTTGCTTGCGTTCAATAAGTCCATCTTTTTCTAGACGAGCAAGCATTCGAGACATTCCACCTTGCGTCACTGTCACTTTCTCTGCTAACTGCGATTGCGTTAACGGTGCATATGTCTTTATTTGTATTAGGACATCAAACTGTGCAGTCGTTAAGTCAAAGCGCTTTAAAAACTCATTAGATAGCTGGTTGCTTTGATTGGTAAAGCGCATCATCCGAATCCATGTCAGTGATCCGAGTGTGTGTTTTCGCATGCTTCCTCCCCCTCTCAATCATCACTTTACCACGCAAGTGATAAACAAGCAAGGAAAATATCTTGAATTCAAGATATTATATAGTGTGAAGCTTCACACTATATAATGCCATGCGTCGTAATCGGATATAAGTTTCCTTTAAAGGCAAAAGAAATTCTCCCTGTTTCTTCAGACACTACCATAACAAGCGCATCACTTACTTCACTTAATCCTAATGCTGCTCGATGTCTAGTGCCTAATTTCTTTTCCCCCGTATGTCTGTCTGAAAGTGGCAAAACATTTGCTGCTGAATCAATTAGATTTTGGCTTATTAAAACTGCGCCATCATGCAGTGGATTTCCAGGAAAAAAAATAGATTCTATTAGGGAATGCGTTACTTCTGCGCCAATATGAATACCCGGCCGGATTAGGGTTGCTAGAGAATCCTCCCGTTCAATCACAATTAGTCCACCATGTCTCCTTTTAGACATATTTTGTACGCAATGCGAAAGCTCAGGATATTTTTCAGTAAACGGAGAAAGATAGCAATTTAAATAAAATGTTGCAGCTTTCATTTCAATCGCTACAAATTTTTCTTTAATTTTTTCAAAGTTCCCAAGAAGACAATTTGTATCAGTATCCATCGCTTCTACGCTTTGCTGTAATGAATGAATGACATGCAGAAGCTCTTCCTTTAAAGTTTGTTTCATTGGTGACATATCGCAATTAGTTGGATCCACAAAAACACCCCGCTTTTCAAATTTTTTATGTATTTTTTTAGTTTCTCTAGATGGAATTATTTTATTCGTCTTGGATTTCATTATGTCAATTTTTCTAAAATAATTGTTTCCGAAAATGTGATGAGGAATCGTGTAAATAACTTTACTTTTCAATTTTTTCAAATCTATTCAATATTCCCATTTTTTTATTTTATAATTAATTTAAAATGATTACTTATTGGAGGTGCTTTTTGAAACGAATTACGTTGTTGTCGTTTTTACTTTTACTTATGATTTCCCCATCTGTGCAAGCACTATCTTGGGCTTATCCTTTCGTCGTTTGGAAAGGAAACGTTTATGAAGTTAAAAGAGAAGAATTAATTGAAGATAATAAAATCGGTAAAATTATAGGAGAAGTAAAGACCAAGCCAAATAATATGACAGGAAATTATTACGGAAATTCCTCAAACTATTACCCAAAAGGGACAAATTATTATGAAATAAAAGGGGTATCCACTTCCAGCGCAATTGCAGTAAAAGAAGATCGTCACTGGGTGAAAGCTGTTTTTGTTTATAAAGCCCCTTTTCACATAATGAATGTAATTTCTAACATTTACTTCATATCAGTTGTTATTCTATTTGTAATTGGTGTTATATTATTCAGAATTAAAAAATTCTAAAAGTGTATCCATTAACTTATCTGTTGAATACACTTTTTTTACCTTACATTTGTCCAGCACGAATTTTCTTAATAATGCTAAATGTTGTGTAGGCAGCAGCCGGCGCAAGCACAAAAATAAAAATAAGCCAAACATTTAAGTTGTCCGTAGCTTTTAGCGTGTCATAATTAGAGATAACAAAAAAGATAAGTCCAAATAATAATAAATAGCTCAGTACATTTGGAAAAATAACAATTAAACGCAATAGTGCTGGTGGCATTTTTTGCTGATTCATATTAATCCACTCCCCTTTAGTCAATTATACGAAAATCTACTACTTACTGCATCATTTTTCTTCAATATTCTCAATCTTCATATTATATTTCCCTCTACATTCTATTTGCTCTTTTTTCACTTGATAGGTTGAGATAATGTAAGTTAATTATAAAAATAGGCTGTTTTCGAAAAGATTGTTGCTATTCAACTAACGTAAGCAGGATAGTATAATAAGGTTAACAAATAATAGTATTATTAGAGGCTAAGCGGAAATATAGATTTAACGGAGTATTTAAATGCAATCTTTTTATGTGATTGAGCAAAATATTGTAACAAGAAATCAGTATTATAAAGTGTACGTAAAAGAAGATGAACTATGGTTTGGAAAAATTGGTGGACAATTATTCGGGGTGAAGCAGTTATATTCGAAGTCATTAATAATTGAAACATTGTTTCATTTGGTAAAGTTTTTTAGATTACACCAAGAGTTCGAAAAAAAAGAACTTAAATTAGATAAAATTACTGAACCTGAGCATTTTTTAGCAAAAAGAGGCTCCTTTATTGTTGCTTAGGACAGTTATCTGAAGTAGTAATAAATGAAATTGGAAATGGTTCATTTAAGTTGAAATTTTTTAATGGGCAAGTTAAGGGATTTGAGTTTGAAGAAGAAACAAATTTGGAACAAGTAGCATTAATTTTTTATCCAATACAAGTGAAACATATCGATTTTTAGGGTAGTAGTGTTTCAACTAATGTGAGCGTTGATCTAAGAAGGATTAACGCTCTTTTTTTAACTATTATTATACTAACCAAGCAGGTAGTTCAAGAATGAGACTTGAATTTCGAAATTAAAGTGGTGAAATTGTGAAGGTTAAACATTCTATTTTCATTATATTTATATTTTCTATTCAGGTTATTGCAGGCTGTTCTTCAAGTGCTGACTGGAATTCATCATTTGTTATTCGGGATGGATATATTTACGAAATCAGTGAAGAATATGTAATTGAAATAAATGAAGAGATTGGTCAAGTTACCAAGCATTCGGATAAGGAAGGGACTTACCCAGGAAACTTTTCAAATAAGTACAAGAAGGGGACTAAGTATTATTCGATAGAAGGCATTAATACGGAAGAAGCGATTGCTATTGAGGAGGATGGAAAGTATCGAAAAGCAATTAGAAATGGAAAATATAGAGAAAAGTAATTTTTCTTCTTAAACAAAACGGGTGCTTTTATTTTAGAAAATAACGATACAAGAAGCAACCATCTTTGAGAAAACAGCCTGAAAATAAGAGCCTTGCTACATAATTGTAGTAAGGCTCTTTATCATTAGTATGAAATTAAAATGCAACAAGCCTCACCAAGTTGACTTCTGAAGTAAAACAACTAAACTCCATTCGTTGAAATATATACAATCACAAACTATTGTTTACTCTTTTTTTAGATGGAACAAATAAAGTTAAAACAAATGCGAGTATCGCTAAGATTGTCATGAAATAATAAGCATCACTTGAACCAAAAATGGAAGCAAGCGTACGTATACCTTCAGCCGTGGCATTCGGTGTTCCTACTAGCAATGTTTTTGCATGGTTTGCCGTTTGTGCTGTAAAAATTGTAATGACGACAGCAGATCCAATAGCACCTGCAATTTGTCGTAATGTATTATTCACTGCTGTACCATGTGTGACAAGTGTTTTAGGTAAGGCATTCAAACCAGCTGTGTTCAACGGCATTGTGATAAAACTCAACCCTATACGTAGAAAAATGGTACGTATCATTAAAAAGCTAAATGTTGTTGTTTCTGTTAAATCTGTTACAACCCACATGGAAGGAATGACAAAAATCAAACCAATAATAAATAACGGCTTTGCACCAAAGCGGTCATACATTTTTCCTGTCACTGGAGACATAAAGGCATTTACAAGAGCACCCGGTAATAATAATAAACCTGCATCTAATGCCGTAAACCCTCTTCCATTTTGTAAATATATCGGTAATAAAATCATATCCGCATACATCATCATTGTGACAATAATGTTGATGATGGACGTTAGCGTAAATACTTTATTTTTAAAAACGGATAAGTTAAGAAGTGGATCAGAAGATTTCATTTGTCGAAGACAGAATAATGCAGTAGTCATTATCCCCACAAGTATAGTGACGATTACAATGTTATCATCCCAGCCATGGCTACCTGCATTACTAAAACCATACAAAATAAGACCAAAGCCAATTGTTGATAAAATAACACTCATTACATCTAACTTCGTATTTGCAGTTTCTGAAACATTAATTAAATATTTCATTGCCATGAATATAACGATCACGACAAATGGAATTATCCCGATAAATAACCAACGCCATGAATAATAATCTATAACGAAGCCTGCTAAAGTTGGTGCAATGGCTGGAGCGAAAATCATAGCAAGCCCAATTAACCCCATCATACTGCCTCTTTTTTCAGGAGGGAAAATAAACATGACGATGCTCATTAGCAATGGCATAATAATTCCTGCTCCAACCGCTTGAATCATACGACCTATTAATAAGGTTGTGAAGTTCGGAGCTACCGCACAAAAAATAGAGCCTACTAATAAAAACAGCATTGAACTGATAAATAATTGGCGAGTTGAAAAACGTTTCATTAAGTATGCTGTAATAGGGACTAGCACCCCGTTTACTAACATAAAACCAGTAGCTAACCACTGTACGGTTGTAGCAGAAACGGAAAAAACGCCCATTAAATTACTCAATGCAACGTTTAACAGCGTTTGATTAAGAGTAGATAAAAAACACCCGAAAATTAATACTGTTAATAATACTTTTTTATTTATTGATTCCGACATTTCATTCTGCCTCTTTCTACTTGTTTTATTAACACAATGTCAATAAAATAGATAATAACACGTTTATTTTTTCATTCCTATTTACAATTTTTCAAGAAGTGTCAATTAAACAACAAAAATAAAAATACTATTAATTAAATTTGTATTTAATAGATAAAGGAGAATGAAATTGACCACACAAAAAAAGCAAGACCCACGAGCAATTCGCTCTAAACGGGTCTTTAAAGAAGCTGTCGTAGATATATTAATTGAAAACCCCGATATTTCGAAACTTACAGTACAAAAAATAGCCCAACGTGCAGAGTTAAATCGAGCAACTTTTTATTTACATTTTGTCGATATAAATGATTTATTAAAACAAGTTGTTTACGATATTTTCGACGACTTGTTGTCGAAAATGTCTCCGTCTTTACAAATTGATAATTTAAATAATCAAGAACAACTAATTACGTTTTTAGATTATTTTTATAAGCATAGGAAAATTTTAGCTGTGCTATTTGAGCACCCTGGTTTCATTAAAAAAATGCATATGACATTAAAGGACTTGATTGTCATACAACGTAAAAGTGAAGGTGCTGATAGTACACTATCAATGGATATTCTCGCCTCTTCAATACTTGGGATCCTTATGTGGTGGCTCAGAAATGGGGTTCATTTTAGCTCCGAGTATATAGCAAATCAAATCGTTGAATTATATCGATAAAAAGGTCTCATTTAAAGTACACCTATTCTGCCCATGCTTTTGCAGAAAAAACTTTGCTAAATAAACATAAAAGTAGCTTTTAAATGAAGTGTCATTTAAAAGCTACTTTACGTTTTTGGATGAAAGAAGTTAAATTAACTTATTGTTATTCCATGTAAATACTGTTTGATCGGATGTAAGGAAGGTTTGTGAGAAAATCTCCTGTGCATCTGCTAAAAATTCCGGTAAATCATGTGGTAAAAAGCGTGCACTTAAATGGTTCAGAAGTAAATAGTTTGCGCCTGCTTGTTGTGCCACCTTAGCCGCTTCAACATTCGTAGAGTGTCCATAGCTCGCTGCTAAATCTGTCGTAGTGCCATCAAAGGTCGCTTCATGAATAACGATATCTGCTCCATTAGCTAATGAAACAGCCTCTGGACAGTATTTTGTATCGCCTAATATCGTGAGCGTAAAACCTTTTTTCGGCGGAGCAACGACATCTTTTGCATAAACAATTGTGCCATCTGCAAGCCCAATATCTTTCCCAGCTTTTAGTTGTCCTAACATCGGGCCTTTAGGAACACCTAGAACCTGTGCTTTTTCCATTAACAATTCACCAGGTAAATCTTTTTGTTCAATACGGTAGCCAAAGCATGGAACTACATGTCGCAATTCACTTGCACTTACTGTGAAGTGTGCATCCTCATAAATAACACCTTCATGGACTTCAACAAATTGTAATGGATATGTTAAATGTGTCTTTGATAAGGCTAAGGTTTGCTCAATCCATTGCTGTAAACCTTGAGGGCCAAATATTGTTAATGGTTCATCCCCACCTTGAAATGAACGAGAGCTTAAAAAGCCAGGTAGTCCAAAAATATGGTCACCATGTAAATGTGTAATGAATATTTTCGTTACTTTACGTGGCTTTAACGATGTGTGCAAAATTTGATGTTGAGTTGCCTCTCCACAATCAAAAAGCCACATTTCCCCCAATTCATCTAAAAGCTTTACCATTAGGGCACTTGTATTTCGTTCCTTTGAAGGCATTCCTGCGCCTGTTCCTAAAAAATGTAGTTGCACATATGCCACCTCACTTCTATATCTATATCGCTTTATTGTACCCTATCGCTCCCAATAAAAAAAACCTTTGGTCATTAGTTTTGTCCAAAGGTTTAATAATTATTTCGGCTCCCATGTTACGAGTGCAGCATGAAAATCATGTCGATAATAATAACGTCCATTCTTTTCTTCAATAAACGGCATAAGCGACTCCTCGACATGCGCTCTATTAAAATCAGTATTTAATATTTTTTTACTTTGTGTTGTTACAAGCTGCTCATAGCTGTCATATTCATATACTCGTTCTAATGGGATGATTTTGCATTCGGCATAAATATCCATTTCATACAGCAAATTTAAAAATTCTATATAATCTCTTCGCGGAAATTTAATATCGTAGCCATACTTTTCGTATAAAATTTCATAATGGGGTTGAATCGGCCCTGTCGTCATGCCAATAATTGCACGCTTTTTAGCTAGACGATTCATATGGTAAAGTGCTGATTTGATATCATACATACGATAAAAGCAATTGACACCGATGACGATATCGTGCGCTTCTACTTCATCTTCAGCAAGGTTTTCCCATTTTGTATGAAGATAAGAAACATGTTGCCTATCTTCCATGCAATTTTCTAGATAACTAAGGATACTTGCTGAGCTATCTACACAAGTTAGCTTTCGCACATGATCAGCAAGCGGAAATGTATAATTACCCCAGCCTGGACCAATTTCCAATACCGATTGCTCGGGTTGAATACTTTTTTTAATTTCGTGAAAAATTTTTGCAGCATAAGGATCTGTTTGACCAGCCTTTTTACGGGCGATGGACTGCGCCCAAAACTGCTCCTCTAATTGATCATTGACCATTCTCTCAGGCATTTGGCCATGCCAGTCTTTCATACCTTCCTGCCATAACGCCTCATAATCAATAGCTAACGGACCTTTTCTTGTCATACAGGTACCTCTAAATTCATAATTTCGTATACTTTTTTCATATCAAGATTCGCACGCACATGCTTTGCCAGCATATTGTATGCGTCTTCTCTACGTTCTGCGTCACTTTTTACATCACTTGGTAAAGCAGCGAGGCCTTTTTTCAAGCGAATGTCGTTGATGAGCTGTCGTGTAAAGGTGCGATTATGGAATAAGCCGTGGAAATATGTTCCGACCACTAATTCATCTGCACTTACTGCCCCATCTACGCGCCCATCTGCAAGCTGTAAAAATGGTGATACTTCATCGCGTAAAATTTTTGTACGCCCAAGATGAATTTCATAGCCAGTAAACGTATCCTGCCCTCTTGTTCCTGTCATTTGAACTGTCTTTTTATCGCCAACAAATACTGTTTCCATTGGCAATAATGCTAGGCCTTGCCCTGACTCGCCATTTCCTTCTACTGCATCAGGATCTAGCAACGTTTCACCAAGCATTTGGAAGCCACCACAAATGCCAATAATTTTTGTCCCTCGTGCACGTAAATTAGCGATCGCTTTATCGAAGCCCTGTGCCTTTAACCAAGCTAAATCATCCATTGTACTTTTTGTTCCAGGTAAAATAAGTAAATCGGGAGTACCAAGCTCATTGACATTGCCGATTAAACGTACACCAACCTCTGGCTCATCGAAAAATGGATCCACATCTGTAAAGTTTGAAATGCGCGGCAAGCGAATCATGGCCACATCCACTGCAAACTCTCCAGGCTTAGGCTTTTTAAAGCGTAATGAAGATAATGCTAGTGAGTCTTCAGCCTCTATATTGACCTCTACATACGGTACAACTCCAAGGACAGGAATCCCCGTTTCACGTTCTACCCATTCAATGCCATCATCAAGTAACTCACGCATTCCTCTGAATTTATTAATAATCAGACCTTTTACACGTGCGCGTTCTGCATCGTCAAGTAATGCGAGCGTTCCAACAATCGATGCAAACACGCCACCTCGATCGATATCTGCCACTAGCACAACTGCAGCATCCGCTAGATGAGCCATGCGCATATTGGCTATATCACGGTCTTTCAAATTAATTTCTGCCGGGCTTCCCGCACCTTCCAGGACAATAACATCATATGTATTTTGTAAAGTTCGCACCGACTTTTCAACGATTGGCATCGCTTCTTGGACGAATTGATTGCGATAGCTCTTAGCGTCCATATTTAAAAAATGCTTACCATGAACAATCACTTCCGATACCATATCCTGCTTAGGTTTTAGCAATATCGGATTCATATCCGTAGTAGCGACAACACGTGCCGCCTCTGCTTGTACACCCTGTGCACGACCAATCTCCCCGCCATCTTGAGTTACAAACGAATTCAGGGCCATATTTTGCGATTTAAACGGTACTACCTTTAGCCCATCATCAGATAAAATACGGCAGAGCGCAGTACATATCATGCTTTTCCCTACATCAGAAGCCGTTCCTTGAATCATGATAGATTTTGCTGGCATAGTCTTCTCCCCTTCCTTATTTTTTGTTGAAGTGCGGGTATTTCACCCCAAATCACGGGTATTCTTCCTCGTTCCGCGGGTATTTCACTTCAAAGCGCGGGTATTTCACCCAAAATCGCGGGTATTCCGCCTCGTTCCGCGGGTATTTCTCCAATACACAGGTAAGCCTCCGACGCGCTGCGCATCAATTAAAACTCTAAACCTTTAACTGCTGGTATGCCTTCGTCATAATAGTGCTTTGATGCATCAATTGTTGATACTAAATCGGCCATGTCCACAAGTGCTGGGTTGGCGCTACGTCCGGTTACTACTAAATGCATGGTAGATGGGCGCTGCTGAATGGCTTCGATGACTTCGGATAATGGGAGCACATCATCGATTGGGAATTTTGTTATAGCAAGTGCGTTGTTGAGTTCGTCTAATACGAGTAGATCAATGCTGTCGTCTTGCAGGGCGGCCTTTGTTTTTTCCCATGCCTTTGCTAAAGCGGCACGATGCTCCTCGGGGGTTTTTGTCCAAGTAAAGCCGATGCCCATTTGCTCCATTTCTACGCCAAGCTTACGAAGAGCAATCTGCTCTCCGTATGTACGCTCTGGTGATTTAATAAATTGCATGTAACGTACATTAAGTCCTCGACCAACTGCGCGCAATGTGACGCCGAGAGAAGCCGTTGTTTTGCCCTTCCCTTCACCTGTGTAAACTAAAAACAAGCCTTTTCTAGCCATTTTTCAAGCCTCCCTTAAAGCCATGTTGTTTTTTCTTCAGATGGTGTACGTTTCTTGTCTTTAAGCTCTTGCTCTTCTGGATAGCCAATAAAGATTGTTCCTACTACCTTTTGTGATTCACTTGCGCCAATGAATGTATGCATACGTGGATCATGAACAAGCCCTACACCACGTGTACGCCATACAAAGCCAAGCCCTAGTTCCTCTGCTGCAAGCCACATGGACATGATGGCGCTACATACAGCAAAAACATTATCTGCTGTCGCATCTGCATCGTCTTCTACAATATCTGCTGTCACAACAATGGCCACTGGCGTTGTTTGAACAACCTTTAACGAGCTCTCTACTAAATTAGGTTTAGTTGGGAATCGCTCTTGCAAATAAGCACTTGCCATTTCTTCATAGCGTCTCATCGCATCATCTTGAATTACATAAAAATGCCATGGTTCACGCATACGGTCATTTGGAGCATATGTGGCAGCTTGTAAAATTTGCTCGATTTTCTCTTTTTCAACAGGCTGCGTCGTGTAATTGCGAATCGCTCGACGATTTTTTAAAGCCTCGATTACTGTCATGGTCTATTTCCTCCTTATGCGCAAATACGTTTTATTCCCTTATGTAAAGGCAAGTCCTTGCTCTTCAAACCATTGAATTTTCTCTCGTACATTGACAACCTCGCCAACGACAATCATGGACGGGTTATGGTAGCCTTCTCGTTCAATAATAGTAGCTATTTCATCAAGCTGACCTGTAATGGTACGCTGTTGATCTGTTGTTCCCCACTCAATTACAGCGACTGGGGTTGTTGCCTTACGACCATTTTCGATGAGTTTTCGAGAAATATAAGCGATATTGCCGACACTCATATAAAAGGCAACTGTATCGATACCTGTTGCAAGTGCAGGCCAATTTAAAAAGTCCTGTCCTTTTTCCTCACGGCCATGTCCTGTTACAAGAGCGAAACTTGTCGCAAAATCACGGTGTGTTACAGGAATACCAGCATACGCTGGGGCAGCAATTCCTGCTGTAATACCAGGTACGATTTCATAAGCAATGCCATGATTTTTTAAAATTTCCGCTTCCTCTGCACCACGACCAAAGACGAATGGATCGCCACCCTTTAAACGTGTGACTATCTTGCCTTCCTGCGCTTTTTCGACGAGTAATGTATGAATCTCGTCTTGAATTAAGTGATGCTTACCAGGTAATTTACCGCAGTACACAAGCTCAGCATCTTTTTTCGCAAACTCTAACAATTTTGGGTTCACAAGACGGTCATATGCAATAACATCAGCCTTTTGAATACATTCTAGCCCGTACACTGTAATGAGCTTTGGATCTCCTGGTCCAGCTCCAACTAAATACACTATTCCGTCTTTCATCGCGCTTCTCCAATCAGTATTTGTTGTAAAAATGCTTCACGTCTATCAATCTCTCCATTACGTGTCCATTCTAGTAGGCTCGGTTCAAGTAATGATTGTAAAGCTTTACGTCTTTGTGGGCCTTTTTCAAACTTAGCAGCAATCATTAAACGTGCCTGCTGTAGGAAGCATACGTAGTCATCATAAACCTCATCAAATTGCTCTTCGAGATCAGCCTTGATTTTACGTGCTAATGCTGGACTTGCACCTGACGTTGAAACTGTCAACACTAAAGGACCACGACGCACTGTTGCTGGCGTTATAAAGTCGCTTTCAGCCTGTGCATCTGCGCGGTTGATAAGCTGCCAATGCTGGGCTGATTCTTGTACAGCCTCATTTACTGACGTATCATTTGTTGCCGCAATAATGAGCGATGCATCATCTAAATCACGCGGTTCAAATTCTTTTTCATGCCAAGTAATTTGACCGGATTCCGCAAGTGGCAACAATGAGTTATCTAGAGTAGGGCTTACAACGACAATATTCGCTTTAGCCGGTAGTAATGATGCAACCTTCTGTGTTGCAACGTGACCCCCACCAACAATTACTACGGTTTTATATTCAATGTTAATGTGAATAGGAAAATAATTAGTCATGATTTTTCACCTTCTTACAAGCTGTTAACCAATTGTCAACAAGCTTTGGGTTAGATACGAAATGAAAATGCGTATAGCCAGCTACTAAATTTCCTGCTTGGTATCCCTCTTGTTTGTTACCAAAGCGCCCCTTCGTTTCATAAGCCGGGGTATTATGTGAACCGCTATATTTTGAATAGTGGAATTCATGTCCCTTAGCTTCTTCATCCGTACCAATTAAAAAATTATGTTGTGTGCCAAAAATTTCTCGGTAGCCAAGAGCAGCAAGCTTTGTTTGCATTGCTACTTCCCCCGGAATAACACCAACCATGTCATAACAGTCACCGTTGCTATTCGTAATAGCCTCCGTCAAATACATAAAGCCTCCACACTCAGCTAATGTTGGTAGACCTTTGGCAACTGCTTCACGAATAGACTGTTTAGCATTCGAATTTTCCGCTAAAATATCTGCAAATTCTTCTGGGAAGCCCCCCCCGATATACAATCCGTCTGCTTCAGCAGGTACAGGCTCATTTGCAAGTGGTGAGAAAAATTGAAGCTCTGCTCCTTTTGCACGCAGCAGATTCAAATTCTCTTCATAATAGAAGTTAAACGCGGCATCCTTTGCTACGGCAATGCAAATATTTTGAGATGGTTGTTCCGCAAATAGTTGCCCTGATTCTTGTAGAACAGGTGCCTTTGTTAATTCAAGCAATTGATCTAAATCAATGGTCTCTGCCATTAAAGAGCCTAGCTTTTCAAAAAATGTATCGAGTTCTCCTCGTTCGATTGCAGGGACTAATCCTAAATGTCGACTAGGAATATCAATACCTTCCTCACGCTTCAAATATCCAATCACAGGAATACCGCACTCCTGCTCAATAGCAGCCTTTGCAATTTCATAATGACCGACACTACCGACTTGGTTGGCAATGACACCAACGATATTCGGTTGATCTGACAACATTTGAAAACCTTTCACAACTGCTGCTACACTTCGCGCCATACTTGCACAATTGACAATTAAAATAACCGGACTTTCTGTTACAACACTAATGTCTGCTGCAGAGCCAGCATCCGATAACGGACTTTTGCCATCATAAAAGCCCATAACTCCTTCAATAATGGAAACATCAGCATCTTTGCTTGCGCGCGCGACAATATCGCGCACTGCTTCATGTGAAAACATCCAGCTATCGATATTGCGCGATACCCGTCCGGTTACGGCAGTATGATAGGTAGGGTCAATATAATCGGGACCACATTTAAAGCCCTGCACAATTTTGCCTTTTTCCTGTAATGCTTTCATGAGTCCAATGGTAAAGGTTGTTTTACCAACACCACTGCCAGTACCAGCTAGTACAAAGCGATTCGTTTGCATAGGCTTCCTCCTTAAAATGTTAATCTAGCAACAGAGATTGTAGCATTGCCCGATTTTTTCTTTTCTAGCTCAAGCGATTCCACCTGCGCATAACGCATTGCTGCAGGCTCACTCACCCCGTATGCTCCTGTATATTTAAATACGGTTTCCGAAGGTGATGGGAAATCAATTTCATTTAATTCCGCCGGTGAATATGTTACAAATTCCCAATCGTATTTCTTTGTTATTTCTAGGAAGCATTCCTCGTCTTTCTTTAAATCAATCGTGCATAGCGCTTTGACACTTTTTTTCGAAAGCTTCAGCTCTGCAAGAGTTTCATCAATGATTTGCTCAATTTCTTCCACAGATGTCCCACGATTACAGCCCATGCCAAGCACCACCGATTTCGGTCGATAAATAACACCATTTTCAAGAAGCACTTCTTCCTCTTGTTCAATGATGCGGTCAGTAATGAGCAATGTCGCATGTGGTTTCACTTCAATCGCTGCATATGTTGATGGATAAATCTTAATTTGCTCTGGCATCGCTGTATCACGCATCCACCAGTCACGTTCCCCTGTTTCCTGAACGATTGCGACGTGCTCCTCGTTGACAACAGACGCACTCACAGGTGTCAGTTTATCGGCACTATCCCATACCCATCCAAAACGTGCCCCAAATAAATCAACCGGAATCGTTTTTTGCACATCTGAAGCTGTCGTAATAATTGGATTTGCTCCAAGCGCTGCGGCAACTTCATGTGTCAGCTCATTTGCGCCACCAAGATGTCCCGATAAAACACTAATTACATTTTCACCACGATCATCAATAACAACTACGCCTGGATCTGTCTTTTTATCCTTTAAAATCGGTGCTATCATGCGGACAACTGCACCGAGTGAGATGATTAAAATTAAGCCTTTATATTGCTTAAAAAGAGTAGGGAGCAGTAAACGCACAGTACCTGTAAACATTTGAATATGCTTTTCTGCTTCATCACCCTGTTCAAATTTACTCATGTAATATAAGTCGCTCGCAGCAAAAGTATGCTGCAAGCGACGTCCAATTTGAACACCATGCTTTGTAATGGCGACAACTGCATAAGGATTTCGTTGGTCAACCTCTGGTAAGACGCCCTCTTGTAACTCAATCACTTGTCTTCACACCTTTTCTAAAGCCATGTGTGAAAGTAGCATCATATAATTTCGAACGATATTGATCCTTATCATGAATATTCGGATCTAATGCCCAACCAGCTAAAATCATCGCATGCTTACGAATACCGTTCACACGCATTGCTTCATCCAGTTCAATTAATGTTGTACGTACAATTTTTTGATCTGGCCAAGATGCTCGTTGAATAACAGCTATCGGTGTATCATCTGCCCAACCAGCATTCTGTAATTCTTTTACTATTTTCTTAGTTAACGTTGCACTCAGGAATAATGCAATTGTACAATGGTGACTCGCTAAATCGCGTAGTTTTTCAAATTCTGGTACAGGTGTACGTCCTTCGGCACGCGTTAAAATAAGTGTTTGTGTTAAATCAGGAATTGTTAATTCAGCTCCGATTGCCGCTGCGGAAGCGAAGACAGAGCTAACACCAGGAATAACCTCGTAGCCAATGCCTTCTTTTTTTAATAGTGCCACCTGCTCCATAATCGCTCCATACATTGCAGGGTCTCCTGTATGCATACGAGCTACTACTTTCCCCGCATTGACACGATCTACCATAACCGCTACCATTTCCTCTAAATGCATACCTGCCGTACGAATAACCTCTGCATCTGGTCGTGCCTTTGCAATAAGGTCCTCACTTACTAAAGAATCTGTATACATAACAACGTCCGCTGTTTGTAGCATATGTAAGCCTTTAACTGTAATGAAATCTGGATCACCAGGACCAGCGCCGACAATATATATTTTCTTCATTATTTACGCACCACCATTAACGTTAAATATTCTAGATCGACACCGTCTAGTTCGCGTACATCCCAAATGATTTCCTCATCGGATGTTACCTTCGTTACGACTGACGCTTTATCAAGTAAATCTAAATCACGTAGTACTTCAAGCATTAAATCAATAACCTTCGCTACTTTTATGAACACTACTGCATCGTGACTTTCAATCGCTTCACGCATAGCCTCATAGTCGTCATGAGCAGGTACAATGGCAACACGGTCATCGCCATCTGCGAGCGCAATTCCAAGTCGTGATGCTGAACCGTTGAACGAAGAAATACCAGGAACTGTTCGAATTTCAACTTCAGGGTGCATGTCCTGCATTAGCTTCATCATATGGATGAACGTACTATATAATAATGGGTCTCCTTCTGTTACGAATGCGACGTCCTTACCTTCTTTTAATTTTTCATAAACAAGTTGAACTGATTTCGTCCATTCACGTTCTAATACAGCTTCATCCTTTGTCATTGGAAATACTAAGCCAAGCATATCCTTTTCTTCTGGGTTAATGTAGACATCTACGATACGATGTGCATAGCTTTTACTGCCTTTTAATTTTTTCGGATACGCGATAACAGGCGATTCCTGAATGACACGGAATGCCTTAACTGTAATTAACTCTGGATCGCCAGGACCTACGCCCAAGCCATATAAAATACCAAGATTACTCATGATTTTCTTCCTTTCGATATGCAGAAATAATGTAAATCGGATTTAATGGGACAAAACGTGTCATATCTAATATTGGTTTGCTGCGTGCAAGTTGTGCCTGCAATATGTCAACAGCAAAGCCACAAGATTTAAACGCTTCGACTGCCTTATATAAATTTTCAATAGTTGCAGCATTCAATACAATACGACCGTTTGGCTTTAAGCGTGAACAGCATAATTGTAAGAGCTCCACCATTTCTCCTCCTGTACCGCCGATAAATATCGCATCCGGATCAGGGAAGTTTTCAAGTCCTGCTGGCGCTTTACTATGAATAGCTGTAATATCTACACGAAACTTTTGCTGATTTTGCAAACAATTATCCAAATCAGGTGCGTTTTTTTCTACGGCAAATATTTGACCTTCTGGGGCAAGCTTTCCGGCCTCAATAGCCATCGAACCAGTACATGTACCAACGTCCCAAATGATACTATCCTTTTGTAGCTGCATTGCTTGTAAACTTAAGACACGAATTTCTTTTTTCGTAATTAAACCTTTATCGGGCTTACGCTGCGAAAATTCTTCATCATCAATACCGAGTGCATAGCGTTTCGGTACTGATGTTTGCTGTAAAATGACTACATTTAAAGGAGAAAAATCAGCCATTTCTAATTCATCTAGCGAATACCAGCCGAATTTTTCATTTGTACCCTGTAAATTTTCTGCCACAAATGCACGGTATTCTGTCATGCCAAAATGCTTTAAATAACGTGCCAACTCATTCGGATTATTTTCTGCATCTGTTAGCAGTGCCACTTTCTTTTTACCATCAATACGTTGTGCTAATCCTTTCATGGAGCGTCCATGAATACTTGTGACATACGCATCCTGCCAGCTTTCTCCCATCTTAGAAAAAGCAAGCTGCACTGAGCTCATATATGGATAAACGTCAATGTCTAGCTTTTTCGCTAAAAACCCACCGATTCCGTAAAATAATGGATCTCCTGACGCTAAAATAACTGTATTTCTCGTTTCCACAGACAATCTTTCAACTAACGCTGAAAGACCACCTTTAATCAACATTTTTTCACCGGTAAAGTTCGGGAAAAATTCTAAAACACGCTCTCCACCAACAAGCACCTCACAGTCTTCAATCCACTGCACGTATTGTGGTAGTAAGCTTTCTTGTCCGTTATCCCCGATCCCAATCAATTTCATCGATCGATGCAATGTCATCAGCCCTTCCTAATAATTGTCCCTGCATCGAATAGATCGATGTGGAAAGCGTTAAACCGCCCCTAATGTGATGTATTGATGAATAGCAGCACGCCTCACATAAGCGGTTGAAGAATGCATCATAGCCCTTTTCTGCCATAATTTCTCCGACCTGTGACGCAGTGTTTGCCTCTCGTACGTTTGTAACGGTTTCTTCATCTGCACCTATATCCACTGCTAATTGAGCTAAAAAGTTAAAATCAATAGGAGCACTTTTGGAGTGCACCATCATGACACCTTGTGCCACCTTCGAGAATTTCCCCATCATACCGACAAGCGATACTTGCTTCATACCAAGACGTTTACAATGCTTTAATGTAAAGCCTACAAAATCGCCCATTTCTATAAATGCTTCCTCTGGCAAATTAGGGTATTGTGCCATCGCATACTTTTCACTACGTCCACCAGTCGTAACAACTAAATGCTCACAACCAGCCTCTTTCGCAACACTAATCGCTTGAACAATACTAGCCATATAAGCGGAACTCGAAAAAGGCACGACGGTTCCCCTTGTGCCTAAGATGGAGATGCCTCCAATAATACCAAGTCTCCCATTTAACGTTTTTTTAGCAATTTCCTCACCTTTAGGGACGGAAATAACTACGTTAACGCCTCGTTTAATTTGAAATTCATCAAGTACGCCTTGTACAGTACTATGAATCATCTTTCGTGGTACTGGATTGATAGCTGCTTCTCCGACAGGTACTGGTAAGCCGGGCTTTGTTACGCGCCCGACACCAATTCCACCGTCTAGATGAATACCTGGACTATCCGCCCAGCTTACTGTGCCAACAATGAGTGCTTTATGGGTTGCATCTGGGTCATCACCAGCATCTTTAATCGTTTCACAGCTTACAGCTTCGTTCTGAAATGTACATTTTTCTATCGTAAAGGTTGCATCTCGCCCAATTGGTAAATGAATGGTACTTGTTTCTTGCTCTTCATTTGTAATTAAGGCAAGTAATGCAGCCTTTGTAACTGCAGTCGCACAGGATCCCGTTGTATAACCGTGACGCATGTCTTTTGGATCCTTTTTAGGCTTCCGCTCCATTATTTTTTCGCCTGTTCATCCGCTAAAAGTGAGACAGCATTCAATGCGGCAACCGTCACTGTACTACCGCCTTTACGACCAACATTTGTAATGTACGGAATACCTTCTATTTTTAATAGCTCTTCCTTCGATTCAGCAGCAGAAACGAAGCCAACTGGCATACCAATAATTAAATCTGGTTTCGCTAAACCTTCTTTAATTAAACGAATTAATTCAAGCAATGCTGTCGGCGCATTACCAATTGCGTAAATACCACCTTCATGTAATTTAGCAGCCTTTTGCATAGAGATAATCGCACGTGTTGTGTTTTGTTTTTTCGCTTCAATTGAAACGTCTTCATCTGCAATATAGCAGTGTAAATCGCCACCATGCTTTTGGAAACGTTTTTTCCCTGAACCACTTTCAATCATTTGCACATCTGCAATGACATGGCGACCTGCAAGAATTGATTTAATACCTGCTTCAATCGCTCCCGGTGTAATAATAACGCTACGTCCTAATTCAAAGTCAGCAGAAGCGTGAATGATGCGGCGTACAATTTTCCACTCGTCTTCTGAGAAATTATGCTCGCCCATTTCCTCTGCAATAATTGAGAAACTGTAATCGTAAATTTTTTCCGGGTCTACTGTTAATGGTTTGAAATCTGTTTTAAAGTCCATCTAAAATGCCTCCTAATGTGTGTTTTGTACAGCTTGCAATACATCTTCAAATGTAGAATATTGCTGTCCGTATTTGATATTTGGTCTTGCAATTAAAATCGTTTCAATGCCACATGCAAGGGCAGCGTCCAGCTTTTCATCCACCGAGCCAACCTTGCCGCTTTCTTTCGTAATCATCAATGTCACATCATATTGACGAAACAGTGCTTCGTTTAATTCCTTTGAAAACGGACCTTGTATGGCAACAATATCTCTTTGTGCCACACCGAGTGCTTCGCATTTTTCCATATTATCGAGTCGAGGAAGCATGCGCGCGATCACTCGCGTATTTTCTAAGCCATGTAATACCTTTGTAAAGGTCGCTAGCGTTTTACTGCCCGTCGTTAGCATGATAACACCACGTTTTTCAGCTGCTAAGTAAGCAGCCTCCTCGTAATCTTTCACAATCGTAATAAGTGGATGTGCATAATGCTCGTGGGCTCGCTCATAGCGAATATACGGTACATTTGCTTGCTCGGCTGCTGCCATCGCATTTTTTGAAGCTTCTTCAGCAAATGGATGAGAGGCATCTACAACTAAACGGTTTCCTTGCTCCGTAATAATCGTCGCCATTTCCTCAGCCGTTAATCGACCGACTAAATGTGGTAGGCCTACTTCTGCAAGGCTTGAGGCTGCTGAATCAGTAACGACCGTTGCTGTCACAGCGTAACCTGCTGACTGTAATTCAAGTGCTAGATTCCTTGCATCGCTCGTCCCCGCTAACATGAAGATCATTGCACTGGCTCCTCTTCATGGTGATGGTGCTCATGGTCATGGTCATGATCATGGTGGTGATGATGATGCGCATGTCCATGTACTGCCGCATAAGCACGATAGTTCTCTAAATCTTGCATACCTGTTGATGTACCATTCACAGCTTGTTCAATGCGCTCTAATAACACATTTTGTAAACGCTCATGATAGCCAAAATAGTTGGCAATTTGAATATCACAGTCAGGATATTTTTCGTTAAATTGCTTACACATCCCATTCATTCGTTCCATTAAGATACCCGTGAATAAAAAGTACGGTAGCATAATGATTTTTTTAGCACCAAGCTTCACACAGCGCTCAATTCCTTCTTCAACACGAGGATCTGTAACCCCCATAAATGCGCTTTCTACATATTGAACCGGGAGTTTCTCCCATAACAGGCGTGTAATTTTATAAAAATCACCATTTGCATATGGGTCACTGCCGCCTCGTGCAATTAATAAAACCGCGGTATCTTTATGTTCTTCTTCAGCATTAAAGCCTATTTCTGCTAAACGATCTTCTAAAATCGCAAATATTTCTTCATGGATACCGATTGTTTGACCATATGTGAACGTAATATTTGGATAATGCTCACGCGCATGTTCGATTTCTGCTGGAATATGCATTTTTGAATGTCCAGCATGAAGAAGAATAATCGGAATAACATGCACCTCTGTAGCGCCCTTCTTCACACAGTTCGTAATACCTTCTTCAATGTTCGGCGAGGCAAACTCTAAAAAACATGTTTCTACTAAAAAATTCTCATCAATACGAGGTTTCATTTGCTCGATAAACGTACGTACCTCTTCATTTCCTGCTTCTAAACGGCTCCCGTGGCCGACAAATAAAATTGCTTTCATCTCATTACCCCTCACTAGTCGCCGCATGGAGCTGGCTCAACTTTTATTTTTGAAGACATATCCTGATACGTAAAATGTAGGATCTTTTTCACACGCTTGAAGTATTTAAACAAACGTTCATTTGGATGTGCATTTGCTTTATATTCTTCGATAATGTCGGTAATAAGCGGTATTAGCTGTTCAGGCTCTAATCCTTCAACAACAGGCTGAGCCGCATGTGCTGTCCGACCAACCGGCTTGGCACCAATAAAAACATCGAATTTACTTTTACGATAAACAATGCCAATATCATCAAATACGGCTCGATAACACGCCATACCACAGCCATTAAAACCAATATTCAATGTTTTCGGTAACGACATACCACCAAGCTTTTCTTGAATCTCTTCCGCATATGGAATCGAATCAGTTTTTTCTCCATAACAGAAATCACAAGCCTTTAACGAAAGTACGTCACCAATTGGTGTTAGTAAAAAGCCTACTTCGCGAAGCTTTGCTGTAATCTCTCCTGGCTCGGACGTAGGAATTTTCAAATGAATTTGGTGGTCTGGTGTATACTCCATCGTTCCTTCCTCACCAACTACCTCAGCTAATGTCATCATTTGTTGAGGAGTAAAAAACTTATTGGCTACCCCAGGACTAACAGCTAATTCAAAAACCGATTCGATTTTTTGTTGAACGAGCTTAGGTGTTACTTTCACAGCGCTAGTTCCCTTCACCTTTGCCAGAGCTGCTGTTGCCATTTCAAGCGATGACTTTTTAGGCTTTGGTTGTGATGTTATAGCTAAACTGGGCTTTATACGATTGGCATTCGGATCTGTTGCAAAATCATTTCGCGCTGCCCCGGTTTCTTGATTCATTGCCCATGGTTCATTTTCTTCCTTCAGTCGTTGATGTGGTCGTAACGGCTGTTTTTCTTCTCCAAGTGTATATTTACGCTGATAACCACGTGGTGTAATCATTTTATTGTCATAGAAAAATGTTGATGAATTCCCGATAATAACGGTTGTTAACATGCCGATATCATGTTCAAGCATTTCTGCTAAAGTCGTCATCGTAATTTCCTGACGGTCACGATACGCGCTTTTCACAAGGCCAACCGGTGTATCGGGCGAACGATATTCTAATAAAATTCGTTGAGCCTCTACGATTTGTCTCGTACGACGTCCACTTTTTGGGTTATAAAGCGCAATAACAAAATCCGCCATTGCCGCTGCTTCTACCCGCTTAGCAATTAAATTCCAAGGTGTTAAGTGGTCACTCAAACTAATAGTACAAGCGTCGTGCATAATAGGAGCACCTAGTAAACTTGCACACGAATTAATAGCAGAAATACCTGGAACAATTTCTACTTCGATACCAGTGGCTTCCGTCCAGCCTAGCTCGATTAATACTTCATACACTAATCCTGCCATCCCATAAACACCGGCATCACCACTAGAAATAACCGATACGATACTTCCAGCCTCTGCTTGACGTACAGCTTCCTGTGCACGTGAAACTTCCTCTGTCATACCAGTACTAATAATCGACTTTGCACTAACTAAATCTTGAATAAGCTCAACATAGGTTTTATAACCAATAATCATATGACTTTGTTGTAGTGCCTCTACAGCACGAGTCGTAATATGTTTAAAGTCTCCAGGGCCAAAGCCAACTACGAAAATCTTACCTTTTTGCGCCATTTTGCTACCCCTCTTTCACCTTTTCAATACCTTTAATGGCTGTTGTTTGTGCTGTACGCTGTAAAGATCCTTCACGTAAAGTAAAGACATGCTCATTATGTAAAGATTCATGATTTAAATCTTGTACGAGTGCCTTCGCATGCTCTGTTGTCGGCACGCGGTACCAATTCCCTTGAGGATAAGCAATGACAACACAAGCATCTTTACACCTACCATTACAGCGAGTCCTTGTCGTATGTATTTCCTTATCAAGTTCCAGTACCTGTATTTCATCACGAATTGCCTGAGTAATGTCCTCAGCATCTTTTTTCATACAGCTACTACCATTGCATATAAAAAGATGTGTTTTCATCCCTTCTAAATTCCAAGTTGTCATAGTTTTTCTCCCCTCATTTGCTTTTAGGAAAAAGAAAAACCTTTACTCTAGACGAAGAGTAAAGGTTTAGTAGAAGCCAAATAAAAACGAATATATACAGGTACTCGCTCTCGCTTCAACTTCTCCCTCCGAAAAGTTTGCATGCATTATCACATAAGCAGGTTTCCTGACTTAAGCTTCCTTTTACTTTCGCGCCTTCCTAGTTCTCACTAGTGGCATCCGCGATTTCATCAGCTATTACAGTAGCGGGGGCTGTATCGGATTCTCACCGATTTCCCTATTATCTTGAAAATATTCAAGCACTTATGGATGTTTTATATGAATTTATTTTTTTGTAAAATTAAAAACTGTTTCTATCATAGCTTATTTTTTTAAAATTTCAATATTTCTTTCTAAATTTGTGACATTTTCAGTAATTTTTTAATGAAAAATATGACATTCCTTTTCTATTTATCCGAATTTTCGACATAGACACTCAATTAAAAATTTTTTCTTAAAAAGTATAGCATATATATGGAAATTCATGTTACACTTTGTCGTGAAATCACAACTTCATCTTTTTTCGGTGCGAATTGTTCATCATTTCGCTTAAAAGGGAAGCCGGTTTAAGTCCGGCGCGGTCCCGCCACTGTACTAGGGAGTTTTATAGATAATGTCACTGTCCAAAGGATGGGAAGGCCTATAAAACGTTGAACTAAAGCCAGGAGACCTGCCGAAAAATATGTGATCGTTTGAACCTACGAGGATAGGTGTGCGGCTGAGCAAATTAGAATTTTATTTGCATTTTTAGCTATGCACTTTTCCACAATTGGAGAAGTGCTTTTTTGATTTCGTATCGCATACTATTCGAACTATTTTAATGTGAGGAGGAGAAATTTTTGAAATTCTCAGGTTGGAAGCTTAGTTATTTCTTATTGGCATTTTTATTCGTACCAGACCGTGCATTTGCGATGCACATTATGGAGGGCTTTTTGCCAATTGAATGGGCGATTTTTTGGTGGGTCTTATCGATTCCATTTATTATTTTAGGATTACGTTCTATTCGTAAAACTATTGATGAAAATCCTGAAACAAAAATGATTTTAGGCCTATCTGGTGCCTTTGCCTTTGTACTATCAGCTTTAAAAATCCCTTCTGTAACAGGTAGTTGTTCACATCCAACAGGGGTTGGTCTTGGGACAGTTCTTTTTGGACCATTAGCGATGAGCGTTATCGGAACAATCGTATTATTATTCCAATCTTTACTTTTAGCACATGGTGGGCTGACAACTTTAGGTGCTAATGCCTTTTCTATGGCAATTGCTGGTCCTATTATTGCTTATTATGTTTTTAAGGGTTCTCAAAAAATGGGATTATCATTTTCAGTAGCCGTCTTTTTAGCAGCAATGCTTGGTGACTTAGGTACATATATTGTCACTTCTGTACAATTAGCGCTTGCCTTCCCTTCTGAGGTCGGAGGCTTTATGACTTCATTCACAAAGTTTGCTAGTATTTTTGCGTTCACGCAAATTCCTCTTGCTGTTAGTGAAGGCATTTTAACAGTGATCGTTATGAATTTCTTGAAAAAATACAATGTGAGTGAATTAAAAGCTTTACGCGTTTTCTCGGCAAAGGAGGCTCACTAACATGAAAAAAAATTTACTGCTCTTAGCAATTGTTGTGTTGTTAGCAATCATTCCCCTCTTCATTCAAAAAGGCGCAGATTTTGAAGGTGCTGATGGTGAAGCGGAGGCAGCAATTGGTGAAATAGATGCTAACTACGAGCCTTGGTTTGAAAGCTTATGGGAGCCACCAAGTGGTGAAATAGAAAGCTTATTATTCGCACTACAAGCTGCTATTGGAGCCGGATTTATTGGCTATTTCATCGGCTTAATGCGTGGTAAACATAAAGAGGGATAAGTGATGTTACTCATTGATAAGTATGCTTATATGAATAAACTAGCGTCTGTTCATCCGCTGGAAAAAATGACGTTATCCCTAGGATTGCTTTTATTGTCGCTTATCATGAGAGATGAACGAATTTCACTCATTACATTTATTGTGATGAGTGCTTTTATCATTTTAGGTGCAAAAATCCCAGCTAAATATTACGCAAAATTACTATTGCTACCCGGATTTTTTTTACTTTCGAGTCTAGCATCCATTTTAATTTCTATAGCGCCAGCAACAAGCACACTACCTCCAACTATTTGGTCATTTTCTTTTCATCATTGGACAATATTTGTTGGCAGTACGAGCTTAGTGACAGCGCAACAGCTTTTTTTCATCGTCCTTGGCAGTATAAGCTGTTTGTATTTTTTAATTCTTACGACATCAGTCCAATCTATTTGTTATGTCCTGCGACAATGGCGACTGCCCACTCTATTCATAGAGCTAGTAGAACTAACGTATCGTTTTATTTTTATCTTTTTAGATAGTATGCAAAAAATTCATCTTGCTCAGCAGGCTCGTCTAGGGTACAGCTCCCCTATACAGTGGCTTCGCTCGGTCTCCATGCTGATTGCCGCTTTATTTGTCGAGATGTTCCAACGTAGTCTTGAACTAAACAATGCGATGGAAGCACGTGGTGGCGAGACGGTCTATTGGCAGGAGGAGATTACCTATAACATGAAAAATTGGCTAGGTATTGTTGCAATTTTTATACTCCTCATCATTTATGGAGGTTTTTTCTCATGACAGATTTGTACTTTGAATTAACACATTTATCCTACACTTATGTAGACGGAACTCATGCTTTAACAGACGTTACACTCCAAATTCCAAAAGGGAAAAAAATAGCTTTACTTGGTCATAATGGAGCTGGAAAATCAACTTTATTCCAGCATTTAAATGGAATTTTGAAGCCTACAGCTGGAAGTATATCCTTTCAAGGCAAAGCACTTAACTATAGTAGAAAAGCATTAAAAGAATTACGTCAACAGGTTGGTATTGTTTTTCAGGATGCAGACAACCAGCTTTTTTCTGGCACTGTTAAACAAGATATTGCATTTGGACCTCTGAATCTTGGCTGGACAACTGAAATAATTGAAGAAAAAATTGCATGGGCTATCGCTCAAACCGAAGTTGAAGCATTGCTCGATAAACCGATTCATTTTTTAAGTGTTGGACAGAAAAAACGTGTCGCAATGGCAGGAGTACTTGCAATGGAACCTTCTGTTTTATTATTAGATGAACCGACCGCTGGACTAGATAATTATTATAGTGCACAAGTTTTACAATATTTAGCTACGTTAGAAAACGGTGAACGAACCATTTTACTAGCAACTCATGATATCCCGTTAGCCTATGAATGGGCAGATCAAATAGTCGTCATGGAAGCTGGGAGAATTATTTATAATGGCGATCCAGTTGAACTGTTCTTTCAAGCAGATTTGCTTGAAAGAGCCCATCTTGAACGTCCATGGGTCTTCGAAACGGCCATTGCTTTACAAAACAAAAAACTATTTGAGAAAAGCATAAAAATCCCCCGTTCTAAGGAAGATTTACACAAACTTATAGAGCAGCTTTAAAGTAATTTTTCCATAGTTTTATTTTTCTCACTATGGCTAATACACTCTTCTACTCCAATAAAACAGATCGAGTAGAAATGGTAGCCGTTATCTGGAAAGGATATGATTTTTCTTTAGTAATCCTAGGGAGATTCCATCAGCTTCCTACAAATCTTTACGATGAGTAAAATATAATGGTAAAATATAGATTGGTAACTTTGAAAAATATATCCTCAATTATGAAACTTTTCTATTACTTATTCGTAATAGTATAGATGTCACAAATAATTAACGACCCAAGGAGGGAAAACAGTTGAAAAACTGGACGAAAAAATCAGTTGCTCTAGTAGCATCTGCCGCACTAATGGTTCCTGCTGCTTCTGCCTTTGCTGAAGCTCCACAAAAAACAGCAAAGAACCAAGATGTAGTGAAAGTAGCTAGCAATAAGGACCAAGCATTCAAAAATCAAAAAGAATGGATTAGTAAGGATACGATTATTGTTAAACATTCTGGTCTTGATAAGAGTGTGCATAACAAAATTGGAACAAAAGTGATCCGCTCTATTCCTTCTTTAGGTTACGATGTTATCCAACTTAACAAAGGTACAAATTTAGAAAAAGCAGTTTCATATTACGCTCAGCAAAAAGGGGTTAAAAGTGTATCCCCAAGCTATGTGTATCATTCCTTTGGTACGAAAACAGATCCAAAGAAACAGGATATGTACCATTTAAATCTACTTCAAATTGATAAAGCTCTACAATTAGCAGGTAAAAATGATGTAAAAGTAGCAGTTATCGATTCTGGTGTGGACTTTAAACATCCAGATTTAAAATCTCAAGTACTACCTCCATATAATGCTGCAGCACCTGCCAATACTTCTTATCCTGGTGACCATGGTACACATGTAGCAGGAATTATTGGCGCTGCAAAAGATAATGGTATTGGAGGACACGGGATTAATCCTAAGGCCAAGCTGCTTCCGATCGATGTATTTAACGGAAAAGATGGTGCTAATGATTTCGTCATTGCACAAGGCATCCTTTATGCTATCGAGCAAGGCGCTGATGTTATCAATATGAGTCTTGGCGGCTATGGTGAATCTCCATTAATGGAGGAAGCCGTTCAGAAAGCGATTGAAAATGGAGTTACAATTGTAGCTGCTGCTGGGAATGAATCGACAGATAATTACTCCTTCCCTGCTTCTTACGAAGGCGTTATAAGCGTAGGTTCTACGAATGATCGAAACAAATTATCAAGCTATTCAAACTATGGTCCATCGGTTGACCTAGTAGCTCCAGGTGAAGATGTTTACAGTACAGTTCATGATGAGAAAAAAGGATCATCCTTTGTAAAATTTAGTGGAACATCGATGGCATCCCCTGTTGTTGCCGGTGTAGCATCACTTTTAAAATCAAAATATCCAGATTTAAAGCCTTTTGAAATAGAAGCTATTCTTGAAAAGACTGCAAAGGATTTAGGTGAGACAGGCTATGATCTTACATATGGACATGGTCTAGTAGATCCTGTGAATGCATTACAGTTTAATATAAAAGATTTACCAAAACAGTATTCAGAAACAAAAGAAGAGCGCTTGAAGAACGCTAAAGTCCTAAAAAAGGATACATTAAATACTGAAAAAGGTTCATTCAGCCAACCGGACGAAAAGAAATGGTACAAGGTTGATCTTGATGAAAATGAATATGCTCAACTGACATTAAAAGGTGCAGACAAATATGATTATGCATTTGATTTGTACTTCTACCCTGAAGGTTCTAATAAAAAAGTAGAACCAATTAACGTCAATGATGTTCGTGTAGGCAAACAAGAAGGATACCTATTTAATGCAGATCAAAAAGGAACCCTTCTAATTGGAGTTAAAGACCATAATGGCAACTATAGCTCAAAAGGTGATTCTAACTATGTCTTCACAGCTCAAACGACTAAAGAATTACCAATTGATTCATTAGATATGGAGCATATGGAGAACATTGAAAAATTCCCATTCAGTACAGAAGGGAAAAACTATACCCTACTTTCTAAAGATCATCTGGGTGACAAAGATTATTTTACATTTTCAGTAAATGAACCAACGACACTGAAATTTGATTTAACTGGGATTCCAGGTGTTACTGCATCCATGGAGCTTTATTTAAAGGAAGACTTCCCAACAGAGATAGACGATGCTGAAGAATTAGATGGGGCATATCCAATCCGAGCGTCTTACGGCACGGATACAGGCGATGGAGTAAGCTTAGTTGTCGATGCTGAGCCTAATGAAAAGTATGTAATCGGCGTCTCTAATGAAAACAGTAACAATTCTACACTTGAAATGTTCTATAGCGGCGGTATTGATACTGAAGCAACTGTTAGTGAATCCATCATTCCTTACACATTAAAAGGTGAAGTCGTTACCCTTCCTGAAGATGAAGACGGCCTTTCATTAGAAGGAATGCTAGAAAGCAGCGTAGAAGACGATGACGATCTTTTATCTTTTAATGAATATACAGCAAAAAAACGTAATCAAAAGAATGATTTTATGAATATGTTCATGAATCCAGATGCTATGGATCAGCCGGAAAACGTTGAGCAAATTATGGAACAAGCGATTGGTTTTAATATTGGTCAAGATCAAAAAGCATACTTCCAAACTGAAGATGATGAAGATTACTTCAAATTTACAGCTAAAGAAAATGCCGTTTATGGTTTCAACATTCAAAAAGGTATAAACCAATCACCAGCTGGTACTATATTTGAATACGATGAGGAAACAAAAGAATTAATCCCAGTTTCTTCATTAACTAACGATATGGGGTTACTTAGTCTACTTCTTGGGTCATCAATTGATGAAAACGAAGCGAAGACAATTGCATTGAAAAAGGATAAAACCTATATTGTAAAAGTAATGAATCTTGGTGACCGTTCTTCTGAACCGTATACACTTAAAACAAGTAAAATGGCAGCTATTCCAAAAGAGGATAATATCAATAATAATACACCAAAGACTGCTATTAAGATTCAACCTGGTACAACTTACAAAGATCATCTCATTTATCAAGATAATACAGATTTCTACTATTATAAACAATATGGCAAAGATGAAATCATAAGCCTTCTTATTTCTTCTGTACCATATACAAAAGAACAGCTAGATAAATTACCAAAAGAACTTCAAAATGACTTGAAGTTTTCAGGCTCCATTATAGAAGATACGAATGGCAATAAAAAAATTGATCCAAAAGAAATGGCAACAGAAATTCAATTTGGACAAGGTGAAGATCTCATCCAAATGCTACTCGGTCTTGGCGGGACAACAGATGTAAATACTTCTTTTAAAGCAAAACAGGCTCACGGATATTTTATTGTTCTTAACGGAAGCAATAATGGACAATTATCAATCCAACCGTATAATTTAACTTTGTTTGATCATAAAAAAGCTGATGAAGATGCAGATTCCAAGATAGTTAACGGTGTACCGACAAAACCGACTGTACTTACGAAAAAAGACGGTAAATGGGTAGCTAATCAATATTTAAATGCCGGTGTTCAATTTGGTGATAAAGACTATTTCGAATTTAAAAACGACAGCAAACGCGATGTGTCCTTCTCTCTTAAAACAGAAAAAGCACTAGATGGCGTCATCCGTATTATTGATGCAAAAGGAAAAACAGTAGAAACTTTTGATTATTACGGAGCTGGAGATGCTGAAGTAGGTACAATCACACTGGATAAAGGAACTTACTTTATTGAAGTAAGTGAATATTACGGCAAAGCTAGTTCTCAACCATATACACTTGAAATCAAATAAAATATTTACCTCCTTTGACTGGAAGATGAACGTAATAGAAAGATAGAGTTTTCGGTTGAAGATAGTGTAAAAGAATTATCCCCTAGATGATGAAAATTCTAGGGGATTTTTTATGAAGCATTCGTGTTTTATTCACAATAACATGGGTTTATTTCCGCTCCAACTAAACACTCTTTTCAAGGGGTTCTTATTAAAAGGTGTTGGCCACGAAGAAGCGTTCTTTATTCCCCTTCTAGCGACGAATGGTCGCACTGTTTTTACTCCATTCTCGTTATATACTCCTCTTATTCGATTGGCTTTTCCTCTAAATATTCGGCTACTTTTTGCACAATATGTTTCCAATTTAATTCCGCTCTTGCGAAAGTCTGGAGGTGTTCACATGCATCTGCCAATAACCCTTCCTGTTTCGTTACTTGCTGTAATGTCCGCCCAACACTTTGCCAATCATGAGTCGGATGAATTATCCCGAAGCGCTGATTATGGGTAATATCTGCAGCCCCATCAACATCAGTCGTAACGATATAACAACCATTCTTTGCGGCCTCAGCAAATACATGAGCGTAGCATTCTACTAAAGAGGTAAGGCAAAAAATTTTAGCCTTTCTATACTCCTCTTCCAATTGCATCTTATCATAAATCGGTCCCAACATTATGACCTGTGCTGCAAATGGATTTCCATCCAGCACGTTCAATAGCTCCTGTCTAAACGCCTCTGACATTGGACCTATTAACCGAAACTCCCAATCTGCAAGCTGTGCTTCTAAAAATGCTTTGACTGCTAAAAGAATTTGTTTTTCAGGAGCATCTAAACGACCTACCGTTACTATTCTATTTTTTTTCTCTTGAAATGGAACAGGCTCTGTTTGAAACAGTTCATAAAAGCCATTAGGAATACGTTTAATATCCAAATTGGTAAATTCATGAATAGAGCTTTGAATGGATTCACATTCAGAGGAAAGCACATCACAAAGCTGGAGTAACTCCGAAAAATATGGATAGGTTTTTAATCGACTTAACCAAAACCGATTAACATCTAATTTCATATAAATTTTTCCGTTTGGATTAAACTTTTTATAAGTTTTTAAGATCGGTAAATACGATGGATAAGGCCCTATCGCAAATGCAATATCTATGTCCTTCGCATGCTCTATTAAATAACTATTCATATTAGCAACATAGTCATCCTCAAACGGAATATGTTGAAAAGTGACAGAAGGAAAGGTTTGTTTCAATAATGCTTCATTCATTTCAGTCGTTAAAATTGTGACATCATAGCCTAAGTATTCACCTAACAAAATAGGAACAAGGCATAAATCTTTGAAAATATGTGCGTCGGAGAGCTTATACGATTCCACACTACATATGAAGGCTATCTTTTTTGACATAACATCCCCCTTTTTTAAATGAAGCGTTTCATTAAATTATGATTTCTTGTTTAATAATGTGAAAAGATTAGTATAAGTACCGTTATCACACTAGTAAAATCACCTTATTTTAAAATGCTTTTCTCTCTTTTAAATAACTAACGAATGTAAGCAATTGCCTACAGAACCACTCTTGCAACGCATATTGTAATAAAGAATCCTTTATGTCAATCAAAGTAAAAAGTATAGACTTTATAAAACTTCTACTTACGCCTATTGAACATCTCTACTAACAATAAAAGAATCGAGGTTTTATATGAAAATCAGTTTTTTATCACCAGCCTACAATAGTGACGAGTGGATATTGACATTGTTAGAAAGTATTCCTAAAGAATACGCCTATGAAATTATCGTTTGTGATGACGGCTCAACAGACAATACTTTAGCCCTATTAGAGGACTATCAAAAAAACTGTCCTGCCTTAAAAATAATTACTCATCCAACTAATTTGGGTGCTAGTGTAGCCTATAATCGATGTATCGCAGAAGCTACTGGTGACTATGTAGCTATCATAGATAGTGATGATCACTACTTACCCGCTATTCGAAACGTCTTAGCCCAAGTAGATGGTCAGTTTGATATTTACTACTACAACATGCTTACAAAGGCAGGCTATGCATTTATAAAAGATGAATCAAACCGATACACATTACCTGGACAATTTAAAATTATTCGAAGAAGTTTTATTGGTGATGCAACCTTTACCATAAGAAAAGATATTGCCGGGGATTGGGATTTTAATTGTGCTTTAATGGATAGGAACCCGACAAGTAAATATACAAATGAATTGGCATACTGGTATAACTTCCCAAGGGAGAATTCTGAATATGATTTACATCGAAGAGGATTAAAATAACGCCCTTATTTCCATGCATGCAGGAGGTGTAATTAACAATACAATGTTTAAAGATAAAGTTCTTCTCATTACTGGCGGCACCGGCTCTTTTGGTAATGCAGTATTAAAGAGGTTTTTAAATACCGACATTAAGGAAATACGCATCTTTTCAAGAGATGAGAAAAAGCAGGATGATATGCGGAAACTCTATCAACATCCTAAAATTAAATTTTTTATAGGCGATGTACGTGACATCCAAAGCATTCATAATGCGATGTATGATGTCGATTTTGTTTTTCATGCAGCCGCTCTTAAGCAGGTCCCCTCTTGCGAATTTTTTCCACTAGAAGCAGTTAAGACGAACATTCTAGGCACTGATAATGTTTTAACCGCGGGTATTCGAGCTGGTGTTAAAAAAATTATTTGCCTGTCTACAGATAAGGCTGCTTATCCAGTAAACGCAATGGGAATTTCGAAGGCTATGATGGAAAAAACGTTTATTGCTAAGTCTAGAATGGTTCATCCAGATAAAACATTGATTTGTGGAACACGATACGGAAATGTCATGGCTTCAAGGGGCTCTGTAATTCCTTTATTTATCGAACAAATTAAAGCTGGCAAGCCCTTAACGATTACCGATCCTAAAATGACACGCTTTATGATGAGCCTTGATGAGGCAGTAGAATTAGTTTTATACGCCTTCTCACACGCTGACAACGGGGACATTATGGTGCAAAAATCACCAGCTGCTTATATTGAGGATTTAGCACAGGCATTACTAGAAATTTTTCAAGCTCAAAATAAAATACAAACTATCGGAACACGGCATGGCGAAAAGATTTACGAAGTGTTATTAACAAAGGAAGAAGCTGCGAAGGCCATTGATATGGGGAATTTTTATAGAATCCCTGCAGATAACCGTGATTTAAATTATGGAAAATATCTTGATGAGGGCTCTCCTAAAATTACGTTAACCGACGAATACAACTCTACTAATACGAAAATACTATCCGTCGCTGAAATAAAAGAAAAATTATTAAAGCTTCCGCTCATTCAAGAAGAATTACAAAATTGGATGGGAGGAAAACCTTGAAATTTTTAGTACTTGGAGCTACTGGAATGGCTGGCCACACGATTTCACTCTATTTGTACGCCCAAGGGCATGACGTAACAACCTATTCGCGATCAGCCTTTTCTTGCGGAAATAATATTACGGGAGATATTACAGATACAAATTTTTTAAAAGCACTAGTTTTAGATCACGACTATGATGTTGCGGTCAATTGTATCGGTGTATTAAATGACGCCTGTGAAACAGACCGCGAGAAAAGTGTATATCTCAATAGTTATTTGCCTCATGTCATTGAATCTTTATTAACAAACAGTAACACTAAGCTTATTCATTTAAGTACAGATTGTGTATTCTCAGGAAAAGCCGCTCCCTATCATGAAAAAAGCCTTCGTGATGGGGAAACCTTTTACGACCGTACGAAGGGGCTAGGAGAAATTGAAAGCACTCAACATCTAACGTTTCGTAATTCTATCATCGGTCCTGATTTGAAGGAGGATGGTATTGGCCTTTTTAATTGGTTTATGAAACAACATAATACTATTCGCGGCTATACGGGTGCAATATGGACCGGAGTTACGACCCTAACATTAGCAAAAGCAATTGAACGTGCAGCACTTGAAGGTACAACAGGCCTCTACCACCTCGTCAACAATAGCAGTATTTCAAAATTTGAGTTACTGCAATTATTCAATACGCATTTCAAGGAAAATAAAGTAACGATCCAGCCATATCCCCCCGTAAACATTGATAAAACACTAGTCAACACAAGAAAAGATTTTTCATTTACCGTACCGAGCTATGAAGAAATGATCCTTGAGATGAAAAACTGGATATGGCAGCATAAAGATTTGTATCCCCATTATTTAAAATGAGTTTGGAGGTTCAGTATGCTTAAAAGAAAGTTCGGTGACCGTTCGGAATGGTCGCGGGTTATCGAAAGAAAGTATAGTCAGTCATACCTTGACACTAGAGAATTCAAGGGTTTTATAACTTTATTGAAAACAGTCCTAGTTACTGAACCTTTATTCGTGAATTATGGAGAGAAAAAACTATGTATTGTTGATAACGGTTATATATGGTTACAACAATTTCCCCTCAAAAAAAACCATTCTGTAACAACTATGTTTAATGCTAACGGAGAAATAATTCAATGGTATATCGATATTTGCCATAGAAACGCAATAGAAGATAATGTTCCTTATATGGATGATCTATTTTTAGATCTTATTTTGTTACCATCAGGAGAGTTGATTGAGAAAGATGCTGATGAATTAGAAGAAGCTTATTTGAATGGCATCATTGATAAATCTTTGTATGATTTGGCTTGGAACGAGCTAAACAGCATCAAAGGTGATATACGCAAAGCTGAATTTAAGTTAGTTAACCTTGCTATACAACATAAAAATATTTTAATAAATGAATCATACGCGAACAAGATGCTTAAATAAGCACAACATCCGGAACGACCAAAGGCTGTATTGTAAAAGGTATCTACATTTCAACATTGTATGAAGCTAACATCTTAAAGGTTAAAAAGATGGTATCCCTCCCCTCACTTACAATTGGAAATGGGATTATGAAGCAAAAAAGACACCTGCTACGGTGTCTTTTGGTCATGAAACTAGTATTTGATTTTGAGAGTATCCCCATCGACATAAACTGCCTCGGAACGGGAAATCGGTAGCTTTTGCTCTGCTGAGAAGCCGATCGTTTCTCCATCCCTTAACGTGACATTCTCTTCTACAATATATCCGGAAATCGTAATCAAAAAATCGCGCAGTTCGGCAGGAGATGCTTGACTGTCCAAAATTTCAATTTCATCCTTTCCAAAGGCTTTTAACCCATAAGTATATCCATCTACCCCGGTCTCCGTTCCGACAAGGCCGAAATAAACAAGATTCAGTAAAGGAAACATGTCGTCATTTTTCATGACTTCAGCCATATCCTGAAAAAGTTCAGGCTGGAATACGGTGCCAGATGTATAGATCCCTATTGCGTTAGGAAGCTTTAAACAACTTGCCGCCAGCTTAGTGTATAACCTGCCACTGTCCAGTGGGGAGCTGGAGCGGGTAAATGCAGCTAGGATGATTTGAGCTACATGCGTTTGAGTAACCTCCACGGCTTCCTTCCACATGTAATTTCCCTGTGCATAATATTCAGCCTCACCATCTGGTACGGGAGCTTCGACAAAGCTAACCGCTAACATGCAGTCGTCTACTTCAAAGACCAAGGTTCCTTCCTCTGTTTCTTCGGCGTTTTCCTCATCATCTACTGACGAGCAAGTGATGTTCCAATCATTCAAAAGGTTGGTCTTTATCTGATCAATATCACATTCTGCAGAGTTAAGCAGAACGAACCCGTTAAAAATACCAGAACCATTATCTTGCGTTTCCGTCTCATCCTCCATGGATTGAGCAGCTTCATATGCTGCAGCCTGCTGCATCCAGTATTCTCGGATTAATTCTACCATCTTTACAGCTTCTTGCTCTGCAGTCGCAGGGTCATAAGGTTGCATCTCGCTGAATACATGGCCGCAATGCTCAGTGTCAGACGGATCCTCATAGCCTCCGCATACGCCAAGGAGCCATTTTCCTAGAATAGTTTTTTTATACTTGAATATATAGTAGTGCATATCATATAAATCAAATTCTGCTGCAATTTCTATTTTCTTGGGCTCTTGCCCAAGTTCGTGTTCATCTGCTAGCCAGTCGATCATGGATTGCATTGCTGCCTGTTGTTGAGCTGTCATCAATTTCTCTCCTTTATGAATGTATGATTCTACAATTATACTACCAACTTTAGGAAGATGAATAATGAATCGAAAATTACCCCAAAAATTAGTATTTTACTTCTATTTCTGCTTCTATTCCCCATGGGGCTTTAGGCCAACAAATGTCTTACATGCGAAAGCGAAGCGGCAACAACAACAATAACAGTACGATGTTAAGTTCTTAGCCTGAGATTCCTCTATTTCAGCGAGTGTTTAAACACCCGCTGAAAAGAAGCTTAAATCCGCATTCATCTACAGCTCTTAACAAAGAAATAAAACCCTAATTTGTTAATATAGAAGTATTATTCAATGCTTTCATTTGGTTCCGTTTTTGTGAAAATACCTGCAATGATTACGATCATTCCACCTAACAATATAAGAAGATGAAAAACAATTAAAGAAGCGGTTCCTTCTAAACCATGAATCACCTTCGTTTCGTGTAACAAAGGTAAAGTAAGTGGATACGTCAAAACCGATAACAACAAAACGATTCCCGTTATTATTCTTTTTTTCTTTTTCCTTGTAGTTAGGCTTAAAGAAAACGTAATAATTGCAAGTGCTACAACGATAAAAATGATTAATGTCATTTTAGGAAGCCTCCCTTTACTTTAATACGTTCCAGACTAATTTTTATTCCAATTATAAATAAATTCACCATTTCTAATCAAACTTCATCTGCCTATCACTTCGGTAGCTGGATCTTAAACTCTTGCCTAGGCTTGCATGAGGGACGACACAATTTCGGTTTATTCGGTTTGCCTTAGGTCGGAGGTTTTTTACAAATGCAGGTCAGATTGACGTTATCGCATGGAAGCGAAGGCTTTAGACTAACAACCTCTTAGAACTTTTTTACGAACATTTGCTAAAAGAAGTTTAAGGAAGTTTTTCATCAAGTATTAAGTGCTAAGATGAGTAGTAATATAATCCCGACTTTTTTGTAATAAAAAAATCCTCCATTCAATTGAAGTGGAAGATAATTTCGACGTAATGTTCAGGGTATTAAAAAGGGATTCTACGTCAGTGACCGAATCCCTAATTTTTTAATGATTTGCATTTGTAGTTAAAGCTGCGAAATTTTGTAGATGTTCAGAACTAATACTATATGAAACAACCTTCTCCTTGTACTTCTTGACTACATCAACATGATTGTCGTAACTAAAAACAAAGAAATTAACATCTTTTTTGCCTCTTTTTACGTTCATGATAAATGGGGTAACATTAGTCTCTGGTTGTAAAAATAATTTTTCATTACCTGGAAATATATAATGTTTTTTCAAAAAGGAAGCTTTATTAAAATAGTCTGTAAATCTATTTTTTTCTTCCTCATCTAAATTATTTCCATTAAATGTTACCGTAACATCTTTTGAATCAAGTTTTTTATGAAGTTCAAATTTACTTACCCCCCATCCTACAGCTATACTGGGAGGGCTCATTATCAATTTAAGAATAGATCCAATCACTAGCGTAATAATCATACCTGTTGTCATATCATATCAACTCTTTCAATAATTTAAACATTTTAGTAGCAATTACTATATTATTATCTTAATTGCACATTGTTTCATAAAGAATAATTAGTAATTAAGCTATATCGATGCTTTAACATTCACCTCTTCATGATAAGGGATTACTATTTTTTATAACCATCCAATTCGATGTTTTTTTGACCATCCATTTACCGTAGGGATAAAAATATCTGGTGTGTTGATTTGCCATTTTTATACACCCGAAGAGACTGATTTCCGCTACGGGCTACTCGCTTTCCTACGGGAGTCGAGTAGCCCTACGCTACAATCAGTTAAAATGAAAATATATTAGCAAATAGGTAACAAAAAATCCTTTTACCGCTCAATAATAAACCTATTTTTTCCAAACCAACACACCTGTAAATATTTTAGCCATCTAATCTAACACATTTTTAGTCATCAAATTGTCTATATACTATTAAGGACTTCTGCAAACCTTTTGATTCCTTCATCGATTGAATCTTCATCTTCCTTCGCGAAAGTAAAACGAACAAAACCATCTTTGGATCCCAGTGTAGAACCAGGAACATAAATGACGCCTCTTTTAATGGATTCTTCAAGCAATTGGGTTTCATTATAATTTTTAAGTATTTTGCACCATATATGAATACCACCTTGAGGAATAGAATATTCCACCTGATTTTTTAAATAAGTATCGAGGCTTTCTATAATTTTATCTCTCCTTTTCTCTAATTCCTTAATTAAACTTTTTATATGAATTTGAAAATTTTCTGATTCTAAAAAATCATTCGCTACCCATTGTGTATAGCTAGAATGACCGAAGTCGATTTGTTGTTTCGCATCGGATAACCTTTCAATCACCGATGTTGGGCCAATAATCCACCCTATTCTTAATCCTGAGGCAACAATTTTGGACAAAGAACTAATGTATAATACGTTGCCATTCCTATCCATTGATTTTAGGGTAGAGATTTTATCTCCTGAAAAAGCTGTTAAACTATAAGGATCATCTTCTACTACTGGAATTCCAAGCTTTGAGGATATGTCTAAAATCGCTTCTTTTTTCTTTTTATTCAATAAGGAGCCCGTTGGATTTTGAAAATATGGATTTAAAAAAATCATTTTGATTCGGTGTTTTTTATATAATAACTCCAAATCTTCTGGGTTTATTCCATCCTTATCGACAGGTAGATAATGTATTTGTATACCTACTGATTTGAAAATTGGAAGATTATAATTGTAGGAAGGATCTTCTATTGCTATTGCATCTCCAGGCTTTAACAAACATTGCACAATTAAATGTAATGCTTGTTGCGCTCCTGATGTTATAAGTATTGAAGAAGGATTAGTTTCGATCCCTCGCCTTTTTTTCACGTGTTTTGCAATAGTAGTTCTAAGGATTTCATTCCCCTGTGGATGATCGTATCCAAGGCTTCCAATAAAAGAACGTGTTGACGTTATCTCGCTTAAAATTTTTTTTGGGAAAAGCTCTTCTGACAATTCACCGGAAGCTAAATTTATTATTTTATGTTCAACAGCTTCTTTTCTTATTTTTTGCGTGACAGGTTGGCTCGGTAAAAAAGAACCCGCCTCAATATACCTATTCCAACTAGGAATCCGCTTTTTTGTTATACCCCATATATCTTTACTAATGGTAGTACCGCTTCCTCTAGTCCGTTCAATTAGCCCCATCGATTCTAATTCGTCATATGCATGAACGACAGTACTTCTATTTAAATTTAAAGCACTCGCTAAATATCTCTCTGATGGTAATGGTTTATCATGTGGAAATGTACCATCTGCAATGCCCTTTTCAATATATTCTGCGAGTTGTTTATAGATCGCCTTTTTCGCTTTTCTATCAGGTTTCCAATCCATATATATACACCTCATTAGTTCCTTAAAACTTGCATTTTCTTCTTATAACAGTGTTACTCCTGATAAAAAATTATATATTAATATTATTTCAATTGTAATGTACCATCCACTTTTTTGTTATTTTAGCCATCCACTAAAGAAATCAATCCTCATTTTCGTTTATGTTGATATTTGAATAAAACGAACCTTCGTTCTATAATGGTTATATAAAAAAGGACAAAAGTGCCAAGTTATCCTAATCGAATACCCTTTGTACAGATACTTAGCGGGCTTTCAAAACCTATGCAAAAGATAAAGGGTTAGAGCATTATCCCTCCAAATCGGATGGAAAGGAACGAGTAAAAGGACTTTACCATTTCCAAAATGCCAATAACTATCATAGCCGTCTGAAAGGCTGGATGAACCGTTTTAATGGTGTGGCAACAAAATACCTCAACCATTATTTGAGTTGGTTTCAATTCCTAGATGTAATCAGATTCCGTAATGATTCTATTTCGGTAAGCAAAAAGGGTGATTGATAGTTGCCTATTCTCAACAGATGCAACTTATAAAAAGCTCAGATTATTGAGATTTACTGTTTAAAGGGGTGATAAAATGATTGAAATAACTTATGATTTAAGTACCTTGGAAGACAATTGTTATATAGAGATTCTTCCTGATAAGTATAAAGTAAAATGTTGGAATACATCTTCAATTTTCTTTACAGAAGAAAACTTTGGCTATATTATGCCTGCCTTCGAAAAGTGCTATAAGAAATTCGATTATTATGATGCCAATGAAATAGATATAGAAACTTGGAAGTTAATTATTTGGGAATTAGAAAAAATGAAACAATATCTATCTGATAATCCTAATCCACATTCACTGA